>JAJPHL010000020.1 GCA_021325275.1 Terriglobia bacterium | reverse complement strand
CGCGTGGAGTTGAAGAGTCTATCGGTGGAGGATTTCGTACGGATTTTGAAAGAGCCGCAGAGCGCGCTGATCAAGCAATATACGGCGCTGCTCGAAACCGACGGAATCAAGCTGAGTTTTTCGGACGACGCGCTGAATGAGATCGCGCGTTTCGCGGCGCTGGTGAACGAAAGCACCGAAAACATCGGCGCGCGCCGTCTGCACACGATCATGGAAAAGATTTTGGACGAGATCAGCTTCGAGGGCCCGGACCTGAAGAAGAAAACCGTAAAGATCGACGCGACCTACGTGCAGAAACAGCTCGCCGACGTGGTGAAGGACCAGGATTTGAGCAGGTATATACTGTAGCCATGGAGCAGGAAACCATTTCCATCCCGGTGGATCCAGAAACCGCGAAGAGGTTTCGCGAACTGTCACCTGAAGAACTCGAGGCGGTTGCGTTCGACGTCGCAGTTGACGTCCGGAGGCACCGTAAGGGCCGACGCCTGTCGAATGAGGAGTTCTTTGCCCTGATGGACGAAATCGGCAAAGAAGCACAAGCGCGCGGGTTGACTCCCGAGCTTCTTCAAGAAATCCTCGACGAAAAGTAATGCGGTGCGAGCGCCCTTCGACACAAACGTGTTGGTGAGTGCCGCCATGTCTCCTCATTCAACGCCCGCTCGCGCTCTAAAGGTGGCGAGCGAAAGGCACACCGTGTTGATGTCTATCGATTTATGGCGGGAGTTGAGAGCAGTATTGGACCGCCCCAAGTTGCGAAAGTACTTTACCGAGGAAAAGGTGTTGGGCTTCCTCGACGAACTCGTTGCGAGGACGGAATGGGTCTCGGTGGAGCGGAAACACAAAGTTTGCCGCGACCCCAAAGACAACATGCTTCTCGATCTTGCTACGAGCGGACACGCCGATTGCATCGTGAGCGGCGACGATGACCTCTTGGTGCTTGACCCATTCGAAGGCATTCGCATTCTTACTTCCGCCGCGTTCCTAGAGATCGCATGAAACGTCACATTCGTGAAGCCGGCATCGCGCATCTTCGCACCGCCGACCCCATCATGGCCGCATGGATCGAGCGCGCGGGACCATGCCTGCTGCAGCGCCGGCAAGATCGCTTCGGCGCGCTGGTCCGCGCGATTCTTGCGCAGCAAATTTCCGCGCATGTTGCCAAAGTGATCCGCATGCGCATCGCCGCGCGATGCAAGCCCGCTGGGATTACGCCCGCGTCGATTCTGCGTCTCGGGGAAAAAGGATTACGCGAATGCGGATGCTCGCGCCAGAAAATCGCGTACCTTCTTGACCTGGCGGGAAAGGTTCAATCGGGCGAATTGCCGCTGAATCAACTAGGAAGATTTTCCGACGCAGTGGTCATCGAGCGGATGATCGCGGTGAAAGGCATCGGCGTTTGGACCGCGCAAATGTTCCTGATTTTCTCGCTCGGCCGTCCCGACGTTTTCCCGCACGATGATCTCGCCGTGCGCACCGCGATGCAAAGGATTTACGGGCTGCGCAAATTGCCCGACAAAACGCGTATGCGCAAGATTGCCGCCAAGTGGAGTCCCTACGCGACAGTCGGATCGTGGTATTGCTGGCGCTGGCACTATCTCGAAGGCGCTTACAAAAAAAGCAACCGCCGATGAACGCCGATAAACGCAGATAAGATCAACGCGGCGCGCCGGCCCTCGACGCCTCCTATCGGCGTTCATCGGCGTTTATCGGCGGTTGCTTTTTCTTGCTCTTACAAGCCGAAACAATAAAGCGTGCCGCGCGTGCGGATGTAGATGCGGCCGTCGGCGATCGCCGGCGTCGCAAAACACTGGTCGTCGAGCTCGTTGACGGAAAGGATTTCCTGATCCGCGCCGGCTTTCAGGATCGTCACGACGCCGGAATTGCCCACGAAAAAAACTTTCCCGTCGGCCGCCACCGGCGACGAGAAGTATTTGTCCACCGCGCCGCGCAGACGGCCTTGCTTCAACGGCTTGCCCGTGGCCGGATCGACCGTCGTGAGAATGCCGCCGTCGTTGATCATGTAAAGCACGCCACGATAGAGCAACGGCGAGGGAAGCTGCGGGATCGAGCGCTGATATTTCCAGATCAGCGCCTTGGACGTCATGTCGCCCGAGCCGCCCGCGCGCAGAGCGAACAGTCCGTTCTCCGCCGCCATCGTGGCTTGGAAGATGGTCCACTCTTTGTCGGTGACTTTTCCGTCGTTGTCGAGATCTTCGAAGGAAAAGAACTGTTTCATCGGACCCGCCGGCATTTCCGATTCCTCCAGCGTGCCATTTTTGTTGGCGTCGTATTTTGCCAGCATTTCCGGGAAGGGCGGAATCTCGACGTGCTTGCCGGGATCGTTGAAGGGCGACGAGTAGCCGTTGGTGTAGATCGTGTCGCCGTCGAGCACCGGCACCGATTTCATTTCGGAGGCCAAGCCCTCCACCCACCAAACGATTTTTCCCGTCGCCGCGTCGTAGGCGTCCAAGCGGAACGACCCAGGCGCGAGAATCTGCATGCCGCCCGATCGAGGACGGTACAGGATCGGCGTGGCGGGTCCGCTCAATGCTTCGGGCCGCGGAGTCTTCCACACTTGTTTTCCGTCCGCTTGGGAATAAGCCGCGGCGAAGGAATTGTGACTCTGATCGATTACCAGGATCACGTTGTCGCCCGCCAGAATCGGCGAGACTCCCATGCCGTAGATGCTATCGAACGGTCCCAGGCGAATCTTCCAACGCTCCTTGCCTTCGAAATCGTAGGAGAGCAGTCCGAAGTCGCCAAAGAAAACATAAACGTTGCGGCCGTCGGCCACCGGCGTCGGCGACGACGGACTATTCTGTTCGAACATTTTCTCGTGGCGGTCGCGCGGCGCTTCCTTGCGCCATAGAATCTTGCCCGTCTTGCGATCCAGGGCAATCGTGAAAAGCTTGTCGCCTTCGAACGCGGTGAGGAAAATGCGATCGCCGCTCAACACCGGCGACGAGTGTCCCGGCGGCAACGAGGTTTTCCAAATCACGTTGTTCGTGGGACCAATCGAATCGGGCAGCGCCGAAGTGTCGGCGACGCCCGAGCCGTTCGGTCCACGAAATCGCGGCCAGTCCGCCGCGTGAGCGGGGATCAAGCCGGCTTGCAGCGCGAGCAGTGCAACCGTGATTACAAAGGAGAAAGTTTTGTCATTGCGCATTGCTGGTAGGTGCCAGCTTACTCCGGTAATACGTAATTGTCACGGGGTCGCGCAAACGAAAATCGAGTCGCGCCTCGGCGGGGATGCGAACCTTTTGTCCATGTGTGAAAAAGTTCGATCCTGCTCCCGCTCCGGCGCCGGCCGCAAGTCCGATGGCCGCACCTTTCCCGCCACCGAAAACACCGCCTAGTATCCCGCCGGCTGCCGCGCCGATTCCCGTTTTCACCGCGGTGTTTTTGCCGCGCGATTTTCCGCGCTCATCCACGTAGGTGCTGGCGATCTGATAGTTCTGATCCTGAAACGTGAGGCCGGTTAACGTGACTTCCACTTCGCTGCGGCCCTTGAAGTGTCCGGCGCGCTTATCGAGCGCCAGCAATAAGGTCAGCGGCGTGCCGCGCGGCAGCACGAAGTCGGCGACCGCCACGGGATCGGAGAGCGACGCCGGAAACGTTTGGCCGGCGTGATCGAGCGACGAATCGATCGCGCGCTCGGTGCGGACCGGCAGCAATGTGTCCGCGGGAATCT
The DNA here is from genome assembly GCA_021325275.1 of Terriglobia bacterium. Classification (GTDB taxonomy): domain Bacteria; phylum Acidobacteriota; class Terriglobia; order JAJPHL01; family JAJPHL01; genus JAJPHL01. Next base: position 51,539 of record JAJPHL010000020.1, on the reverse strand, counting down.
GCGCCGTCACCGGCTGCTCGGTGGGCGGAGGTGCTCCCGGCGCGCCCGCGGGTGGCGATCCTGGCGCGCTGACTTGATCGTTGACGCTCTTCACGCCGGGCTCCGATTGCGCCAGTTGCAACGCGCGCTGCTTCAGCGCCGGTTGCGAAACCGATCCGGCGACCGTGGCCACGCCGCTCTTCACCGACACGTCGAGCGTGGCGGCCTTCAGGTCCGGATCGGAAAACAGCTTGGCTTTGATGTCGTTGGCGAGTACGTCGTCGCTCTTCCCGCAGGCGGCGAGTGTCAAAAGCAAAGTGGCAAGTGCAATTCTCGAGCGCATGGTCCCCCTCCTAAATTCAACCGCTCGAGCCCTAGTTTTTTTGATTATATCGCAGAGTGGCTGCGCAGTGCTTCGCCTAATCGGCTGAGACCCTCGCGGAGTTGCGCGGTATCCTGGGCGATCCCGAGACGGAAGTGACCAGCCATTCCGAAGAAGCGGCCTGGGACAATCGACGTTTCAAAGCGTTCGCGCAGCATGGCGCAGAAGGCATCGCCGTTTCCGCGGCGCAGGCGTGGGAAGCAGACGGTGCCGAATTGTAGTGGCCGGCATTCGATCGCTTCCTCGTGCGACGCGAGGAATTCGTTCAGCAGCGCACGATTCGTTTCCAGCAAGGCACGAACACGCCCAGCGATTTCCGGCAGCTTGCGCAGGGCGACCACGCTCAAGCGCTCACCGGGATGCGCGGCGTTCACGCCGAACAAATCGTTCAATCGCCACATGCGTCGCGCCAGTTCCGGTTCCGCGAGAATCCATCCGCAGCGCAGTCCGCTAAGTCCGTAGATCTTGGTGAGCGAATTCGTTGTTACAAATTCAGGGCCCAGGTGAAACGCGGAGCGTGGAGCAGGCTCCCACACCGCATCAAGATACACTTCGTCGACAAGCACGCGTGCGCCGGCTTTCCTGGCGATGGCGCCGACATGCGCAAGCGTTTCTTCCGGCATGAAACTGCTCGAAGGATTGTGCAGGTTCGTCAGACAAATCAATTTCGTGCGCGGCGTGAGGGCGCGTTCGATGCGTTCAGGGTCGAGGTCGAAGCCGTTTTCCGCCGGGCGATCGAACAAACGAATCTGCGCGCCGAGATACGCCAGCGTGTCGGTGAGCAGCGTGTATACCGGATGCTCGCACAACACTTCATCGCCCGCTTCGATGATCGCGGCCATCGCCAGATGATTCGCGAACGACGTGCCTTCCGCCGCGACGACGCAATCGGCCGAGACGCCGCATTTCGCGGCGAGCGCCTCTTGCAACGGGGGGTATCCGTACGCGCCGGGGCGCGATAGCTCCAGGTCGTCGAGCGTCGCACCGAGATCCGCGAGTTTCAGCGACGGCATTCCACTCACTGCCAGCGTGAATCGCGCGGCTTGCTGCGTTTTCGCCCACAGCATGTACTCCGAACTCATCGTGCGCGTCGTCATGATTTTCTTTTCCAAAGGAAATACACCGGGATTCCCGTCAGCAGAATCACAATGCCGATCAAGCTATTCTCAGGATACTTGAAGATCGTGTTGATCACCACCAACCAGCAACACGCTGTGAAAAAGAGCGTGGTGAAAGGATGTCCCGGCGCGCGATAGCCTGCGGCATCGGGATCGCGTTTGCGAAAAACGAAAAGGGCGCAGCCGGTCAAGCCGAACCAAATGAAATCGACCGACACCACATAGTTGAGAATCTGTTCGTACTTTCCCGAGCAGGCGACGACGATCGCCCACACGCCTTGCAGAATAATCGCCGCTACGGGCGCGGCCGTGCGCGCGTTCACGCCGGCGATGCGTTTGAAAAACACGCCGTCGACGGCCATCGCGTGATACACGCGCGGCGCGGTGAGCATCCCTTGACTCAAGAAACCGAGCGTCGAAATCGCGATGCCCGCCGCGATCAACGCCGCCCCGCGATCGCCCAGCGCCGCGCGCATCACCGCCGTCGCGGGCGTCATGGTGGCCGCGAGCCCTTCGGCACCGAGCACATGCAAGCAGACAAAGCTGACAGACACGTAGAGCGCGATCACGCCCAGCACGCCGATCAGCACGCCGCGCGACAAGTCGCGCTCGGGACTGCGCATTTCTCCCGCGACGAAACTGGCCGTTTGCCATCCGCCGTAGGCGAACAGCACGGGAGTCAACGCCGCGCCGAATGCCGTGAGCAAGTCGAACGATACAGGACGATCGAGAATCGCGCTGGTACTCGACGCCGGATGCGCAAAGAAAAATCCGCACGCCACCATGCCGACGATCGCGCCGATCTTCGTGAGCATCAAAAAATTCTGCACCCGCGCGCCGGCGCGTACGCCGAGACAATTCACGGCCGTAAGCACCGCGAGCGCGATCGCCGCCACCAGGCGCTCGGGCGCGTGCCAGCCCGTGAGTTCCAGGAAATATCGGGCGAACGTCACCGCGACCGCCGCCATGCCGCCGGTTTGGATCACCAGAAGCAACGCCCAACCATAGAGAAACGCCACCGACGGATGAAACGCGTCGCGCAAGTACGCGTACTGTCCACCCGCCGCGGGCGCGCGCACCGCGAGCTCCGCGTAAACGAACGCGCCGGCCAACGCCACCGCGCCGCCGAAAATCCACGCGCCCAAAATCAGAAATGGCGTGTGAACCTGCCGCGCCACAACGTAAGGATTGATGAAGATGCCCGAGCCGATGATGCCGCCCATCACGATCATGGTGGCGTCGAACAACCCGAGGCGTCGAGCGAGCGCGGGAGCGGGCAAGAGTGCATTGAACCACAAAGACACAAAGAACACAAAGAAAACCGATTCGCTCTCTGTATCCTTTGTCTTTTTCTGGCTCAATCCGCCGTGATACAAATGAGACCATGAAGCGCATTCTCCTCTCGACCTTGATGCTGGCCGGCTGCTTTGTCCTGGCGCGCGCGCAAGACGCCGATCGTTGGTGGAAGCACGTCTCGTTTCTCGCTTCCGACGACCTCGAGGGTCGCAACACGGGCAGCGAAGGACATCGCAAGGCCGCCGAATATGTCGCGCAGCAATTCGCCGCGGCGGGACTGCAACCCGCAGGCGACACATCCGGAAAAAACGGATTCATCCAGCCGGTGAAATTCGACGTGCGTAAAGTGATCGAAGAGCAATCGAGCCTGGAACTGGTGCGCAACGGCAAAGCGGAAGCACTGAAGCTCGGTGAAGAGGCCAACATCGCGGCGCGCGGCGCACCCGCTCCGGCGGCGGAGGCGCCGCTTTATTTTGTCGGCTATGGACTCACGGTTCCCGATCTTTCCTTCGACGATTTCAAAGGTCTGCCTCTGAAAGGCAAAGTCGTGGTGTACATCACCGGCGGACCGAAGCAAATTCCGGGACCGTTGCTGGCCCATTTTTCTTCCGCCGGCGAGCGCGGACAGTTTCTGAAGGCGTCGGGCGCCGTTGGCACGATCACGATCGCCAACCCGAAGATCACCGACGTTCCGTGGGAACGCGCCACGCTCGCGCGCCTGCAACCGGCGATGAGTTTGGCCGAAGCGGCGCTGAACGAAGGCGACGGGATGAAGATCGCCGTGAACTTCAACGCCAAGCACGCCGACAAATTGCTGGAAGGCAGCGGACACACCATCGCCGAACTGCTGGCGATTGCGGATCGCGGGGAAGCGTTACCGCATTTCGCGATTCCCGGCACGATTCGCTCCCGCGTGAAAATGGAAACGTCGCAGGTTACGTCGCAAAACGTCGCGGGCGTGCTGCCGGGGACGGATCCGCGATTGAAAAACGAATTTGTGGCGATTTCCGCGCATCTCGACCACTTGGGCATCGGGCAGCCCATTAACGGCGACAGAATCTACAACGGCGCCATGGACAACGCGTCGGGCGTGGCGTCACTCATCGACATGGCGCAGAGTTTTCACGATCGCAAGCGCGCGTTCAAGCGCTCGATCGTTTTCGTCGCCGTGACCGGCGAAGAGAAAGGCTTGCTCGGATCGCGCTATTACGCGGCCCATCCCACCGTGAACGGACCGATCGTCGCGGACTTGAACATGGACATGTTTCTGCCGCTGTTTCCGTTCAAAATCATGATGGTTTTGGGGCTCGATGAATCGGACCTGGGTGATGTGGCGCGCGAAGTCGCGAAGCAAGCGGGTGTCGCGGTGCAGGCCGATCTCGAGCCTCAACGCAATCGCTTCGTGCGCAGCGATCAGTACAGTTTCATTCGCAAAGGGATTCCGTCGCTGGCGTTTAAGGACGGCTACGAGCCCGGCTCGCCGCAAGCGGAGATTTCACGCAAATGGATCGCGGAACGCTATCACGCGCCGTCGGATGATTTGCAACAACCGGTCGACAAGCAGGCCGCCGCCGATTTCAATCGCGTTCTGGGAGAAATCGCGGCGACGGTCGCGGATCGCGCGGAACGTCCGAAGTGGAAGGACGCGAGTTTCTTCAAGCGATTCGCAAAGTAATACCGGCGGTTTTTTTCACCGCAGAGACGCAGAGAAAAACTCCGAGTTGGTTTTCTCTGCCTCCTCTGCGTCTCTGCGGTGACAAAATCTTTGGGCTATAGGTAACTGCCGGCGCTGATCTCAATCGCTTGACCGGTGATATTCGCACCGCCTTCGCCGCACAGGAAAACCACCATCGCGGAAATATCGGAAGCGCGCACCATGCGGCGCAGCACGGCAGCCTTTACGTAATCGCCGCGCACTGCGGATTCCGGCACGTCCATCGCGGCCGCGCGATCGCGAATCACGCGGTCGATGCGATCGCCTTCCACCGCGCCGGGCAGCACGGAGTTCACGCAAACGTTGTAGGCGCCCAGTTCCGCCGCCAGCGCGCGCGAAAATCCGATCATGCCCCACTTCGACGCGCCGTAGGGCGAGCGCAGCGCGTAGCCGATGCGTCCCGCCATCGAAGAAATATTCACGATGCGTCCGCGTTGCGCCGGCTTCATCATCTTCACCGCTTCGCGCGCGCAGAGGAACGCGCCGGTCAAGTTGATATCGATCACTTCCGACCACTGCGCGGCGGTGACTTGCTCCACGGGCGCGGCCGGCCCGCCGATGCCGGCGTTGTTCACCAAAATGTCGAAACGGCCGAAGCGTTCGTTGATCGCGGCGAAAATGCCCGCGACATCTTGTTCGCTGGTCACGCTTCCCGGCATCGCGACCGCTCCCAATTCCGCCGCGGCCGCAGCGGTGATGTTGGGATCGCGCGCCATCATCACCACCGTCGCGCCTTCCGCGATCAAGGCGCGGGAAATGTCGTAGCCCAAACCGCGCGCGCCGCCGGTCACCAGTGCAACTTGTCCGTCCAGAGAGTGCCCCATATTTCACCCCGCGCCATCACTCAGCGTTTTCGTCGAGATTCTTTTTCATCCATGCCAGCCACACGATCATCGCAACCATTCCAAGGTACCCGATTAACTTGGTCGCGTTGCCGATTTGTACGTCGTGGCGCAGCAGGTTTGCTTGTTCGAAAAGAGTATTCCAGTCGTGCTCGGTAATTTCGTCCGACGACATGCCCGGCGCCACCAGCGGCAGCACGCGCGCGCGGGCATCGGCCATGTACGTGCCTATGTTGATGAACGAATTGAAAAACATGAACCCGCAAAATGCCGTGCCCGTGGTTTGACCGGTGTAGGCAAACCAAATCGTCAGCGCCGCGGGCACAAAGAGTTGGAAAATCGTCCCGCCGGCGACGGTAAGAACGTAGTTGTGGAGATACGAAAACAACGGATGCCCCGCTTCGTGCGTCACCAAATGAACGGCGTCGAGATAGGGCGTCCCGTTGGGACGATACATCCAAATCGTAAAGATGAAGAACACCGTCGAGGCGATCCACGCCGGTTTCGAGACGCGTTTCCAATCGTATTCAGCGCCGGGAATCGAATAGCCGAACAGAAGATCCATACGGGTTTTACTTCATGGCCGGCAACGTCAGCGTGAACGTGCTGCCGCGGTCGTGACCGTCGCTCGACACTTCCACTTTGCCGCCGTGCTTGCGCACCACCGACTCCACAATGGAAAGTCCCAAGCCCGCGCCGGGCACACGCGATTTCATCGCGCCGGGCACGCGATAAAAGCGCTCGAAGACACGCTTCAGTTCGTCGCGCGGAATTCCCACGCCGTGATCCTTCACGCGCACCGTGACGCCCTTGGGATCGGCGGCCACTTCCACCAGCACTTGCACGTTTTCTCCGGAATACTTGATGGCGTTGTCGAGCAAATTGGAAATCGCGGCTTTCAGGTCCTCAAGATCGCCCATCACCGTGGCTTGCTCGGGATCGGTGAGTTGTTCGATGTAGTCGAGTGCGTCCTCGGGCAAATGGTGACGCGTGCGCGCCAGCGCGATGCAATCGCGGACCATCTCACGCATGTCCACGGGCGTAAGATGCAGCTTGCGGCTGGCCTGCGAGGTGGATCCCGCGCGCAATACTTGCTCGATGGTGCCGAGCAAGCGGTCGCTATCTTCCAGCATGATGCGGTAAAAATCCTGGCGGCGCACGTCGTCCACGTTGCGGGTGCGCAGCGTTTCCAGATACAAGCGAATCGACGCTACCGGCGTCTTCAACTCGTGCGTCACCGCATTGATGAAACTGTTGTGCTGCTCGTTGCGGCGGATTTCGCGCACCAGGAACGTGGTGTTCAGCACGATGCCCGCGATGATCAGCGGAAACAGAAGCGTGCCCAGCACCAGCATCCACGCCGTGCGCCAATTCACTACGCTCCAGCCGACTTGCAACGCCACAGCGAGTATGACGGTGACGGCGCAAAGCGTAATGAAGACGGCTATCGATTTACGACGTCCGCCCACATCCATGCGGATAGTTTACAGTAAGAGTAGATGTTCAGGCTCGTTCCGCACCGGCCCGTCTGGTTGGCCGCGATTCTGATGGCCCTGCCGGTCTGTGCGCAAGCGCCGCCGGGCGACGCGCGAGACGCGATTTTCTCCACCATTCCCTTCGATCAATGGGAAGCGCAAGGCGATCGCGCGGAAGTCCCGTGGAGAACCAAGATTTCGTCCCCGGTTCTCGACGAGCACCAGCGATTCCTGGTGACCGCGACGGCCACGATCGACGGAAAGAATCTCGCCAAGCGTTCCAGCACAAAAGACGACGACTTGCTGATGCTGCTGCAAATCAAAGACAGCCGCGGCCACGTCTATCAAGGACACACCAACGTTCCGCTGAGCGAAGCGGACGACGACGTGCGCCACGCCGAGTTCGTCTACACGCACAGCGCGCTAGTCATACCCGGCGACTACGAATTCACGATGGCCATGTTGCATCGCGCCACGGGCGAGCACGATTTCAGCCGTACGTCGGTGCACGTGGCGCCATTGAAAAACGATCCGCTGCCGAATCTGTGGGAGCGAATGACGCCGGCGGAGATTTTGGGCAAGGAAACACAGACCGAAGAGTGGTTTCATCCCGACGCCACGGACCACGTCCGGCTCTCGGTGGCTTCCAAGCGTGCGGTGCGCGTGGAGGTGATCGTGAACTTGCCGCGCACGCAGGCGGGCGATCAGTTTTATCGCGAGTCGATGGCGGCACTCGTGGCGCGGATGAAGGTGCTGGCGCAAATGTCGCTGACCAACGGCACGGTGAACATCACGCTGCTCGACGTGCAACATCGCCGCGCCGTAGCCGTGCCGGTCCAAGATGGCGCGATTTCATGGAGCGAATTGCGCGTGGCACTCGACCAATCGAATCCCAACGTGATCGACGTGCATGCTCTCGAGAAGCCCGGCGAAGACGCCGACTTCGCGACGGCGGAAATTCGCAAACGAGTGCGGCCGAATCTCGAGGGTGACGAGCGGCGCGGCGACGCGGCGCCGGTGATTATCATGCTCACGGCGCCGGGATCGGTGGGGCGCGCCGGAAAACCCGCCGCGATTGAGGGATCGCGCGACGGCAAATTCTTTTTTCTACGCTATCATCCGCCGATGATGACGCACCTGCTTCCGCCCGCCGGCGCGCCGCCGCGCATTTCGGTATTAAATTCGAACGATGACGTAAGTAGCGGCCGCGCGGGGCGACTCGGTGGCACGATACCGGACAGTGATTTTGGACCGGGATCGCTCGACGACAAGACGGTCCCGATGCACGATTTGTTGAAACCGCTGAAGCCGAAAATCATGGACGCCGATTCGCCCGAGAAATTCCGTGAGGCGCTGGCGGCGATCATCGAGGGAATTGGGAAGATGTAATCTTTGGCTCTAGCGGATGGTGTCTCAGTTTGGATTTCTAGCGGCTTCGCCGCTACTTTGTGCGGAAAGGCTTTGCCTTTCCGAAGGACTGGAGCCACCTTGCTGCGTAGCAGGCGACTTGCGGTGGAAGACGGCGTCCCCTAAGCCTGCATCGCAGGCGATACAACGTTAGCCCCAGGCGTGAGCCTGGGGAAGACGGACCAACAGAACGAGCCTGCGAAGCTGGCGGCACAAACACCTTGCCAGGCGCCAGCAGCAGCACCATCGAAGCATGGCCTTCGAGGACGAGTCCCGAGAGAGTTGTGGCGCGCACGGAATCGAGTTCGAAGAGAAACACGTGTGGACCTGACGGCCAAAATGGTGAAGCGTTTGTGCCGCCCGCTTCGCAGGCTCATTGTTGCTGCTGGGTTTCCCCCAGGCTGACGCCTGGGGCTAACGTTGTACCGCCTGCTGCGCAGGCTCGGGGACAGAATGTAACCGAACGCTCGCCAACGTGGCACGAGAAATGTCCAAACTACAGGGCGGCGGAGCCGCTAGAAATTCAAACTGAGACACCACTCTCTAGCGCGGACCTTGCTCGCGAAGCTTGAAGCGCTGAATCTTTCCGGTCGCCGTTTTCGGCAATTCCGTGACGACTTCGAAAGTGTGCGGTACTTTGAAGTGCGCGATGCGCGCGCGAAGGAACTCGCGAAACGCTTCTTGGCTCGGCTGGGTGGCGGCGTCGCGCAAAACGATAAACGCGCGCGGCCGCGCGACACCGTCATCGCCCGCGACCGCCGCGACCGCGCACTCCAGAATCGCGGGATGTTCGAGCAGCGCGCCTTCCACTTCGGCCGGTGACACCCATTGCCCGCTCGACTTCATCATGTCGTCGGAGCGTCCGCAGTACCAATAGTATCCGTCGGCGTCGCGGCGATATTTGTCGCCGGTGCGCAACCATTCGCCGAGCATCGTGGAGCGCGTTTGCGCCGCCTTGCGCCAGTAGAACGCCGCCGCGCTGCCGCCCGAAATCAGCAGGTTGCCGATCTCGCCGTCGGCCACATCGCAGCCGGCCTCGTCCACGATGCGCGCGTCGTAACCGTCGACCAATCGTCCGCTTGACCCGGGACGGCACTCGCCCGGACGGTTGCTGATGAAAACGTGTGCCATCTCCGTCGAGCCGATGCCGTCGATGATTTCCACACCGAAGCGGTCTTGGAAGCGCCGGAAGATTTCCGCGGGAAGCGCTTCACCGGCCGACACCGCCAGACGCAGCGACGACGTGTCGTAATTGCCCGGATGATTCAGGATCGCGGCGTAGAGTGTCGGCACGGCGTAGAAAATCGTGGGACGCTCCGATTCGATGGTACGCAAACACATTTCCGGCGTCGGACGCTCGGGCGCGAGCAGGGCGCTCGCTCCGGCGCGCAGGGGACAAAAGAGGGAGTTCCCCAATCCATAAGCAAAAAACATTTTCGACGCCGAGAAAATGCGGTCTTCCGGCGTGAGCCGCTGCGTGGGGATCGCGTAAACGTCCGCGGCGTACACCATGTCGCGGTGCAAATGCACCGCGCCTTTCGGCGCGCCCGTGGATCCCGAAGTGTATTGCCAAAACGCCATGTCGTCGGGATGCGTGGACGCGGCGCCGGTGAGCGGCGAAGCCGTGGCGAGGCGCAGCTCCCAATCCCCGCCTTCTCCAGCAACGATCGTCAACGACGGCAGCGCGGATTTCACGCGATCCACAAGGTCGCGATGGACAATCAGCGCCGCCGCTCCCGAATCGTCGAGGTAATAGCGCAGGTCGCGCCCGTCGAGAAACGTGTTCACCGGCACCGGCACCACTCCCGCCTTGATCGCGCCAAAAAATGCGGTGACAAAATCGGGAGAGTCTGGCAGCGCCAGCAGAACGCGCTGTTCCGCGCGAACTCCGGACGCGAGCAGGGCGCCGGCCGCGCGCGCCACCATCTCGGCCGTTTCTTGATAGGTGATCGAACGGCCTTGGTAGCGAAACGCGGTGCGCTGGCCCCATCCATGCTCGGTCACCGCGCGATCCACGAAAAACTCCGCGGCGTTGAAACGATCGGGAAAGGGCAACACACGCGCAGGCATCGGGAATTCCATTATACGGCTTCAAGGCGCGGGCTTTTGGAAGCCGGGCGGTGTCATAGGTTGAAATTTCTGGCGGCTTCGCCGCTACTTTGTGCGGAAAGGCTGTGCCTTTCCGAAGGACTAGAGCCACCTTCTTGCGAGGCTATGTCTTGCTTGAGCAAGACATAGCCTCGCAATCCTAACGAAGGTGCTTCGCGGAAGGGCCTAGCCCTTCCGCACAAAGCAGCGGCGGAGCCGCTAGAATTCAAACTGAGATACTTCTGGAAGCCGCTTGACATTCATCCTCCAGGGGGCTAGCGTGAGATGTGTAGGGGTAGCACTGAGGCGCCGGTGAGGCCTTCCCGGCGATCTGCACGTTTCGCCCAAGACTCGCGAGGGGTCGAGGGCATTGAGCCGCACCTTTATAACGGCTCCGTCCATACCGCACGTGGGAGGACGTTATGTTCCAAATGCTCAACGATGAGAAGCCCGATGCCGCCGAGCGGAAAGAAAAGCTCGTCGAAGTCGGATGGATCGTGGCGGGGTTGGTGGGAGTAGCCGGGGTTGTCTACTTCCTGATCTCCCACACCATCGCGTCTTAGTTCCTGATCGATCTCAAACACTCGGATAGCGCTCACGCAGCCACGCGCGCGCATCGGCATTGGTGTGCACCGCTCCTTCCAATTGCGCGTCTTCCACGGCTTGCAGCATTTCCCGAAATTCCTTGCCGGGCCGATATCCCATTTCAATCAAATCGTCGCCCGTGACGAGCGGCGGCGGGGAAACTTGCTCCACGGTGAGCTCCGCGAGTTTCTCCTCTACGTATCGATAGGCGGAAAGATCGCCGTGGCTTGATCCGCAATCGAGGCGATGCAATGCCATGTGCTCGTCGAAACCATCGGTGCGAAGGAAACGCTTCAGCTTCGATTCGCGCATGTCGCGCACATCCTTGAATCGCATGTGATTCTCCACCAGCGCGACAATGCGCTCGGTGTCGCGGCGGGAAAACCGCAGGCGGTCGCAGATCGCTTCGGCCATGCGCGCGCCTACGGTGTCGTGCGTGTTGAAGCGGATACGATCGCCCGCGTACTGCGGCGGCGTGAAGGTCGGCGGCTTGCCGACGTCGTGCAGCAGCACCCCCCAGGCGAGCGTGGGCGACGCGTCGCGCAATCCTTCGAGCATCATCAGCGTGTGCGTCCACACGTCGCCCTCGGGATGAAATTGCGGCGGTTGCTCGACGCCGCGCATCGCGGCAATTTCCGGCAGCGTGTCCTCCAGCAATCCCGTGGACTCGAGCAACTCGAACGCCGCGCGCGCGTGATTTTCCGTGAGCATTTTCGTCAGTTCATCGCGCACGCGCTCGGCGCTGACCTCCGAGATTTCAGAATGACGCCGGCGGACGGCCGCGAGCGTCGCCGGCTCGATCGTGAAGCCGAGGCGCGCGGCGAATCGCACGGCGCGCAGCAGGCGCAGCTTGTCCTCGGCAAATCGCCGTTCGGGATCGCCGATGGCGCGCACGATTTTGTCGCGCAGGTCGTCGCGGCCGCCGACGAAGTCGAGAATCGCGCCCGACTTGGGGTCGAGAAACATGCCGTTGATCGTGAAATCGCGGCGCCGCGCGTCGATGGCGGGATCGTCGGTGTAGGACACGCTCTCGGGACGCCGGCCATCGAGATAATCGCCGTCGGCGCGAAAGGTGGCCACTTCGATGCCCCGCGAATTCTCTTCCGGCACAAAGACCACGCCAAACTGCGCGCCCACTTGCAGGGCGTTGGGGAAAAGCGCGGTAACCTGTTCGGGTCTTGCGTCGGTGGCGATGTCGTAATCCTTAGCCCGCACGCCTAAGAGCTGATCCCGCACGCAGCCGCCGTTGAACAACGCGCGAAATCGGGCCTCGCGGAGCCGTCGCGCGATTTCGAGCGCGCGTTCGCGGCTCACGAACGACTCCCTCTCGGTTTCTCAGGCGCGCGCGGCTTCTCCGGCGCGCGCAGCTCGGCGGGATTTTCGTGGACCCGCGTGGGCGGCAGCGCCGGCGTGCCATCGGGACGCAGCGCACCGCCGAGTTGCACCGCGCCGAAACCGAAGCGATCGCGGAGGCGGTCGGCGGCGGCCAGCGCTTTCTCCCATTTGCGCCGGCCCGGTTCTTCCAGCAGATTCATTTGCGACGGTTGATGCGCGAAGTCCGCCGTGCGCACGCCCAGAAGGCGCACGGCCTTGCCGCGCCACGCTCCCTCGAAGAGGCGGCGGATGTTTTCGTAGATCACGCCATCGAGATTGGTCGGCTCGGCGAGCGTGTGGGCGCGCGTGATGGTGTGAAAGTCCGAGGTGCGCAATTTCAGCGCGATGGTGCGCGCGAAAATCTCTTGCTCGCGCAACCGGCGTCCCACCATTTGCGAAAGTTCCGAGAGCGTGGCGAGCAATTCGTCGCGATTGGCGTTGTCGACGTTGAACGTCGTCTCGTGCGAAATCGATTTCGCCGCTTCCTCCACCCCGACGGGCGAGGAGAACCAACCGCCCGCGTCTTCTCCCTGCGATTTCCGGAAGAGCGACGCGCCGTTTTCACCGAGCACGCGCTCGAGCGCTTCGGATCCCGCGGCCGCGGCGTCGGCGACAATGCGAATGCCCGCGCTCGCCAGGCGCTGCTCGCCCACTTTGCCGATCCCCGGGATACGGCGCACCGGCAGCGGCGCGAGAAACGCCGCTTCCATCCCCGGCGGAATCCAAAGCACGCCGTTCGGCTTGGCTTGGTCGCTGGCAACCTTCGACACCAGCCGCGAAGAAGACACGCCGATGGAGCACGGCAAGGTAGTTTCGCGGGCGATCATGTCGTGCAGTTGCGCGGCGGCGGAAAACGCCGTGCCATGCAATCGCTCGGTGCCGGCGAGATCGATGTACGCCTCGTCGATGGAGGCCATCGAAACGGCCGGCGAAAAGCGGCGGAAAATTTCCTTGATGCGCCGGGACATCGTGACGTAGCGATCGTAGTGCCCCGGCACGAAGATCGCCTGCGGGCAAAGTTTGTACGCCGTCACGAGAGGCATGGCGGAGTGCACGCCGAATTTGCGCGCCGCATAGGACGCCGCGGAGACCACGCCGCGCGGGGCGACGAAACGCCCGTCGGGGCGTCGCTCGAGCGCCGCGCCCACCACGACCGCTTTTCCCTTGAGCGACGGGTCGTGGAGCTCTTCGCAGCTCACAAAGAACGCGTCCATGTCGACGTGGAGGATCATGCTGCGTTGATTATAGCGCCGTGCTTGATTCGATTCGGGGCGTTGATCCAGTGGCGATCAGCGATTGGCGCGCGGTTGTTGCTGAAGCATGTTCTGAGTCTGCGCTAACGCGTCCCGGGCGGGCGCATAGTCGGGCCTCAACTGCAACGCTTTCGAGAATTCCAAGGCCGCCGCTTCCAGAGAGTTCAAATGTGAATACGACAATCCCAGATCGTAGTGCGCAATATAAATGCTGGGATGCCCCGGGTCCACTTCGATCGCCTTACGGAAGGCTTCCGACGCCTCTTGAAAGCGATGACTGCCGTTGTAGGCGGTGCCGAGATTGATGTAGGCCTCGGTGTGTCGTGAATTCACGGCGAGCGCGCGCTGAAGAAGAGTAATCGCCGCGGGATAGTCTTTGGCTCTGATGCGAAGCAAAGCCAATTCATTGTACGCTTCGCCATAGTTGGGGCGGAGTGCCAACGCCTCTTCTTCCGCGGCGATAGCCCCCGGAATATCGCCCAAGGCTTCCCGCGCGATCCCCAGGTTTACGCGCGCCTCGGCGTAATCGGATTTCAACGCAATGGCCTTCTCCAATTCGCTCACCGCATCCTGATTGCGCCCCTGGTGCAGATAGGCGCTGCCCAAGTTGTAGTGGAACAAAGCCAGTTCCAGTGGCGGCGCCGGCGTTTGTAGCGCCTTGAAGTCCGTCTGGATGGCTGCGTCGTAGTCCCCGCGCTGAGCTTCAACGGACCCAAGATTCCCTAGCAGCGTCGCCGACTTCGGTGAGGCTGCGACGCTGACGGTGAGCAGGCGCAGGTCGTCGTGCCAGTCTCGATTGCGCGGCACCACCAGCCATATCGACGCGACTACGAGAGCGGCCACTACACTCCAGGCGATCCTGGGTTGTTTGGCGGCCAGCCATTCCCAAACTGCCGCCGCCACAATTACGAAGCCGACGGACGGAAAATATAGGTAGCGCTCGGCAACAACGTTTTCGCCCACACCGTTGATGTTGAGAGCCGGCGCCAAGGAAACGAGAAGGAAAAAAAGTCCGTAGGAAATGAGGCGTAGGTTGCGGCTCAATGCCGAGTCCGATTTAGCACCGTCGTTACGCAGCAAGAAGATCGCCGCGACGATGCCCACTTCGGCCGTTAGCGAGACGAGCACGGTGGCCGTTACGGATGTGGTGGCTTCAAAGAAATGGAAATAGTTGAGATGAATCGGAGCCACCAAGCCGCCGAGATACTCTCCCAGGATGGAGATTACGCTCAGGAGAAGAACCTTGCCGTGCAGGTGGTTGTAACCACCTTGCGAAGGCGCGAACCCACCGAGGGCGTGAATCCGCAAAAGTGCGTAGATTCCGAACACGCCGGTGAGAGAGGCGTAGAACTCCCAGTTGTCCCGGAGAGGGCGCATCGGAGCCTGATCGCCTGGCTGCGTCCGAGTCCGACGCCACACGGGCCGTCCCAAAAAGAAGAATTCGTAGCCGGCCAGCAAGGGGGCTAGCATCGCGCCGGGTTCCTTGGTGAGCAAAGCCAAAAAATATAGCGCCGCGAGTACCGCAATTTGTCCGCGGCGAGGCGCAGCTTCCCAGCGAACAAACAAACCCAAGGCTGTCAGAGCCACGAAGGTCAACAATACGTCGGGCA
The DNA here is from genome assembly GCA_021325275.1 of Terriglobia bacterium. Taxonomy (GTDB): domain Bacteria; phylum Acidobacteriota; class Terriglobia; order JAJPHL01; family JAJPHL01; genus JAJPHL01. The sequence continues at coordinate 36,416 of JAJPHL010000020.1, read as the reverse complement.
GCACGGCGATCCAGACGACAGCCTCGCTGTGAATGGGATGGACCGCGAAAAGAATTCCTGCGACCAATGCCGCCCGGTCCGACGGCAACCATCGCCGAGCGAGGCGATAAATAAGCAGCGTGTTCGCAACGTGAATCAACACCATCACCAGGTGAAAGATGAAAGCGTTGAAACCGAAGGCATAGTACAACAGCAGATAAAACGCCGCTTGGATGGGCCGATAATAATTGCTGATCTGCTGGCCTGTGAACGCCCAGTTGTTATGAAGGAAGATCTGGAAGAAGAGCCGCCAGTTCGTAACCAGCGGGTTGGCCAGAAGTTGAGAGTTGTCGTCGGAGACAAAGCCGTTGCCAAGTGCGTTGGCATAGACGCCAAAAGCCAGGGCTACCAATAGCAGATGGGGCCACATATGCGAGCGGAGCGAACTTTGGGGTCCTCCAGCGGCAATGGTGGCGGAGGGGGCTGACCTCGACTGAGTTCTCTGCTTCGATGGAGTCTTCTTCTTCAAGGACGATCAGTCTCTGCGACTATTGTACAGATTTCCCGGCGAAGCGCCGGTCGCCGTTAAACACGTTGCGCATACATGACGCGGTCGAGGCCGGCCAAATCGCGATCGACGCCAAGCGGACGCCAAACGGGGGCGCTGAACAATTCTCGCACGGCATTGGCGACGTTGTGGCCAATCTCTACAACCGCCCAACCGCCGGGACGAAGCACGCGCGCGGCATCGGGGATCAGCCGCCGGTACACGTCTACGCCATCGGGACCGGCGAAGAGCGCGGCGGCTGGCTCGTGATCGCGAACTTCCCGCGCCAGCGTGGGCGCATCAGAGAAAGCGATGTAGGGTGGATTGGAGACGAGCAGATCCACGGAGGAGTCGCGAAAACTCTCCAAGAGATCGGCGCATACGAAGGTAGGCGCCAAGTTCAAACGCTGCGCATTGGCCGCGGCCGTGTTCAACGCGGCGGCTGATATGTCGGAAGCAAGAATACAAGTGCCAGGGAGTTCGCTGGCTAGGGCCAATGCGATGCAGCCGGAACCGGCGCCGCAATCCAGGATGCGCGAGAGGCTCTCGCGGCGGGCCAGCGCCAGTGATCGTTCCACAACATGCTCGGTCTCTGGCCGTGGGATCAACACCGACGGGTTTACGCGAATCTCGAGGCCCCAGAACTCCTGCCGGCCGGTAATGTATTGTGTCGGCACGCCGGCGAGGCGATCGCGAAGGTATCGCGCGAAGTGGACCTGCTCGACGTCGGTTAGTTCGCGGTCGGAATGGGCGCGCAGGTAAACGCGGTCGGCGCGGACCGCGTGGGCCAGCAGCAACTCAGCGGTAAATTGCGGCGCGGCGACTTGCCCATGCTGCAGCAAGTCGTGAGCTTGGCGAAGTGCGGTTGCCAGATTCAGGGAACCGACGGTTTTTTCTCGGGCGTCTCGGCCTTCTCAGGCTTGGGCGCGTCGGGTCGCCGAACGAAGCCCGTGACGAGCAGCTTGGTGGTCCCGCCGCCAGGCATCGTCTTGACGGCGATGGTTTGCCCGTAGTCCTCCAAGTAATTTGTCGAATCGAATTCGATGCGGAAGCTGCCTGTTTCGCCCGGCTGGTAGGTCTTCTTGAGGTTCTTGACGACCAAGCAGTCGCAGAAAGTAGAAACGTCCAGGCTCACGGGATGGCTGGCGACCACTTTGAATGAGAAAGTGGCTACGCCTTTTTGTCCGATGGCCAGCTTGCCCATGTCTTCCTTGAAATTCGAGAACGTTACTTCTTCCTGGGCCGCCGACTTGCTCTGACCGCCCTTGGTAAGATCTCCGAAGCTCGCTACGTGCGGCTTAGGAGCTTCGAAACACCACGCACCGCCTTCCAATACCCAGTTGGAAGTCTCGGGGATCTTAACGGGCGTAACGGAACCCGGCGCGAAGGTGTCGATCACGACGATGACTTCGGCCTTTTTCGGCGATGGGGCGTCGGGCGGATCGAAACGGACCTTGTCCAGGGTGAAAGCTTGCGGCGGATTGTGGCGCCCGTTGAGAAAATCGTTGCGAGTAGCTTTGGTGACCAGCGTCAGGGCGTCGGAGAACTGCGCCATCTGCAGGTGCGTGTAGAACTGTTGGACCCGCGCACGCAGCGCCTGCTCAGATGAGAGAGCCTGACTCCACGCCGGAGACGAGCAGAAGATAGTGAGACTAACGAAGAGGATCAGCCCGCGAAAGGAAGAGGGAAGACTGTTCTTTGACATCAGTGGAATCCATTTCTGGCGCGGCGGAAAAAACGGAAGCGGCCCGACGAATCGAGCCGCTTCCGGTTACAGCTTAGACAACGATCGAACTAGTGGACCAGACCTTCCCAGCTGCCCGTGGCGACGAAGGCAACGCCACCGTTACCCGGATTCGCCAAGCGGCCCGTGGAGATGGAGCCGTTCGGAATCACCAGGGCCAAGAGGCCTTGCGAAATCGTTCCGGTGCTGGGCGTGCCATTCACCACGAACGAGAACGCGTGCGCATCCAAGAAGCGGCAGACGGCGAACATATAGCCGGACTGGCCCTTGAACGAGCTGGTCGACTGAGCGAAGGAGTAAGCTCCGCCCGCCGGGATCGTCGGGGTGGTGAACTGGCTCGGCGTACCCGCCGTGCCAGACGAGCTGGAAGTCTGCGTGGTCAGATCGGTCGGGTAGAAGGTCATAGTGCAAGTGCCACTCTGAGCCGCCGCACCGCCCGTCGGGAACGCAGTCTTATCAGCCGAGGTGTTGGAGATCATGACCGTCGTATCGAAGCCAGCCTGGTTCGTCGAGAAGGGGAACAGGAGGTTCGTCACGCAATCGCCGATTGTCGCAACCGTGCCGCCGCCTTCATTGTTGGTGGCGAAGGAAACGACGCCGGAGGACGGAGACAAGCTAACCGTGGCCGTCGCGGTCACAACGGTTCCGATCGAAGCCAACGAGCCGGTGGTGCCGGAAATGGCCGCACCGGAACTGGTCGGCAAACCGATGGTGAAGCCGACCGTGAAGGCCTCAACGGCGCTCGTGGAATCGCCGGTCACGCTGAACGTCCAGGACAGGGTGCCGCCCGAGGACGTTTGGACCGCGCTGCCACTGGCGAGGCTCAGCGTGTAGCTGCCGGGCCAAGAAGCCGCAGTGGTAACCGCCGTGGAGCCGTTGAAGATGGCGCCCGTGGTGGTGGCGTTGTAGAGCGGAGAGCCAAGCGCCTGTGGCGCGATGGGCGTGCTGCCACCGGAGGTGGTCACCAGGGAGCTACCGTTGAACGTAACCGTGTAGCCGCCGACGGCAACCGCGAGACCGGACGGAACGTTGGCGATCGAAACGTTGACAAGGCTGCCGTTGCTGATCGTGTAGATGGCGCCGGTGAAGTTGGTTTCATCCGTGCTCGACGTAACCGCCGCCGGATAGTTTTCGCCAGCCTTCACGCTGAAGGTATAACCGCCGCCCGCGATCGAGCACGTCTGCAACACAGGAGTCGGGCTGGTAGCAATCGAACCCTTAACGGACGGGTTGACGATGCTGGCCACGACGACCTGCGACTGCGTGAACGTGATCGGATTGGTCACCGGCGTAGCGCTGGTGCCCGAAAGGGTCGCCGTCACTGTCGTCGTCCCCGATCCCAATGCATTGATGTTCATGCGGATCTGGGAGACTTCAATGTAGTTCCCGGGGGCAAACGCGGTCGAGGTGTTTACCTGAACCGTGTACTGGCTACCCGTCGCGCTCACCGTAAAATTCGTGCACGGCGTGGCGCCGATCGAGCAGGACAGACCTGCCTGTGCGGTGAATGAACTCGGGCTGGCGATCGCGCCCGAATAAACGATTGTGATGCTGGATCCAGACGGGACTGTGCCCGAGCCGGTGGCCTGCAACACAACCGCGCCGATGGTCTCGGTGAGACCCTCACCGCGTACCTGCACTGGCAAGCTGCTGGCCTGGAAAGCGACGCCCTGGCCAAAGGCCGGCGCGGCCGCGATCGCGAATACAGCGAGCGCCATAAAACTAATCAGAAGCCTTGCGTTCTTAGCCTTCATTTCGGCCCCTCCTTGAATTTTAGAACTGTTCATATGTTTTTTCTCCTTTGTGGATCGTCAGCTCTTGCGAGCCGAGTCTCCACTCGGCTCCTTTATTGAACCGCGCTCTCGCCGCCCGCCGCCGTCCGGCCGGCCACCGGGTTGGGTAGAACCAAACCGAGATAGCCGTGGGAGAGCTGCGGACCAGCCGCTTGAGCGAAGCCGTTGGTTAAGAACGCAAAGCCGTGCGCGTTCAAGAACCGGCAAACCGTAATGATGTATCCGGTCTGGCCGGCAAGGGGAGTACCGTTACCACCGATGGAGAAGGCGTACACCGAACCGGCGGGGATCGTCGGCGTGGTGTATTGAACCGTGGAACCCAACGGGCTGGAGGAAGTCAGCGTCGTATCGGTCGTGGGCCACAGAGTCATCGTGCAGCTTCCGCTCTGGGCTGTCGCGCCGGCGCCGGCGCCGAAGGCCAGATCGTCGCTCGTCGTGTTGGCGATCGAGAAGCTTGTGTCATAACCGTTCTGGTTGGTCACGAACGGGAAGAGCATGTTGGTGACGCAATCGCTGATGTTCGCGACTGTGCCGCCGCCCTCATTGTTCGTGGCGAACGAAACAACTCCACTGCTCGGTGCCAGACTCACAGCCGCCGTAGCCGAAACCACCGTGCCGAGCGAAGGCAGGCTGGAGGCCTTGAAACCAGTGCCGGCGCTATTGGCAATACCGATGCCGAACGTAACGGTGAACGACTCGATCGCTGCGGTAGAATCGCCCGTCACGAAGAACGTATAGGTCAGGGCGCCGCCGCTCGAGGTCTGGAAGGCCGCTGTGCCGCCGGCCAGGTTCAGCGTCAGGGCGCCGGAGACAGCCGCGCCAAGGGCAGTGGTGCCGCCCACTGTGGTACCGTTGACCTTGGCAGTGTAGGTCTGAGCCTGCACCGACAAACCGGAGGGCACGCTGGAAACCACCACGTTCACCTGGCTGCCATTGGTAATCGTGTAGATCGCGCCCGTGAAGTTGCCTTCATCAACGGTGGAGGTCAGCGCTGCAGGGTAGTTCTCAGTGAAGGTCACCGTGAACGTGTTGGCTGCGGCGATGTTGCACGTCTGAAGCGCGGGAACCGTGCTGCCCACCGAACCCTTAACCGACGGGTTGACGATGCTGGCCACGACAACCTGCGACTGCGTGAACGTGATCGGATTGGTCACCGGCGTAGCGCTGGTGCCCGAAAGGGTCGCCGTCACCGTGGAGGTCGCCGATCCCAAGGCATTGATGTTCATGCGGATTTGGGAAACTTCAATGTAGTTCCCGGCGACAAATGAGGTCGAGGTGTTTACCTGAACCGTGTACTGGCTACCCGTCGCGCTCACCGTAAAATTCGTGCACGGCGTGGCGCCGATCGAGCAGGACAAACCTGCCTGTGCGGTGAATGCACTCGGGCTGGCGATCGCGCCCGAATAAACGATCGTGATGCTGGATCCAGACGGGACTGTGCCCGAACCGGTGGCCTGCAACACAACCGCGCCGATGGTCTCCGTGAGACCCTCACCGCGCACCTGCACTGGCAAGCTGCTGGCCTGGAAAGCCACGCCCTGGCCAAACGCCGGCGCTGCGACAAGAGCCACGGCGCAAATCATAAGAAAACTCGTTACGGCTGTTTTCTTGCTCATATGGTTTTTCTCCGTCTCCTTCGTTGTTCTCCTGGAAATCTGGTTCAGAAGCCGCCCCTCTACCGGGGGAGTGTCCTCTTTCGTCCGTTGTTTCCTCAAGGCCGTAACGAGCCTACCACACGGTCGTGGTGGGCCAGCAACGATTGAGGGTCCTGCGAAAAACTTTTATTTCATTGCGTAGGTACAGCCCTAGGGCTGGACCCGTGTCCGGGCTATAAAAGTCGACAACCTATCATATGCTTCGTTCGCTGTCAACGGCTTTTTAGCCACCTAGTCACGGGCGCTCGGGCGCGGGGTACAAAACGGGCGCTAACGTGTGTCCCGGTAGGCCAACCCACGGGACGCTTCTCAGTAAACCAAGCTTCGGTATGCGGTGTCAAGCCTTTTTTTGGGAAGCATTTACTCGATAGGCACTTTCCCGGCACTTTGCATCACAAAGTCGCCAAAACACATCGGCCACATAGTGTTTTTTCAAATCTCCCCCGCCTCCGAGCCCCGCACCAGCGCCAAGAACTCGGTGTGATCGCGGATATAGTCGTCCGGATCGTAGTATTCCGAGGTAAACGCCAGCAAAACGCCGTCGGCGCTGAAGCGATATTGCACCGACCAGATCATCGGCGGCAGGTACAAACCGGTGGACGGCCCGGCGAGAATGAATTCCTCGCGATTCACGCCGTCGTCGGCCACGATGTGGCAGCGTCCATGCGTGCAAATCAAGAATTGCTGCAGCGTGCGATGGGCGTGTTCTCCCCGTACGTGTTCGCCGGACACGCCGAAGACCAAAAAGTAGCGGCGGATCTCAAAGGGAATCTGGCGCTGCACCTCGCCGAATGAAAGATGACCGCGCAAGTCTTCCCGTTGCGGCAGTCGATGGAGTTGTACGCCCTTCACGCGCGACGCCCGCACGCCTTCCTGCGGCGGCGGCTCGGCCAAGGGACCTTCCACCTCCACCGCCGCGCCGATGTAACTGACGATCCGCGCCGGATTGCCCTCCACAACGGTGCGCGCCGGAACATCGCCGACCACCACCGCGCCCGCGCCGATCATCGCGCCGGCGCCGATGGTGAGTCCTGGAAGAATCGTGGCGTTGGCCCCAATGGACGCGCCGCGCCGGACAACGGTTCTCGCTGGGGTCCGCGCAGGCGTTGGGGCCAAAGCCGGCGATGGATGCACCGGAGGATCGTTGGTGAAGGTGGCGTTCGGACCGATGAAGACGTCGTCTTCCACGGTCAAGCCGTTCCACAGTTGCACGCCGCACTTGATGGTGACGTGATGGCCGATCTGGACGTCGCTTTCAATAAAGACGTGATCGCCAATCTGGCATTCGCGGCCGATGCGCGCGCCCGCAAGGACGTGCGCGAAGGCGGAAATGTGGGTCCCCTCGCCAATCGAGTTGCTTTCCACGATCGCTTGAGGATGAAAAAAAGTCACCTGCTTTTTTCCGGAAACGTCGGCCATGAGAATGTAGCGCCATCATAGCACGCGCTCTCTCAGTTCCCAGTTCCAAGGCCCGAGTTCCGAGTGGCACGCCGTTTTGCTCGTACCCTCCCCGCGGACCTTGAGCTGTTTACGGTTTCTCCGGCTTCTCCGGTTTTTCCGGCGCATCGAGCTTGCGCTCCGATGGAGTGTCGCCCAAGATCCGCGCGGCTTGCTTCAGCGTGTGCTTCAAGTCTTCGGTCATTTGATCCGCGTCATGACGCGTGCGGATCACGTGCGGCGTGATCAGGACGATCAGTTCTGTCCGCGTTTTACTGGTGGTCGTGGAACCGAACAGCCCGCCGATCCACGGAATGTCGCCGAGCAGCGGTAAGCGATTGCTGGTGACCGTCCTGGTTTCCTGAATGATGCCGCCGAGCGCGATCGTTTGCCCGTCTTCCACGCTGACCTGCGTGTCGACTTCGCGATTCTGGATCGTCGGCGAAGGAATGGCCGTCGACGGAGGCGGACCAGGCGTCGAGACCTGCTGACTGATCGCCAATGAGACCATTCCGCCGGAGTTGATACGCGGCGTCACGGTGAGAATCACGCCGGTTTCCTGCTGCTGAATTCCGTTCGTGAAAATGGAACCCCCGCCGGTTTGCTGCGCGCCCGTATATCCCACCGAAGTAAGAATCGGGATGCTGGTGCCGACTTCGATGTGCGCGGTTTGATTGTCGCTGGCCAGCACGGACGGCGCGGAAATCACTTTGATCCGGCTGCGATTGTCGACCGCGGTGAGAAACGCCAGAATCTCGCGCGATTGTCCAACCAGCGTGCCAATGGATGCGCTCAAGAGCGGCGCGCCGCCCGACGCCGATCCGAAAGATCCCAGGAATTGCCGATTCGCCGAGTCGCGCGCCTGAAGAAAAGCACTGAGGCCCAAATCCAATTCGCCGTTGAGGTCCACTTCAAAGACTTTCGCGTCAATCAACACTTGACGCGGCAATATATCCAAATCCTTCAGCGCCGCCTTGATGTCTTCCCACTCTTGCGGCGTGCACTGCACGAGTAGCAAGTTGTTCACAATGTCGGCCACGATCCGCGGACCGTAATACTGCTGCCCGTTTCCGTTGGCTTGCGGCGTTCCCGCCAGCCGCGTGGGCGCCGCGTTTGCCGCGGCACCTTGGCCGAAGCCGCCGCCTTGTCCGAAGCCACCGCCGGCCAAACTGTTGCTCGTGGATGGCGAACCGATTTGTTGCGGCTGCGATTGCAACATGGTGGAACCCGCGCCGCCCGAACTGAACGCTCCGGCCGCGGGATTACCCAAGTTGGTCGAGCCCATACTCGGCGCGCCGCTGGGATACCCGCTGCGCCGTTCGTCTCTCCGGTTCGAGCCCATGTTGTTGGAGAAACCGCCGTAAAGCTGGGTCAAGACATTGGCGATGTCCTCGGCCTTGGCGTTTTGCACCTTGTAAACGTAGTTGCGCAATCCGCCGCTGCGCGTCACTACGTCGAGCTTGTCCACCCACTTGGCCACTTCCGGAAACGACGCGGGATTCGCGCTAATGACCAGCACACCGTTCAGCCGCTCCACCGGTAAAAACTGAATTGGCGACTTGCCGGAGAGTGCGTACGCCGCAAAAACGGTTTGCAGATCCACCGCCAAGGCCTCGGCGGTGGAGTTTTTCGCCTGAAACAGTTGTACGCGCTGCCCGGCGAAGGCATCGGAATCGAACATGCCGATCAGTTCGACCAAACGCTCGAGACTGCGGCTGGTGTCGGTGATCAATAAGATGTTGCCTTGCTCGTGCACCACCATGCTGCCGGCGTCGGAAAGGTAATTCGACAAGAGCTTGCTCATGTCGACGGCCGAGGCAAAGTGCAGCGGGATCACGTCGAGCATCAAACGATCGTCGATGGGGAACTGCTTCGCGTCGAGCGTCGCCGCGATGGCCGCATGACTCGCATCCTTAATAGGGATGATGCGCCACAAGCCGTTGTTCTCGACCGCCGTCGCACCGTTCACGCGGAGGATCGCCATGAGCAGCGGTTGCAAGTCGCTGCGCTTCAGGTTGCCCATGGTGTTGATCGTCACCGAGCCTTTGATCGCCGGATCGGCGACCCAGTTCATCTTCAACTCGCGCGCGATGGCGTCGACCACCATCATGAGGTCGGCGCCGGTGAGATGCAGATCGATGTTGGCATTGCCATCCGGCACAGCGGGCGCGGCGGTTTGGGGCGCGGGAGCAGCAGGCGTTTGCGCCGGCGGAGTTTGCGGCGGCGGAGTTTGCGCCGGCGCCGGCGGCGGAGTCTGTTGCGGTTGCGATGGCTGCGGCCGCAGTTGATACGGCAATACTTGCGAGTGCGCAAACGACGCGACCAGCAGCAGCCCGGAAACGATCTTCAGAGAGATTCTCATTTGGCGAGGCTTCAGTGTTTGGATCATTGTTTTGGCGCCTTTTCCCACCAGCTTCGTGTTCCACCCATCGGCCACGGCACGCTGACTTTCACCCAGCCGCCCAGGTTCGTGCCTGTGGGGTAGTTGTCTTGCACGCCCGGTCCAAACATGTCGAAGGACGAGCGAGTATTCGGATTTCCTGTACTGTTGGTTCCTTTGTCGGGCAACACCGCCACATTCGTGTTCGACGTGGGACCGACCGTCTTCACGCCGGTGATCGGCGGAGGCGCGGGCGCCGTCCGCTGCGCAACCGACGGCGGCGGAGCCAGGCGATTGTCTTGATGCGGCGCAGTCTGCGCCTCGATGCGTTTTTCCACGCCTTCGTATTCCACCATCGCGTAACCGTCGCTGACTTTGGTCAACTTGTACGCGCCGATCATTTCGCCGATGCGCACCGAGTGCGGAGGCGTGTTGGGTTGCGCCGCGCCGTCCACCATGAACGCGATCGGCCCGCTGCCGAAGTTCATCGATCCCAGCAGCAGCGGATCGGGCGGCTGCGGCTTCAACTCTTGGACCTGCGGCTGAACGTTGTTGCGGTCGGTGGAAAATAGATTGTTCTGCGCGATCAGTTCGGCGCCGGGAATCGCCGCGGGCGCCGAGTTCGGCGCGGCAGCCCCGGCGGCGGCGGGCGATTTGTCGATGGCGTCGGCGGCGCTTTGTCGCGCGTTGGTGCGCTGCCAGTCGGCGCGCAACTTCATGGCCAGCACAACGGCCAGCGCCACCAGCACCAAGTTGATAATCCAGCTTTGTTTTCTCATAAGAGTCTCCTACTTCGCGGCAACCTTGCTTTCGGACGCCGGCACGCGCGCCACTCCTGAGATGGCGATCGATACGGCGACCTGCTTCTTGCCCGGATCCTTCCCGATGCCCGGCAAGTTCGCCGCGTTGATCCGCAGATGATCCACACCCAAAATCCGCGGCGACGCTTCGAGCGCATTCAAGAAAGCCATCGCTTGATCGATGGGCGCGTTGAACTGCGTCGCCACGCCGACCAGCATGTAGTCCTCGCTGTATTCCTTCGGCGTGGTGAACTCCACCGAACGCAGTTGGATGCCCGCGTTCGACGCCAGGTCGCGGACCAATTGCTGCACCTCGGCGCTTTGCAGCGGCGGCGTCGGCGAGGTCAGCAAGCCTTTCTCGGCGTCGTCGAGCGCGGTGGTCAGCGACGTCGCGCTCAACTCGTGCGACGGCACGGCGTTCCGCGCGGCGCGATACTTGTGCAGCATTTTCTCGCGCACCGCCAGGGTCTGCGAGGAATCCGACGCCGCGTCCCACAGCGGAAGCAGCACGAAACGCACCAACAAGATCACCGCCACGCAAGGCGCCAGGATCAGCAAGGCACGGCGATCGCGCGCACTCATTCCCGCGCCGGAGGAAACCGTCACGCTCATGGCCGGCCTCCCGTCAATTGCATGCGGATACGAAAGACTTCCTTGCCTTCGTTGTTTTTGGTGACGCCCGCGAGAAACTCGGGATTTCGGAATTGCGGCGAACTGGCCAGCAGCGGCAACAATCCGGAGGCCGAATCGGCTGAGCCGTTGATCGTGACCGCGTCGTCGGTAATATCGGCATCGTTCAGCGACGCCGTTGGCGGCAGCAGGCGGGTCAATTCCGCGAGCACTCGAACGCGCGACGGCGTACGTCCACGCAACGCGGCGAGCGCGGTGATGCGGACCAGCGAACGTCCTTCTTTCCCCTCCAGCTTTTGCATATAGCGATACTGCGGTTCCAACGACTGAATCTCCGCGTTCACGCGGCGGAGATACAAATAATCCTGAATCGAGGGACGCGCCGCCATCGCCATGAGCAACAACGCCACCACGCCCGCCAACGCGAAACTGAGCGCATGCGTCCACGGCGATTGGTAGACGCGCCGCGCTTCCGGCAGCAGATTCACCGTGAAGGGGCGCTTTTCGAGCGCCGAAAGCGCCGCGGCGTAGGCGATGTCCGGCTGCTCGACGGTGCGAACGTCGGCGTTTTCCGCGAGACGCAGCTCGGCGCGGCACAATGGCAACTCGCGGTCGAGATGCGCGGTAGGAACTTCGCGGCTTTGCAGGTTGTGGCTCGATACCGCCAAAATTTCCGCGGTCTGGCCGTTCTTGGAAATCACGAACGACGGCGCCGATTCCATTGCCAGGGGATACAGCACGGCGGCCGAAGTGGTGAACCCGGAAACCGGAATGCCCGCCGTGGAAAACCATTCGTAATACGACGCGGCGGCACTCTTCTCGATCATGACGACGGCGGCCAGCACGTGGCCCGCGTCGCTGGAGTTGCCCAAGACACTGTACGCGTAGTCGACGCCGCCTTCTTCAAACGGATGCAAGCTGTCGACCTGATATTCGATGGCCTTATCAAGCGACTTTAACGCTTCGCCCGGCAGCACCAGTGTGCGCAGCAGGACATCCCGGCGCGGGAGCGCGACGATCGCGTTCGCCGCCGATAATCCCTGCGACCGCAGAAACTCCGCGTACGCCGCGCGCGCTTCATCCGCGCGCCGGGCGCGAAAACCGCTGAGCACGGTGCGTCCGGCTTCGCGCACGCCGCCGAGTCCGCGCTTCAGGCACACAAACTCCAGATCTTCTCCGCGTACCGCGATCCCGATGGCTGTTTTCCAAGTCAACATAGGAGTGGTCAATTCACTTCGTGCCAGTTGATCAAGCGCAATCCGCGCGGCGATTTCTGATCCCGTACGTAGTCGGCGCGAATCGCGCGCTCGATGTCCGACGGCACGCCGCCGATATTGGCGCGGCCGTGCGCGATCAGCGCGAAGGCGTTGGAATCGCCCAGCGACACGCTCGGCGGCGTCTTCCGCGCGTCGAGTTGACGGAACGGCCGCAGAGCCACGAATTGCCGCGCCCACGCTTCGCTCATTCCCGGCAGCACCGCCAACAGTTCCATGTGCGCGTAGTTCACGTTCACCGTCTCACCCGCGCCGTACACGCCCAACACGTCTTCCACGCCGGGGCGGCGGCGTCCCGCCACAAAACTGCCGTAGAACAATTCCGGCGTCATCGCCGGCAGCGTCAGCAATTCGTCGATGGATTCCAGCGCCGCGGCATCCCGTTGTTTGTTCGGATGACGATACTGATTCAACTGCTCGACAATGGCGCGCGCCTGGGCGTCGGGCGCGCCCAATTCCTGAAGCAGCGCGAAGAGCATTCCCGGCGGCGCGACGTTCACGTTGTAAAGCGCCGACGCCGGGACGTAGTCGATGTGAACGGCGCCGGTTTGAAATTGAAAATCGTAGGCGCGAAAAGTCATTTCCGCTTCCGCTTGCCGCGGATCGGCCGGCGGAGTGGTCAGGCGCAGCAGACCCGCTTCGATTCCTGCGCGCGCCAGAAAATATCCCTGCTCCGATTCGGCGAGCAAGCGCGTCGATTCCACTTCCGATCGCACATTCGCCGCCAATGCCATGCCTACGAATCCCAAAACCACGGTGATCCACAGCACCGAGAGAAGGGCGGAACCTTTCTGGCGTGACGCTGGAATCATGGCCACACCTCCCGCGCGTTGATCATCGCCACCGTGGCGACCGGCGCGATTCCCCTGACACCTTCACCCGCAAAACGCACCGCGACGGCGCGCGGCAACTTGTAATTGTCGCCGGGCCAAAATTTTCCCCAGTAGACCGGTTGATCTTGCGGCTCGATCAGGTACTCGAAGGCGCAATCGTGAATCCCGGTATAGAGGACGCGCGTGTTCGCCGAGATTCTCGGCGCGCGATACTGAACCGCGAGCAACCCGTTCGCGCCGGGACCGACTTGATCGACCACCGCCGCCGCGTCCGCGTCCGACTGGAAAGGATATTCGTTGTAAAGCAGACGGCAATTGTTACGCGCGTCGTGCTCGAACCAATATTCCGCCAACCACCATCCGCCGCGCTCGCGCGCCGCGACCGAATTGTGCGTGATGAATTGCAAGCGGTCGGCAGCGCCGTCGAAGAGCAGAAACGACACCCGGCGCTCGAGCGGCCCCCAACCGACGTTGTGGGCGCGCGCGTCTCCCAGCTGCGCGGAGATCAAGTCCGCCGCCGCGACTACGCTACGATCCGCCGCCATGCGCCGGTCGCCGTGCTGCCAAGCGTTGACACCGATGCGCATGGCGAACAACAGCGCCAGCGACACGAATCCCAGCAAGGTGATCGCTGCGAGCAGTTCCACCAGTGTTACGCCGCGTTGGGAACGTCTGTTCATCGACGGGAAGGCGCCGTTTCGTCGCGCGTTTGAATCCGCGCTGTTTCCAGCGTGAAAGTTTTCTCGCCGCGCGATGTTTTCCAAATGCCGACCAGCGTCATGCGCACCAGCAAGTAGCCCGCTTGCGGGTCGGCCGGAGGAATCGCGTTGGCCTGCGCGGTCCAGCGATAGTCGCCGGCCCACTGGCCGTTCCACTGCGTGCCGTCGCGCCACACCGGCAGCGCCAACAATTCGTTCATTTGAGCGCGCGCCAGCAACGTGACACGCTCGTACTCCTCGGCGCGTCCGATGTTGCGCATCGAGGTCGAGAGCACGCCGGAAATCGCCGCGACCGCGCTGCCGAGGATCACCACGGCGACCAGCACTTCGAGAATGGTGAAGCCTTTCTTCACGGCAATTCCCTCACTGACGGAAACAACGTGAACGGATCGGTGGAAACTTCCAGCGTTCGTCCCCGTTGATTCCGCAATCCCACGCGCATGGCTTGCTCGCCGCCATCGGGATAGACCAAAAACGCCATGGGACGATCGGATAACACCGCGACGGTCGGCGGAATCTCCCACGTGGACACCGAATTTCCCTCGAGATCGCGTAAGGAAACTTCGTTCGATTTCGGATCGACACTCACTTGCATGTAATGGCGCAAGCGCACCGCACGCGTGCGCGCCAGCCGCATCGTCGACGCCAGACGCTCGCCCGATGCGCGCAGTCGCACCGTCTCGATGCCCGAGCCGATCGAAGGCGCGGCCACCGCCGCCAGTAATCCCACGAGCGTCATGACCACGAGCAGTTCGATGAGTGTGATCCCGCGTCGCATTGTTATTTGCTCTTCCAACTGCAGATATCGGCGTCTTCACCTTCGCCGCCGTCTTTACCGTCCGCGCCGTACGACATGATGTCCGGCTCATCGCCGTGATCGCCGGGATACTTGTAGATGTAAGCGCGCCCCCACGGATCCATCGGAATGTCCTTCGGCAAATACGGACCGTCCCAACGCTCGATGCCTTGCGGTTTCACGCGCAGCGCTTGTAGGCCTTGATCGGTAGTCGGAAAGCGTCCCGTGTCGAGCTTGTACGCGCCGAGCGCGGTTTCAAAATCATTGATCTGCTGTCTCGCCACGGTGGTCTTCGCAGCGCTCACCTTGTTCCACAAGCGCGGAGCCACCAAGGCGGCGAACAATCCAATGATCGTCACCACGACCAGCAGCTCAATCAGCGTGATACCGCGTTCATTCCGTTTTGTACGTCGCATAGTCACCCCGTTATTTCGTAAACGGCACATCGTTCATGCTGACAATCGCCAGCATCATGGAAAGCACCATTGATCCCACGAGTAATCCCATGGTCAGAATCACCACCGGCTCGAAAAGCGCCGTGGCCCGCCGCACCGTCGTGCGCGTTTCGGCGTCGTAAATGTCGGCCATGCGCGTGAACATCGAGTCGAGGCGTCCGGTTTCTTCGCCCACTTGCAACAAATGCGCGGCCAGCGACGGAAACGCGCCCGAGCGTCGCAACGGCGCGGCCAATCCTTCGCCGCGCTTCACGCCCTGCGCGATGGTGTCGACGGCGTCGGCCATCACTTTGTTTCCAAGCATGCTTTTTCCGATGCGCAGCGATTGCACCAGGGGCACGCCGTTGGCCACGAGCGTCGCCATGCTGCGCGCGAAACGCGCCGTTTCTGCGCGCACCACGATCGGACCGATGGCCGGCGCGCGCAGCTTGAACGCGTCCCAGCGCATGCGGCCGTCTGGGGTCGAGACCCAAAAACGAAACGCGACGATCGCGGCGATCACCGCGCCCAATACCCACAGGCCGTAGCTCTGCGTGTATTCGCTGATGGTCAGCAAAATTTGCGTCGGCACGGGGATCGGCAAGCCCGATTCCTTGAAAACTTCGGAGAATTTCGGGATCACGTAGCCGAGCATCAGCGAAACCGATCCAATGCCGACCAGCGCCAACAACGACGGATAGATCATCGAGGAAATCAGGAAGCCGCGCAGTTCCGTCGACGCCGCTTCCGATTCCGCGAGCCGCAGCATCACTTGCGAGAGCGATCCGGACGCTTCGCCGGCGCGCACCATGTTGCGATAGAGCTCCGAGAAAACCTCCGGATGCGTGCCGAGCGCATCGGTGAGCGATTTGCCGCCCTTGAGCTCGCGCAAAATTTCTTGAATTACAGTGCGGAACGCCGGACGCTCGCTCAACTCCGCGGCGATGGACAGCGCGCGATCGAGCGGCAATCCGGCTTCGAGCAGCGTGGCGAGTTCTTGCGTGAAGTACAAACGATCGGCCGCGCCCGGCTTGCGGCGCAGCAAAGCGGCGGGATCGAAGGAGAGGCTCCCGCCGCCTTTCTGTCGCTGGACGCCGACGTACACCGGCGTCAAACCGCCGATGGTGAGCTCGCGCGCCACCATTCGTTCGGTATCGCGGACGAGCGAGCCTTCCAGGAGCTTGCCGTCACCGCTGATCGCTTTGTAAAAAAATTCAGGCATAAGAAAAAGCACCGCCGATAAACGCCGATGAACGCCGATCAGAAGTGGCTCACCAAACGTTTGATCTCAACCTTCGACTTTCCGAAATTCAGCAGAAGACAAACAGAGAGACCCGTGGCCTTCAAATAATTCAAGCACTGTGCTACATGAGCCTCGTCGAGGGCCTTCGCCACTTTCAATTCGACGAGCAGGACATCTTCGACCACCAGATCTGCCAGATAGCTGCCAACTTCGATCTCTCGATACTTCACGGCCACGGACTTTTGCTGCTCCACACGAAGACCAGCCAGTCGAATTTCATACGCCAAAGCATTTTCATAGACCTTCTCGAGGAAGCCCGTACCGAGCGTGTTGGACACGGTAAACGCGCAACCGTTGACGAGATGAGAAATCTCATCCATCCGCTGCTGGTCGGTCTTCGTCGCTGCTGCTTGGGCGAATCTATCGGCGTTCATCGGCGTTTATCGGCGGTGCATTTTTCCTAAAAATCCTGCGTGACCCGCAAAACTTCCTCCATCGTCGTCATTCCCTGCTCGACTTTTTCCAGGCCATCTTCTTTCAACGTTTTCATCCCCGCCTTACGCGCCTGCGACGCGATCTGCGTGGCGTCGGCGTTTTGCATCACCAGGCGCCGCACGGCTTCGTCCATCTCCATCAGTTCGTAGATTCCCTTGCGTCCGCGATAGCCGTTGTTGCAGCTCGCGCATCCCTGGCCGCCGCATTCCTTGCAACGCACCCGCACCAGGCGCTGCGCGAGAATCGCCAGCACCGAGGAGGCAATCAGGTACGGCTCCACGCCCATGTCGGTGAGTCGCGTGACCGCGCTCGGCGCGTCGTTGGTGTGCAGCGTGGAAAAAACCAAGTGTCCGGTGAGCGCCGCACGGATGGCGATGTCGGCCGTATCGCGGTCGCGGATTTCCCCGACCATGATTACGTCGGGGTCCTGGCGCACGATGTGGCGCAAACCCGCGGCGAACGTCAAGCCGATTTGCGGATTCACGTGGATTTGGTTGATGCCGTCCATCTGATACTCGACGGGATCTTCGATGGTGATGATTTTCTTGTCCGGCAGATTGATGCGCTTCAACGCCGAGTACAGCGTGGTTGATTTTCCGCTGCCGGTGGGCCCGGTGACCAGAAAAATCCCGTGGGGACGCGCGATGTAGTGCGTCATGCGATCGAACAAGCGGGGAGGAAATCCCAGATTTGCCAGTTCGTAGAAGTCTCCGGCGGAACGATCGAGCAAGCGCATCACCACGCTTTCGCCGTGCAACGTGGGCAGCGTGGAAACGCGCAGGTCGATGTCGCGTCCTAAAATCTTCAACTGAATGCGGCCGTCTTGCGGCAAGCGGCGCTCGGCGATGTTCAACCGCGCCATCAGCTTGATGCGGCTGATCACGGCGGCGCGCAGGTCGCGCGACGGCGCGTCGACTTCCTGGAGCACGCCGTCAATGCGGTAGCGCACGCGGAAATCGCGCTCGAACGGCTCTAAGTGAATATCGGACGCGCGGCGCTCCACGGCGCGCGCGATCAAGTTATTCACCAAGCGGATCACCGGCGCTTCCGAGGCCATGTCGCGCAGGTGTTCGATGTCTTCGGCGTCGGCTTCGCCGGGTTCGGTGAACGTTATGCCCGCTGATTTCCCCGCCGCCTCGCCCTGCGGATAAAACTTATCGAGCGCTTCGTTGACCTCCGTATCGCCCGCCAGCACGGCGCGCACATCCAGGTGCGTGAACATGCGCACCGCCGCGATCGTTTCGGTGTCCAGCGGATCGGTCATCGCCAGGGTCAGCGTGTGATCGTCGACGTGCAGCGGAACGAAGCGGAATTGCCGCAAGTAGCGCTGCGAAAGTCCTTCGATTTCCGGCGTCACCGCCGGGTAATCGCTCGGCTGCGCCAGCGGCACGCCGAGTTGTTCGGAAAGCGCCGCGAGCACGTCGCGCGAAGCGACCAGGCCCAAGTCGGAAAGAATGCGCCCGATTTTTTCGGGACGCGACGACTGCATCGTGAGCGCCTTCTCCAGCTCCTGGCTGTCGAGCAGTTTTTTGCTAACGAGAATTTCGCCGAGTCTCATGCTTCACGTTTTGAAACGGTCAAAATGAAATGACGGAAAGCTTTTGCCGGAACTCCGCGGCGGACAAACGGCGTCCCGCAGCTTCCTGCAACCACTGTTTTTTCACCTGCACGGAAAGCTGGCTCGGCAAGTCGCGAAGCTCCACTTGATTGAACAAATGCACCACCACCGCGACGTTCTCATCCGGCGGCACGAAATCCAAACCCATGCCGTTGTTGCGCAACAGATCGCGGATCAAAGTTTCCAGTTCCTTCATGCGCGCTTGCTTGGCGGCCTTGGCCGCGGCGATTTCCTTTTCCGAGTAGGGCGCGGCATTGAAGGGATTCACCCAACGCATCACGTAGAGATTCACTTCCAGCGTGAAGACCACGCCGTAGCCTTCGAGATACGCGCCGCGCGGCGATTGCATCATCAGAAAATTGGCGGGGTCGTAGTGCTGGCGCACGGCCGTGTCGAGAACCGTCTCAAAGAGTTGCGTCTGTTTCTTGACGCTCTGGTAGTCGGGTGTTTGCGCGGTAAGAGCGGACGCGGCCAGAACGAGCGCACATAGGAACTTTTTCATTGCCGGACTCCTCCACCTTGCCCGCCACCGACCATCGCGGCGACTTGATGCAGTTCGGCGCGATTTTGTTCTTCCTGGCGATACACCTGCGTCTGGGTGCTCTCCAGGTAGTGATACTGCTCGGCCATCCGCTCGCCGGCGCTTTGGATCACCGCGGCGATCTGCGCTTGCTGGCGCTGCTCGCTGGCATTGACCGCCAGCGCCACTTGCTTCGCGACAATTTGCTCGACTTCGGCGCGCGTGTAGGTGTCGCCCGCAGGCGGCGCCGCCGGCTTGCGTACGGCGAGCACCGCAAACAGCAATGCGAACGCCGCGGCTCCCGCAAACGACCACTGCCAGAATCGCAGCGGATGGTAAGTGGGCATCGCGGCCGGCTTTTCCGCGACAAAAGCGATGCGCCGCGGCGGTTCTTCTTCCGGCAATGCTTGGCGCATTAGCTTTTGTGTCAGTTCAAGATCGGCCAACTCGGCGCGGCACGAAGCGCACGTCGCCAGATGCCGATCCAACTCCGCATTGGCGGCGCCTTCGAGCACGCGTTCATAGACAAGGGGGTTCGCCTGTTCGCAGTTCATGTTTCAACCTCAAATCTTGATTTAGCCACCGAGGCACCGAGAACACCGAGAAAACAAAACCTCGGTGTTGGCTTTCTCGGTGTTCTCGGTGTCTCGGTGGCTAAGACTTCGTCTCAGCTCTTCGGAGAAAACACGCCGCGTGTGCCCACGTCTTCCGCGAGACTCTTTTTCAAGAGAGCCAAACCGGAATACAACCGCGACTTCACTGTGGACACGGGACAGGACAAGATGCCGGCAATCTCTTCGATCAGAAAGCCGTGATACACCTTCAAGAGGACCGCTTCGCGCTGCTCGGCGGACAATTCTTCAAGCGCCCGCTCGACGATCAGTTCCAGTTCCAGAGGAAAAACCCGGCGGCCGGCGAGTCCCATGTCTGGGAAATTCGTGCTGTCTCCCGTGCGCGGCTCGGCGTGCTCGCTTTCTGGTTCTTCCCCGCGGCGGGTATCGCCGCGAAACTTGGAAAGCGCCTGGTTGTGCGCGATGCGATAGAGCCAACTCGCGAACTTCCCGGCATCTTCCAGAGTTTCCAGGCTCCGGTACGCTTTGAAAAAAGCGTCCTGACTCAGGTCGAGTGCGTCCTCCCGGTTGCCGGTGAGCCGCAAAAGATAGTTGTAGATCTTCTTTTCCCAGCGCGATACGAGGACGTTATACGACTCCACGTCCCCGCGCCGGGCGCGTTCCACCAGTTCCCTGTCCTCGACGATCCGAAAGAGCAATGGATCTCCGACCTGTAAGACGCCGGTCTTAGCGAAAAAGTCTGAAGCGTTTGAAAAAAACGTAACTGGCTGAAAATGGAGGGAGAAATCCCCTCCTGGTTTGCGAAGGACGCCAGAGTCCTCCGAAAGTGGACCAAGAGCCGCGCGGAACCTCTAATATAACACAGAGGTCCCTACGAATGAGGATCGACGGTAATCAACGCGCTGAGGGACTCGGCATATGAAACTCGTAGAATGGGCCGGCAACAAACTCGAGCGTCTGATCAGGTGGTATACCGACGGTGTCGAACGTTCGTTCGAGCACGACGAGAACTCCGCCAAGATGCGCAGGTTCTCAGTCGAGATAGGTCGAGAGTTCGAGACAAAACCCTACGACGCACTCCTTGCACCGGCTGAAGTATTGTCAGGATCGAGAGCATTCGAGGGAGCGACGCTCTCGTTTTCGGCTGAGGCCTACCGTATCGACCGCAACGGCGATCTTTATTTCTGCATCGATATCGATGGTTTGCCGACGAAGCAACGCTGGAGACCGTCGTATAGGTTCATCAAGCAAAAGGATGGCTCGGTACGATACTAGCGCCATGCTTCCGCATGGTACGATTTTGCTGATCGCAATCGCCTGCAGAATCTGAAAGGAGTCTCACACATGCCTGCGCTTCCCACCGAAGCACGACCTGTCACCGATATTCCTGCCGCCGAGTCGCGCGACGCACTCGCGCACTTCGAGGCGTTGCTGCGATACGAAACCGATTGCTGGGACGTTCATCTGGCGCTAAGCGAAAAGCATCCGGGATTTGTCGTGCTCGACGTGCGGAGTCCCGAGTTGTATCGTGCCGGCCACGTTCCGGGCGCGGTGAGTTTGCCGCATGCGCGAATCAACGAACGTAACTTGGAATCGTACGCCGACGACACGCTGTTCGTGGTCTATTGCGGCGGTCCTCACTGCAACGGCGCCGATCGCGCGGCAATTCGCTTGGCGAAATTGGGTCGTCCGGTGAAAAAAATGATCGGCGGAATCGAGGGATGGAAAGACGAGGGGTTTGATCTGGCGACGACGTAAAGCTGGGCACTGGCGTGCTACCCTGGAAGCCATGAGTAGTTTCCGTGTCAACATCGTCGCGCGAAACATGAAAGACGAGAGCCTGATGAGTCTGCCCGTGGAGGCAATCGTCGATACGGAATCTGAGTTGACGTGGCTACCGAAGGAACTACTTGCCGGTATTCAGATTGCGCCACTCCGCAAACGTAGCCTTACGACGGCGACCAAAGAACTCGTCACGCGTGATATCGGCTACGCGATTCTGCGAGCCGAAGGGTTCGAAACCGTGGATGAAGTGGTATTCGCGGAGCCCGGCGACATGACGCTGTTAGGCGTGCGAACAATCGAAGGCTTTGGCGTAGCCGTCGATACCATTGCCCATCGCTTCGTCGCCACGCCGACAATTGTCGCTTAGCGCACGCCTGACAAGAACTTTTCCAAATCAAACCGCGACCGTTCGCCGTTCATCGGCTCGTACACTTCAACGAGCGACACCGACGCGGCCATTTCGTCGATAGCGCGCAAGTCGGAATCGGCGGGAGCCGTTTCGCGATCGACGCTCTCGCGCACCCATAAGCCTTCGCGATCGTCGAGCGCGGTGAACAGCGTCTTCGACTGCCGGCAATAGACGCGCGTGGCGCGCACTTCTCCCCCAACGGTCCAGCCGACCGGCACGTTGACGTTGAGGATCGTGCCTTCGGGCGGTTTTTCCTTTAGCACAGCGGCAGTGAGTCGCGCGGCCAGTTGCGCCGTGGGCGCGAAATCCGACGGCGGTTTCCCGCACAGCGACATTGCGATCGCCGGAATGCCATGCAGCGCCGCTTCCGACGCCGCACCGACCGTCCCCGAGTAGTGAATGTTGCGCCCCATGTTTCCGCCGTGATTGATTCCGGAAATCACCACCGCCGGCGGAAACACCAGCACGTTCGACAGCGCGGCGATCACGCAATCGGCGGGCGTGCCGTCGACCGACCATCGTTGTTCGCTTCCATCGCGCGGCGCGGATTCCAGGCGCAAGCCGCGGCGCACCGAAATCGAATGGCTCGCGCCGCTGCGTTCCTGCGCCGGCGCCACGGTGTAAAGTTCGCCCAGCGGGCGCAACGCGCGTTCGAGTTCATGCAGGCCGATCGCGTCGGCACCATCGTCGTTGGTGGCCAGGAGCCACGGTAAGCTTGTTCGGAAATTCAAAATTAGTTGGCCTTCGATGCTTTCTTGGACCCAGAATCGAGCACGCCAGTGCGTTTGATCCCGGCGCCGTCGTTTTTCAATAGAGCGAGTAGTTCGCGCAGCTCATTCCCCACGCGCAGCAATTTCTCGCGGTCGGGATTCTGAAAGGGCAACGCGGGTTGACGCGTGTCGTGCGCCATTTTCTTGCGCGCGCCGTCGATGGTGAATCCCTGCTTGTAGAGTAATTCTTTGATTTCGAGCACCATCTCCACTTCGCGGCGGCGAAACATGCGTTGTCCCGTGGAACTCTTGCGAACTTTCAGTTGCGGAAATTGCGTCTCCCAAAATCGCAACACATACTGGGGCGTGCGGGTCAAACGGCTGACCTCGCCGATGCGAAAGTAAAGCTTATCCGGTATGTCCACGCCCATTAGAGTTAATGTAGCACGGGGAAGCAGTGTTCCGAGTTCCGAGTTCCGAGGCCCGAGTCAAAAACCAAGTTCCGAGTTCCGAGTTCCGAGGCCCGAGTCAGATGATCGAGTTTAAGCATGTTCGATGCGTACTCCCAAACGGCGCGATACTCTTGCGCGATCTCTCGCTCACCGTCGAAGCCGGCGAAACGCTCGCGCTCCTGGGACGCTCGGGATCAGGCAAAACGACCACGCTGAAATTGATAAATCGCCTGCGCCGGCAAGAGTCCGGCGAAATTCTCGTCGACGGAAAATCGGTGACCGCTTGGGACACGATCCGGTTGCGTCGCTCGCTGGGATACGTGATTCAAGAGGCGGGATTGTTCCCGCATTTCACGGTAGCGCGCAATGTTGGATTGGTTCCGACGCTCGAAGGATGGAGCACCGAACGCATTGACGCGCGCACGCGAGAGATGATGACGATGGTCGGTCTCGACCCGGCGGAGTTTGCGGCGCGATATCCCGACGAACTCTCTGGTGGACAGCGCCAGCGCGCGGGAGTGGCGCGCGCACTGGCCGCCGATCCTCCCGTGTTGCTGATGGACGAGCCGTTCGGCGCGCTCGACCCCGTGACGCGCGCGGAAATCCAACGCGAGTTTGCGGCGTGGCGCGATCGGTTGAAAAAAACGGTCGTGTTTGTGACCCACGACGTGCGCGAGGCGCTGCTGCTCGGCACGCGGATCGCAATTCTTGGCGATGGCGAGCTGGTCGCGCACGGCTCACCCGAGGATATTCGCAATTCCACCGATCCGCGCGTGCGGGAGTTTCTGCAAACATGAACGCCCGCGAAGTCCTCTCGCTCACCGGACAGCACCTGCTGCTGGTCGCGGCGTCGACGCTCGCCGCGGCAGCGATCGGCCTGCCCTTGGGAATCGCGGCGGCGCATCGCCCAAAATTCGCGCGATGGGTCCTGGGATTCGCCGGCGTCGTACAGACGATCCCGAGTCTCGCGCTGTTTGGTTTTCTGATTCCTTTGCCGTTCATCGGCGGCATCGGATCGCGCACGGCGCTTGTGGCCCTTGTGCTCTACGCGCTCCTGCCGATCGTCCGCAACACGGCGACGGGAATTGCGGGCGTCGATCCGGCGGTGCGCGAAGCCGCGCTCGGTCTCGGCTTGACGCCGCGTCAAATGCTTTGGATGGTCGAGCTGCCGCTGGCGCGCGGCGTGATCTTCGCGGGCGTCCGAGTGGCGACGGTGGTCAATGTCGGCGTCGCGACGATTGCCGCGGCGATCGGCGCGGGCGGATTGGGCATGTACATTTTCCGCGGCGTCAGCATGGTGGACAATCGCCTGATCCTCGCCGGCGCGATTCCCGCGGCGCTGCTCGCGTTGCTGCTCGATTTTTCGCTGGGACGCGTGGAACATGCGATGAACCGGCGTGGCTCGCACCGCGGCGCCGTTGCCACGATCGCCGTCGTTTTGGTGTTGTGCGTCGCCGCCGGAATCGCCGCGTGGCCGAAATCTTCCCAGCGCGCGCTGGTTGTCGGCGGAAAAAATTTCACGGAACAACTGATTCTCGGCGAAATCCTCGCGCAACAAATTGAATCGCGCACCGGACTGCCCGTCGATCGCCGCTTGAATCTCGCGGGATCGCTGATCGCGCACGACGCTCTGGTAGCCGGCGAGATCGACATGTACGTGGAGTACGTCGGCACGGCGCTGCAAGGCGTGCTGAAACTGCCGGGTATCTCCGATCCCAATGCGGCCGCCGAGCGCGTACGCCTGGAATACGCCTCGCGATTTCATGTCGAGGCGCTGCCGTCGCTCGGTTTCGAAAACACGTTTGCGATTCTCGTGCGCGGCTCGGACGCCCGCCGCTTACACTTGCGCACGATCTCCGACGCCGCGCCCGTGTCTTCAACGTGGCATGCCGGATTCGGCTACGAATTCATGGAACGCCAAGACGGCTACCCAGGATTGTCGCGCGTCTACGGATTGCACTTCGCGGACGCGCCGAAAGTTTTGGATTTAACGCTGACCTATCGCGCGCTCGCGGGCGGACAAGTGGACTTGATCGCCGGAAACTCCACCGATGGCTTGATCCCCGCGCTCGACTTGGTGCAGTTGGAAGACGACCGCCGCTACTTTCCGCCTTATCAAGCGGTGACGCTGGTGCGCTCGGCCGCGCTCGAAGCGCATCCCGAAATCCGCGCGGCGCTGGAGGCGTTGTCCGGCACAATCACCGCGGCGGCCATGCAGAAGATGAACGCCGCCGTCGATTTGGATCATCGCGAGCCGCGCGATGTCGCCGCGGAGTTCATCAAAACAATTAACCGCAGATAAACGCAGATGAACGCGGATAAGAACGAATCTGCGTTCATCTGCGTTCATCTGCGTTTATCGGCGGTTAATTCCTTTCTCTGTGGTAAGAATTGCGTATGCGAAAGTTGTTGTTCCTCGTTCTCATCGCCGTATCCGCGGCGGCGCAACCAAGAATGTCCCCCAGCGACCTGGAACGTTTAGTGTCGCGCGTGGCGCTCTACCCCGATCCGCTGCTGGCCGAAGTTCTCGCGGCGTCCACGTATCCCGATCAGATCGCCGCGGCGTACGCGTGGTCCGACAGTCATCATTATTTGAGCGGCGAAGCGCTCGCGGCCGCCATCGTCGCCGACAACGTTCCGTGGGATCCAAGCGTGCAGGCGCTCCTGCCGTTTCCTTATGTTCTGGAACACATGGCCGCCGACATGCCTTGGACCAGCGAAATTGGCACGGCGTACATGGCGCATCCCAACGAATTGCTCGACGCCGTGCAGCGCATGCGGCGGCTCTCCACCGATTTCGGATATTTGGTACGCAACAAACAAGTGAACATCGTGCCGTTCCCCGCCTACATCTTGATTATGCCAACCGTGGCGAAACCCGACGTGATCGCCGTACCGATCTACTCCACGGGCGTGGTCTTTCTCGCGCCGGCGATGGGCGGCGGCTCGAGTTCGGCGATCCGCTACACGCTGACCGAAAACGTCTCCGCGTTCGCGGCGTGGGGATGGCCGGGCACCAGGATCGCGTGGGACAAACACGCCGTGATGATCGCCGGCGCGCCGTTTCAGCATTTTTGGAACAATCGCACCGACTACGTGCATGTGTTCCCGGATCTGCATCGCGATCCCAAAGCTGCGGCACAGGAAAAACATGAGTTGATCCCGCGCACCGACGCCGAAAAGCGCACCTGGGAAGACGGCCGCTCGCACGCCGAGGATCATACCGATAAAGCCGCGGACAAAAAGCCCGAGCATCCCTGAGGGGAATTCGAGTTAAGATATCGTTTAAGTTCGTGAAAGTTGCGGCAGGGCTTTGTAGATGACGTCTCCAATCCATCAACCGATTCGCGACCCCGCCCACGTAGTGGTGGCGCTTACCGAAAAAACGCGCGTGGGCAAGTTGCGCTGGGAACCGGCTCCGCAAGAGGACACGTTTCACGTCAACATCGGTGGACACACCTATCTGCGAATCTTCCTGGTGAAAAGCGAACTGCGCAACGCGATGGGCGACATCGAGGTCCACACGGTGCCGACGCTGAATATGCTCGACGAAAAAGGCCGCATCATCTGGGCCGTCGATTCGCGCACCGTGAACGAAGTCCGCGAGTTGCATCGCCAGGCGCAGAACAAAGCGGATCGCGTGGAAGAACGGATTTCGCTGTTGATGGACGCCTTGAGTAAGATGTAGGGCCGCCGCGCTCGGTACTAGGGTGCGGTTGTCGATCCCGGTACCATCAGTACTGTCTGATTAACATTTCTCTTTACCTCGGCCTGCAGGTTGTGGAAAAGTAAGGAAGGTTAGCAGGCTCTAACGGTGGTGAGCGTAGGGCCCTGGCAGTAGAATTGCAGCATCATTCCGGTGGGAATTTCTTAAGTTAAGGACGCGCTACTTCATGCTTGATTCAAGAGCCCGGATGGCTTTTTTAGTTTCACTGCTCGCACTTTCAGCCCTGTGCTTTGGGGCTCAAACCCAGACCACTCCAACCAAGAAAAAGACCACCGCCAAGAGAACGGCTTCGAGCACGACCGTCAAGAGGCCGGTGGCCAAAGCGGCCACGCACAAGGCGGCGACCGCGCGATCCACCACGGGTGTCTCGGTGAAGAGGCCGGTGCGTACGTCGACGGCCGCGGCACTGGCGCGGCGTCCGCGTGTGAACTGGAAAGAAGTAGTCGACCGCGCGTCGCGAGGCAATTCGGTTGAAGGCGACGACCTGACGGGCGAAGATGCCGCCGTCCGCGCCGCCGCGGTGGAAGCGCTCGGCCCCCTGAACGGATCGGTGGTGGTGGCGGATCCCAAGAGCGGACGAATCTTGAGCATCGTGAATCAGCGACTGGCGTTTTCGCCCGGCGAGCAACCGTGCTCCACGATCAAACTTCCCGTGGGGTTGGCGGCGTTGAGCGAAGGCCTGATCAATCGCGATACGCAGGTGCATTTGACTCGCCGCCTGAGCCTGAATTTGGTGGAAGCGATCGCGCATTCCAACAATCCTTTCTTCGAAAACCTGGGATCGCGCATGGGTTTCGAGAAAGTGGAGCAGTACGAAACGCAATTTGGATTCGGCGAACTGGCCGGCTATCACATTCCAGAAGAACAATTGGGAACGCTGCCCGCACAACCGCCTTCGTTCGGGGGTGTGGCGCGCATGTCGAGCTTCGGCCAGGAGATTTCAGTGACGCCGCTGCAGTTGGCCGCGTTCGTTTCGGCGATCGGCAACGGTGGAACGCTGTATTACCTGCAGCGTCCGCGGACGCCCGAGGAAGAACAAACGTTCACGCCGATGGTGAAACGTCATCTCGACGTGCAACCGCTGTTGAGCGATCTGCGCGCGGGCATGGAAGCGGCCGTCGAGTACGGAACGGGGCGGCGCGCGCAAAACCCCTTCGACACGGTGTACGGCAAGACCGGCACGTGCTCGCACAACGGCAATCACCTAGGCTGGTTCGCGTCGTTCTCGGGATCCAGCGATCCGCACTTGGCCGTGGTGGTGTTGCTGCGCGGCGGACGTTACGCCGGCGGCGGTCACGCGGCGGAAGTGGCCGGCAAGGTCTATCGCAATTTGTACGAACACAATTACGTGGCTGCGGAATCGACTCCGGCGGTGACCAAGACCGAAGCGGTGGAGAATCCACAGTAAAGGATCGCCAACGAAACACGACGGCATCAACCGGCGCGGCTTCCTGACAACGGGAGCCGCGCTTGCTTTTTCTAGCGCGTTGCCCGCGGCAAAATACCCGCCGCTGCGGGTCGGCATCATGGATGTGATCCTGGGCTACCCGTCGAGTCCCGGCGCGTTTCGCGTGGCGCAACGAATCGGTTTCCAAGGGATTCAAGTGCAGTTGGGACGCGGTGCGCCGGGCCGCCTGGAACTTTCCGGCAACTTGAAGCAAAAAGAAATCCTCGACGCCTCGCGCGAATACAACATCCCGATCACCAGCACTTTCCTCGACGTGCTTCTGCGCGATTGCCTGCAATCGAACCCCGACGGACGCATGTGGGTGAAGGAAGCGATCCGAGCGACGAAGGCGCTCGGCGCCGGCATGGTGGAGTTGGCGTTTTTCTTCAACTGCGAGTTGAAGGCGGCCGACCTCGACGTGCTGGTGAACATTTTGCAGGAGCTCGCGCCGGGCGCCGAGCGCGACGGCGTAATCCTGGGCGTGGAGAACACGCTATCGGCCGCCGACAACATGCGCCTGCTCGATCGCGTGGGATCGAACGCCGTGAAGATCTGGTACGACATCGGCAACTCGACGAACATGGGACACTTTGACGTACCCGCGGAAATTCGCGCGCTCGGCAAAGAGCGCATCTGCCAAATTCATATCAAGGACCAGGTATTGCTCGGCACCGGCAAGGTCGACGTGAAAGGCGCGATCCAAGCGATGCACGACATCGGCTACGACGGCTGGTGCGTTTTTGAAACCGCGGCGTCCGCGGCGGATCGGTCGGGCGACGCGGAGAAGAATCTCAAAGTGTTTCGGCAGATCGAGGCGTCAACGCTGTAAGAATCATTCTTTCAGCCGACGTGACAGTGGGGCGGACTTGCCTCTGCCGACTTCCTCTCCGCTACCGGCAAAAGTCGCCTTGCTGCGCGATTTTCATCCGTAATTGCTGGACCTTCGCGGCGACCGCAGGATCGGCGTGCGGCACGCGCGCGAGCAACGGCTCAAGGAAGCGCCCGTATTTCTTCGCGATCGTGGCGTCGCCACGATTCACCGCGTCCGCAACGTCGTGCGTCGACGCCGCTGTCAATAGTTCAATACGGCCGACAAAAACACGCTCGGTGTGCGCGGGCTGCGGCTGAACGCTCAGCGGCAGCAGCGCATCGACGGTCGCGCGCGGAATGACGTAAACGATCCGCGATCCTTCCTCGAACCACGAATACTTCCACGTCTCGACCATCGCGTGCGCTTCCTTGCGGAATAGTCCTTGCGACACGAGCGTTTCTTCGAGATCGCGATACAACTCCGGTAGCGAGTGTCCGGCGTCGCCCATTTCTCCCCAACCCGCCGTCGCGTCCATCGGCGCGTGCAACGGAATCGCGCCAAGTTCGCGATAGGTCACGCGACCACCGCGATTTTCAAACAGAATCGCACTGGGGATCACGGTCGCGCCATCGTTCGACACCAGAATTTTGCCATCGGCCGTCACGCGCGCGGTGAGCGGCACATCGAAATGCGCGAGGCCGCGGTAGAAGAGAAACTTTTCGTGCTGCGTGCCGACCGTAAGCGGTGCGCTATCGGTTTGCCGCGCGGCGTAGTAACGGTCATTCGCCTCGCCGCCACTCGGCAGCGCCGGCGACACGCCCGGCTCGACGCGGATTCCACGCCATTCGATGCCGCCGACGGTGTTGCGAAGTTGGAAGTCGGGCGTGTCGGCGGGCTGCGGCGTGATGTGGTCGCTCGAGACGCGAGCGCTGGGATACCACTCGCTCATTTGCCCGTGTGGGAATTTCACGCTGACGTTGGCCTGCATTTCGCGCGAACTGTAGAAATAAATCACCGGCGTTTCCATGCGCACGCTGGCAAGAAAGCTCCACTTGGTGCAGTGAAGTCCGGCGTCTTCCACGAAAGGGGGAAGATCGCGCGCCGGACCAAGGCCGTTCCACTCGATGGCCTTGCCGTTCGTGCCGGCGACCGATGTGAACGTGCCCCACTCGTGTACGGTCAAGCCGTCGTCGGGCGATCCCGCGGTGAGAACAACGACCGCCGCCACGGCCAGCAATAGCCCAAAGAGTTTGCGAGTCATTTTGGTTCCTCCTTCTTTGCCAAATCCTTTAGCGCCGCGTCGATTTCAGAGTCCTTCGCGGCGCGCGAAAAAAACTTTGCCGATTCGCGGATGAATCCTTGGCGATTCAGCGGCACGATGGCGCCGGCGATCTTGTCACCGCATTCGCCCTTCAGCGAGACCACCCAGTTCCCTTCCTGCGGCCACTGTTGGGCGACCGCAAAAACGCCCGGGTGCGACGAAGACGCCGCGACATGCAAGTCCATGCTGCGCCGTTCGCCGTTTACCCGCCCCACGGCCGCGGCGGTGATTTTCAGTTTCTCGACGCCGGCGCATCCTTCGGTGCGAAAGACGAACGCCGCACTCTTGAACTGAAAGTCCTGCGACGCGACGGGCGCGCCGATCCTGAAAGAAAACGCCTGTGCATTCGCGAACGCCGCGAATGCAAGAAATGCCAAAATGCTGCGCATCATTTTGGGTTCTCCTTGCTGTGCCGACACCCTTAAGACGCCGGGACGACCGTTTTTCTTCCCTGGGTTTTACCAGGTCCAAGCCAGTTCCTCTTTCAACAACTTCAACGCCTCGGGATCAAGCCGCAGGACTTTTTCCCGATCGATGGACGCGGGCAACGGCGCGAGCGTGGCGATCCGGTCGTAGACTGGCGCGCGATCCGTGTCCGAAACGCGTTGCAGCAAATGCCACAGCGTGAGTGTATCGCGGGGGCGCGCGGCTCCGAGGGCCGCATTGACATCAAGCCGGCCGTCCACGGCCCGCTTTAGTTCAGACGACGCGTCTTCGAAGTACGGGATCCCGGGACCAGAAACGGGCCGCGTTCGAACCATCGCTCCCGCCGGTGTTAGCGACTCGCGGCCTTGCCACACAAACGCGACCCAACCGCGCGTGACATGCAACTCGCCGGCCCCGCGGTCGTCGGCCGTGAGCGTGTACTCGCAGCCGAGATCGATCGCCGTTCCGGACGCCGTGTCGACAAAAAACAATCGCGGCGGCGCGGTGATTCTCGCGTGAATTTCGCCGTGCTGCAACGCCAAGCGATGTTCTTCAGGGCGATCGGCGACGACACGCAGGCGCGTGCCGGGAGCGATCGTCACCGTGCCGATTTGCCCGATCGCGATGGTCTGCGAGGAGTGGCCCGTGTCGATCCAGCCGCGTTGGGAAGCGCGCCAGAAGATCGCGGCCACGATCGCGAAAATCGCGGCGATCGCGAACGCCCATCGCGGCCACCGGAACACCGGCGCCGGGCGCGGCCGCTCGCCGGCGTCGAGGCGGGCCTCGATGCCGCGCCAAACGCTCTCCGGCGCTTCCACCAACGGAAGCTCGGCGAGCATCGACTGCGCAAATCTCTCGGCTGCTGGATCGGTCATTTCCATCTCTCTTGAAACTTCTTCAACCGCACGGCCAACATTCGATGCCCGCGGCTCAAACGCGACGCCACGGTTCCCGCGGAGCAATTTAGAATCGCGGCCATCTCTTCGTAGGAAAGATCATCGAAGTGCCGCAGCAGCACAGCGATGCGGAATTTCTCCGGCAATTCGGCCACCGCCGCTTGCACCGCGTCCACCACTTGTCGCTGCTCGATCTCTTCGTGCTGACGCGCCGGAGCCGGAAGCGTATCGGAAAGATCCGTCGTCCGCTTGCGCCGCCGAGTCATATCGACGCACGTGTTCACCACCATGCGGTACAGCCACGTGGAGAATTCGGCGTCTCCGCGAAACTGGCCGATCTGCGTTAGCAGCTTGAGAAAAACTTGCTGCGAAGCATCGCCGGCCGCGGCGCGATCGCCGTGAAAGAAGTACAGCGCGATCGAATACACACGATCCTTATAGGTGTCGTAGAGCGAGCGGAATGCGTCGCGGTCGCCCGTGCGGCACGCGGCGAGAATCTCGGTCGTCACCTGCACCGGATGATTCGTCAACCAGCCACCTTACATGAGACGCCGCTCGACTCCAGTTTCTTCCCGCGCGATTATTCCAGCCGCCAAGGCGACCGCTCGCTCCAGTGGCGCATCGCGTTGGTGGCCCACTCGGTCGACTTGTCTTTGTGGCACGACGTGCATGGATTCGGGATCTTGTATTTATCCGTCATCGCGGGAGAGATGAACTTGAACGTATGCGCGTGAACAAACGTGCCCGGAGGACCTTGGGTTTCGATCTTCGGCATGTGGCAGTCCACGCACCGGCTGCCCGGCGTTCCGTCTTTGTGATGCGTGTGTTGCTCGATCGTCGCGGTGCGCGGACCATTCGGCGATTTCGGGCCGTGACAGGTGAAGCAGAGTTTGTCGGCCGGCAAGCGCAACTGCGCGTAGTTCTCCGTGCCATGCACGTCGTGACAACTGAAACACGTGACGCCGCGCGTATACATGACGCTTTGCACGAAATCGTTGCCCTGCATGCGATTCTTGTGCGCTGTGCCGTCGGGAAAATGCAAAAAGTTGGCCGGCGCGCCGAGCGTGTGTTCTTCGAGTTTCCAATAATCTTGGAGTTTCAATCCCGCGTTGTAGCCGACAGGCCAATCGTAATACTTGCCCTCGATGGGATTCGCCAGCGGCTGGCCTTGCGAATGGCACTGAATGCAGGTGTCGCTGGCAGCGACGTAATCCATTTTGCCGGGATTCTTGATGTTGGTAAGCGCGGGATGCGCCGCGTGTTCGCTGCCCGGTCCGTGGCAGCGTTCGCAGCCGACGTTCCACTCCGCCACTTGCTTCGCGCGAATGTCGTAACCGACCGAATGGCAGCCGTCACAGAGCGGACCGGTGGGGCGATGCATATTGTCCGCCGGATAAAACGCCGTCCACCAATCGGTGCCCGCCGCCATTTGGTATTTGCTCCACTTGTGATTCAGAACCTCCCACTGAACAGGAAGCGGAAAATAATCCTCGCCGACCTTCGTGAAATAACGCTGCTTCCAAATGCTGCCGTAGACGAAGGCGACTTGGTCCTTCGTGAACGGCGACACGTCGTTGGTGGCCAGATCCGGAATGATCGCATCAGGATGCTCGCGCGGATCGCGCACCACGTTGGCCATCGGCGTTTTCTTCCAGTGTTCGTAAATCTGCTGATGGCACTTGGCGCACGCTTGCGATCCGACGTAATGGTTTTGCGCCTGTGCGGTAACTGCCACGGCCGCCAAAACAAGGACGTTGCAAATCTTCATGACGCAATTTTAGCGTTATTCTGGGTGGAGAACATGGCGCGCTCGCTCCAACTTCGGACCTTCCAAATCGGCGCGCCGCCGAAACGCGGCGAAGGACTGCGGATCGGCGCGGCCCGCCATCCGCCGCGAGGCGTAGCGAAGTCACGCTGGCGCGAAGACGGATTCTTCGACGTTTGGCTTCCCGTGATTGCTCCCAGCGCCGCGTTGATCCACCGTTATCGGAAAGATCTCGGCGATGCGGCCATTCGCAAGCGATTCTTTCAGGCTTACGAGCGCGAAATGCAACAACCCGCGCCGCGCCACGTGATCGAACTTCTCGCCGCACTCGCGGAACGCACGCCGATTGCCGTGGGATGCTTCTGCGACGACGAATCGCACTGTCACCGCTCGCGACTCGTTGAGCTGATCAGACGCGTTCACGTTTCTTAACACCGGCACGCCCCGCCGGCCTGCGCCGCCACATAGTAATTGTGTACAATGGCCTTGATTTTTTCGGGGGACAACCAAAATGTCAGCCAGCAAGACCCTTCGCATCGCCACCCTTTTGATCGCCGTCTTTACGCTCGCCGCAGCGGGCGCCGCCGCGCAGCCCGCCTACGACACCGCGCTGAAGAACTTGCATTTCCGCGCTATTGGACCCGCCGTAATGGGCGGGCGCGTCGACGTGATCGCGGCGGTCGAGTCCGATCCACGCGTCTTCTACGTGGGCGCGGCCGCCGGTGGATTGCTGAAGACCGTCAACGCCGGCATGACCTGGATGTCGCTGTTCGACGATCAGCCGAATCCCTCGATCGGCGACATCGCCATCGCGCCGTCGAATCCCTCGATCGTCTATGTCGGCACTGGCGAGCCGAACAATCGCCAGAGTTCGTCGTGGGGCGACGGCGTCTACAAGACCGTCGACGGCGGCGCGACGTGGACGCACATGGGATTGAAGGAATCGAAGCACATTGGTCGCGTCGTGGTCGATCCGCAGAATCCCGACCACGTGTGGGTGGCGGCGCTCGGCGATCTCTGGGGACCGAACAAAGAACGCGGCGTGTATCGCTCGATGGACGGCGGGGCGACGTGGTCGCAAACGCTGTCGATCAACGAAGACACCGGCGTCAGCGACATCGCAATCGATCCGCAGAGCCCCAACATTTTGTACGCCGCGGCGTATCAACGCCGCCGCACCGTGTTCGGATACTCGGGCGGCGGTCCGGGCAGCGGGATTTATCGCTCCACCGACGCGGGCGCGCATTGGACGAAGGTGGCGGGAGGCTTGCCGGCGCAAGGCGATATCGGCCGCTGCGCGCTCTCGGTCTACCGGAAAAACCCCAACATCGTCTACGCGCTCATCGAGCACGCGACGCTGGGAGGCGTATACCGGTCGGAAGATAAAGGCGTGCATTGGACGCGCATGGGCAACGAAAATCCGCGGCCGTCGTACTTCAGCCAACTTCGCGTCGATCCCAACAACGATCAGCGCATGTGGATGGGCGGCGTGAACATCTACTTCTCCGAGGACGGCGGAAAAACTTTCGTGCAGACGCGTTTCCAAGGCGTGCACAGCGACGTGCACGGCATCTGGATCGATCCCGGCGATTCCGACCACGTCATCATCGGCTGCGACGGCGGCGTGTGGTCCACCAACGATATGGGACGCCATTGGTCGCACTTGAATAATTTCCCGCTTGGACAATTCTACGAAGCGTCGTTCGATTTCCAGAAGCCGTATCACGTTTGCGGCGGCGCGCAGGACAACTACTCGTGGTGCGGACCGAGTTCCACCGAGCAGCAACTCGGCATCGGCAACGAAGACTGGATCACCGTGGCGGGCGGCGACGGATTCTACAACCGCATCGATCAAGTGGATCCCAACATCATCTACGCGGAGTCGCAAGACGGCAACTTGTCGCGGCGCGACTTGCGCTCGAGCGAATCGAAATCGATTCGTCCGCAGGAAGAAAACGACAATCCGCCGCGCTATCGCTTCCAGTGGAATTCTCCGCTGATGATTTCGGCGCACGATCACAACACGATTTATTACGGCGGCAACTATTTGTTCAAGTCGACGAACCGCGGCGACGATTGGACGCGGCTGGGTCCCGATCTTACTTCGAATGCGGACCGAGACAAGATCGAAGTGATGGGCAAGGTCGTGAGCCGCGAGACTCTTTCGCGTCACGATGGCGTGGTGGCGTGGCCGTGCATCACGGTGATCGCGGAATCGCCGTTGAAGCCGGGCATCTTGTGGGTGGGAACAGACGACGGCAACCTGCAAGTGTCGCAGGATGACGGGAAAACGTGGTCGAACGTGGTGGCCAACGTTCCGGGCGTGAAGAAAGGCGCGTATGTCAGCCGCATCGAGACGTCGCGCGCAGGCGCGGGAACGGCTTACGTGGCGTTCGACAATCACCGCGCGTCGGACTACGCGATCTACATCTACGTGACGAAGGATTTTGGCAAAACGTTCACGCGCATCACCAACGGAATTCCGGTGGAAGCGGGCACGGTGCACACGGTGCGCGAAGATCCCAGCAACTCGAACTTGCTCTTCGCCGGAACCGAATTTGGATTGTTCTTCTCGCTCGATCGCGGTGGATCGTGGCACAAGATGAAGAATGGTTTGGCGACGACACCGGTGTTCGACATTCAGGTTCATCCGCGCGAGCACGATTTAATTCTCGCCACGCACGGACGGTCGTTCCAGATTCTCGACAACATTTCGTCGCTTGAAAACATGAGCTCCGATGTGCTGAACGCGGACATCAAGGCGTTTCCCACTCGTCCAGCGGTGGAATACAAGATGGCGAATTACCGCAGCTTCGTGGGGAACTCGATGTTCTTCGCCCCGAATGCTCCTCAGGGCGCGGTGATCGATTACTACACGAAGTCGGCGGGACCGGTGCAAGTGACCGTAACAGACAAGGACGGTAACGTGCGAAAAATGACCGCGCGCGCCGAAGCCGGAGTGGTGAATCGCTTGGTCTGGGATTTGCGTGAAGACTCGCCAATTCCGCAAGCGGCCGGTGGTCGCGGCGGATTCGGTGGCGGCGGTGGCGGTGGTGGTCGCGGCGGCGCAGGTGCGGGCGGTGGCGGCGGTCGTGGAGGACGTGGCGGTGGTGGTGGCGCGGCAGCACCGGCGGCGGAAGGTGCTCCCGCAGGTGGCGAGCAAGGCGCCGCGAACCCGGAGGAAGGTCAAGCGGGCGG
>JAJPHL010000072.1 GCA_021325275.1 Terriglobia bacterium | reverse complement strand
TGGTTGTTGTTGTGAATCGACGTCGGCAAACGCGATTCTCCAACAACTCCACCAGGAGGACAACCCTCAGAAAACGTCTCGCCAGATTCTTATTTTGGACAACAGTGATACAATGTTAGCCCCAGGCGTGAGCCTGGGGAAGACGGACCAGGAGAGAGAGCCGCGAAGCTGGCGGCACAAACACCTGGCCAGGCGCCAGCGCGTCCCAGAATCGCAGGCTTAGATCGTGCGAAAGTACATCTGCAACCAGCAGCAGCACCATCGAAGGATGGTTTTCGACGACGAGTTCCGAAAGTTATGGCGCGCGCACGGAATCGAATTCGAAGAGAAACACGTGTGGACCTGACGGCCCAATGGGGAAGCGTTTTGTGCCGCCCGCTCCGCAGGCTCATTGTTGCTGCTGGGTTCCCCCAGGCTGACGCCTGGGGCTAACGTTGTACCGCCTGCTGCGCAGGCTCGCTCGCATCAACTCCAATCGATAGCGATGTGAACGACGGAAACACCGCCTGCTCCGCAGCCTCGGGGACCGAATGTGACCGAACACTCGCCAAGGTGGCACGAGAAATGTCCAAACTACAGGGAAGGGCCTGGCCTTCCGCACAGAGCAGCGGCGGCGCCGCTGGTCGTCGAAGGAATCGATAAGTCGCCGGGCGGCAATGGATTACGTTTTTTCTTTCGGATTTTTGAACATTTCGGCAAACTCGTTCGTCACATCACTTATGACCCTCACACGCATTGGTACGGCCGTCGTTTTGTCGTCTCTGTTTTGCCTCGCACAGGCGCAGAAACGCCCGGAATTTGAAGTTGCCTCGATCCGGCCGAGTGATCCCGGCAGCGACACGGTGCATGTCGGCGTCCATCTCGACGGCGCAATGGTCCGCATCAATTACCTATCGGTGAAGGAATACATCGCCAGCGCGTACAACATGAAGTTGTACCAAGTGGTGGCGCCGGATTGGACGGCCGGCGCGCGCTTCGACATTTCCGCGAAGCTGCCCGACGGCTCCAAGCGCGACGACATGAACGATATGCTGAAGTCGCTGCTGGAGGATCGCTTCCAGATGAAGGCGCATCCCGAGACGCGCGAGTTTCCGGTGTACGCGCTGACCGTGTCGAAGAGTCCCGTGAAGCTGACGGAAGTGCAGGCCGAGGCGAGCGATCCCGCGGGAACCACCAACGTGGCGGCACAAGGTGGACGCGGCGGCGTTTTCGTGAACATGGGCAATGGCGGGTCGTTTTCGTTTGCTAACAATGAACTCGATGTCAAAAAGATTCTGCTGGCGTCGTTCTGCGAATCCCTGTCGCGTTTCATGGACCGTCCCGTTGTCGATATGACCGGGTTGAAGGGCAATTACGATTTCACGTTGAAGTTGACGCCGGAAGATTACATGGGCATGCTGATCCGCTCGGGGATCAACGCGGGCGCCAATATACCGCCGCAAGCGCTGGCGGCGCTCGATACGTATAACGGTGAGTCGCTGACGAACTCGCTCGACGCGTTGGGGCTGAAGTTGGAAAAACGCAAAGCGCCCCTAGCGGTGATCGTGATCGATCACGTCGAGAAGACGCCCACCGGCAACTGACGCTCAATCGTCTCGCGAAGCGCGGCCTTCGAAAGCGGCTTGGCGATGGAACCGTCCACGCCGCGCGCCGCGGATTTCACGCGTGAGAGCAGAGGACCCGATTCCAGCAGCATCACGATGGGCGTGCGCGGATGCTCGGGGTCGCGCGGGCCAAGTTGCTCCAGTCCGCGAATCTCCATGACCGTTTCGTAGCCGTCCATGCCGGGCATCGCGGAGTCCATGAGGATTACGTCGAAGCTTCCTTGCCCCCACATTTCCAGCGCTCGCGATCCGCTCGACGCCGTTTCCGCGCGGAAGCCGAATTCTGTGATCGCTCGGGCCAGCGCCGCGCGCTCGACGGCGTCGTCGTTGACGACGAGAACGCAGCGAGTTTGCGACCAGTCGTTTTCTTCCTGCGGCGTGACGTTTTCTTCCGGCGTGGCCGCGGCTCGCGCTTCCTGCCGGGTTTCCAAATACGCCCGAACCATGCCATCGTAGATCGACGAAAGGCCCGATGGTTTCTCGATGTACTCGGTGAATCCCGCTTTCAAACTTTCGCGCAACGCTTGCGGCGTGGGATGCGCGGCCGCCATCACCAGGACTGTGTCGCGCAGTTGCGGATCGGCCTTCACCGCGCGGGCCATCGCGAAAGCGTCGGCTTCGGCCATGCGTTGTCCCGCGACCACCATACGGAATGGATCGCCGGATCGCACCGCTTCGCCCATGCGCTCCACCACCAGCGCGGCGCTGGCGCATTCCGCGCGGCATCCCCACTGCGAGAGCACTTCGGCCATGATTTGGCGATTCGCCGGGACTTGATCGACCACCAGAATGCGCTGATCGGCCAACTCGCTGCGGCCCGATCCTTCGTGGGCCGGCATCTCGCGTGCGTCGCGCTTCAAACGCATCGTGAACCAAAATTGCGATCCGAGCCCAGGCTTGCTCGACACTCCCATCTCGCCGCCCAGCATTTTCACGAGCCGCACCGAAAGCGGCAGACCCAATCCCGTGGCGCCGGCGGCCGGTTGCGGATTCTGCGGATCGAACAAGGCGTTGATTCGCGCGAGCTGCGCATCGGACATGCCGGTTCCGGTGTCCGAAACAGTAATGCGCATTGTTGTTTCGTCGCCGAACGTGGCGATCGCTTCCACGGCCACGGTGATTCCGCCGCCTTCGGTGGCGCGCACCGCGTTGCTCAGCAAGTTGAGCAGCACGTGGCGGATTCTCGCGCGATCGGCCACAAATCGCCGCGGACATTGCGGCGGATACTTCACCCAAAGGTGGAGGTTTTTCGGGCGCGCCGCTTGGTCCAGCCAATCGACGGCCTGGCTGACCACCACAGGCAGGTCGCAGGGCACCGGATCGGGTTGAGCTTGTCCGGAATCGACTTGATATAAGTTCAATATATCGTTGACTGTAGCTCGTAAAAACTCACCTGATTCTTGAATCGCGCGCGTGACCCGTTCCTGCGTGGGATTCAGCACCGAATCGAGCAGCAGAGAGGTCATGCCGAGCACGCTTTCCACCGGCGCGCGCAAGGCACGTCCCGCGGCGGCCAACAGTCCAGTTCGATCCGTCGCGTCGCGACCGGCGCTGCGCCGCGCCTGCTCCAAATCGGTTTCCAGTTCCGCTTCGCGTTCCGCTTGGCGGCGGAAAGCGCCAATCGCTTCGCGGCGCGCATCGAGCACGAAGAGCGCGCCGAAGATCACCCATCCGGCATGCTCCACGGTGTGCCAACGCGAGTCCGGCGTGAAGAGATACGTGGAGAGTCCCGGGAGTCCGCGAACGATTTGGTCGACGATGCCGGCGCCCGCCGCCACGGCCATCACCCAGGCGTCCCAGTAGAACAGCAGGAAAAGCAGCGACGCACAAATGTGGAAATGCACGCCGATGCGAAATCCCGTGAGGTGGATCAGCAAGCCGGAGAAGAGAATTTGCGTTGCGGCGATGACGCAGCGTGTCAGGCGGCGGCCCGGCCGGAGCGCGACGCAGATCGCTGGGATCACCGCGAGGAACGCACCGAACACCAGCGTCAAATCGTAGTGATGGCGCATGTCCGCGGTCAGCGGAATGTCCGCATTTCGGCTAATCCACACGGTTACGGCGAAGGCCAAGACCCATTCGTAGATCAGGAATCCGGCGAAAAAGAAATCCAAGTGACGCCGCTGGCCGTGCATGTACGCCACACGGAGGTCATGCTCGCGCTGGACGAGCGAAATGGTCGCCGGGGAGCTCATCTCTTGCTCCATCGGCTCAATTTGAGACGCGCTTTAGTTCTCGCTCGGCGTCTTCTCGGCGTGGTCGACGCCTCCCAGGGAAATTCCGCCGAAACATGGCGCGCGGCGTGCGCGTCTATCGGAGTGATGCGGGTCCGCTTGTGTCTCCTCGCCGTTTTGATCTTGGCGTCTGGCGTCTGTCACGCCAGCGATAATGACGCGCTGGCCATTTCCGCCAACATTCAAGCGCGGCACATGCCCTACGGCACAGTGATCGATCCGGTTTTCGCGTCGGCCACAAGCAATACGATCACCGACTACACACGCTGCGGCGACTCCGCGATTTGGACCGGCCACTATCTCGCCGCCGAATCGTTTCGCTACCGTGTGACGCGCGATCCCGCGGCGCTCGCGAACGTGAAGAGCGCGGTCGCCGGAATCAGGTCGCTCGTCGATATCACCGGCACCGACGTTCTAGCGCGCTGCCTGATTCCACTGACCTCGCCCTACATGGCGAGCATCAGTAGCCAGGAAGCGACCAACACGATTTACACGAATAAGTCCGCCGGATACATTTGGGTCGGCAACACGTCGCGCGACGAATATTCCGGCGTGATGTTCGGCCTCGCCGTGGCGTACAACCTTGTGGATGATGCCGGCGTGAAGGTGTCGGCCGCCGCGATCGTCACGCGCATTCTGAATTTCCTGATGAATCACGCGTGGACCATCGTGCTGCCCGACTTCAACGTCAGCGACACGTTTGTAGGTCGCGAAGATCAGGTGCTGGCGTTTCTGACCATCGGACAATATGTGAATCCCAACGCCTTCGCGGCGGCGTACGCCAACAATTTGCAATACGCGCCGGAGATGGTGGTGCCCGTGGGTCTCGAGACCACGAGTCTCAGCTCGTACTTCAAGTTCAATCTCGACTACATCAATTTCTACAGCTTGATCGGCTTGCAAACCGGATCGTATCCCGCCGCGTACGACGCATCCTACGCGCTCTTGCGCGCGGCGACCGCGAGTCATCAGAACGCGCACTTCAACATGATCGATCGCGCCCTCCACAGCGGCGACGCCACGCGCGACGCGAACACTTTGGCGTATCTCAATCTGTGGCTCCAGCGGCCGTCACGAGATCCGCACGTGGATTTGAGCGGCACGGTCGCGGTGTGCAGCGGTCAAGCGTGCAATCCGATTCCCGTGAATCTCCGCGTGCCCACGGATTTTCTGTGGCAGCGCAATCCCTTCCAACTTTCGGGCGGCGGAAGCGGAACGATTGAGACGGCCGGCATCGATTACATCCTGCCGTGGTGGATGGCGCGATATTACGGATTGGCGCAAGCGTTCGTCGTGCAGTCGGCGGCAGCGGGAACGCCGCAAGTGGCGCCCGACTCGCTGGCCTCGGCGTACGGCGCGAACTTGGTCACGCCGCCTTCGAATTCGGTGACGGTCACGGTGCAAGATTCCGCCGGCGTTTCGCGCAACGCCACGATTCTGTACGCGGGAACAAATCAAATCAACTTTGTGATTCCGCACGGAACCGCGCCGGGCGCGGCGACCGTGTCGATCGCGAACAACGGAGTCACGTTGACCGCGCCCGTCACCGTGCAAGCAGTCGCGCCGTCTGTCTTCAGCGCGAACAGCACGGGAATGGGCGCGGCCGCCGCGACGGCCGTCATGGTGCAGGCGGCGAATCCGTCGCTGCAATCGCCGGTGACGGTGGTGCAATGCGCATCAAATGGATGCACGGCGGTGCCGATCGCCATGGGTATCGATAGGCCGGTGTATTTGTCTCTCTACGCCACGGGAGTCCGCGGGGAAACTAACGCCGCCAATGTTTCTGTAACCATCAACGGAACCAGCGTGCCGGTGACGTACGCGGGTCCGCAGGCGCAATTCGCGGGACTCGATCAGGTGAACGTGTTACTGCCGCTGAGTCTGCGGGGCGCGGGACTTTCCAACGTCCTGCTGACTGTGGATGGTCAAACGGCGAATGTCGTGACGGTCAACATTCAGTAAACTGGTTGGCCACCTCCGAGCGCCTCAATTTGGAGTGCGGCGACTTGTCGCCGCTTTGCTCCCTAACTACGAAGACACTCGGAAAAAAGCGGCGACAAGTCGCCGCACTCCAAATTGTCCCGCCTTCATCCTTGAGTCTGCTGGCTGCGGGACTTTCAAACGTCCTGCTGACGGTTGGATGGTCAAACGGCTAATGTCGTGACGGCTAAATTCAGTTACTAGTTGGCCACCTATGAGTGCATCTAAGCTACTGATCCCTAAAGCGTTAACCCATCGGTAGGTTCGTTTCGGACTTATCCCTTTCGCAAACCCAAGTGGCAAGAGGTGGCACTAGATGGCGAACGGTGGCAAGAGGCGCGCAAGCCTATGCTAGATCAAGAGTTTCCGATTATCTCGTGAATCGCCTTCCGATAGGTCTTTAGCAATTTGGCGTCATGGCCCGATTTGAACCGTGTTCTGGGCGTGACGGACTCGCCACATCCACAATCACACTTCACGCTCGCGCACAGACGCTTGGATTCAGCAAGCCACGCCTTCGCCAACGACTCGATAACGCTCTTGGGAATCTGCATTTTTTCTTACGCCTTCGGCTTGGCCTTACGTTTCCGTTTTGGCGGCTGCGTCTGCAATAGGGCCTTTAGCACATCATCCGGCTTCAATGGGTAAAGGCTAATCGGCTTGTCATCCTTCCGCATGACTGCATTGTAGCACTCTACTCCGATTTTAAGCTCTGCTCGTCTGCCCACTCCGCATCAGCACAGCCGTTGATGGACACTACGATCTTGCTCGGAACACCGTTTCCAAATCTTGCTCGGGGAATGAAAACCGACAAATGCTGATCTTCAGGAGTTCTGAACTTGATGTATGCCGGATAGGCTCTGCTTCGTCTCATTTCGACCGTAAACTGGAGCTTGTTGGGATGATCTGGTTTCGCCATGCAGACATCGTAGCACTCTGCTAGAATCCAAGCCCAGCCGCCTAGGCCCGGCCTCATGAACTGGACCGAAACGCCGAGTACCCTACTCCGCTGGCGGCTACTATCACCCTAGGGATCGCAAAGGGAGCGATGCCGAAACCGCAAATAGACTTTGCATTGGCGATTCGAGGTGATGACTACGAGGCCCTCCAGAACGAATGGTACGA
Source organism: Terriglobia bacterium (assembly GCA_021325275.1). Classification (GTDB taxonomy): domain Bacteria; phylum Acidobacteriota; class Terriglobia; order JAJPHL01; family JAJPHL01; genus JAJPHL01. The sequence continues at coordinate 3,398 of JAJPHL010000072.1, read as the reverse complement.
AATCGCGAAGAAATACTGGAGCCAGCTTCTGTCCATGCGTGTCGATGTAATCGACCGCGATCTTGGCTCAATCTACAGAGATCCCGAACCCACTCCACCACAGAGACCAATTACACTGATTCGGATCTTACAGGAATACGCACTGGACCTGTTCGACTCTGGAAGTCATCACTACTACCCCGTGGAAGAACTGTTGACCCGCCAGAATATTGCAAGACTCGTGGAGCGAGAAATTGCGTCTAGCATTTCAAAGATCGAAGGTGGACCCAATGGGGGCCGACTGACCTATCATGCGAGCCTGGAGTTCATTCTGGCTCAAGTCCGTGAGTTATTGGCCGCCCGCGCCCTAGACTGGAAACCGCCGTCAAAGACCGCCGATTCCACTCCTATGGAACGGAGCAATGAAGAAATGATCACCTCGTTCATTTCCAAGGTGCAACGTCACGCAAAGGCAAAGGTTCCTAAGACCGCGATATGGGCCGTAGCTGGATACAAGGACCGAACCCAGTTTGAACGATTCCAAAGGGGCGAACGCGTGACGGTGCGCGCTATGTTGGCATTCAATAGTGTCCTAGCGATGGATTGCGAGAGATTCCTTGGCGCGTGGAGGAAGATCTCTGCATCGAGGAAGCTGCCCACCACAAAGAAGCGGGAATAGCGGCTCCCGCATTCCTCCCGCATTTGTCCCGCGTCTCTCCCGCATAGCCGATCTAAACTCCTGCCTTGACGAATGCCACGCGGGACAATGCAGACTTGTAAGCGATGGGAGGAGCGATGCCATGATACACAGCTTGTGCCGTTCAACGCTCCACCACCGGGCGGCATGGGCCAAGACGACAAAACAGAAAGGCCCGGTTCGCTTGTTCCGTGACAGGGGCAGCGAATCGGGCCTACGGTGGAACCACATGCGGTAGTGCCGTAACTGGCAACCGGGTCAAGTTTGGAACTTGATGGGACCTAACGTGTCCCGTGAGGGTTCGATCCCCTCCTACCGCACTCAGTATACCTCGAAAGACTCCCCTGAAAACCCCAAAATAGCACTTGACAAAACAACGAGCGTTAGATATTATGTCAGACATGGAACACGACATGAACCTCATGGACTTGATGGAACGCTTCAGCACGCCAGACAAGGCGCGCACTCATCTGGAAGCGATCCTTTGGCCGGACGGCCCGGTTTGCCCAAAGTGCGGCGATACCGGCCATGCCTATGCTCTCAAGCCCAAGGAAGGCGCGAAAACGCACGCGCGCAAAGGCGTCTATAAGTGCGCAGAATGTCGTAGGCAGTTCACCGTCACGGTCGGAACGATTTTCGAGGGATCGCACATTCCGCTTCACAAATGGCTCATCGCGGTTCATCTCATGTGCGCCAGCAAAAAGGGAATCAGTTCTCACCAACTCCACCGGATGCTCGGCATGAAGTATCAATCCGCTTGGTTCATGACTCACCGAATCCGCTACGCGATGAAACAAGCCCCACTGCTCGAAAAACTCACGGGCACAATCGAGGTTGACGAAACCTACGTTGGTGGCAAGGAACATGGCGTAGGACGTGGTAACTACCGCACCGAACAAAGCAACAAGGTGCCCGTGGTTTCGCTAGTGCAACGCGACGGGATCGCGCGTTCGTTCGCGATGGAGCGCGTGACGTTCAACAATATCTCGCCGATCCTGCGAGACAATATTCACCAACTCGCGCATCTCAACACCGATGACGCCAAGGTGTACGCGCGCATCCATCCATGGTTTCCGCATCACCGTAGCGTGAATCACTCGGCCCGCGAGTACTCGCGCAAAGAACCAAGCCGCACGGTTCACACGAATACCGTGGAAGGATTTTTCAGCTTAATCAAGCGAGGCGTGTACGGAACGTATCACCACTGGAGCAAGCAGCACCTTCACCGCTACCTCTCGGAATTCGATTTCCGGTACAACCATCGCGGCGTCGAGGATGGAGCGCGCGCTATTGCTGCGATCCGGTTGGCTGAAGGCAAACGTCTGACGTACAAACCACTCACGAAGGGAGCCTAAATTTTATGGCACGAAAAAATCCTGCCGCCGTCGCTCTGGGACGGCTTGGCGGTCGCGCGTTGGCAAAAGATCGCGGGCCGGATTACTTCGCGGCCCTGCAAGCCAAGCGCACAACAAACGCGGGCGGACGGCCAAGCGTGTACGATCCACTGACAGAATTTCTACAGAATCAACCGATGAATCGGATTAAGCGCACGCTGTATCAAATCGCGGACATGGGCATTGATCTCCCCATGGCCGCAAAAGAGAATCCCGATTGGTGGGGTAACGAGGTTCGTTCGAGCGCATCGCGCCAGTGTCGCGCGTGGCTCAAAGCCGGATGGACGGTCAAGCCTCACCTATCTGGGCTTGATCCCTATGTCGTTTTCACTCGGCAGAGAGTGCTACCATCGTAAATGGAAAAGGCCCGCCTGCCAGCGGGCCAATTCGTAATACCTAAATCTTTTTGAGAAAGCACCAGGGACACTCTCAGTGTAACACGGAGGTGTCTCTATGCACCGCGCATGGAATCGAGCTATTTCCGCCTTTGGCGACAAAAGGCCGTCGCTGAGAGTAAGGCATTTTGGACCGAGCACCGCATCTTTGCGTTCGTGGCTACGCCCGTCGTGTCGGCTCTCTGCGGGGCCGTGGCAGGCCATGTTATTGCTCATCAATCATTCTCAATGACTACGATATTTGCGGCCATCGTAGCATTGCCGTTTACGTTGATTGCCATGGCGTTGCTGCGGTTCTCTTACGATCTTATTTTTGCGCCCAGCCTGATTCATGCCGACGCGCGAGCGGAAATCGAGCGATTGCAAGTAGCCGCCTTTCCGCCTGTCCCTCCAGCAGAAACAAGGAGGCGTGCGCGCGTTTCCGAAATACTCGGGAACATGCGAGTAACCGACGTACAAAAGCGTTTTCTTCGCATTCTCGTTGACGAGGGACCACTCCACGGCATCGACTCGGATCGCGGTATCGCCTGGGCCGATGGGCAAAGGACAATCTTGTCCGGCTTAGCCGTGGGAATATTGGTAGAAGACTACCCACGCGGATATGCCGTCAAGCCGGAGCTAAAAGACGCGCTAGATGCAATTCTTTCCGCCGAAGGATTCTGACTTTGGGTTTGCGAAAGGGATAAGTCCGGTTCGTTTTGTAATTTTACTATTCGCAACGGTTGCCTGAGCGGTTCGTTTGTTATTGATCGATTGCGCTTTTTATTCGCCTAATCTGTTAGGATATCATGGCTGTCAAGCCCCAGGGTTCCACACTAGGCCCCCTTTCAGGAGCCTGTCGGAGATAGAACCACGACAAACACTTTACAACTGATTTGCCCTCGTGCATTCTAGCGGCGTGAGCAAACATTTTCGTCCGTGCGGACTGGATCA
>JAJPHL010000017.1 GCA_021325275.1 Terriglobia bacterium | reverse complement strand
GCTCCTCTTTGGTTGAGAGTTCACCCACGCGAGTAGCTTACTCGCGTGGGTTGCTGCGGCGCTTTCCATACAATCAGGCCTGCGCCGGAGCAAAAAACGCTCCGGCTTCGACCTGGGCTGTCATAGCTCGCCCCTTCGGGTCTGTGTGACAACGCAACTCCGAGCCTGCGGCAGCAGGCGGCACAATGTTAGCCCCAGGCGAGGCGTTTTTTGCCGAGCCTGGGGTAATTCGTTAGCGCGCCGAGCCTGCAAAGCTGGCGACAGAGACAACCGTGCCATCCGATGCGCCTGTGCCGCCTGCGCTGCAGGCTCGTACTCGAAACAACCGTGTCCCCAGGCTCGGCAAGAAACGCCTCGCCTGGGGCTAACATTGTGCCGCCTGCTGTCGCAGGCTCGGGGCGGAGATGTCCCAGCCAAGAGATACCTGGGATGGTGCAAACAAAAATTACAAACGAACCTACGGCCTGCCCAAGAATGGCGAATCAGCACTTACAAGCTTCAGATTGATTCTCCTGGTTCTAGCTGATTTTCACAGTGCCCTTGCCGCGCTGCTGCCACGCGAGCACGGAGAACAGCACGATCAGCACCAATGGCACGTACGCCATGTCGCGCAGCACCGTGGATCCGGCGGCGAGTTGTGCGGCCGCTTGGTCGGCGCCTCGGGGGGCGGAGGCGAGCGCATCGTCGTAGATGCGGCCGACGACGGGCGCAGCCAAGGCCGGGGCAAGATTTCCGATTCCACCCATCAGCGCGAGTCCCACGGCGCCGGTGCGAGGGATGCGTTCATTGACGAATCCCAACATGGTGGGCCAGAAGTAGCAAATGCCCATTGCGAAAAAGAACGCGGGAACAAAGGCCATGTTTCCTTGCACGCGGCCCAGCCACTCCAGTCCCACGACAGCCCAGAACGCGGAAAAGATCAGCATTCCCACCGGCGATAGACGATGCACCACAGGACCCGCGAAGAGGCGTCCTACCATCATCAGTCCCGTGACCCAAATCAACACCAGGATCGGATCGGAGACGCCGGACTTTTCAAGCAGGAAGGTAATGAACTGATTTGTGTCGAGCTCGGTGATCGCCGTCAGGCACATGCACATCATCATGAACAGAAAGAGCGGGCGCAGACATTCGCGATACATTTCGGCGTTGGAAACGCCGGACTCCGCGCGTTCGGTCCGTGGAAATTCCTGGCCCAAGAACATCGCACCGTAGATCACTGCGGGAATCAGCATCGTGGCCATCTTCAGTTGCCAGCCGAGATGCAAGAGATCGAAACCATAAACGACCAGGCCGCCGATGACCAGTCCGCCGGGAAACCAAGCGTGAAAATGATTCAGTTTTGTGGTCTTGTTGTCGGGATAGAGCGCCGTGATCATGGGATTCGCCGCGGCTTCCACCAGTCCATTGGCAAGCCCTACCAAGAACGTCGAGAGAAAGAGCGACCAGAAGCCGGTAGAGAGAATCGTCAGCACGATTCCGGCGGCATGGCCGAAAAATGCGGCGAGCAGAATGATCCGCATGCCGAGCACGTCGCAAAGTGGTCCCGCGACTACCATCGACAGCGTGAATCCCCAGAAGGCCATGCCGCTGACCCATCCGAGTTCAGTGCCGCTGAGGTGAAAATCGGAGCCGAGTTGGCTCATGATGCCGCCGCGAATCGAAAACGCCATCGCGGTAGTGACAAGCGCGATGCAACTCGCGCGGAAAAGACGTCCTGCGTGAACTGTCCCCATGGGAGGGGATTGTATCGCTAATCGAGGCTCTTGTGCATGCGGCTGACGCTCAGGCTCATCACCGCCGCGCCGTAGATGAATAGCGCGAGCATCTGCGGCCAGAGCACGGCGACGCCCGCACCCTTCAGAAATAACCCGCGCACAATGTCCATGAAATAGCGCAAGGGATCGAGAAGCGTCAGGACGCGGATCGGCGCGGGCATGTTGCGGATGGGAAACATGAAGCCGCTCAACAGGAACGCCGGTGAGGTGAAGAGGAACGACGACATCATCGCTTGCTGCTGCGTTTTCGAGACTGTCGAGAGGAACAAGCCTGCGCCGAGTGTCGTGAAGAGGAACAGGACCGAGCAAAGCAGAAGCAACAGGAGATTTCCGCGCAGCGGTACGCGGAAAATCAGCCGTGCGGCCGCGATTACCAGCACCATGTCGAAGATGCCCACCAAGGCGAATGGCAGGGTCTTGCCTAGGATCAATTCCACAGGACGAATCGGCGTGACCATGAGCTGTTCCATGGTGCCGATTTCTTTCTCTCGGACCATCGCCTGCGCGGTCAGCGAGAAAGTTACGATCATGATGATGTTCACGACAACGCCGGGAATGAAATAATTCCGCGACTTCAGTTCGGGATTGAACCAGACACGCGGCTGCGAGACGAGATTCGGCTGCGGCGCACCTGCCGCGGCCGCCGTTGTCGAGGGAGCGCCGTTCGGCGCCGGGCCGTTTTGATAAAGTCCCATCTTCGCGAACATCTTGGCATTGCGCTGCGACGCCGCGGCCTCTTGCGAAAATTGCGAGATGACGACGCCGGCGTATCCGGAAACCAGCGACCCCGTGTTCGAGTTCGTACCATCGACCAAAATTTGCACCGGCGCCGGTTCGCCGCGCAGGATCGATCGCTCGAAGTTCGGCAGAATGCGAATCACCGCGACCACTTTGCTGTGGTCGAGCAAATCCTGCACCTGCGTTTCGCTGCCCGGCGCGGCGACAATGTCGAAGCGCGGCGATCCCGCGAAGCGCGACACCAACTCGCGGCTCGCCGGCGAGCGGTCTTGATCCATGATGGCGATCTTGGAGTTCTCGATGTCGAGATTCACCGTGTAGCCGAAGATCAACAGTTGCAAGAGCGGCGGAATCAGCACCGTGCCGCGCATGCGTGGGTCGCGGAACAGCTCGATGAACTCTTTGCGAATAATGCAGCGGATTCGTTCCCACATATCAGGCCACCTTTTGGCGCATCGATTGCGAAGTGCGGATGAAAACAAAGACGCCATAAGCGGTCAGGAAGAGAATCTCCTGCCACAGGATTCGCACGCCGACGCCTTTCAGGAAAATTCCTTTGACGATCGTCAGGAAATAGCGCGCCGGCACCAAGTACGTGATGATCTGGATGGGGATCGGCATCGTCTCGATGGAGTAGATGAATCCGGAAAGCTGCATCGCCGGAAGAAACGACGTGAGCGCGCCCAACTGAAACGCCACGGCTTGGCTGCGCGCCTTGGAGGAAATAAAAATTCCCCAGAGCAGCGCGCCAAACAAGAAGAGGCAGGAAGTGACCGCGAGCAAAATGAAACTGCCGCGCATCGGCACGTCGAAAAGAAACAACGCCGCGATCACCGCCACGATCATGTCGACACCGCCGACCACGAAGTACGCCAGCATCTTGCCCATGGCGATCTCGCCGGGACGCACGGGCGTGGAAAGCAGTTGCTCCATCGTGGCCATTTCCCATTCGCGCGCGATGGTCAGCGAAGTGAGAAACGTGGCGATGATCATCAACACCACCGCGACCAATCCCGGCACCACATAGTTCTTCGACTCCAGCGACGAGTTGTACCAAACGCGCAGTTGCGCGTCGACGGGCGAGCCGGAGTAGGCGCTGGCCGGTTGGTTCGCTCCGCGCGCGCGAAGTTGCAGCGCGTAGTTGGAGAGAATCGTGTTGGCGTAGCCGAGCGCAATCGACGCGGTGTTGGAGTCGCTACCATCGACGAGAAGTTGCACCGGCGTCTCCAGACCCGTGGGGAGTTTGCGCGAGAAATCGCGGGGAATCGAAATGACCATCAACGCCTTGGTTTGGTCGATGGCGCGCTCCACTTCGCGATCGTTGTTCACATATCCAACGATGTTGAAGTAACGCGATCCGCGGAATTGCTGGATCAAATCGCGCGACGCGGCGCTGTTGTCGGAATCGCGGATCATCGTGGGGATCTGGTCCACATCGAGTGAAAGCGCAAAGCCGAACAGCGTGAGATAGAGCATGGGAAGCGCGAGGGCCGCGGCGAGGCTGCGCACGTCACGCACGATGTGGCGCAGCTCTTTGACGAAGATCGCGCGCGTGCGGCGATAGGTCATGCGGGCTTCCTTTCCTCTGCTTCAATCAACGCGACGAAGACGTCTTCGAGCGACGGCTGAATCGCTTCCAGGCGGCGGATCTGTACTTGGCGTTCGTCGAGCGCCTTGCGGATCGCCTCGATCGCCAGCTCGGCTTCGCTCACCGTGACGTGCAGGCCCGCGCCGAAGACCGCGAGGTCGAGGATGCCCGGCAGTTTCTCGAGCGCGCGCATTGTTTCGAGCGGATCGCTGGTGTCGAGTTGCAGCAAGTGGCAGACTTGCGACATCTCGTCCTTCAATTGCTTCGGCGGTCCCAGCGCGATCACTTTGCCCGCGTACATCAGCGCCACGCGATGGCAATACTCCGCTTCGTCCATATAGTGCGTGGTCACAAAGACCGTTTGTCCCGCTTCCGAGAGTTGATAGATCAAATCCCAAAACGCGCGGCGCGCAATCGGGTCGACGCCCGAGGTCGGCTCATCGAGAAAGACCACGGGCGGCTCGTGCAGGATCGCGCAACCGAGCGCGAGGCGCTGTTTCCATCCGCCGGACAATTCTCGCGTCAGCGAACCGCGGCGGTCTTTCAGGCTGGCCATCGTCAACGCGTAGTCCTTGCGCGCCTCGCGCTTGTCTTTCGCGACGCCGTAGATGCCGCTGAAGAAATCGATGTTCTCCTCGACGGTGAGTCCTTCGTAGAGCGAGAATTTCTGCGACATGTAGCCGATCGACTGGCGAATTTCCTCGGGCTTCGTCGCGACGTCGAGGCCGTTGACGCTGGCGCGTCCCAAGGTTGGTTTCAGCAATCCGCAAAGGATGCGGATGGTTGTCGATTTGCCCGCGCCATTTGGTCCCAGGAAGCCGAAGATTTCGCCTTTCGCGACAGTGATCGAAACGTTGTCGACGGCCACAAAATCGCCGAACGTCTTGGTGAGATTCTCGATCTCGACGGCGTGCGTTCCGTTCTGGGGATGGTCGTTCATGACGCGATGGGCGCGGCGTTGGGATTTTGCAGCTCCGCTTGGTTGACTAGAAAAATGAACGCGTCTTCCAGAGACACTTCGCTATGACGCACGGCATAGTGCGGAACCATGGCCTTCAGGTTGGCCGGCGTGTCGCAGTGGATCAGCTTGCCGCGATGCAACAGACCGACGCGATTGCAACGCTCGGCTTCGTCGAGATACGCCGTGGCGACGAATACGGTGACGCCGTCCTTAATGAGCTGGTAGAGAATGGCCCAGAAATCGCGGCGCGACAGCGGGTCCACACCGTTGGTCGGCTCGTCGAGGAAGAGAATCTGCGGGTGATGGAGCAGCGTGCACATGAGCGCGAGCTTTTGCTTCATGCCGCCGGAAAGTTTGCCCGCTTGGCGGTTGCGGAATTGCTGCATGCGCGTCATCGGCAGCAGTTCGCCCTTCAAGCGATCGCGCTCCGCGCCGACGATTCCGAACAGGTCGGCGTAGAAATCCATGTTTTCTTCTACGGTCAGGTCTTGGTACAAACCAAATCGCTGCGCCATGTACCCGATGCGATCGCGCACTTGGTCGGTTTGATTTGACGCGTTGAAACCGGCGACGCGAACTTCACCCTCGGTGGGATCGAGCAGGCCGCAGAACAAGCGCAGCGTGGTGGTCTTGCCCGCACCGTCGGGTCCGACAAGACCGAAGATCTCGCCCTTAGGGACCTCGAGATTGAACTTGTCGAGCGCGACGAGGTCGCCGAACTTCCTGGTGACATTCCGCGCTTGGATAATTGGATCCATGCTTTGCTTTTCTTTGCGCTCGCTGTGTCTTTGTGGTTAATGATCTTTGTTACTCAGCATGATTTCCGCATCCACGGGCATATTTAGTTTCAAGTCGCGATGCGGATTCGCCACTTCGACCTTGATGCGATACACGAGTTTTACGCGTTCTTCGGTGGTTTGAATCTGCTTAGGCGTGAATTCGGCTTCGGAGGAAATAAAAGTTACGCGGCCGTCGAAGACCTTCCCACGCGTGCTTTGCGAACTATCGGATGTGACTTTGACTTTATCGCCTATGTGGATGCGGCCGAGATCGTCTTCCGGGATGTAGCCGCGCACCCACGGATGATCGACGTCACCGAGCGTCACGACGGTCGCGCCGGGCGCGAGCACCTCGCCGACGTCGGCGGATTTCACGAGAACCACGCCATCGATGGGAGATGCGATCGTCGTGTCGTCGAGTTGAGCGACCGCCACTTGCAATTGCGCTTGTTGGCGCGCGATTTCCGCGTTGCGCGTGCGCACGTCGTCTTCGCGGCGGCGCAACTCCAGTTCGTTGGCTTGCGCCATTTTCAATCCGGCTTCGGCGCGGCGAACTTGCGCTTCGGCCGCGGCGATCGCTTCAGGACGTGGCCCAATCACCACCAGCGCCTCGCGTTCCTTCGCGGACTTGAGCGCGGCGTCCGCCGTCTCGTGATTGCGGCGGAATTGATCGTACTGCTGGCGGGAAATGTCGTCGTTCTTGAAGAGCGTTTGAGCGCGTTCCCAATCGCTGCGGGCGCGATCGGCTTCCGAAGTGGCGCTGGAAACGGCGGCCGCCGCGTCTTGAATTTCCTGCGGGCGCGAGCCGTTCTTCAGTTGTAGAAATTGCTGCTGAAAGTTTTGCAAGTCGGCGCGACGCTGCTCGATGTCGGCGGCCATCGTCTGCCGCTCCCAGGCGACGGCGCTTTCGGCGGCGGTCAATTGATTCTGCGCCGAGACCAGCGCGGCGTCTTCGCGATCCTTCGAGCGGCCGGCCTGCTCGTGGTCGAGGCGCGCGATCACCATGCCTTTTTTCACATTGTCGCCCTCATCGACGGTGCGCTCGATGAGTTTGCCCGATACCTTGAACGCCATGTTCACTTCCGTCAGCTCGATGTTGCCGCTGATCAGGATGCGATTGGGGTCCGGGCGATTCATCTGCCGATAGAGGACGTATCCACCGATCGCCAGCGCGGCCAAAACCAGAATGATGGGAACGCGATTCTTCTTCATAGGGTCTCCACTACTGAACAAATTGCCGGATGGTTCCGGTGGCTTGCGCCAAATCAACGCGCGCCAAATTGTAAGCGTAAAGCGCGGCGATGCGATTGTCGCGCGCGCGCGTCAGGCGCGTTTGCGCGTCGGTGACTTCAATGCCGGTGGACACGCCGGCGGAGTTGCGGCGGCGCGCCTGCGCGAGCTCGCTTTCGGCCAGTCCCAGCGCTTGCTCGGCGACTTTTACTTGCTCCGCCGCGGAGTCGATGGTGTCGAGCGCCAAATGAATGTCGAGATCGATTTGCCGCAGCAAGTCTTCCGTTTGCGCGGAAGCTTGGCGAAGTTGCGACTGCGTTTCCACGCGCCGCTCGTCGCGGCGTCCGCCGTCGAAGATGGGCACTTTCACCTGGACGCCGTAGGTTCGCGTGGGCAGCGCGTGCTCGATGCTCGAGCCGTTCGCCCCGTAGTCGGCGAACCCAGCGACGCTCGGCAGCCGTTCGAAAGCGACGGAACTGTTGGTGAGACGCGCCGTTTCCTCGCGGTGCTGAAGCGCTTTGTAGTCGGCGCGATGGTCGAGCGCGGCCTTGTGGGCTTCGTCGAACGATTGCGCGGCGTCTTCGTGGTAGCCGAGCACTCCGTCGAGCTCCACGGGGACCTCGACCGGCACGTTCATGGCGCGGAGAAGCTGCCAGTACTGGCGATGGCGGTCGTTGCGGGCGATGAGTTGCTGTTGCGTTTGATTGAGAAGCTGCACGCGCGCGCGAGTCACTTCGATTCCCGTGCCCATGCCGGCATCTTTTTCGTCCTGGGCTTCTTTCAAAAGCGTTTCGGCCAGCGCGACGTCGGCGTCGGCGGCGGCGAGCGCGGCGTCGGAGCGTTGCGCGGCGAGATACGCGCGCGCGACTTGCGCCGATACGTCATTGGTTGCTTGATCGCTGTCGGCTTCGGCGGCGCGCACCGTCGCCTTCGACGCTTGGTAGCGGCGGATGTCGGAGAGAGAAAAGATGCTCAACTGCGCCGTGGCGCGCGCATCGAAAACGTTGAAGGGACCAACCAGGGACGGGAAGGCGAAGGGAAGCCCCGCGGGAAAATGGATGCTCGAAAATCCCTGCGCCGCGAGATTGATGTCCATGTTGCGCTGCTGCACGGAACTTTCGATGTCGGGCAAAAACGCCGCAAAGGATTGCGCCGAACGCGAGCGCGCTTGGCGCAGCGCTTCTCTCGCGAAGAAGACGCGCACGGATCCGTCCTTTGACGTGGCGATCTCGACGGCTTGCTTCATCGTGAGCCGCATCAGTTGCCGCTGCGGTGCGGTTTGCGCGAAAGCGGAGACCGCGATCGCGATGCAGAACGTAAGAAGGGCGTGTTTTTTCATGGTTTCACCTTCAAGATTTTCTGCGAACTAGGACGACGGTGCGCCGACTCCGGCGCCACGCGGAATCCGGCGCACAAAAATGCAATGAGACGCGGAAGCAATCCCTCGTCGATGAGCAACGGTCCCGCGCCCGGCGTGATTTCCATTTGCTGACCCCAGCGCAAGGTATGCGCCATCGCTCCGATCATGAAGTGCGTGCGCCAGGCGAGATCTCCGGGCGGTAGCTTCGGCAGCGACTCCTGCAATGCGTCGTGGAAGACCTTGACGATCGGCCCGAAGCGGCGGCGCATGATCTGATGCGGCAAGTCGCCTTCGGCGTGCAATCGTCCCATGAGACGCGTGAAGCGCTGCCCGATCTTGGGGTACGTGCGCAGCATGTGGAACGCCGGCGCCAGGAACGCTTCCATGATTTTTTCAAGCGTCACGGGACGGCCGCGGGCTTCGCGGCGAAAGCGGTCCAACATTTCCAGGCGCATGCGATTCACTTCGCTGGCCCGGCGGTCGATGACCTGATCGAGGAGCACGTCTTTGGAATGGTAATGATAGTGCACGGCGGCGAGATTGACGCCGGCGGCCTTGGTGATGGTGCGCAAGGACGTAGAGGCGTAGCCGCGGTCGGCGAAGAGCCGTTCGGCGGCGTCGAGAATGCGTTTTTTGGTTCCGGCCCCCATACGTCGATCCAGAACGATTCAAACGAGTGATTCAAACGACTGTTTGAATCCTAGCGTGGCCCCGCGAACTTGTCAATCGGGGATTTCACACGTTCTGTGTCGGCGAGCGGGAATTGAAAGTGATCAGCCTGCTCGGCGTAATTCCTCGCGGATCACGCGCCGCAACGTAGACTCCAGGGGCTCGCGCGATGCGGCAACGTGGCGCTTAAGGACATCGTTGATGTTCGTTTGGTAATTGCCGCCGCCGGCACGCTCGACCTGTCGAACGAACCAATCGATCACATCTTTATCGAGCCGGATTGTGATTCGCTCTTTTCCGGGCGGCGACGCGACCACGGCGCCGCGCCGAGCCTTTGAAAAGTCGTATTCCTTTTTCATCGTTTTTCGTAGTCCTTTCTTTCGCGCTTGGTTGCCGTCCGCGCGGAAATGAGCCGAATCGAGCTTCCTCGCCACGTGTAGACGACCACGAGGACACGGCCGAGATCATCCAAGCCAAGCGACACCCAGCGGCGTTCTTCACCGGCGGATTCGTCCTCGAAGGTCAACGCATTATCATCCTCGAGTGCGATGCAAGCATTCGGAAAATGAATTCCGTGTTTGGCTACGTTCGCGTCGGCTTTCTCCGGATCCCACTCGTAGGCCACATTTCAATCGTATGTACAAACGTATGCATTGTCAATGCCAAGGAGCTCGATCGATGGTAAGCTAGCGTCCACAATGCCCAGTAAGAAAACTCCGTTTGACATCGTGCGGCCGCTCGCGATGCAGCTTTCCGGCACCACTGAATCAAAGGCGTGGGGATCGCCGGCATTCAAAGTCGACGGCCAGTGGTACGTGGTGGTTCCCACGCACAAGACCGCCGAGCGAGGGTCGCTTGCGTTCCGCGTCGATTTCGCACAGCGGGCCGAGTTGTTAGAGTCCGCGCCGGACGCTTACTACGTGAAAGAGCACTATCAGAATTACCCGTGCGTGTTGGTGCGCATGGATCGCGTGAGTCCCGACGCACTCAAGGGACTTTTGAAGATGGCTTGGCTGTCCGCCAAGAAAAAACGCAAGTAGTTCATTCGGGTTGAGCTTGGCCTAGGCAATTGAACGCCGAGAAAACCCATAGTAGTAGATGCCAGTAAGCGGCCCATGAGTGGCACCGAGTGTCGTCTCGCGCCCACACGCTAGAGTTGCTGGATCTCGTCGGGTGATTTCGCGTAGTTCGATGGAGGGCAGGACGTGTTACCGAAGCGCGGACATGTCGGCCGTAACCCTTGCTACTCGGCACGTAGATCGCCGATGCCGTTCATGATCGCGCCGATGCCAGTGGCAACGGACGCAATGGCCCCCCAAGTTCGCGTCTCGGGAGAAACCGGCAAATGCAGAGCCCCGACTGCCAGTGCGGCGTTGGCGATGGAGAGCGCGCAGCCCTGGCCAATTTGCCCGAGTCCCTTGAACCAACGGCGAGATTTCTTCGGGAGCGGCCCAACAACCTCTCCCGTGAACGACCTCTTAAACATCTCCTCAACCACCTTGAAGTCGTTCGCAGCCTCGGCCAACCTCTTCTCTATGTTTCGGAGTTCCTGCCGGACAGGAACTTCGCGTTGGTGGTGGCGTTCATGCTCGCAACGAGCCTTTGCCGTGTAGACCAATCCCTGGATTTCCGAGTCAGGACTCATACTGCCCATCTCGCGAAGTAAGTCCTTATCGACTTCAGGTAGATGCTCTGCCTGCAGACCGGCGAGAATCTCGTCAGCGTGAGCTTCGTATTCATCCATGAAGCCTCCGGATTCGAGCATGTCTGTGTTGAAGCTCAGTCCGTTGCGCGTCTCGCCGACCGCCTGCAGCAGGCGATGCGGTTGAAATGTTGAATATATATTCTCGTCTGTGTCGCCTTCGATGTAGCGACAGAGGCGAACCGACCGCTCAACGCGACTCAATTCATGGGAGAACTGGTCCTCAAAGTGATGGGAGTACCGCTCCCTGAGAAAGGCGAGCCTCGGGCGGACGTAGCGCTCAAAAATGTACTTAAGGAATTCCCGATATTCGTTGTCGTTCATCGTCGCTGCTCCCAGTTGTTTCTAACCCAACCCGTAATAGTTCATGACGGCCTTGACCAAGAGTTCTCCGGCCACCGCGAGGCCGCCTTCGGCTGCTTTGCGCATCATTCGCGTGATCCACGCGGATACCTTCGGTCCAAACTGGCCATCCGAGAGTGTCGGTTCCGATTGAACGGCACTGCGCAAATCGGCACGGTCATTCTCTTCAATTCCGTTTGCCTTCAGGAACGCTTGAAGTGATGCGATGTCCTGCTTGCCAACGTTCAGCGTGAACGCAGAAGTGGACGCGCTTCCGACAAACTGGGTTGGGCCGTGAATCGTAGTGTTGAAGATCTGGGTCACCTTGGATGCGTCGATGGCCCCCTTCTTGACACTCCCGTCTTCTGCGTCGAGTAGTGTGGGCTGTTCCTTGCCCAATGCCAGCGCAAAATCAAGGATGCGGTTGCGCACCGTGTTCAAGAGTTCCACAAGGTGGGCCGGTCCATATTCGGCCCATGCCTGCATGCAAACGTATTGAGGGAGAATCCGCTTGTTCACTATCAACTGAAGGTTCGGCGGGGATAGCTGAAGGTTGTGTCCTTTCACCTCCGCTAGTGCTGCTTCAAGGGTGGTCACGCTTTCCCTGCATTCGTAGTTCTCAACCCACTCACGCGTCTTCTCAGGCAGACAAACCGGTGGAACTATCACGTAGTTCACCTGAGAGCCGAACGGTCCTGCGAAGTGTCCTCGGATTTGAAGAGACCATTTACGATAGTCGGGCACGTCGACTTCTGGAGGATATCCGTTCGACTCCCAGACGAGCCAGTCTTCCAACGGCTTACTGCCCAGTCGCGACGCGAGCAACTTGCACTTCCGAAGAATACTGCCGAGATCGCTCCTGCCGTCTACCGCTGCGTTCTGAATATCTTCAAGTAGTCCCATTCTCGGTACTGTCAGCCTTTCGATTCGGAAGGTGGCTCAGAATCCGGCTCATCTTTACCACGCCTTGGCTTCCGGTCCTTCTGCACTGGGGCTGGCAGGGAGGGCGGCATGAAATGTTCCAACATCTCTGGGAGATGGCGCGCGAACATGTGCATTTCCTCGTCCTCAGGCCCCCTGATGCCCAACATTCGGGAGGAGTGTCGTGCGAGACGCGCAAGATCGCGGATGCTGCGTTGGCACGCCTCGATTTGACTCGGATCGCCCGCTTGATACGCACGATAAAACTGTAACGCTATTTCAGAAAGCCAGGGAATGTCGTCTCGGTATGAAGATGCAATGAAGAGCCATGCTGCTCCTGGATTCCCCTCGCTCTCCATCATCGACAAGTGGAATATTTCTTCGAGCATCCCCGGATGCAGGAGCCTTCGACGCCGTCCAATACCATGCTTCCGGACAAGGTGCTCGACGCGGTCTGGGAGATCGCGAAACATCACCTTGACTTCCTCAAATAGTTTCGCCGCTGCCGTCGCCCCCATCTCTTCCTCTGGCTCCGATTGAACGCGCTCCTTCAGGAGCGGTTCGATCTCCGCCAGGAATGCGGAGACCTGGCGGCGCACAGCTTCCTCTCGTGGTCGCGCGTTCGGATTGCGCTTGATTAACTCGAGGACCACTGTGGTCAGTGTGTCCTCCTTGGCCTCGCAGTTCTGAAATCGGGCGAATGGACCACCTGTAGCCTTGGCAAACGGAACTCCAAGGGCAATGCCATACACCTTCGTGCCACGTTGTCCGACGGCGAATCCTGCCTCGAAAAGAATCCAAGGCCGATCCACGCTGTTCGGAGTCAGCAACGCAACAACGTCGCTCGCATCGGCAAGAGTCTTTGTGATTTTTGAGAACCAGTCTTCGCCGTAATCAATCCCGGCCTTTCCAGTTTTGTCGGACGACCTGAAGGTCTGGATCACTCCGCCGCTTGCATCCGTCAGCAGGTGATCGAAGGCTTGAGCCAAATCCGCATCGCGCGAATCGTGGCTGATAAACACGAGGGGGTTCACTCGCGTTCCAGTTGGGGCCGGCGGCAGTGTTTTGGGAATCGCTTCATCGTCCACTGCATCCACTCGATGTTCCGACGCCTTACGTTTTGCCATGTGCACCTTCTGTCTCTATGGCGAGCCCGGCCTCTCGCTGTCTGGGCATGCCCTCAATTTGAGCGTACAACCATCGGTCCAGTTTGTCGGCAGTGTGCGCCCCAACTGCCATCGCGTGCCACTTCGTGATGTCCACGACCTTACCACAATAGACACAAATCCAACTGCGGATCGCTTATATGAGTTGGCAGTCGGAGCATGACCTGCCGATGATTAACGGATGGTGCCCTTCTAAGCGCGAGTACCTCTTGTTGCGCATGAGGCCCTGGGGAGAATCGTGGAGTTCTTGCTCGATCAACGCCTCCTGCGTAGCGACGCCGTACCGCTGCGGGTGAGGATCGCCCGCATTCCGGGTGCTAGGAGGAATGCGGCAATAGATCTGTCGAGTGTCGGCTGAGGCTACTGCCCTTGGCGTTTCGTGGGTCGAAGCCGATAACGACACGGAGCGTTGTGCTACTGTCAAAGAGCGTTGGAAACCGCTGACACGGACGGTTGTGCAAGCGAGCAGAGGTCACAGAGAAAGACAAAGCCGGGGAATTGTGGTTTTGCATTTCTCTGTGCGCTCTGTGTTCTCTGTGTGCTCTGTGGTGAAACCGCCTGTGCCAGCGCATCATGCCTTTAAAAATCCCAAGCCCCCGCCGTACTGGAATCCCGGAAACACCGCGCCTAAATTCTTTTGACCCAAGTGTCCGCCGATCACTTCGCCGAGCACCGTGCGATAGTCGGTGGTCACGGCGAGATCGCGTCCTTCAAAAAGTTGCTCGCGTTCCAGTCCCGGCCACTTGCCGTACACTTTTCCGCCGGCCACCGGACCGCCCATCGCCATCATGAAGCTGCCGTGACCGTGATCGGTGCCGGCGTTGCCGTTTTCTTCCACCGTGCGGCCGAATTCCGACATCGTGACGAGCACGATGTCTTCCATGCGATCGCCCATGTCTATGCTGAATCCGGCGAGCGCGTTGGAAAACTGGCGCAGCAGGTTGAACAACTGGGGGTTTTCGTTGCCGTGATGATCCCATCCGCCGATTTCCGCGAACGCCGCTTCCACGCCGACGTCGGCTTTGATCAAGCGCGCCAGTTGTTGCAAGTGGCGTCCCAACTCGCCGCCTTGACCATAGAGCGGCTGCGCGCCGTTGGCCGGAAACGAAGGATTGCTGTTGATCGCCTGAATCTGGCGCATCACCTCGAACGCGCTCTTACCCGTGCGTCCCCACTGCGGGTCGGCGCTGGAGGAATAGAGGCTCTCGAGAATCGTGGCGGCTTCGTGATTGCCCATCGTGAATTGCTGCGAGTCGGAGACCGCGATCGCTTCGTGATCGCCGCGCAGCGTGTGCGCCACTTGACCGCCGAGCGCGACCGCGCGCAAGGGCGAGGCGCCGGGTGCGGCATCGGGAAGCGCGCGATTCAGCCAGCCGTCGCCCAATGCTTTGCTGGTGGTGCCCGATTCCATGAAGTCCTGCGCGTCAAAGTGCGATCGCGATGCATCCGGCGATCCGGTTGCTTCGATGATCGCGAGTTGCCGCTTGTCCCAAAGGTCTTTGAGAGGCTGCATGGCGCTGTTCAATGCGAAATTTCCGTCGAGATCGATGGCATTCGTATTGAATGGACCGTTGGTGTTGTTGCGATTCACGCCGGCCGGCGCGGCGATGGCCAACGAGGGCCGCAGATCGTGATAGCGCTTTTCGGAGAAGGGAATCACGATGTTCAAGCCGTCGGCCGCGCCGCGCATGAAAATCGCTACGAGGATTTTGCGTTTCTGTCCTTCCACGGCGGCGGCGCGCGCCAGCCACGCGGGAGCCGCGCCCATACCCGCCATCACCAGGCCGGAGTTGCGGAGAAAAAGACGTCGCGTCAACATAAGGACCTCCTGTGTATGCGCTATCTCCTCTGAAAATCGGGCGACCCAAGCACCAACGACGCCACGAACGGCGGATTGGCTTCTTTTCCGGCCAATCCTTTTTCGAGCGCCATCTGCGTTTCGGGCGAGGCGTCGCGGCCCAGCAAGTCGTGGGTGATCGCTTCGCCGTTTTTGCCGGCCAGGCGCGCGGAATCGAGTTTCACGCCGGGCAACATGTCGAACGCGAGCGCCGCCGAAAAGTTCATGCGGCCCATCACGCCGGTTGTCGAGAGCCACGCGGCGCCGGTGTTCGGATATCCGTTGGGCTCGATCTTGGCGTAAAGCGGCTGGCCCAAGTCGGCGATTTTTTGCACCAGCGTAAACGCGTCGCTCGCGTCGGCGCCCGTTGCGCGCACCGCGCTCACCACCATTTCGAACGGCGACTTCACTTTGGATTCCCACGCGCCTTCGGAAAGAAACTCGGGCGACGTGAACATCGTGTGCATCACGGCGCGGAGATCGCCGTCGGTCTTCAGGAAGGTCTGCGACATGCGCTCCACAAGCGCGGGTGGTGGGTCATCGGCCACAAAGCGCTGCGCGAGTTCATAGGAAATGAATTTCGCCGTGGAGGGATGATGCGCCAGGATCTCGATGACGGCCAAGCCGTCTCCTTCGCCGCCGCCCGCCGCGATCTTGTGGCCGAGCACGGTCTTTTCGCCGAAGTCGTGCATGAACGGGGCGAAGACGAATTCCGGCTTTTCCGCGTCGCGCACGGTCCAGCCGGTGAAGCATCGCGCCACGTTGATCACATCCTCCTGTGTGTAGCCGCCCTTTACACCGAGCGTGTGCAACTCCATGACCTCGCGGCCGTAGTTTTCGTTGAGGCCATGCGCCAAGCGCGCCAGCGGCGAGGGAATGATGCTGTTCGGCACGCCGTTGAAATTGCCGCGCTCGGGAGCGAAGGGTCCCACGTTCGCGGAATCGGGCGCCATCGATTCCCAGTTGTCCAGGTAATACAACATCGCCGGATGGCGCGCCGTAGCCAGCAGCAAGTCCTTGAAGTGTCCGAGGACATGCGGACGAATCGCGTCGCGCTCGTAGGCGCCGATCAGCAGGTGTTCGAGATTCTGCGCGCGCTGGAGATTTTTTCCTTGGTCGACGTTGAAATGGTTGTACCAAAAATCAACCAGCACTTCTTCGAGTTGGCGATTGGAGTAAATCGCGCGCAAAACTTTCGCTTCCTTCAGATCTTCGCTGGCCACTTGGCGCGGCGCGCGCTGGAATTGTCCGGCGCGGCGCAATTCTTCCGGAAGCAGCACCAAGCTTTGCGGCGGCAGCAGTCCTGCCACCACGGCGCGCTTTTCCGGCTCGAGGTAGGCCAGCAATCCAGCCAATTGTTCGCGATTGCCGGACCGCGCGATGAGCACCTGATCGGGATTCAGCAGGTCGGGCAGTTGCGGATTGCGGCGGCGAGCTTCCTTTTGCCGCTCCGCATCGATTGCTTTGCCTGCTTCCTCCGCTTCCTGCTTGAACTCGCCGGTAAACGGACGCAGGTTGGGCGTGAGCGCGCGCAAGACCTCGCGGCGTTTATCGGCATCAAGCGTTTTCAGCACCGCGACGCGTTCTTCGGTCGAGCCGTTCAGGACTTTCTGCGCTTCGTCGCGCGGCAAAAGTTGGTTGATCTGAAACGGTCCCACTTGAAACGCCATCATCATGCCGGGCGCGGGCGGCGTGTACTTCGCAACGATCTCGGGCATCGTCATGCGCAGCGTCTCGAGCGGCTTCAGCTTGGCTTCCAGTGCGGGGTTCTCGGCGATGTCGGCGGGATGCAACTGCATCTCGATCCATTTGGCGATGCCGATCCGGCGGACTTCTTCCAGGTCGCCGGGACGCGCGCCGAAAGTGAGGCGATTCAGCACTTGGAGCGATTGGCGGTCGGCGGGGAGCTTTTGGTCGAACGCACCACCGGCGTTGGCAGTCAGCGCGAGAGTGGCGGCGGCAAGAAGAACAATCGGACGCGGCGTCGAGAGCATGACAAAAACCTCCGCGAAGGTATGCGTCGTTTACTGGGCCAGGCAAGCTCTGGCTCGGCGTGCTGCGGTCAGTATAGCGCAATTGTAGGACTATCGCCGCCGCCGAAAGTAAGAGGACGCCGCGACCGTCAAGCGGTCGCGGAGCAGGGCGAAGCTTTCCAGATGCCAGACGGTCTTGCGGGTGAGCAGCGAGACCTGGCGCGACACCGCGGTCACGCGCGTATACGACGGCCGGGCGAATCCCATTTCCATCGCCAAGCCCAGAGGAACCAGCGCGTCGCCGAACCCGGCTTTCATCATTTGTAACGCCGCGCTGAAGGTTTCCACAGGAATCACCGGGCGGCGCAACAGTTCCGGATGACGCTGCTTCAGCGCGGGCTCGATGGCGCGCCAAGTCGCGGAGCCGGGTTCGATTGTGATCAACGGAAAATCTTTGCGGTGAGCCGGAGCCGCGTGCGCGATCACCATGGGTTCTTCGACCAATGGGTGATGGATCAGGTCGCGCGCGGGTACCGAGTCCGTGCACAGGCCGATGTGATACCGGCCCAGGCGCACGTTTTCGATCAGCAAGATGCTGCGATGCGCGTGCAGTTCCACCGAAATTTGCGGGAGGGCGGCGAGCGCGCGGCGAACGACGCTGGGTCCCCACGACGCCGCGATGGAATCGGCCAGTGCCAGCGAGAAACTGGCGGTGGCGTCATGGGTGTGCCGCTCGGTGAGGGCCCGCAATTCGCCGGCCAGTGGACGTGCCCGCTCGAGGAATTGCGATCCGGCCGGCGTAAGCCGAACCCGGCGGCCGTCCGGTTCGATCAGGCGGAGTCCCAGGGTTTGCTGAAGCGCTTGGATCCTCTTGCTGACGGCGGATTGCGTCAGGCGCAAGCGCGCCGCGGCCTCGCTGACGGTCCCGAAGCGTTCGAGGGCTGTGAGGGCGTCGATGCCTTCTAACATATTCTGATCACTACTATATTATATGCAACCAATTCGTTGGACTACAGAATCGTTAGAGCCGATGCTGTTGGTATGCCTACGATTGAATCAACGCCCGAAATGGCCGCCGCCGTTTATGAACGCCTGGCCCGCAACCTGGAAACGATCCGCCGCCGTCTGCAGCGGCCCCTGACACTATCGGAGAAACTGTTGTTCGGTCACCTCGACGATCCCGGGCGTCAGGACCTCGTACCGGGCGAAAGCTATTTGTTCCTGCGCCCCGATCGCGTGGTTTTCCAGGATGTCCTCGGGCAGACGGCGATGCTGCAATTCATGCAAACGTGCCGCGACTCCGTGGCCGTGCCCACGACGATCCACTGCGATCATTTGATTCAAGCGCGCGTGGGCGCCAACGCGGACTTGCGCGATTCGCTGGCTGAGAATCAAGAGGTGTACGATTTCCTGCGGTCGGCGGCAGCGCGTTACGGCGCGGGATTTTGGGGTCCCGGCGCGGGCATCATTCATCAAGTGGTGTTCGAGAACTACGCGTTTCCCGGCGAACTGATCATCGGTACGGATTCGCATACGCCGAACGCCGGCGGCTTAGGCGCGTGCGCCGTGGGAGTGGGCGGCGCGGACGCCGTGGAAGTGATCGCCGGTTTACCGTGGGAAGTGCTTTATCCGCGGCGAATCGCCGTGTACCTCACCGGGCAACTCAGCGGCTGGGCGGCGCCGAAGGACGTAATCCTTTGGGTGGCGGGACAGCTAACGGTGAGCGGCGGAACCAACGCGATCGTCGAGTACATTGGCCCGGGCGCCAGAATGCTCAGCGCCACGGGCAAAGCGACGATCACCAACATGGGCGCGGAATTGGGCGCCACCACGTCGATGTTTCCGGCGGACGATCGCATGACGACGTACTTGCGCGCGACCGGTCGCGGCGCATTAGTTCGGCACATCGAGGTAAATCGCGCCTTACTCGCGCCCGATCCGGAAGTAGAGGCGGAACCGGAGCGCCATTACGATCGCGTCCTTCGGCTGGATCTGTCGACCCTTGAGCCGCACGTCTCGGGACCGCACACGCCCGATCGCGCCCGTCCGATTTCCGCGCTCGCCGCGGAAGTGCGCAATGCGGCCAACGGATTTTGCGACCGAATCTCAACGGCGTTGATCGGGAGCTGCACGAACTCGTCGTACGAAGACATGACCCGTGCGGCCTCTGTCGCTGGGCAAGGTCGCGCGCATGGTTTGCGCACGGCTTCGGAGTTGTTGGTCACGCCGGGATCGGAACAGATTCGTGCCACGATCGAACGCGACGGCCAAATGCAGGCGCTCGAAGCCATCGGCGCGACGGTGTTGGCAAATGCGTGTGGTCCATGCATTGGGCAATGGCGCAGGGAAGGGAAAGGCGTCCCGAACACGATTGTCACTTCGTACAATCGCAACTTTCCGCGCCGCAACGACGGCGAGGCCGCCACCATGAACTTCATCGCCAGCCCGGAGATTGTCACGGCGTGGGCGCTGGCCGGGAAATTGTCGTTCAATCCGCTAACGGACTCGTTAAATGACGCGGAGGGCCGGCCGTTCCGCTTGACTCCTCCACCCGCCGCGCCAGAAGTGCCCGAACGCGACTTCGTGTCAGGCGCGAACGCGTATGTTCCGCCGCCGGAAAATGGGCGCAGCGTGGAATTACGAGTAAATCCCGACAGCGCGCGATTGCAACTGATGCAACCATGGCCCGCGTGGGATGGTCGCGACTTCCGGAATCTTCCGGTGCTCCTGAAGACCGCCGGCAAGACCACTACGGACCAGATCTCGCCCGCCGGATACTGGCTGCGCTTCCGCGGGCATCTCGACAAATTTAGCGACAACATGTTTTCGGGCGCCACCAACGCGTTCACCGGAGAAGCGGGGCGCGCGCATGGGCGAACGGTGTCGGAGGCGGCGCGCGATTTTTGGTCGCGCGGCGTGCGCTGGATCGTGGTGGGCGATTTCAACTACGGTGAGGGCAGCAGCCGCGAGCACGCGGCGTTGTCTCCGCGATTGCTCGGCGGCGCGGCGGTGATCGCACGGAGTTTCGCGCGAATCCACGAATCGAACTTGAAGAAGCAGGGAATCCTGGCGTTGACGTTCGCCGATCCCGCGGACTACGCACGCATTCTGGAAGCGGATCGCATCTCGCTGGTCAACCTGGGCGCGCTCGCGCCGGGAAAAACGGTCGAGTGCGTGCTCGATCACTCCGACGGCACGCGCGAAACAATTGCGCTGAAGCATTCTTACAGCGCCGCCCAGCTTCAGTGGTTCCGGGCGGGGTCGGCGCTGAATTCGGTACGCTAAACTTACGCCCGCAGGAAAATCGGCTCAATGTGGCGATCGTACAAGTTGGTTGTGACGTTGCGCGCGATTTCCTTTTCGCACGCTTCCACTTGCTTGATGTAACGTTGGCCCATCTTCGCGGCGACCTTGAAGCCGACGTGCAACAGTTGGCGGAAATGCGGGTTGAATAGCTTGTTCGTTTGATCGTGGCGTAGCGCGCCCGTGTACTGTTCCGATGTCCAGCCGTTGACCTGTGCGGGATCGGGCAATTTCGCGGGGTCGATGTCGATGACGCTGGCATACGGCGCGCACAATTCCGGCGCGTGGCCGTGCGCCTCGGAGTAAACCTCTTTCGCCAGCTTCAACCCTTCGCCGCCCGCTTCGGCGAGGCCGATCAATTCCTCCAGCCACGTGGTCCCCGCGGTTTTCACGTGCACGCCGGCATCGAACTTGCGCACCGAGCGCCGGATGCTCGCGTAAATCGAAAACTTGTCGCTGCCGGAATGCACGCTCAACTTGAGATTCTCGGGCAGGCCGTAGCGCTTCACGGCGTGGGCGATGACGCAGAGGTCGTCGGAAAACTCCTTCTCGAATTGCTCGACGCTGCCCACGTAGTCGACGCCCTTGTTGAAGCGTCCGGTGAATTTCGGCGCGATCGTTTGAATCGGGATACCGGCGTCTGATATCGCCGCGAGAATCAGCAGCAACTCCACGGGCGTCTGCGGCGACGCCGTTTCGTCCATCGATACTTCGGTGATGAATTTGCCTTTGCCCTTTTGTTGCGCCACATGCTGATAGATGCGCGCGGCTTCGGTAACGGCCGTGAGATAGGGCGAAACGGCGTGCGAGGCCTTCTCCCGATCGATGCGCAGCGGTTCTTCGATGCCGTCGATCTGGATGCGCCCAACGAGTTCCTTGTGACGATTCAGAAACGCGTCCACCGCGCCACGCGGCGGATGTTTGCCGATCCAATCGGCGACGTCGAGTGTGAAGAAGTCGCTTGCCTCGATGAAGCGGTCGACGGTCGCGACGCCGATGTGATCAGCGTCGACGCAATATTGATGGTTCCAGCCACGAGCCTTCACCGCGGCGTCGGCGGCCGCGCGCACGCTCGACGGTTCCGATCCCACAATGTTGTGCTCGCGGTTCGATTTATTCCACACCGGAATGACGGTCGTTCCCGCGGCCTCGGCTTTGATGCATGCGTCGAGTTGCGCCGCGGCTTGATGCGCGAAGCGGTCGCCCACGCCGAGGGAATATTTTTCCAGCTTAAGCCGACCGTCTGGATAACCCATAGTCTTCTTATTCGTTGGCGCGTGAGGATTCGGTAGAGGTTTCATTGATTCACTCCCGACGCCAAAAATCCGCCGTCCACGGCCAAGCATTGTCCGGTGACAAAACTCGCCGCGTCGGAGGCGAAGAAGACCGCCGCGCCGACCAGTTCGGTGGCCACGCCCCAGCGATTCATCGGCGTGCGCATTTTCAGTTCGCGTCCGCGATCGGTTCCGTCGAGCAAAGCGGCGTTCAGGTCGGTGCGAAAAACTCCCGGCGCGATGGCATTCACGTTGACGCCATGTTTCGCCCACTCTACCGCGAGACTGCGCGTCAATCCCAGCACCGCGGTCTTCGAGCAGGCATACGCCGTTACTTCCACCAGCGACACGTAGGAGTTGAGCGAGGCAATGTTAATGATGCGCCCGCGCTTGTTGGCGGCGAGCGGCTCGTAGAACGCCTGGCAGCAGCGCAGCATGCCGGTGACGTTGGTGTCGAACAAATCGTTCCACTCGGGTTCGCTGACGTTCAAGGTCGGCTTGCGGAAAATGCGGCCGGCCGCATTTACTAGAATATCCACCGCGCCGAATTGTTTGACAACGGCATCGCGCAACGCGTCGATCGACGGGCGCGACGACACATCGCTCGCGTGACGCAGCGTGCGTCGTCCCAAGCTTTCGATTTCGGCGCACGCTTGCGCGGCCATCTCTTCGCGGCGTCCCGTGGGGACCACGTCCGCGCCGGCCTGCGCCAGTCCCAGGGCGATGGCGCGGCCGATGCCCGACGTTCCGCCGATCACAACGGCCACACGGCCGCTCAAGTCCATGAAATTGGTTACCAAGAAATCCTCCGAGTGATGGAAACGGTTTCTGTTCAATCTTATCGCAGGTCGCGTTCGCGTTGTCGGAACCATTCGCGGTAGCGAATGGGCTCGCTGGCCTCACCTCAAGCAGAAACACTTCTGATCACCGGAATTCCGATGATCCGCGCGTGCTCGCGATAACGCTCTGATTCACGCTCGCCAGACTCGTCGCGGTGGCCAAAGGCCAGCGAGTCCATCCGCTACCGCGGATGGTTCTGACAACGCGACATCGGCGCATGCGTATCAACCAATGCCGGCGTGCATGTTATGGATTTCGGTTTTATGCGATACTTGACCGTCATGAAATGTCCCTTCTGCGGACACCCGGAAGACAAAGTTGTCGATTCACGCGAGAGCAAGGAAGGCGAAGCGATCCGCCGGCGCCGCGAGTGCTTGTCGTGCGAAAAGCGCTTCACGACGTACGAACGCATCGACGAGATTCCGTACCTGGTGGTGAAGAAGGATGGCCGCCGCGAAAAATTCGATCGTCAAAAACTCTTGAACGGACTCCTGAAGGCCTGCGAGAAGCGTCCGGTCAGCATGGGCAAGCTCGAAGCCCTGATCAACGAGTCGGAAGCGTACGTGGCGGAGTCGCCGGAACGCGAACGCTCCACGACCGAGCTGGGCCAGTTCCTGATGGAGCGATTGAAGAATCTCGATAAGGTGGCGTACGTGCGATTTGCTTCGGTCTATCTGGATTTCAAAGACATCAAGGAGTTCATGAGCGAATTGAAGGATCTGCTGAAAGCAAAGTAGTTACCGCGACGCCGATTCGCGGAACGAAAACTCTTCCGAGGTCACGCGCAAGCTTTGGTCAAGCTGGATTCTGACCACCGCGCCGCGCGTCAACCCGAGCGTGGATTTCTCGTAGCGCAAGTCGCGCATCACCACTTCGTAGCCGTCTTCGTTTTTCTCGACGTAGGTCCAGGGATACTCCGCGAAATCGAGAAACGCCTGCGCGACATCGGTGGAGCGCGCGGCGTCCAGAGCAGGACTCGGCTCGGGCGGATAGAACGATCGCGTATCGGTGGGATCGAACTCGCGGAACAATTGCACGTCGGCTTCTTCCAGCGTCGGGCCGGTGTCCATCACCGCGTGCCATAAAAGCGGCGACCCGGAGTCGGGAAACGCGCTAAATCGCTTGGCTTCTCTTCCACGATAGACAAACGAATCGATGATGGCCAGCGCGCGCCGATGCGCGATCGCACGGCCGGCGCCGAGAAGCGCGAGAATCACCAGCACGGTGATCGCCGCGGGGCGAAAGCTCGTTTTCTTCGCGCCGATTTCCTCGCTGATCAAGCGGAAGAAAAACGGCGAGAGGATCACCGCGAGAATCGTGGGCGTGAGCCATAAGTCGACCACCGGGTACACGTCCCAGGCCAGCCGCGCGCTTGAAAATGGCCAGAATAATCGCGTGCCATACGGCGTGAGGTAATCGAGGAGCAGATGGCTTGCCACGCCCGCGAGCGCCAGCCCGAATGCCGCCGGCCAGGGGAACGGCCGGTCTTTGTGAAAATGCCTGTGGAAGAGCCACACGATCGCCGCCGCCGTGATCGCAACGAACGGCGCGCCGACGAACGAATGCGAGGCGCCGCGATGGACTTCAAGATATCGCACGCCGTGGCCGCCGATGCCGGCGAACACGTCGATATCGGGACCGTTGGCGCCCAGAATCAGCAGCCACGTGGGAAACGTGGCCGCACCGTAGCGCTTTAATCCCGCTTGCGATAGCGCCACGCCCACGATGGTGTGGGTTACATTGTCCATGCAAGCTGGTCCATTCGAGATTTTCCATACTATCATTCGATGGATGGCCGCCAAACTCGACAAAGAAGTACGTGAGCTACGCGACAAACTGATTTATCACGAGCATCGCTACTACGTGATGGACGCGCCGGAAATTTCCGACGCCGAGTACGACGCGCTGATGAATCGCTTGAAGGAAATCGAGGGCCAGCATCCCGAGCTGGTCACGCCCGATTCGCCCACGCAGCGGGTCGGCGGCAAACCGCGCGAAGGATTTGTGAAAGTCGCGCACAGCCAGCCGATGCTCAGCCTCGACAATGCATATTCCCACGAGGAACTCCGCGATTTCGACCGCCGCGTGCGCGAAATTGCGGGACGCGAACGCATCGACTACGTCGCGGAACTGAAGCTCGACGGCCTCAGTCTTGCGGCGCGCTACGACGGCGGGCGCTTGGTGCAGGCGATCACGCGCGGTGACGGCACGGTCGGCGAAGACGTGACGCCAAACGCACGAACGATCCACTCGCTGCCGTTGGCGATCAAGCACCAAGGAGCGATCGAAGTGCGCGGCGAAATCATCATGCCGAGGCGGTCGTTCGAGCGTCTCAATGCGGAACGCGAGAAGGCCGGGCTTTCACTCTTCGCCAATCCGCGGAACGCGGCGGCGGGAGGCGTGCGCGTGCTCGATCCGGCGGTGACGGCGGCGCGGCGGCTGACGTATTTTTCGTACGCCTTGTTTCCACCGCGTCCTCATCACACCGCGAATCTGGAATGGCTGGCGGAGCAGGGATTCAACGTCAACCGCAACTGGCGGCTTTGCCACGGCGTGGAGCCGGTGGTGAAATTTCTCGACGATTGGGAAGAGAAGCGCCGAACGCTGCCGTACGAAACGGACGGCGTGGTGGTGAAAGCCGATTCCCTCGACCTGCAACGCGAGGCCGGATTCACGGCCAAAGCTCCGCGTTGGGCGATCGCCTACAAGTACGCCGCGCGCGCCGCCGAGACGCGCGTCGAGCGAATCGAGTGGAACGTGGGCCGCACCGGAACGCTGACGCCGGTGGCGATTCTCGATCCCGTGCAACTCGGCGGCGTCACCGTGAGCCGCTCGACATTGCACAACGCCGATGAAATCGCGCGGCTCGGCGTTTGCGAAGGCGACACGGTGCTGGTGGAGCGCGGCGGCGACGTGATTCCCAAAGTCGTGAAGGTAGTGAAGCAGGGCAAGGGTCCCAACGGCGAAGGCCGCCGCGAACCGCAAGTCCCGAAGCATTGCCCCATCTGCAACGGTCACGTGGTACGCGAAGAGGGCGAGGCCGCGTGGCGATGCGTGAACGTCAGTTGTCCCGCGCAATTGAAAGGATCGCTCATCCACTTTGCGGCGCGCCGCGTGATGGATATCGATGGCCTGGGCGAAGCGCTGGTCGATCAGTTGGTCGAGAAGGGACTGGTGAAATCGTCCGCGGATTTGTACGATCTCACGCAGGAACAGCTTGAAAATCTCGAACGCATGGGACCGAAGTCGGCGGCCAACATTCTGGCGGAAATCGAAGCGAGCAAAAAGTTGCCGCTCGAGCGCGTCATCCATGGACTCTCGATTCCGCACGTCGGCGAGCGTCTCGCGAAAACATTGGCGGATCATTTGTCGTCGATGGAGGCGCTCATGGACGCATCCGATGAAGCATTGCAGGAGGCCGCCGACGTAGGACCGAAAGTCGCCGAGAGTATCCGCGACTTTTTTGGCGAGCCGCAGAACAAAAAGCTCGTCGCGCGCCTGCAAAAAGCCGGCGTTCGCATGAAGGAAACGCCGAAACCCAAGGCCGCGCCGGGAAAACTCACCGGCAAAACGTTTGTGCTCACCGGAACTCTACCGACTTTCTCGCGCGATCAGGCGCAGGAGAAAATCGAAGCGGCCGGCGGGAAGGTTTCGTCCTCGGTTTCGAAGAAAACATCGTATGTTGTCGCCGGCGCCGATCCCGGATCGAAACTCGACAAGGCGCGGTCGCTCGGCGTCGCGGTCCTCGACGAAAAGGGACTCCTCGACCTTCTGTAGTGTGGTAGACTCCGCGCCATCGGAGGATTTACCATGTTGCGTCGCATGGCCGCGTTTTTGCTGTTTGCGGTATCGCTGTCGGCTCAAGGAATCATCACCACGATCGCCGGATCCACTCCGGTCTACAAGAAACAGACCGGCGCCGCGGCCAGCGCGGCGTTTGGTACGCCGCAAGGCTTGGCCTTCAGCGGCACCACGCTGTACTTCTCCGACACATTCACCAATGTCGTCTATGCCGTGGACACCAACGGCAATCTGACCGTGGTGGCGGGCTTGGGATTCCCCGGCGCGGCCGGCGACAATGGACCGGCGACGAGCGCGCTGCTGAATAATCCCACGTCGCTGGCGTTCGATTCCGTTTCCGGCGATCTCTTCATCGCCGACACGACGAACAATCGAATTCGTAAGATTCTCGGCAACGGCACGATCGTGAATTACGCCGGCAACGGCGGATCGAATGGAAGCAGCGGCGACGGCGGCGCAGCCACCGCTGCCGGCCTCGGCAATCCCACCGGGCTGACTTTCGACACCTCGGGCAATCTCTACTTCGCCGACAACTTCGGAACGCGCGTGCGAATGGTGTCGACCTCCGGCACGATCTCGACCGTCGCGGGAAGTTCTAACAACGGGACGCCTGGATACACGGGCGACGGCGGTCCCGCCACCAGCGCGACGTTCAACGGCATCAGCGGGCTGGCCTTCGACCCAACCACCGGCATGATCTACGTGGCGGATCAAAACAACAACGTTGTGCGGCGCTTCAAGGTCGGCGGCACGGTCACGACGGTGGCGGGCAACGGCACGCAAGGCTACGGCGGCGATGGCGGACCCGGAACCAAGGCCCAACTGAGCCAACCGCAGAGCGTCAGCGTCGATCCCAGCGGAAATGTGTTCATCGTGGACAACGGGAACAGCGTGGTGCGTTTTCTCACCGTCGCCGGCAACATCTCCACCGTTGCCGGGAACGGCACCGGGATTTTGGGATACATCACCGACGGACTTCCTGCGACCACCGAGGGACTGAGTAATCCAACAACGGTTTTCGCCGATCCAGGCGGAAACGGCAAGGCGTTTATCGCAGATGCCGGATCGGGCCGCATTTTGCAAATCACGAAATCGCAAACCATTACGACTCTCGCGGGTAACGGGCAATTCTTCTATGGCGGAGACGGTGGACCGGCAACCTCGGCGTTCCTGACGTCGCCGTTTGCCGTGACGGTCGATGCCGCGGGCAACACTTACATCGCCGACTTCGCGGATCACCGCGTACGCAAAATGGACACGTCGGGCAATATCACCACGATTCTCGGAACCGGCGTTGCGACTTCCACCGGCGACGGCGGCCCCGCGACAAGCGCGACCATCGGCTATCCCACCGGCGTGGCGGTCGATGCGTCGGGCAATATCTACGTCAGCGAACTGGTCGGCAACAAGATTCGCAAGATTACGAATGGAACGGTCTCGACGTTCGCGGGCACGGGAAGTTTGGGCTTCGCGGGCGACGGCGGAAAGGCGACGGCCGCACTGCTTGCCTATCCGGCTTATGTCGCGCTTGATGGCGCCGGCAACCTGTACTTCCTGGATTACGTGAATATGCGCATTCGCGAAGTAAGCACCGCGGGCACCATCAGCACCGTGGCTGGCAACGGGTCGAAGACTTCCAGCGGCGACGGCGGTCCGGCTACAAGCGCCGGGATGTCGCCCAACGGCTTCGCCGTGTCGAGCGCGGGTGTGATCTTTATTTCCGACGGCTCGAAGGTTCGCAAAGTCTCGGGCGGCATCATCACCACGTATTTCACAGCGCCGGACAGCTCCACCAAGTTCCAAGGTCTTGCGCTCGACTCCGCGGGCGACGGGATCGCGTGCTTCAAATCGAATGGCGCCGCGGAAGTCGGCATTGTGACGCCTGCCTTGAAGGCCAGCATCCTGGCCGGCAACGGTTCGCAAGGTTTCGGGGGTGACGGCGGACCCGCAACAGCCGCCGGGCTGAGCTGCCAAAGCGTCGCCGTGGATAATTCCGGAAATGTCCTGGTAGCCGATGGCAATAACAGCCGCGTCCGCAAAGTTTTTATCGCGCCTCCCACGATCACGCCGGGAGCTACGAGCCTGACGTTCACTACGACCGAAGGCGTCGCGCCGACGCCGCAGAGGCTGGATCTCTCGGGAACGGCGGGCGCCGTCGTGCAAGCGACCTGGACCTCCACCGGAGGTTGGCTGAACGTCTCGCCGGGATTCACGCAATTGCCGGGACCTATGGCGGTGAATGTGTTTTCGGCCGGTTTGACGGCGGGAACGTATCAAGGAACGATCACACTGCAAGACGGCGGTGCGACCTCCACGGTGAACGTTACGCTGACCGTCAATCCGGCCTCGGCGGGATCGCTTACGGCGTCGCCTGCGGCGCTGCAGTTTGTTACGGGCACGGGCACGAGCCGCAACATTCTCGTAGGCGTCACGGGCAGCACCAGCGTGCCGTTCTCGGTGACGTTTAACACATTCAACGGAGGCAATTGGCTGAATGTTACGCCCGCTTCCGGCACGGCGTTGCTGCACACGCCGGTAGAGTTGACGGCGACGTTCACTCCATCGAACTTGTCCGCGGGCGTCTACACGGGACAGGTGGTCGTGAGCGGTGGCGGACAGACCGTAACCGTTCCCGTGCGCTTCGACGTCCTCCCCGGCGGCGTTCCGGTGATGAATCTCTTGCGGACCGGATTCCTGGTGACCACCGCGCAGGGATCGGGCTTGCAGGTGCGGGGCACTTCCGTCAACAACGCAGGCAGCGGCCCGTTGCCGTGGACCGCTACGGTGCTCTCCGGCGCCAACTGGCTCACGCTGGCAGAATCGAGCGGCACGGCTCCCTCCAACGGCGCATCGGCTTTGAATTTCTACATCAATCCGGGCAGCTTGACGCCTGGCGCCTACTATGCCTTGGTGCAGGTATCGTCGTCAGCGACGAACGCCGTGAACGCGCCGCAGTATGTTA
Source organism: Terriglobia bacterium (assembly GCA_021325275.1). Classification (GTDB taxonomy): domain Bacteria; phylum Acidobacteriota; class Terriglobia; order JAJPHL01; family JAJPHL01; genus JAJPHL01. Next base: position 94,928 of record JAJPHL010000017.1, on the reverse strand, counting down.
CGGCCGTTTTGAATGTGGTTTCCTCGCCGCCGGCGGGCGCGCTGGTTTATCCCTCGGCGGTGCTCCTCAACGCATTCGGGAGCAATTCGACGGGCCAAAACGTCGGACTGTATACCGGATCGGGTGCACCCGTGCAGGTGGCGATCAATAGTTTTGTGAATGGCGGCGCCAATTGGCAGATTCAAGCCTCGCCGCAGAACTTCTTTAACGGTGGGCCGAACGCCTCCTTGACCATCGCGCCCGACGCCGCCGTTCAATTCAGCGCCAGCGTCGGCAATCTAACGCCGGGAGTTTACAACGGAGTCGCGACCGCGACGTTCCTCGACGGATCGCTTTCCCAGGACATCCGCGTAACGCTGCTGGTGCCCAACAACAATGGCAACGGGAATTGCACGCCGACCCGCGTAGCGATGGCGGTTCGTCATCCCGGCCAGGGATTCGCCTTCACGCAAGGATGGCCCGCGCCGATGGAAGTGCAGCTCGGGAACGATTGCGGCGGTTCCGTGAACAACTCCACCGTCATCGCTACGTTCAACAACGGCGATCCGCCGTTGCCGTTGATTCAATTGTCCAACGGAATTTACGGCGCCATGTACAAGCCGGGCTCGGCGGGTCCGGTGGGAATCACGTTCTCGTTCTGTGCAAATTGCGTGACGCCACAGACATTCACGGTGAACGGCACGATCGCGCCGTTGCCTGCGGGCGTGCCGACCATCGGACTCGGCGGCGTGGTGAATGGCGCGAGCTTTGCACCGGGCGCGGATGTCGGGGCCGGCTCGATTATTTCGATCTTCGGTGCAAACTTGGGATCCGCGGCAGCGCCGGGAGTCGGAAACGGCGGATTCCCGCTGCCGACCACGCTCGGCGGCGTGAAATTGAGCGTCGCCGGCCAGGATGCCCCGCTGTTCTTCTCCTACACCGGCCAAGTGAACGGACAGTTGCCGTTCCAAGCTGCGCCGGGATCACAGACGTCGATGGTGGCGCGGAATATCGGCGCCAACGGCGTGGAAATCGATTCGGTGCCCGAGGCTATTACGGTGAGCGCGGCGCGTCCGGGCATTTTCATCGCTGGGGAAACGAACGCGCCGAGTCAAGGCGCGATCCTGAATCCGGCGAACGCTGTGGTCGATGCCGCGAATCCATCGTCGGTGGGCGGCGTGATCGTGATTTTCTGCACGGGTCTGGGCCAAGCCACGCCGGCGTTGACCACAGGCACAGCCGCCGCCGCGGGTCAAGTGACCAGCACGGTGTCGGCGACGATTGGCGGCGTCGCGGTGCCCGCCGCGAACATCCAATACGCGGGTCCTGCGCCGGGATTCGTCGGGCTGTATCAAGTGAACGTGCAGATTCCGTCGGGCGTGCCGAGCGGTCCAACGGTGTCGGTGGTGCTCTCGCAGAACGGGATCTCGAGTAATACGGCGACGATCGCGATCAAGTAAAGTGACGAGCTCGGCGGGTGGCAAGGCCACGCTGGCGAAGCCAGTGGTGGCTACGCGTAGATTTGCTTTTCATGCTAACGTAAAGCCATGAACGCACCTGCAACTTCCGCGCTTAACGGACTCCTTGAACCGTTGAGTCAGTGCCTAGATGATGAATCGGCGCGGCGAATCGTTGGCTTTCGTGTCGACGCGGCTACGCAAGCGAGGATGGATTACTTGGCAGAGCGCGCGAATGAAGGCACTCTCACAGAAGAAGAGCGCGACGAGTACAGTTCGCTGATAGACGCCGGGGATCTGATCGCGATTCTGCAATTGAAGGCTCGCCGGCGTTTGGAACGAGGGCGCTGAGAGTTGTGGACGCCGCTCGGGCGAGCCACAGTTCGCACGCTGGCGATGAACGCCGACCGTCGTGTGACGCTGCGACAAGAACTACAAGCAGACGGCTTGCTTTGAGCGAGCCGTTTTCCCACGCGTAATTCGAAACACCGTGCGACGAAGCGCCGGCGACGCGGCGAGTAATCGCGAGACCGGCGCTTCGAGCCACGTGCGATGCGCTCCGAATCGCAGCAGGCCGGCTGCGCTAAACTGGCCGCTATGCATTTTGCGTAGTTCTTTCTTGTAGTGCACGAGGGCCGCAGCCTCGCTTTCGCCATTCAACATACGCAGCGCGGCGGCCGCCGCCAATCGACCTGATCGCAGCGCCAGCGAAATTCCGTCGCCGGTGAAAGGGTCGAGAAACGCAGCGGCGTCGCCGGCCTGTAGATGATCAATCGTTCGACGACCGGGATCGAGTGGTCCCGTGAAGATCAGCGGCCATTCTTGCGGCCACGCGTCTTTCAAAGTTGCGCGCAGAATGTCGCTCGCCTGGCGCACTTGGGATTTCTCGATCAGGCCGCAGACGTTGATTCGGCCGTTTTCCACGGGACTCACGCCGAAATATCCGGCGTCGATGAAATGCAAGTCGACGCGCGCGGGATAGTCGCCCAGAAAATGGGCCTTGAATCCAAACGTGCTGCCCTCGCGCGACTTGCGTCCCGATGCATCGATGACCACGGGCGCGTCGAACTGTTGCCCGTCCGTTTTTGGCACGAACGTCGCGCCCTGCGATTCGGCGGCGCGTACCAAGCCGCTGTCGAGTGCCCACCGGCTGAGGCCGAATGCCGGCGAGTCCATCGGAAAGTCGAGAAACTGCCCGGATCGCGTGTGAACGCACGCCAAATTCATTCGCGGCGCCGGATCAAGCAACCGGCCGCATCCCAATTCGTCCAGAACCGTCGCGACTTCGGGGGAAAGAAACTCGCCGCACACTTTGTGCCGCGGAAACTCGGACTTCTCGAAAAGCACGACGCTCGCGCCGGCGCGCGCCAGTTCAATCGCCGCCGCGCTGCCGGCGGGTCCCGCGCCAATTACCGCGACGTCGTAGGCGTTCATAGAATTTCCGAGACCAGCGACAACCGGAACGGCACGTGGCGGCGCACCCGCACATGCGAGAGACCGGCGCGCTTGGCGAGCGCCTCAAGTTCCGCCGCTGTGAAAGCTTGCTGTACGGAAACTTCGCCGTCCGCGCGGCTTACCGGCGAAAACAGCGGCGCGTAGCGCACAAAGCGCCACGCCCAGGCATTGCGCCGGAGATCGTTCACCAATAGCGCGTGACGCGCCAGCGCCGCAAGCTTGGCGAGCAAGTCCACGGACTCGTCATCGTCGAAGTGATGCAACACCAGCGACGCGGAGACAAAATCGAACGAGCGCGCCGCAAAGGGAAGCTCGCGCATGTCGCCGCAGACCGGCGTCCATTCGCCGCGGCCTTCGCGCAGGTGGAGGAGTTGGCGGTCAAGTCCGACCACGCGCGCGGCATAACGCTGCGCCACGAACTCCGGCAGGTCGCCGGATCCGGTACCCACGTCAAGCAGCGTGAACGTGCGTAGCCCGGTGCGGCGGATTTGTTCGTCGAGCAATTGCGCCAGCACGCGGCGTCCTCCGAGCCAGCGATTCACGCGCCGCAAATCGCCAAGACTTTCGCGGACCTCCTCCTCCGGCACGGTGCCGAGATCCAATTGTTCGGGTTGGTGGAGCCGCGCGCCGGGATCGAACCTCATGGGGAAATGATACGATGAAGAATTACGGTTGGTCTCAGTTTGAATTTCTAGCGGCTTCGCCGCTACTTTGTGCGGAAAGGCTTTGCCTTTCCGAAGGACTGGAGCCACCTTCCTGCGAGGCTATGTCTTGCTTGAGCAAGACATAGTCTCGCAATCCTAAAGAAGGTGCTTCGCGGAAGGGCGCAGCCCTTCCGCACAAAGCAGCGGCGCAGCCGCTAGAAATTCAAACTGAGACGCCACCACAATTACATGCGCATCGCTTACCTCGACTGTTTTTCCGGCATCAGCGGCGACATGCTGTTGGGCGCGCTGGCCCATGCAGGCGCGTCTCGGGAAGAACTGTCGGAGTTGCCGCAGCGCCTGGGACTCGCCCACGTTACGCTGACGTTTGAAGACGTGAAGCGCGGCGGCATCGCCGGCGTGAAAGCGCATGTGCAGATCGAAAAACCGGCCGACGGCCATCATCACCATCGTTCGCTGTCGACGATTCTCAAATTGATCGCGGCGTCGACACTGAACGAAGCGGTCAAGGATTCCGCGTCGCGCGTTTTTCGCAAATTGGGCGAAGCCGAAGCGGCGATTCACAACGTTCCGGTGGAGAAAGTGCATTTTCATGAAGTGGGCGCGGAGGATTCCATCGTCGATATTGTCGGCGGATGCCTCGGCCTGCACTTGCTCGGCGTGGAGCGACTGATTTGTTCGCCGCTCGACGTGGGAGCCGGCACAGTCGAGACCGAACACGGACGCTTGCCCGTGCCCGCACCCGCCACGGCGCGATTGCTGGCAGGCGCGCCCGTGTATTCGAGCGGGCTCGAAGCGGAATTGGTCACGCCGACGGGAGCGGCGATGGTCGCGACGCTTGCGGCGTACGCGCCGATGCCGCGAATGACCTTATCCGGCGATGGCTACGGTGCAGGGTCGCGCGACTTCAAGGGCCGCCCGAACGTTTTGCGCATCGTGCTTGGCGAGGCTTCTTCTGACGACGTCGGGGCGACGACGGTGGATTCGGTCACGGTACTCGAAGCGAATCTCGACGACATGAGTCCGCAAGTCGCGGGTTTTGTGCTTGGCAAAGCGATCGAGTTGGGTGCGCTCGATTGCTACTTCACGCCGGTGCAAATGAAAAAAGGACGCCCCGGTTTGCTGATCACCGTGTTGGCCGCTCCGCAAGACGCCGCGCGTTTGACCGCGCTGCTGTTCAACGAAACGTCAACGCTCGGTGTGCGTTCGTATCAGGCGGCGCGGCGCACGCTCGAGCGTCGTCATGAGACGGTCGAGACGGCCTGGGGTCCTGTGCGCGTCAAGGTGGGGTCGCGCAACGGGGAGGAATTGAATTTCGCGCCGGAGTACGAAGATTGCTTGGCGTTAGCGGAGCGTCACCGAGTTCCGCTGAAGCACGTGCTTGAACAAGCGTCCGCATCATACTTGCGGGCGAAGCAGTAACGGGCCTATGGAAAAATTTTATCTGACTACGCCGATTTACTATGCCAACGGGCGTCCGCACATCGGACACGTCTATTGCACGTTCGCGGCCGACGCCATCCGCCGCTTTCACGCGCTGAATGGCGCGGAAGCGCGGCTGACCACCGGCACCGACGAGCACGGACAGAAGATGGCTGAGACCGCGCGCAAGCTGGGCCTCGAGCCGCGTCAACTGGCGGATCGCTACTCGGCGAATTTTCGGGCTCTATGGGACGAACTCGGCATTCAGTACGATCATTTCATCCGCACCACGGAGACGCGCCACATTCCCGCGGTGCACGACATGTTCCGCCGCTGCCAGGAGTCGGGCGCGATCTACAAGTCGACCTACACGGGCGCGTATTGCATGTACGACGAAGCGTTCGTCACGGAAGTTGAGCCAGGGCAGCCGTGTCCGGAATGCCAGCGCCCGACGGAGAAAGTCACCGAAGAGAATTATTTCTTCAAGCTCTCGGCGTTTGCGGACAAGTTGCTCGCTCTTTACGCGGAGAATCCTGATTTCATTCGTCCGGAAGCCCGCCGCAACGAAGTGATTTCGTTTGTGAAGGGCGGCTTGAAAGATTTGTCGATCAGCCGCACTTCCATCACCTGGGGAATTCCGGTGCCGGACGCGCCGGGCCACGTTTTTTACGTTTGGTTCGACGCGCTGACAAGCTACATGACGGCGATCGGCTACGCGCAGGGCGGGGAAGCGGAAAAAGAATTTAAGCGCTTGTGGCCGGCGAATCTGCATTTGGTCGGCAAAGAAATTTTGCGCTTCCACGCCGTCTATTGGCCGGCGTTCCTGATGGCCGCGGGTCTGCCGCTGCCCAAAGGCGTCTACGCGCACGGCTTGATGCTGATCGAGAACGACAAGATCAGCAAGTCGCGCGGCAATTTGATTTTGGCCGAGCCGATCACGCGAACCGTGGGGGCCGACGCGCTGCGCTATTTCCTGGCGCGCGAAATTGTGTTTGGTCAAGACGGATCGTTTTCCTACGATGCCTTGGTCACGCGCTTCAACAGCGATCTGGCGAACGGCTTGGGCAATCTGGTCAGCCGCACGCTAACGCTGATCAATCGGGATTTCGACGGCGCGATTCCGGCGCCGCCCCCGCGCACCGACGCCGAGGAAGCGATCTATCGGAAGGCCGCGGAAACCATCGCGAAATGGCGCGAACACTTCGGTAATCTCGAATTCTCGCTGGCGCTCGAAACGGTGTGGTCGCTGATCGCGGAGATGGATCGCTACATCGTGCAATTCAAGCCTTGGAAACTCGCCGAGGCAGGGGAGCGCGAGAAACTGGCCGCGGTGCTCTACACCTGCGCCGATGTGGTGCGCCTGTTGTGCCGCATGATCGAACCGGTGATGCCGGTGTCGGCGGCACGGATTTGGAAAATGCTCGGAGAAACCGCGGAGTTAACGAACGGCGCGAATCTCGAAAACGAACACGTCGCGGCCGGACAGCGCGTGGGAAAAGTGGAAGCGGTCTTTCCGCGTCTCGACGCCGAAGTAACGATTGCGAAGATGAGGACCATGGAACAAGAACAATTGAACGCTAACAAACCTGCCGAGGCCACAGCGGCTCCCGCTGCTGCGCCTGCGCCAGCTCCCGCCGCGGAACCTGCTGCTGCACCGGTGAATCCGAAAATCGCCATCGACGATTTTCTCAAAGTCGAAATGCGCGTTGGCACCGTCGTGACCGCTGAACGCATCCCGAAGGCCGACAAGCTTTTGAAACTGACCGTCGACATCGGCACCGAAGTCCGTCAGGTTTGCGCGGGAATCGCGGAAGCCTATCAGCCGGAAGAATTGCCGGGTAAGAAAGTGGTGATCGTCGCGAATCTGGCTCCTCGCAAATTGCGCGGACTCGAATCGAACGGCATGATTGTCGCGGCGGCGGTGGAGCCCGACGGCAAGCCGGTTCTCGTCACGGTCCCGGATTCCGTTCCAAACGGCGCGCGCTTGCGTTAATTTGGAGTGCGGCGACTTGTCGCCGCTTTCTTTGCCCGCGGCTTGACGCGGGCCGGCTTGCCTGCCGTTACAAACGGGCGCGCGAGTCAAGCCTCGCGCGTCGAAAGCGGCGACAAGTCGCCGCACTCCAAATTGATCGACTCCCACTGCCATCCCGATATGCCGGCGTTCGACGACGACCGCGCGGAAATGCTCGCGCGCGCGGCGGACGCGGGCGTCCGCGCGATTCTCGCGATTACCGGGCTTAGCATGACGGAGATCGGAGTCATTGCGCTTAAAATCTTCGCAACCACTGGCGTTCATCCTCACGAGGCGAAAGACGCGGGCGATCTCACGACGGTCGAGCAACAAAGCAAGGACGCTCGCGTTCTCGCCATCGGTGAAATCGGCCTCGACTATCACTACGACCACTCGCCGCGCCCCGTGCAGGCCGATGTCTTTATCAAGCAAATGGAAATTGCTCGGGCCGCGCGCAAGCCCATCGTGATCCACACAAGAGAAGCGTGGCCCGACACTCTCAGCCTCCTCAAGGAAAACTGGGCGGCCACGGGACTCGGCGGCGTCATGCATTGCTTCAGCGGCGATCTGGCAACCGCACACGAATGCATCGACATGGGATTTCTCATTTCGATCGCCGGGCCGGTGACGTTTCCGAAATCGCAAGAGCTTCGCGATGTCGCGAGCAAGCTGCCCGCCGATCGTCTGCTGATTGAAACGGACTCGCCGTATCTCGCGCCCGTTCCGCATCGAGGGAAGCGCAACGAACCGGCCTTTGTGGCGGAAGTTTGCAAGCGTCTGGCGGAGGTTCGCGGAGTCGCACCCGAGGAAATCGCCGCCCGCACGACGGAGAACTTTTCACGCCTCTTTGCTGTGAAAATCTGAGAGTTTAAAGATAAGATAAAGCTTCACTCAGATAGAAGCAGGAGCCACGAATCAGCGCGCCAGCCCAACTCGGCATGCAGGAGATTTTCGACTTGATCCGCACGGATCTGGCCGAAGTGGAGCGCGTTTTTTCCGCCGACACCGTTTGTTCCGTCGACGCCGTCACCGCCATGGGGCAATATCTGCAACTGGGCGGCGGCAAGCGCTTGCGTCCCACGATGGTGCTCCTCTCCGCGGGACTCTGCGGATATCGCGGCGAATCCGCAGTGAAGATGGGCGCCGTGGTCGAGATCGTGCACACCGCCACGCTGGTACACGACGACATCATCGACAACGCGGAGGTGCGCCGCGGACGCGCGTCGGCCAATTCGCGCTGGGGCAATCACATCAGCGTCCTGGCCGGCGACTGGATGTACATGCAGTCGTTCCAACTCGCGTTGCGCGAACGGAATTTCCGAATTCTCGATTTGCTGATCAATCTCACGCAGCTCATGGTGGAAGGCGAGTTGCTTCAGCTCGAGCAAATCGGACGCATCGACGTCGCCGAGCAGCAGTACAGCGAGTTGGTTTATCGCAAGACGGCGTGTCTGTTTTCGGTTTGCGCGCAGTTGGGCGCGGTGGTGGCGGGGCAGTCGCCGGAACGCGAGAAAGATCTCGCGGAGTTTGGACGCAACCTCGGAATGGCGTTTCAACTGGTCGACGATTTGCTCGATTTCACCGCCGACGAAGCAACGCTTGGCAAACCGGTTGGCAATGACCTTCGCGAAGGCAAGGTCACGCTGCCGGCGATCCATACGATGGCGCATTGCACGCCGAAGGAACGCGGGTTGATCGCGACGGTGGTGACCGAACGCGGCTTTCACACCGTGAGCCAACGCGAAATTGTCGAGATTATCGAACGCTATCGCGCGCCCGAGGCCGTGAAAGCGCGGGCCCGCGAGTACATCGATCGCGCGCTCGACCACCTGAAACCGTTCGCCGATTCTCCCTACAAGCGGGCGCTCGAAGCGATCCCGGAATTCGTTTTGAATCGCGACAAATAGAATATGAGGCGACGCACCTTGCTGGTTTCTCTCGCAAGTGTGCCGCTTCTGCGCGCGCAAACTCCTGCCAGCGGCGCGTCCATCGATCCCGCGGTCGAAGCCGCGGTGACGAAATGCCTCGACGACTACATGACCGCGTTCAACAAAATGGACATGGCCGCGTGGGAAGCTACGTTCCACTTTCCCCACTATCGCCTGGCGAGCGCGCGCATGAGCGTGCTGGACCACGCCGGACTTCAGAACGCCGACGCAGTACGCGCGTCGCTGGGCGCAGGGTGGCATCACAGCACTTGGGGACGGCGCAGGATCATCCACTGGTCGGCGGACAAAGCGCACGTCGATACGTTGTTCGTGCGCTATCGCGCCGATAATTCGGTGATCGGGAATTTTGAATCGCTCTACGTCGTGACCAAGGAAGACGGCCGCTGGGGTGTGAAACTGCGTTCGAGCTTCGCCGCATAAAGCGCAAAGAATCGCTTTACTTGTTCGGCTTCTCGGGACGGAATCGCCAAAGCGACGTGCGCATCGGCAGGCCGCTCGCCAGAAGATGGCCGTCGCGCGACCAACCGAGAGTGTCGATGTCGCCCGTATAGGGCACTCTCAGCTTTTCGGCTTTTCCTGTGCGAGGGTCGAGGATGACAGGCTCGTCCCACCAGGAGTCGGCCGTCTCCACGCCAAAGGCGATCCGGCCGTCTTTGCCAACCGCGTTGGGCGATAGAAAGTTCGTTCCCAGCGGATACGCGGCGGGCACGGGAATCTTGATTTCCTTGCCGCCGTCGAGCGGAACGCGGAACAGGTCGGTGCTTTGCGCTTGAACTCGCGAGACAATCAGATCTCGGCCGTTGGGATCGGGCGCGACCGAGTCGGCGGTGGTGATCTTTTGCGCTTTACCACCGGTCGCGGGCATCGACCACAAAGTTCCATCCGCGACATAGTAGATCGTCTTGCCATCCGGGGATGCCGCCACGGAAGCTACAGCCAATCCGCGCGTCGGATCCAAGCGCCGGATGATTCTCCCGTCCGTTTGCGAGGCAATCGCCACGATGCGATCGGCGCCACTGCCCAGCACGAACGCGAACTCCCGTTCACCCACCGCTGCTACCGGCCATGCGGTATCTTCGGGCGTCTCGATAAAGGGCTCCGGATCGCCGCCTTCCTTCAGTGACAGAATCACGCGGCGCCCCGCGCGGACCGACGCGAAGAGCATTCGCCCGCCGGACAACTCCACCGGCGCGGGCCGGCTCGACTCCGATGCGACAAACATTTGACGCCTGGTTTCGAGCAGCACTTCCGGAGTTCCGCCGCCGGGCGCAAAACGGAGCGCTTCCGACGGCCGGTCGTTCTGCTCGAAATACAAACTCCCATCCGGGCCTACGTCGACCCCGCCGATCACCGATGTGACATGCAGGATCGTTCGCGTGGGCGTGCGACCGTCCAACGCGATTTCCAAAATACCAAACGCGTCACCGTCGGGAGCGCCAATCAACACGGCCTTACGCGTGACCGCGAAGGTACCGGGTTGGATGTCCGGCACCGGTAGTCCTCTACCGACGCGACGGGAAAGGCCCGTCTTCAGGTCTAAGACAAACAAATCTGCTTTCGCGGCCGCGCCGGCGCTGTGGGGATGGCCGAAGTAGATGAGCTCCGATCCGTCGGCGGACGGGTGACAGGCGAATCCCTCGGCGTCGAGGGCTTCCAGCCGACCGTTGGCCGGCCACAAACGGTAGAACTGATTTCGCCGCTCGTCATTGAGACGCACCACTACGATGCTGCCGTCGGGAAGGGCTTCGGGCCATATCGCGTTCTCCAGCAGAAGCTTCGTTTCTCCCCCCAGTGCCGGTACGCTGAACACGCCGGTGCCGCTCCCGCCGACATCTCTTCCGAAATAGATCCTCGATCCGTCCGGCGACCAACTGTGGTTGTTAATCTCTCCGTGCGCCAGGTCGTGAGTCAACACGGTCCCGTTGCCGGTCTCAGGATTCATGACGGCCATCTGGCTCTGGCGGCCCACCAACGTTTGAAACGCAAGGAGCTTCCCGTCGGGTGAGAGTCGCGGCGCCAAAACCGCGCCGGAGGAACTCAGTCTGGTTGCGGTCCAGGTGGGCGTCGCGGGCTCGCGCCGCGATTCCATCCACATTCCCGCGGCGAAAATGGCAACGGCGGAGAGAATCGCCGCGGGCCAAATCCACAGGGGCGATTTCCGTTGCGGAACGGGCGGCTGCGGCGCGGCCACCGGACGATCTTCGATTTCCCATTGCGCGTCGCCGATGTTTCGCAGCCGCTGGCGCGGATCTTTCTGGAGACAGCGCCGCAAAAGTGGCAGCGGACTCCCCGGAGGCAACGCGCTCCACAACGGTTCCGCGGTCATGATGGCCACGGTGGAATCGGTGACCGTCTCACCGGGAAACGCTTTCTTGCCGGTGAGCCACTCGTACAACACGCATCCGAAGGCCCAGATATCCGCGCGACGGTCGACGCTCTTACCGCGCGCTTGTTCCGGCGACATGTAGCCCGCCGTTCCCAACATCACACCCGCGCGCGTGGCCGCGGCGCTCATGGTGGGCGAATGCGATAGTTCCGCCTGCGACGTTTCTTCCACCGCCTTGGCGAGTCCGAAGTCCAAAACTTTCAGCGTGCCTTCCGGCGTGACCTTCAAATTGTCGGGCTTCAGATCGCGATGGACGATGCCCTTGTCATGCGCGGCTTCGAGGGCGTCGGCCAATTGCTTCGCCAAATTCAGGGCTTCATCCACCGGCATCGGTCCGCGCGGCGACTCGCCGGCGATGTATTCCATCACCAGGTGCTGCGCACCGTTGTGCTCCTCGAGTCCATAGATCGCGGCAATGTTGGGGTGATTCAGCGCCGCCAGCGCTTGCGCCTCGCGCTGGAATCGGACGAGCCTGTCGGGATCATGCGCGAAAGCCGCGGGCAGGACTTTGATCGCGACATCGCGATTCAGCTTGGTGTCGCGGGCCCGATACACCTCGCCCATGCCGCCCGCGCCGATTGGCGCGACGATCTCGTAAGGTCCAAGGCGAGTGCCGGGGGACATGTAGTAAAGGATTCTGTCACAGTCTGCGTCTTTCCGTCTTGGCTCCGCTACTTCCCGTGTGGCAAGATGTTTGTGCCATGCAGGAAGTGGAAGTCAAAATCCGGCTGAAGAATCCCGGGGCGCTGGTGCGCCATTTGCGCCGCGCGGGATTTCGCTTGGAGCGGCGCGACCATCAGCGCGACATCGTGCTTGATCAGGAGCACCTGGAATTGCGCGCCGCGCGGCGCCTCTTGCGCTTGCGCCGCCACACCGGCGGATGGCTGCTCACGTTCAAGAACCGTCCGGAGAAAGACGATCGCTACAAGTCGCGCGAGGAAATTGAGACGGGCATTTCCAACGGCCGCAACATGGAGCTGATTTTCGAACGCCTCGGCTTCCACATTGCTTTTTCCTACGAAAAGAAACGCCGGACGTTTCGGCGCGGGAACGAGCATGGTCACGTGGCCGTGGATGAGACGCCCGTCGGTTCCTTCCTGGAACTGGAAGGCTCGCGCCGTTGGATCGATCGCACCGCCCAGCAACTCGGATTTACGCATAAGGACTACATCACGAAATCCTACGCGCTGCTCTATCGTGAATTTTGCGAGGCGCGCGGCGTGAAGCCCACGCACATGCTCTTCAAGAGGCGACGCCGGTGATCTACTACACCGAAATGCTCGGCATGCAGGCGGTGGATTCCACGGGCGCGCCGCTCGGGCGCGTGCGCGACGTGGCGTTGACACCGTCGCACCATGCGCGGCGGCTTTCCTTGTTTGTGGTCGGCAAGGGCCGCCATCTGTTCGAAGTCCCATTTCATTGCGTTCGCGAGGTCTCGGGTAACGGCAAGGCGCAATTGCGCCTCAACCTTCAAGCGAGCGAGTTGCGCCCGTTTCATGCAGGGGCGCCGCCGTCGCCGGAAGGCGGCGAGCCGGAGCATCTCCTGGTGGGCCGCGATCTGCTCGATCAACAAATCATCGACGTGAACGGCCGCAAGGTTGTTCGCGTGAACGACGTTCATTTCCAGGAACACCTTGACGGCTCGGTGGAGTTTCTCGTCGCCGAAGTCGACGTGGGACTCACGGGGGCGGTGCGGCGTTTGTTTCAAGGCGTTCTTCCGTCGCGCGCGATTCGCGCCATCGAGCCGTGGCTGAAGCGGACGGTGATCCCGTGGGATTTCGTCGACCTCATCGAAATCGATCCGCAGCGCCGGCTGCGGTTGAAGATCACGCACGATAAACTCGCCGCGCTACACCCGGCCGATCTCGCCGACATCGTCGAGGAACTGGCGCCGGCGGAACGCGAAGCGATCATCGAAACGCTCGACGAAGGCAAAGCGGCCGATGCGTTGTCGGAAGTCGAGCCGCGCGTGCAGAAGTCGATCATCGAGGCGCTCGATACCGAGAAGGCCGCGGACATTCTCGAGGAAATGGCTCCCGACGAAGCCGCCGACTTGCTGGCGGAACTGCCGCAGGAAACGTCGGAAGAAATCCTCGACGACATGGAAGTAAAGGAAGCTCGCGAGATCGAAGAGCTGCTGGAATATCGCGAAGACACCGCCGGCGGCATGATGAACACCGACTTCATCAGCGTGCTGGAATCGGCCTCGGTGGATTTCGCGATCGAGATGCTGCGTTCGCAACGCGAGACGGCGGAATCGACCAACACGATCTTCCTGCTTGACGAGCACGGGCGGCTGACGGGCGCGTTGCCGCTGGTGCAATTATTCCTTTCCACGCCCGCCACGGAATTGGTAACGGTGAAGCCGCCGCGCTTGATCTTCGCGCATCTCGACACGCCGGAGAAGGAGATCTTCGAGTTGTTCGACAAATACAATCTCCTTTCACTGCCGGTGATCGACGAGAATTACCAGCTCGCCGGCGTGATCACCGTCGACGACATCATCTCCCTGCTGCGAGCCCGCAAATGAAATGGCTCCGGCGGTGGAACCGGCGAATCTTGTTCCTGCTGGCCGTTCTGGGCCCCGGTTTCATCACCGCCAACGTGGACAACGATTCCGGCGGCATCTACACCTATTCGCAAGCCGCGGCGAAATACGGCTACGAACTTTTCTGGACGCTGATTCCCATGACCATCTCTTTGATCGTGGTCCAGGAGATGTGCGCGCGCATGGGCGCGGTCACGGGCAAAGGACTCTCCGATTTGATCCGCGAGGAATTCGGATTCCGGGTGACGTTTTTCATGATGGCCGCTCTGGTGATCGCGAACTACACCAACGTGATGGCGGAATTCGCAGGGGTGGCGGCGAGCCTGGAGATTTTCGGGATTTCGCGTTACATCTCGGTGCCGATCGCCGCGGTGCTGGTGTGGATTCTTGTCGTGTACGGCAATTACAAGAGCGTAGAAAAGATTTTTCTCGTGGCCAGCGGATTCTACGTGGCCTACGTTTTCTCGGGCGTGCTGGCGCATCCCAACTGGCAAACGGCGTTCGTAAAACTGGGCGTCCCCACGCTGCACGCCGACACGGCCTTCATCACCATGATCATCGCGCTGATCGGCACGACGATTGCGCCGTGGATGCAGTTTTATTTGCAAGCCGCGATTGTCGAGAAAGGCGTGCAAGCCAAGCAGTACGGCGGATCGCGCCTTGAGGTAATTGTGGGATCGATTTTCTCGAACACGATCGTGTTTTTCATCATGGTGGCGTGCGCGGCGACGCTTTACGTGAGCGGCCATCGCGACATCAAGGACGCCGCGGAGGCCGCGGTGGCGCTTCGTCCGCTGGCGGGCGAGTACGCGGGAATGCTGTTCGCGTTCGGATTGTTCAACGCCTCGATTTTCGCGGCGTCGATCTTGCCGCTATCCACGGCGTACTCGGTGTGCGAAGGTCTAGGCGTGGAATCGGGCGTCGACCGCAAGTTCAGCGAAGCGCCGTGGTTTTATTGGCTGTACACGCTATTGGTTTTCGGCGGCGCGGGAATTGTGCTGTGGCCGAAACTGCCGCTGGTTTCGGTGATGTTTTTCTCGCAGGTGGTGAACGGCGTGCTGCTGCCGTTTGTGCTGATCTTCATGCTGCTCTTGATCAATCGCAAGGATCTGATGGGCAAGTTCGTCAACACGCGCACTCAAAACGCGGTCGCGTGGGTGACGGTGATTGTGCTGATCGCACTAACGCTAGTGATGTGCGTGCAGAGCTTTCTGTCGTGACTTGGACGGTTCCTGTTTAGGTCGCCCTTTCAGGGCTTGATGAAAACTTCGGCGAACCTAGGGCGGCGCTTCGCTTGCCCTAGGCTAGCCTAGGTCGGGCCGTTGGCCCTCCGGAATCAGGATGAACGACGCCCCGAAGGGGCACGCGATGCCAGCCCAGGGCAGAGCGCAGCGACGCCCTAAAACAGCTACAGAAGAAAAGCGAGCCCTGAAGGAGTCCGTGTGACAACTCAGGCACCAACGGGGTCTGTTTGAAAGTTCAGCCCCGAAGGAGTTTGTGTGACCACGCAGCCCCGAAGTAGTCTGTGGGACGGCGCAACTCCGAGCCTGCGGCCGCAGGCGGCGCAATGTTAGCCCCTGGCGAGGCGTTTTTTGCCGAGCCTGGGGACACTGTTGTTTCGAGTACGAGCCTGCAGCGCAGGCGGCACAGGCGCATTGGATGGCAATGTTGTCTGTGTCGCCAGCTCTCGCAGGCTCTGCGCGCTAACGGATTACCCCAGGCTCGGCAAAAAGCGCCTCGCCAGGGGCTAACATTGCGCCGCCTGCGGCAGCAGGCTCGGAGTTGCGTTGTCACACCGACTCCTGCGGGGCTGAATTTTCAAATAGACTCCGGCGGGGCTGAGTTTCACACTGACCGTGAAGGGGCGATTCAACTTACTGTACTTCGCCCAAGGGGCGAATCCAGATATTGCGATAGCGCACCGGATTGCCGTGGTCCTGCAACTCGAGGGGGCCTCGCGGTCCGTGCACCTCGATTTCCGGAACCACGCGATGCATCGTTTTGCCCTGGATCAGCGTATGATTTTGCGTGACCACGCCGTTGTGAAATACGGTGACGGAGCCGGGCACGTCGATTTTTCCATCCTTGAAGCGCGGCGCGGTGTAAACGATGTCGTACGTTTGCCACTCGCCGGGTTTGCGGCAGGCGTTGACGAGCGGCGGCATCTGTCCATAGAGCGCGGACGCCTGACCGTCGGCGTAAGTGAGATTCTCGAAGCAATCGAGCACCTGAATTTCATAGCGCCCCATGAGGAACACGCCAGAGTTGCCGCGTCCTTGCGAATTGGATTGCGGCGGAGAAGGCGCCCGCCACTCGATGTGTAGCTGCGAGTCGCCGAATTCTTCGATTGTAGAGATGTTGCCGGCGCCTTTCACAACTTCCATGTAGCCGTTCTCCACTTTCCACGCCGCCGGCCCGCCCTTGGCGTTTTTCCATGCGCTGAGGTTCGTTCCGTCAAAGAGAACCACGGCGTCGGAGGGCGGCTTGCCGGGCGCGTCGCCGGGCGTGACCACCGGTGGGCGCGGGCGTGTGTCGTCGTGGACTTTCCACTTGCTGCCGGGGATCAGTGGAGTGTCGGTGTATCCGGTCGGTTGCTTTCTTTCCGCTTGCTGTGCGGCGAGCGCCGCGGTCATTGCCACCAGAGTCAAAACGATTCGCAAGGTTTTCATAAGGGCCTCGGCAAGAAGATATACCGTGTCGCTTCTGGATACAAGCGCGTCCAGGGAGATTGATTGGTATCATCATTAGCTGTGTATGAGATTTCGTATTCGGCCGGCGTAGAGGAAGACCTGCGGCGGCCTCCCGCCCACGCGCGTTCCCTCATTCTTGACACGATTGAAGTACAATTGACCTACGAGCCATTGCGCGAAACGAAGAATCGCAAGCTGCTCGTCGGCATCGTTTCCCCATGGGAGGATGTCACGGTGGTTTGGGAATTGCGCGTGCGCAGCTTTCGTGTCTTCTACGACGTGAACGAAGATGAGGGGAGCGTTTGTGGTGCTCGGAATTCGTCGAAAGCCGCTGCACAAGACGACTGAGGAAATTCTATGAAAGAAGTTAGGTTGGAGCACTCTAGCTTAGCCGCCTGCGTCACTCGTGCGCAGCGGGAACGTGTGGTCATTACGAAAAAAGGAAAGCCGGTCGCATTGCTTCTTGGAATTACCCAGCAACATGGTTCCGCATTGCCAGTCGATCCTGCGTTCTGGCAAATGATCGAGGCTCGCCGTAAGCAAGCAACGATTACGCGCTCCGAGTTGGAGCGCCGTTTAAAGGGGCGCTAGATCACTGATTTCCCGGTCCTCCGACCATTTGAAGTCTTGGAATGCGATCCGCTACGTTAGGCAGCGCCGGAAACGGGGCGTGCGGTTCGGTTTGATACCAATACGCCACAGTGTACCAATTGTCGGACCGGTGATTGGCATGGCCGTGCTCCATGGTTACTTTGATCGATTTGGTGAACGGCACGGGATCCTCGATGTGAAAACGATACGCCATCGACCGGCTGCCGGCGCGCTCTAATCCCACCAGCGGCGCGCCCGCATACGGATACGAGAAGGCGTGCTGAAAATCCCACGAGCCGGTATAGTAATCCTCGGATCCGGTGCCGGTAATTTGCGGCGACTTCGCGCCGTCGATGAAAATCATTTCGTCGCCTTCGCCCCACCAAAAATCCTGGTTTTGTAGGACGCTATGCGTCACGCCGACGAAATGGCCGCGTCCGGCCGCTTCGAGGAACACGTAGTTGTCTTCGCCGTTGAGATTCTTGCGTTCGTTGATTTTCGCGTCGCCGTTCGACGACCATTCATTCGTCCAGCCTTTGTTCGGCTGGGCTTGTCGGTACTGCGCGTGAAAGTAGGCGAGTCCCGGCGGAAACGCCGCGTACTTGCGATAGTCGAAATTGTAGTAGAGCGCGCCGATAGGCAGCGAGCCTTCATTCGTCACCGTGACTTTCGCGGAATGTGCGAACGGCATCGACCAATAGCTGTTCAGCGAGCGGAGCGGCGCGACGTTCATGGGCAGGGAATTCCACTCGACGTACTCGCCCAAGCCGAGGCCGAAGAAATCGCCGATCGGCGCTTCGACGCTGGGCGTGGCTTCGCCGTCCCAGTAGATTCGCAGCACGATTTTCTTCAGGTGAAACGTTTCGCCGGTGGCGATGGTGAACCACATATGGCGAATCTCGCCGGGACCCGTGACTTCGGCGAGCGTGGCGGTTTCGCCGGCCTTCATTTGCAAGCGATCGGCGTTGCCGCCGGTACGATCGTAGCTGCCGGCGCGGCCGACGGTGTAGTCCTGAAGATGCGCGAGTCCGCCGAGGACGGTGGCGGGCGGTTGCGCGGTAAGAATGCTGGAAGCGAACGCCAGAAGAAGAACGCGGCTCTTGGTCATCCCAAGAGCTTACGCCTACTTAATTAACGAATCGAGGGCCATCTTCAACCGCGCGTACGGAATCCCGCCGGCGGTTTGCGACGTCGGCTGACCGTTGCGCTTGATGATCGTGGTGGGCGTTTCGGTCAGAAGGACTTGGTGACCCATCGCGACGTCGCGATCGATCTCCGCGTCGATGGCTTCCTTGTGATCGGCCATCACTTGCTTGACCTTGGCGAGATCCGCGGCGCCCAGGACGCTCGCGGCCACGGCTTCGAGGTTTCCGGTCGGCACCCAGTTCGCCTGCGTCCGGAAAAACTGTTCGGTGAGTTGTTCGCTCTTGCCGACGGTCGCAGCCGCCAGAACCCAGCGCGACGCATCACGTGAGTGGAGATGTTGCGTGAAGGGAAACTCCTTGTGCACGAAGTAAATCTTGTTCGTGGCGCAATAGTCCTTCATCATCGGTATCACGGCGTCATGATAGTACGCGGCGCAGTGCGGACATTCGAAGTCGGTGTAGATGTCCACTTCGATCGGCGCATTCTTGTTGCCGCAGGCGCGCGCCGGAATGCTGAACGGTTTCGATGTCGACGTAGCGGCGGCCTTCTTAACCGGTGCTTTCGTTTGCGCCGCCAGCGATCCCGCGGCCACCAACAATGTGAGCACTACCACCAATGAGCCTTTGGTTTTTGAGGACAGCATAAATTTATTGTACGCGATGCAGGAGTGTGTTCCTACGAAGAAAAGCGCCGAGCGTGACGCACACCGCCAGCCCTACCAGAGCTCCATCGCGAATGAAAGTGTTGGCGCCGATCTTCTCGCCCGGCCCGAAGCATCCGCAATCGATATCGAGTCCCCGAAAATGCGCTTGCATCATGGCGGAGAAAAATCCCGCCAGCAGCAAGGTAACCGCCAGGCCGGTCCAGCGCACGGCGAATCCCGACACCAGCAGCAGGCCGAGCGCCAACTCCAGCCACGGCAAGAGTTGGGCCAAGGGTGTGATCGCCCAGTCGGGCAGAATCTTGTAGGCGTCGATCGATCCGGCGAAGGTGAGCCACGACATGCTCACTTTCAGAAACGCGGCGTAGGTGAAGACGATGCCGAGCGCGATTCGCGCCCACGTCAGCAACCGGTCGATGTTGAAAGTCCCCATGCCTATTTCGACAACTGGCTATCGAGATAGCTCTTCAGCGTGGCGTACGGATAATTCCCCGGCGACACCGAGAGGATCACGCCTTTTTCGGTGAGCTTGGTCGTCGGCGTTTGGTTGACTTGGGTCTGCGCACCGAGGAAAACGTCCTTTTCGATCGCTGCGTCGATTTCCGCCGAGTGTTCCTTCATCACTTGCTTCACTTTCTGCAAGTCGGCGGGACGCAGCACCGCGGCGACCACTGGCTCAATGTTTCCGCTGACGCTCCACACTTCCTGATTGCTGAACAGCGCTTCGGTGACTTCCTCGTACTTGCCGATGGTGGCAGCGGCGTCGGCCCAGCGCGCGGCCTCGCGCGCATGAACGTGGCCTTGCAGCGGGAAATCGCGATGGATCAAATAAACCTTGCCCGTTGCGCAGTAATCGTCCATCAACCGGCGCAGCGTGTGCAGGTAGAGCTCTTTGCAATGCGGGCATTCGAAGTCGGTCCAGACTTCCATCACGATGGGAGCGTCTTTCTTTCCCGAGGCGCGCTCGGGGAGCGTAAAGGCGTCCGCTTTCGCGGCGGGGGCGGGAGACGCTTTCGGTGCGGACTTTGTTTGGCTGGGCGTTTGCGCCGCGGCTACCGTCGCCGCGAGCATCAGCAAGATCGCAAGGGCAGGCTTATGCATAGGGCTATTTTAGCAGAGCTCACTTTCCAAGTTGTTGGTCGAGATACTTCTTCAGCACGGTGTAGGAGATCATTCCGCCCTGCTTGTCGGTGATCACTTGGCTGCCTTTGGAGACGCGAGTGGTCGGAGTTTCCTGCACTTTCAGGTCGGTGCCGGCCTTCAAATCCGCGCCGATGATCGCATCGATGTCCGATTTGTGCGCCTCGAACGCCGCTTTCGCTTTCGCGAAATCGGCGGGACTGAGGGCGCCGGAGATCACTTCGGCGACTCTGCCGGTGGCCACCCAGCTATCCTGCTTCTCGAAGAGCGCGTCCGCAACCACCTCGTATTTTCCGGTGACTGCGGCGGCGTCGGCCCACAGCGCAGCCAAGCGCGAATAGTGATGTTGGGGCAACGGAAAATCGTGATGGATCAAGTAGACCTTGCCGCTGGCGCAGTAATCGGCCATCAGCGGCTTCAACGTATTGAGGTACAGCATTCGGCAGGTGGGACATTCAAAGTCGCTGTAGACCTCGATGGTGATCGGCGCCGTGGGATTGCCGACGGTGCGCGGAGGCAGTTGGAACGCCGGAGCCGCCGGAGCCGCGGCGGCAGTTTTCGCGGGAGGCTTCGCTTGACCAGCAGGCTTGGCCTGTGCACAAACGGCAGTCGCGGCGAATAGTAAGATTGCGGGAAAAAAGGGACGCATATGAGTCGAGAGCTATTCTAACATCGCCGAGTGGCAATTACATTCCATCCCCGGCGCGGTTGTGTCCTAAGAGCGCGTTGCTCTGTTAGGAAAACCCCAGCCCCGAAGGAGTCTGTGTGACAACTCCAAGCCTGCGGCCGCAGGCGGCACAATGTTAGCCCCTGGCGAGGCGTTTTTTGCCGAGCCTGGGGACACCGTTTCTCTCCTGCGAGCCTGCAGCGCAGGCGGCACAAGCGGCCCGGGAGATTCGGAATCGCACGGCTTTCTGTGCCGCCCGCTCCGCGGGCTCGCTTTTTTCCTAGCGGACCCCAGACTCGGCAAACTTCGCCTCGCCTGGGGCTAACATTGTGCCGCCTGCTGCCGCAGGCTCCGGGCTGAGTTGTCACACAGGCTCTTCGGGGGCTTGGCTGTCCCACAGACACCTTCGGGGCTGGCAAGTTTCACAATCGACCAACGCACCGGTGGGATACTACTCCGGCGCGGAACAGTTCTCGTTTGCGGTTTTGCGGGTTTCAAGCCACCGGAGATGGGGCGTCTGCATCTTCAGTCTCCCAGAGCCACGGCAATCGCCGCGCGTTCCGGCAAATCGTCGGTGAGTTGCGCGGGCACGATTGGGCACGGATCAAGCGCCTCGGCCGCGACGACGCGGCGCGCCGGCTCGAGATACATGTCGCCGAGATGCACGGCGAGCGTTCCACATACCACAATCTCGGGATTCAGCACGTCGCACAGGATCGCGATGCCGCGGCCGAGCATTTCGCCGGCGCGTGTGATGGCCGCGATGGCCTGCGCCTCTCCAGCACGTGCGGCGCGCGCCAGTTCCTCGGCTGATCGTCCGGTTTGCAGCGCCAGTCCTGTGCCGCTCGCCCAGGCTTCGAACGATCCAGCTTTGTCGTAAAGCTTGGGACCATCGTCGGTGAGCCGCAGATGACCCACTTCGCCCGCGAAGTCGCGGCGTCCGCGATACAGGCGGCCGTCGAGGATCAAGCCGCCGCCCATGCCCGTGCTGCAGGTGAGAAAAACCATGTGTCGAGTGCCGCGCCCCGCGCCGAATTGCCACTCGGCGAGCGCCGCGGCGTTGGCGTCGTTTTCCAGGCGCGCGGGCGCGCCCAGCTCGCGCGCGAGAATTTCGCAGACTGGCACGTTGTCCCATCCCGGCATGTTCGGCGGTGAAAGAACCACGCCGCGCGAGGAGTCGAGCGGCCCGGCGCAACTGATCCCAATGCGTTCGATGTGCTGCCCAGCCATGAGTGCGCGCGCGCGCCGCGCGATTTCCGCCAGGGTTGCAGCCGGGCCGGGGAAGTCGGCGGCAGGGAAGCGCGATCGCCCGAGGATTTTCTCGTCGTCCGCGAGACAGACGGACACCTTCGTCCCGCCGATATCGGTCCCGAGGATTTTCATCTGCGGCTTACTTGAAGTGTAGTTCGAAGTTTACGCCGCGCTCATTGTTTAACTTCGCGGTGAGCGCTTGGTCGAGGGTGGAGAGCGGCGCCGAACCGTTTTCGCCGTAGTTGGTCACGTACACAATGCGATCGTTCGCGACCCAGTATTCAGTGACGGCGAAGAACGAATGGTCCTTGAAAGCGAGCAGCGTGTACGCCACATCGGCCGGTCCTGGAGTCCGCGGCGTCGCGGGCTCGGGATCGGCGCTAGGCGGCGCGGACCGCTGCGGCGGAAAGTCGGGATCTCCCACGTTTTGCTGCGGCGCATTCGGATCTGCGGTAGCAGATCCGGAATCACTCTCGCCGTTCGGATCTACAAACGGTGCGGCCATGAATCCGAAGACTTGCGGATATCCTACGATGACCGCGTTGCGCGACGCACCCCGCGTTCCGCCAAACGATGTGAAGTTTCCAGTGGGGAGCAGCGGTTGAAATCCGGGAGCCGGTTGGATCGGCGAATTGAGGCCGGGAATCCCGCCCGGATGCGACACGCTCGATACAGGACCAGCGACCACAGGCGCCACAACTAGCGAACCGGGAAGCACGCCGTTTTTGGGGGATGTGGAAGCGTGCGAGGAAGTCGCGTGTCCATTGGGAGCACTAGGCGCCCCAGCCACTGCATGAACCGGACGATGAACCGTTGAAGTGGTGGGCGGGACTGCGGACGCGACCGCCGCGCGTGGAGCCGATTGCGCCGCGCAAACGACCGTCGACATCAGGAGTGTTGCCGAGAATATAGCGAGCCGGTTGCTCATCGCTTCCCCTTTCCCGTCGCTATTATAGACGAACCTGCAAACGCTTGCGTTGCCAAAAATGTAACACCGCTTACCGGCGTTCCCAGCGCCGTTTTGTAACGGTACTTCCCACGAGGCGCCAAGCGCCTAGTACCAACGGGACCTGGAATTTATACCAGGGTCGGATAGTCAACTAGTTGTAATGGAACGTCTCGATGGAATCATCCGAGAATTCTGACGATGGCAGCCAACTTGCCCCTAGAGTAGAGGTATAACGCTGTCAGCTTGGTGGAAGAATGACACATTTTGTTCGCAAGACCCTTTGGGCCCTGCTCGCGGCAGGCACGGTGGCGGTGTTGTCCGTCGCCGCGATCCCCGCGCCCTTCGCCCTCGCTCCCGACGTGCCCGGCGGCAACGTCGAAGGCACCATCATCGTCAAGAAAAAGCTCACTAAGCCACGCGTGACTTCTTCGGTCGACGAGTACGGGCGCTCCGCGGTAGAGTTGGGCGCCGACGCGCCGCAAGATCCGCTGAGCTACGAGCGATCGCACGTGGTGGTCTATCTCGACGGCGCCGGTCTGCCCTCGCGAGCCGTTAGCGCGTCGATGGAGCAAAAGAACCGGCGCTTTTCTCCCGACCTCCTCGTGATTCCCCAGGGATCGACGGTTTCGTTCCCGAATCTCGATTCGATTTTCCACAACGTTTTCTCGCTCTCGAAACCGAAATCCTTCGACCTCGGCAATTACCCGATGAACCAAACGCGCCTGGTGACGTTTCCCAAAGCAGGCGTGGTGTTCGTGAATTGCCACTTGCATCCCAACATGGCGGCGGCCATCGTGGTGACGCCGAATCGCTGGTCCACGCGCGCCGCCGAGAGCGGACACTTCAGCTTGCCCGGCGTACCCGCCGGCAAGTACACAATCGTGGCGTGGCACAAGAGCGCGGGATTCTTCCGTCAGGAAATTCAAGTCGGCGAAAAGGGTAAGTCGGGCATCGAGTTCCTGATTCCCATCGACGAAGACGCCATGGGAAAAGGAAGGGACAAATAAGATGCGCTTCGCCACACGAACTTTCCTGATGTCGTTTGTGCCATTCGCGCTGTTGCTCACCGGCAGTTTTTGGGTGACGCACAAACTCGTGGAGTCGCGCGTGCGGCAGAGTTTGCTCGAGTCGCTGCGCGACGCCGACCGCGCCGAGGTGGAAATTCGCAAGAAGGGCGAGATGCAGAACAGCCGCTTCCTGCAAATTGTCGGTGAGAATCCCGTCTTGAAGCAAGGCGTGCAGTTGCTGATCGAGCATCACGGCGACAAGCAGGCACGCATGACGGTGGAAGATCAGCTCACGGAAATCTCCGAAACGCTGCATCTCGACTACTTGCTGGTCTCCGATCCCGACGGCCGCTTGCTGGCCGGCATCTATCGTCAAGGGCCCGCGCTGATGAGCGTCGACCTGATGCAGACCCCCCCGCCGGCGAACGGCATCCTCGATTTCGGCAATGGAACCGCATTCCAGGTGACGTCGATCCCCATCAATCAAGGCGACGAGAACATCGGCCGGTTGGCGGTGGGCGAGAAATTCGATATCAACAGTTTTTCGGTGAAAGCGGTACTCACGCACGACGGCAAGGTGATCAAGTCGAACCTGAATCCGGGGATTTTGCCAAAAGAAGTCGAGACCGGAATGGCGGGCTGCGAGAGCAGTGAGTGTGAACTGACGCTGCAAGGGGAAACCTACATCACGCTGCCGGCCGACTCCATCGATTTTGGCAGTGGGTACAAACTTTCCACACTCCAGAACATCGATACGGCGAATGGTCCGGTGCAGAAGATTTTGCAACAGGGCTTTGTAGCAGTCGGCGTGTTGTTCGTGATGGTGGCGTTGGTAATCAGCGTGGTCTCCTCGCGGACCATCGTGCAACCGCTCCACGGCGTGATCGAGACGCTGCGAGAGAGCGAAAAAACGGGACTGCTGCCGGTCTTCCAACCGCAGCGCGCGACGATTCAGGAAATTCGCGAACTCGCGGCCAGCTTCAATCGCGCCGGCGCGTCGATTCGCGATGCCCGTGAGAAATTGCAAAGCGCTTACGTGGAATTTGTCGGCTCGCTAGCCGGCGCGCTCGACGCCCGCGATCCGTACACGGCGGGCCACAGCCGCGCCGTGAGCCAGTACGCGTGTCTGGCGGCCACGGCGATGAAAGTTTCCGGAGACCAGTTGGAAGTGATCCGTGTGGGCGCGCTGCTGCACGATCTAGGCAAGGTCGGCATTTCCGATAACGTTTTGCGCAAGCCCGGCCGCCTGACCGCCGAGGAGTTCGCATTGCTGAAGCAACATCCCGAAATCGGCCGGCGCATTCTGGAAGGCGTCGCGGGATTCCAGGCGTATCTGCCGATCGTCGAGTTGCACCACGAGAATTGGGACGGAACGGGATATCCGCGCGGCTTGCGCGGCGAGGACGTCCCGTTGGGCGCGCGGATCGTGCACGTCGCGGACGCCTACGACGCGATGACGTCGGATCGTCCGTATCGTTCGGGATTTAGTCATGAGCATGCAATTGCGGAGTTGTTGAAATTCTCGGGCTCACAGTTTGATCCAGCAGTTGTGGCCGTCTTCCTCCAATTGGAGTTGCCGCCTGCGCGGCGCAGGCAAGGGGAACGGCCTGGTGACCTGCCCGGCTCAACAGGTCTGAGGTTGGTATGAAGCGAACCTACTATTTGTTGATGGCGATTGCGGCGGGCGTGACGGCGATTCACGCGCAGCAACAAGAAGCCGGATCGGGCTTCGAGATGCGCACCACGCTCACCTTCCAAGGCAGCTACTCGCACCAGGATTCGAACACCGCCGACGGCGCGATGCGCGCGACGTTCTATCCCACGATCAAGTTCAGCGACCATTGGTCGATCGACGGCGTGGTGCAAGTGCATTCGCAGCCGTTTTTCTTCGAGGAACTGACCACCGGTGCGCACGGCGTCCGCACCGATTTGCTCCAAGCGCGCCTGACCTACGCGCGTTTCTGGAACAACAAGTCGATTGCCGTGAAGGCGGGGCAGCTTTCGACCGCGTTCGGATCGTTCGGCCTGCGTTACGACGACGCGCGGAATCCACTGGTCGATGTTCCGCCCACTTACGGCTATTACTATGACGCCGTGACGATGAGGGGGCTGACTGGCGCGGAAGTGGATGCGACGGCCGGGAAGCTTGACGCGCGCGCGCAGTTCACTAACTCGTCACCGGCGAATCCGCGCAGTGTTTTCCAGAGCGATCAGTACGGCTCGTGGACGGGCGGCGCCGGATACACGATCAAACAAGGTTTCCGAGTGGGCGTTTCCGGCTATCGCGGACCGTATCTCGATCGCGATTATGCTTTCTTTTATCCCGGCGAGATTGCGCCGAAAAAATTGCCGGCGTCGGGCGTCGGCGTGGACGTGCAATGGGGCGCGGGACCGTGGAACGTCTCCGGCGAATGGCAGCGCTTCGTGATGCAGTACACGGCGATTCCGAATTTCGTGCAGCAATCGGGCTACGCGGAGTTCAAGCGGACGTTGGGCCCGCGCTGGTATGTCGCGACGCGCCTGGGATATTTGCGGGCGAACGCGTATCCAGCGCCGAACACATACGAGATGGCTGTGGGCTATCGACCGAACCGGAATCAACTGGTGAAAGTGGAATACGAAATCCAGGAGAGTCCCGTGATTCGCGGCACGCTGAGTAACACGCTTGCCGTGCAATTGGTCACGACGCTGAAGCCGCTGGGATTTGCGTGGCGGTGACTCTCGATGGACGCCTTACGCTTTTCACGAAAATACACGTTCCGTGAGTGGCGGGAGTTGGGGAATCCAGCTTCTCATGGTCGTAGGTAACGGCAGAGATTGACGAGAAGGCGGTCGTGGCGCTCGCGTGAGATTGAGCCGATCGCGCCCAAAATGGCGTCGACCGGCAACACAGCGAGGAACCCCATGCGGATGATCGATGCCGCCTTTAGGCCGCTTCTCGCAAACTCGGGATCGTTCGTCGCGATCACTTCGTCGAAGTCGGGAACGCGCTGTTGCACTTGGGTACTGACGCCGCATACAAGCCAATCGCTAAATGGCGGAAGGCGCCGGAGCAAAACGACTGGCCGATTCTTGACGCGGCCATCCGCCTGTGGAAGCGGCGCCAGAACGATGTCGCCTTCGTTCATTTGCGGAGGTCAGCTTCAGTGTAGTCAGGTTCGTTGGAGCCGTAGGCGCGCGCCAGTTGTTGCGCGGATAGCCGTAACCAATCCTGCCGCTCGTCGTCCTGGGGAAGCACGACCACGACTAGGTGAGCGTTTTCAGTCAACGGATACGGCTCATCCAGTTCGATCTTTTCGCCATCATAGTGAGCGCTGAGGGCTATCGGCTTCATCGTCTTATCCTACCGCGCTTGAAGTCGCGTGGCACGAGTATAATCTGGCGATGCGCGCCACCACCTTTGAGTTCGAAAACCGCTTCTGGATCATCGGCGCGATTTTCGGCCTGTGCTTCGGTCCTCCCAACGTTTTCGATCACGTCAACGCCGCCGAAGCCATCGTGCGACTCCTGCGGCCGTCGCTAAATCCGGATTCCCTCGATTATCGTTATCAAATACAGGGCGTGCTTTTCGCCGGAGCGGTGCTCGTCTTCATCGCGGCGGCGATCCGCACGTGGGCCACCGCGTATCTGAAGGGCACTGTGGTGCACGACGCCGGATTGCACAGCGATCGCGTCGTCGCGGACGGTCCGTATCGCCACACGCGCAATCCGCTGTACTTGGGCACGATTCTTTTGTCGGTCGGCTTTGCGCTGATGGCGGTGCGCTCCGGCGCGGTCGCGATGATCGTGCTGATCACGTGGTTCAACTATCGCCTGATCCTGCGCGAAGAAGCGGACTTGCTCGCGTCACAGGGCGAAACGTACACGCGATTCCTGCGCGCCGTGCCGCGCCTGCTGCCGAGCCTACGCCCGTGTGTACCTCGGGGAGACACGCGCGCCGATTGGCCGCAAGCCTTCGCCGCGGAGTTGTGGTTCTGGGGCTTTGGATTTGCCGAGGTAATCTTGGCCGCAACGCTGGAGATCAAGTGGTACGCGGTCGTTGTGGGACTGTCGTTCTTGAGCTATTTTATTTTTCTGGGCGTAATCAGACGGGGAGGCAAGCAGTGAAAGGCGCGTTCCTTCTATTGGCAGCAGTTGCGGCTGCCGCACAGACGCACGATCACGCCGCGATGGCGGGACCGGCCAAAGCCGCTTTACCCATCGCGGGACTCGGCACGTATCATCACGCCATCGCCACGTCGAGCGCGGAGGCGCAGAAGCTTTTCGATCGCGGCCTGACCCTGTACTACGGATTCAATCACGATGAAGCGATTCGCGCCTTCGAGCGCGCCGCCAAGCTCGATCCCAAGTCTCCGATGCCGCTGTGGGGAAAATCGCTGTCGCTGGGACGCAATTACAATCGCGACGAAATGCCCGATCTCGAAAAGGCCGCCTACGAAACGCTGCAAAAGGCGCGCGAGCTCGCTGCCAATGCACCGGAGAACGAGCGCGCTTACGTCAGGGCGCTGGCGGCGCGTTATTCCGCCGACGAAAAGGCGGACCACAAAAAACTGGCGCTTGCGTACAAAAACGCCATGGGCGATTTGATGCGCCAGTATCCCGATGATCTCGACGCCGCGACGTTGTATGCAGAAGCGGCGATGAATCTGCGTCCGTGGCAACTTTGGAACAAGGACGGTTCGCCGGCCGAAGGCACGCCGGAAATCGTCGAGGTGCTGGAGCAAGTACTGGCGCGCGACCCGATGCACGTGGGCGCAAATCATTACTACATTCATGCGGTGGAAGCGTCGCCGCACCCGGAACGGGCGCTCCCCAGCGCGTCGCGTCTTGAAATGCTGGTGCCCGCAGCGGGACATTTGGTGCACATGCCCGCGCATATTTACGGACGCGTGGGCGATCACGACGCTTCGGCTAATTCGAACGCGCGCGCGGCGGAAGCGGATCGCGCCTACATCAAGGCGAGCGGTGAAAAAGGCATGTATCCGCTCATGTACTACAGCCACAATTTGCATTTCCTGGTGGAAGCGGACAAGATGCGCGGAAACTACGCGGGCGCGAAGGCGCAAGCTGAATTGCTGGCGGCGAACGTGCGTCCCGCCGTCAAGGAAATGGCGATGCTCGAGCCGTTCTTCGTGACGCCGTGGTTTGTGGCGCTGCGCTTCGGTCATTGGCAGGACATGTTGTCCGCGCCCGCGCCCGACCCGTCGATGAAAGTGGTGACGGCGTTGTGGCGATATTCGCGCGGCGTCGCGCTGGCCTGTTCGGGTCACGCCGATGGCGCGAAGAGAGAACGCGACGCATTTGCCGCGGCGGCGAAGGACGCTCCGGCGGATGGTCCGTACGGTAACAACACTGTCGGCAACGTGCTGGCGCTCGCGGCGCTGGTGCTCGACGCGCGGATCGCGGCGGCCGAAGGCGACCATTCATCGGCCATCGAACACTGGAAGAAAGCCGTCGCCGCGCAAGACGATCTGGCGTACGACGAGCCGCCGGGTTGGTATTACCCCACTCGCGAGTCGCTGGGTGGCGAGCTGCTGAGGGCTTCGCGTTTTGCGGAAGCAGAAAGAGTTTTCCGCGACGATCTAAACGCCAATCCGCGCAACCCGCGATCGCTCTTTGGACTCGCCGAAGCGCTCGCGGCGCAAAAGAAATCGGCGGACGAAGCGTGGGTGCGCGCCGAGTTCCGCAAGGCGTGGCGTCACGCCGACGTGAAGCTAACGGACGGCGACCTATAGGGCGGAATCGCGCTACTTGCTCCGAACGAACTCGATTTTCCCTTTGTCGCCGTCCATGGTGCCGGACATCTTGTCGCCATCGATGGTCAACTCGGCCTTCGCGAAGGCCACGTCACGCCCATCTTGGGGATGCGTCTCGATGATCAGCTTGTTTCCTTTGATCGTGCCGGTGATGGGAAAGGGATCGCCTGCCGGTCCGAGCGATCCAGTAACCTGATCGCCGGTTTGCTTGAGAGTCGCCTTGCCGTGCGCCTCGCGGCCAGGAGCCGTCAACGTGACATCCCAATTTCCGCTGACCTCCGCGGCCCATGCGGCAGCCGCTAGTATAAGGATCAGCAGACTCACCAGAACACCGTGATGTTTCGTCATGCCTACACCTCCTCACGCGATAGAACGCGGCGCGATCGAAATTGTTTCACCAAATCTCGCGACTTATAATAGGTCCATGGCTGCATCGGCCGTTTCATTGGAGGTTTCCGCGCCCGCGGCAATCGCGCAGGACATGCATCTGCGTGTCCACTGCGTGAATCTCCACGTTCGCGATCAAGAACGCAGTCTGTGCTTCTATCGCGACCAGCTTGGCTTTCGAGTCGCGTACGATGTGCGCATGCCATCGGGCCAGCGGTGGGTGGCAGTTGGACCGCCCGATGGTTCCACGATTTTCGCTCTGCTCGAACCAACCCCGGGGACGCCGGAGCACAAGCTGATCGGCCGCGCCACGCAGGTCGTGCTGGTCACCGACGACGTAGCGGCGCGATTCCGTGAATGGTCCAAGCGCGGCGTGAAGTTTCCCGGTCTGCCGCGTTTGAGACGCGTCAAATTCGACCCCGAGAGTTCGGGCGCCAGCAAGTCGAAAAAAGACGCGCCGGCATGGGGCAGCGTGCAAGCGCGGTTTCTGGATCCCGACGGAAATTCGTTCACGCTGATGAGCTTCGATCTCATCACGATGGGCATGGAGAAGGAACGGCGCGAGGCCGCCGAACGCCTGGCCGCCGAGCGTCGCGCCGCGGAAGAACTGGAAATTGCGGTGCGCGTGCAATCGCGACTTTTTCCGCAAACGCTGCCGAAATTTAAGACGCTCGAATGCGCGGGCCTGTGCATTCCCGCGCGCAAAGTCGGTGGCGATTACTACGACGTTCTGCATTTGGGGCGCGACCGCTTCGGTCTGATCGTCGGCGACGTGGTGGGCAAGGGAATTGCCGCCGCGCTGCTGATGGCGAATCTGCAAGCGGTGCTGCGCAGCCAATGCGCGATTGCGTTCGGGCGCCCGCGGCAATTGTTGCAAGCGGTGAATCGCCTGTTTTCGGAAAGCGCCGGCGACGGCAGTTTCGCCACGCTGTTCTTCGCCGAGTACGACGACAACAAGGGCCGCTTGCGCTACGCAAATTGCGGACACCTGCCGGCGCTGCTGGTGCGCGCCAACGGCGACGTCGAGTATCTGCGCTCGACGGCGACGGTGGTAGGCTTGCTCAAGAATTGGGATTGCGACATCGAGGAACGCGACCTTCGTCCCGGCGACGCGCTGGCGTTGTACACCGACGGTGTCACCGAAGCGTTCAGTAGTGCGGGCGAAGAGTACGGCGAAGAGCGCTTGACCGCCGCGCTGCGGCGTCATCGCGAGCGGCCGCCGCGCGAGTTGTTGGATGCGATTGTCGGCGAAGTGCGGAAGTTCAGTTCTCCCGAGCAGCACGACGACATTACCTTGATTGTCGCGAAGCGGCATGGCAAGGCGGCTGGGAAAACGCGCCGCTAGAGAATTCAGTTACACTTAGACCATGGACGCCACCTACGTCACCGTAACCATCACCAATCCCGCCGATCGAAAACGGCGGTGGGAAGGCCTGTTCCTGGTCGACGCGGGAGCCACCGACTCCTTGGTTCCAGCGAAATACCTCCGCGAGATTGGCATTGAACCTATGTCGCAGCGGTCGTACGAACTCGCCGATGGCAGCGAAATGTCGTTTGATATCGGTGCCGCCCTCATTGAGTTCATGGGCGACATCACCGCGGGAGATGTTCTTTTCGGCAACGACAGCGCGGAACCTTTGCTAGGCGTGACCGCCTTGGAATCAGTTGGGATCGAGGTGGATCCCAGAAACCAGCGTCTCAAGCGTCTTCCCCATGTGCGGCTGAAATAGCGCCGCCATGCCTCTCGAAGAATATCGGCGTAAGCGAAGATTCCAGAAGACACCGGAGCCGTCGGGCACACCAGAGCCCGCTGACTCCTCTGCCGCACTCGCGCCGCCGGGCGCACGATTCGTCGTGCAGATGCATCACGCCACGCGCCTGCACTACGACTTTCGCTTGGAATCGGGCGGCGTTCTGAAATCCTGGGCCGTGCCTCGCGGCCCCACGCTGAATCCCGAGGAAAAACGTCTCGCGATGCACGTGGAGGATCATCCCATCGAGTACATGACATTCGAGGGCATCATTCCCGCGGGGAATTACGGCGCGGGCACGGTGATGGTGTGGGACATCGGCACGTACGAGCCGATCATCGACAAGTACAAGAACCAGGGCGCGACGTTTGAAGACATGCTCGCAAAGGGGGATCTGAAATTCATCCTGCATGGACAAAAACTGCAAGGGGAATTCACGCTGGTGCACATGAAGTCGCGGCGGCCGGGCAGCAAAGGCAACGAGTGGCTGATGTTCAAGAAGAAAGACGCCTTCGCCGACACCGCTTGGACCATCGAGCAAGCCGACCGCAGCGCCCTGACCGGCCGCAACATGATGGAGATTGCCGCCGATCGCGGATCGGCGATGTGGGGAAAGGAAAAAGTTCCGCTCGCCGCGCGTAAAGCCGCCGAGCGTACGATTGCCCGTGAGGGCGCGGCGTTGAACGCCAGTCTTGAAACGTTGCCGGGCGCGAAACCTGCGGCCATGCCGTCGAAAATCGAGCCGATGCTCGCTAAAATCTCGTCGCATCCGCCGCAGGGCGCCGACTGGCTCGCGGAAATCAAGTGGGACGGCATTCGTGCGATCGTCACGATCGATGAAGGCAAAGTGAAACTCACCGCGCGCAGCCAGCGCGACATCAGCAAGCATTATCCCGACCTCGCGGGCATCGCCGGGCAAGTGCGCGCCCGTCGCGCCGTCCTCGACGGCGAGATTGTCTGCTTGGAACCGAGCGGGCGTCCCAGTTTCGAGGCGCTCCAACAGCGCATGAACCTGCGCACGCCCGATCCGCGGAAGATCGCCGAGTATCCTGTGACGTATTACGCGTTCGATTTGATCTTTCTGCAACCGGAGGGATCGGAGACAGGGTACGACCTCAGGAACGTCCCGCTCGAACGGCGCAAGGAATTGTTGCGCGCGCTGCTGCGTCCGCCCGAAAAGCCGGAAGATCGCGCGCGCTTCTCCGATCATCACGCCGGCGACGCGGCGCTATTGTTCGAACTCGCCAAGCAGCAAGGTCTCGAGGGAATCCTGGCCAAGCGGCGACTCTCCACGTATCAAGATCGCCGCACCGACGATTGGCTGAAGATCAAGACCGAGTTGCGGCAAGAGTGCGTGGTGTGCGGGTGGAAGGAATCGGACGGCGCCGGCCGCTTGATCAAGTCCTTGGCGCTCGGCGTGTACGAAGGGAAAAAGCTGGTCTTCGCCGGAACGGCAGGCAGTGGCTTCAACGAGCGCAGCGAGCGCGACGTGCTCGCGAAACTCGAAGCTTTGCCGAAAACGAAGATGCCATTCCCAAAAACTCCCGAGGGCGAGGAGAAAACGCACTGGGTGAAACCGGATCTGGTCGCGGAAATCAAATTTCTCGAATGGACCAGCGAAGGACGCATGCGCGCGCCCGTCTTTCTTGGATTGCGCGACGACAAAGATCCGAAAGAATGCGTGCGCGAGCTACCGGAGGAGGCTTCTGAACAAGCACCGGAGCCGGCACAGGAACGCCCGGAAGTGGCGAGGCCCGCGCTTCATTTGGTCGCCGCGCGCAAGCCGCTTTTCACGCGGCGCTCCGGGGAGGAGACCGTTACCGTCGACGGCCAACTCATGCGCATTCAGAAACTCGACAAGCTGTTTTTCCCGCGCGATGGCTACACCAAAGCCGATGCCATCGAATACTACTACCGCATCGCGCCCTACTTGCTGCCGCACATGAAAGAAAAGCCCGTCGTGATGAAGCGTTATCCCGACGGAATCGAGAAGCCGTTTTTCTTCCAAAAAGACGCCGGCGCGGCGATGCCGCCGTGGATCCGCACGGTTGCGATCAACACCGGCGAGGGCACGGGCGAAGCGGGCGGGGGAGTCACGCGCTTTGTGATGTGCGACAATCGCGCGACGCTGGTGTATCTCGCGCAGCTTGGATGCATCGATCACAATCTGTGGCAGTCGAGCGTGCCGACCATCGAGTCGCCGGACTTCATTTTGTTCGACCTCGATCCCGGCGAGCGTGCCACGATGCAGACGCTGGTGGAAGCGGCGCAATGTTTGCACGCCGTTTTCGAAAAGCTTGGCCTCGAAACGTATCCCAAGACGTCGGGGGCGGTGGGCATGCACATCTACGTGCCGCTCGAGCCGATCTATACGTACGAATTTGCGCGCCGCTTGTGCGAAGTGATCTGCCGCGTGGTGGAGACGCAGCAACCCAAGCTGATGACGCACGAACGGTCGTTGGGACGGCGTCCTCAAGAGCGAATCTATCTCGACTACATGCAGATCGGCTTGGGAAAAACCGTGCCGCCGCCGTATTCGATGCGCCCGCAGCCAGGCGCGACCATCTCGACGCCGCTTGAATGGTCCGAGGTGCGCGCGGGACTCGATCCGCGCGCGTTTACAATCCAAACCATTTGGGATCGCCTCGACGAGAAAGGCGATTTGTTCGCGGGAACGCTCGACCGGCGCCAGCGGTTGGAAGATGCGGTCGAGAAGTTGGGGGCGCTGGGTGCGTGATGCGTTAGCATCAATCAATCGCCGTTGGTATGATGCTCTGATGAGGACGACTGTGACGCTTGATCCCGATGTCGCGCAAGCATTGCGGCGCAAACTGAAAGCGACTGGGCAGAGCCAGAAGGAAATCATGAATGCGGCGCTCCGCAAGGGCTTGCCTGGCGTGGGAGTCGGCAAGAAGAAGAAATTCAACGTAATCGCTCGGCCGATGGGCTTGCGGCCGGAGTATGCCGGAATCAGCTTTAACAGACTCTCCGATCAATTGCTCGAGGAAGATTCTCTGAGACAGCGAAGCCGCGATCTTGCCCGACGTTAACATCATTCTTTACGCTTACGATTCCGAATCGGAGTTCCATTGGCGGCGCGCGATTGGCGGCAGCGTGTGTTGGAAAGTTCCACTTGAAGAATAATGCAAGGCGTAACCCACGCGCGGTCCCGCGAGTCCAAAACAATGGAGTGGAGTGCATTTTGATCTCTCGGAACTTGAGGGCACTATGAGAAGAATTGCTTTGACCTTGATCTTAGTAGTCGCTTGCGGATTGTTTGCGCAGGAGCCGCCGCCGCGTTCCGCGCCGCCTCCGACACCGCCTCCCACGCCGCAGCAATTGCCGCAGGCGCCACAAGCTCCGCCGGCCCAGACGCTGCCGCCCGCGCAACCGCCGCCAACGGCGCCCGCTCCTCCGCCGCCCGCGATGGAACTGGCCATTGGCACGCCCATCCGCGTGCGCACGATTCAAGCCATCGACTCCCGCACCGCCGACGTGAATCGCACGTACGCGGCTTCGCTCGCCGAGCCGTTGTTTGTGGGCGGCACGCAAGTCGCGCCGCGCAACGCGGACGTTCGGTTGCGCGTTGTAGAAGACAATCACGCCGGCGCAGTCTCAGGACGCGCGACGCTCGTGTTGCAAGTCGCGTCGATTCGCATCAACGGGCAAATGATTCCGGTTGACACCGGCACAAGCGTGAAGGAAAGCGGATCGCAAGGCGAGAAGACCGCCACGCGCGGGATCGTCGGCGGAATCCTGGGTGCGGCGATCGGCGCCGCGGCCGGTGGAGGCAAAGGTGCGGCGATCGGCGCCGGCGCGGGCAGCGCGGCCGGCGTGGCGTCCGCGGTGATGAGTGGCGAGCAAGTTCGCGTGCGCCCCGAAACGCGCTTGGACTTTTCGTTGAACGCGCCCGTTACGGTTCCGCCCCCGGGAGCGTATCCGCCGCCCGCGTCCACCTACGAACCGCCCCCGCCGCAACAGCCGCGCTACGACGCTCCCATGCCGCCGACCGGTGGCATGATGAGTCAACGCCTGGGCGGATGGATCATGTCCGTCGATCGCTGCGTGGTTAGCCCGGATCAGTCGGGCGTGGAATGCCGCTTCTCGATTGCCGACGAACGCCGCGGACGCGAAGTTTGGGTCGGCACCGAGCAGTCGAAGCTCAGGGAGATGGACGGGCGCGAGCAGTACGCGAGTTCTGTTTGTTTGGGTCCGGGACGATGCTTGCCCGATTGGGCCCGCACGCGCGTATATCCGGAAGCGCCGGTTTCCGGCCGCATCTACTTTGGACGCATCCGGCCGGCGGACACCCTCGACCGCTTGCGAATCCGTTTGCGCTGGGAAGGGCGCGACGAGTCGGTGGAGTTTCGCGGCGTGCGCGTGGAGCAGGGAAGGTAAAGCGCGGTCGCTGGTTGCTGGCTCTGGTGGTCGGAAAAAAACTTACGCCAACCAGCCAGCGCCAGCAACCAGCACCTGCAGCATTTCAGGCTTCCCGGCCCGCGGTTGCCGGCGCGGTGTGTGGCGAACACTCGGGCAACAACCTGGTTGAGGTTAAAGGGGGGAGCGCGGGCCGGGAAGCCTGAAATATTTTTACGATTTCGTTGTTCTCCTTCGCAGAGTAGCCCATCCAATCATCAAAGTTCCCAAGAGTAAAAGAGCCATCGGCTCCGGAATCGAATTCATCTGCATAACCATGTTTGTCAGCGGCGTCAGCAATATCGTCATCACAACCTCATCGTAATGTCTCGCCTTGCGACGATCAATGAATGGGAAGTCCCTCTCGCGTAGGACATCGGTACTAAATGACGCACGCGGCGCAAATGTCTGATATCTTCGGAACGTCCCGATGGTCACGATCAAAGACATTGCCGCGAAAACCGGCTTTTCGCCCACCACGATTTCCCTAGTGATGAACAACCGGCGCCTGGCGCGCTACATGTCGGCGTCCACCAAGAAGATCGTGCGCGAAACGGCCGCCAAGATGGGCTACCGGCCGAACATTTTTGCGCAGGCGCTGCGCGCACGCCGCAGTTTCATGGTCGGATTGCTTGTCTACGACATTCTCGATCCCTACTGCGCGCCGATCGTGAAGGAAATCGAAGCCACGCTGATTCCGCACGGATACACGATGCTGATTTCAGACCTCGGCTACGATCAAAACCGGTACGTGGAGGCGCTCGACATCCTCAACTGGCGGCGCGCCGACGGAATTATCGCGATCGCCAACCATTTTCCGAATGACCTCGAGGCCCTGCGCAAGACCGCGTCGATCACACCGGTGGTCGTGATCGGCCGCGTCACGGGCGAAAAGTCCGTGCCATGCTTCGTAGTGAACGATCGCCAGGGCGGATATCTCGCCGCACAGCATTTGCTGGAACTGGGGCATCGCGAAATCGGGATCATCTGGGACCATTCGCGCTATCAATGGTCGACGCTTCGTTGGAAGGGCGTGGAAAAAGCGTTTGCCGGCGTCGGACTGCGCATCGATCCGCGCAACGTCTTCTTGATCGAAGACAAATCGTCGGACGCGGGCTACAGCGCCGCTAACAAACTCATGGCGCAGAATGCCAAACTTACGGCGATCTGCTGCGTGAACGATCTGACGGCCATTGGCGCGGTGCGCGCCGTCTTCGACGCCGGGCGCAGCGTGCCGGAGGATATTTCCGTCACCGGCTTCGACGATCTGTACCTGGCGCGCCACTACAATCCGCCGCTCTCGACCGTGGCGCAGCCGCTCGACCGCCTCGGTCAACTGGCCACGCAAACGTTGCTTGAGCGGATCGCGCATCCCAAGCGCGCGATGAAGGGCGCGATCCTGAAGCCGTCGCTGGTGGCGCGTCGATCTACGGCCCCGCCGGCGCCAAACGCCCGGCGGTCTACGACCGAGCTTCGCTAGAAAAACTACTGACGTGCTATGATGGGAACATCATGAACAAGAAGGCTCAATTTGGCGTCGCAATTGCCATTGTTCTTGCCACCATGGCTTATTTGGCCAAAGCCGGAGTGGAGCAAAGCAAAACATACTACGTCACCATCAAAGAACTGCAAGCGATGAAGCAGGGAGACCGCGACCGTCGCTTGCGCGTGGGCGGCAACGTCGCGCCCGGCAGCATCAAGCGCGAAGGACGCCGCACCGAGTTCACGCTGGTGGAGGAAGATCGCACGATCCCGGTGGTCTACACCGGATCGGCGCCGCTGCCTGACACCTTCGTCGACAACTCGCAGGCGCTGGCGGAAGGTCATTTGAACAAGAACGGCGTGTTCGAAGCCAACGGCATTCAAGCCAAGTGCGCTTCGAAGTACGCGGCCAAGCCCGGAGAGCCCGGTCAACAGATGACCAATCCGAAGCCGGCCCCGAAAACGTCGTTTGCGCCAGGCAAGTCTTAATTCGTTTCGGTCCCACTCAGGGAGCGTTCATAAATGGAAAATGTCGGCAGTTTTGCACTTCTCCTAGCGTTGGCGCTCGCGGCATATTCGCTTGGCGGATCGGCCGTCGGCGCCTGGCGCAACAAACCCGTGCTGGTGAAAAGCTCGCAGCGCGCCACGATCGCGGTGTGGGCGCTTGTGACGCTCGGCATCGCGTCGCTTTTCTACCTGCTGATGACCGATCAGTTCCGCATGAGCTATGTGGCAGCGCACAGTAATCGCGACTTGCCGCTGTTCTACAAGGCGACGTCGCTGTGGTCGGGCCAAGAGGGCTCGCTGCTGCTGTGGAGCTGGATTCTCTCGACCTACGCGATGCTGATCGTGGTCATTCATCGCAAGGCCTCGCCGGCGGTGAAGCCGCTGATCCCGTGGGTGAACGCGGTGATGATGGGGTCGCAGTGCTTTTTTCTGTGGCTGAACACGATCGTCGCGAGTCCTTTCCATTTGCTGTTGGCCTCCGGTGAAGGCGCGGTGAACATGGCCGTTCCCGACGGAAAAGGCTTGAACCCTCTGCTGCAGCATCCCGCGATGGTGATCCATCCGCCGATTTTGTATATCGGCTACGTGGGATTCGCCGTGCCGTTCGCTTTCGCCGCCGCCACGCTGATCGTGAAACCGAAGGGCGAAGAGTGGATTCACGTGACGCGCAAGTGGACCATGGTCACGTGGCTTTTCCTCGGAACTGGAATTCTGCTCGGCGCACGCTGGGCCTACGCGGTGCTCGGATGGGGTGGATATTGGGGCTGGGATCCGGTGGAAAACGCCTCGTTCATGCCGTGGCTTACCGGCACGGCGTTTCTGCATTCAGTGATGATGCAGGAGAAGAAAGGCATGTTGAAGGTTTGGAACATGGCCTTAGTCTTCTCGACGTACCTGCTGTGCTTGTTCGGCACGTCGCTGACGCGCAGTGGCATGGTGAGTTCGGTTCACGCCTTCGCGCGTTCGCCCATCGCCCCGTATTTCACAGCAATGTTGGCGCTGGGCGTCACGTTTTCCGTGGGGCTGCTGCTGATGTCGCGGGATTACTTGCGCAGCGAGAATCGACTGGAGTCGCTGGTATCGCGCGAGTCGAGTTTCTTGTTCAACAATCTCGTACTTCTCGCCGCCTGCTTCACCGTTTTGTGGGGCACGCTCTTCCCGGTGATTTCCGACGCGGTCACGGGCAACAAAATCAGCGTGGGTCCGGCGTTTTTCAACAAGGTGAATATTCCCGTGGGATTGTTCCTGCTGTTCCTCACGGGCGTGGGACCGCTGCTCGCGTGGCGCCGCAGTTCGCTCGATGGATTGCGCCGCAATTTCCTCGGGCCGGCGATCCTGGGCGGCGTGGCACTGGTGGGTTTGTTCGCCGCGGGCATGCGCAGTTTCTTCGCGCTGATGACGTTCATGCTGTGCGTCTTCGTCACGGCGACGATCGTGCAGGAATTTTACAAGGGCGCGTCGGTATTGGCGCGCAAGCGCGGCATTTCGCTCTTGGCCGGCGTCCGCGATCTGACCCTGAGCAACACGCGACGTTACGGCGGATACGTGGTGCACATTGCGATCGTGCTGATGTTTATCGGATTCGCGGGTCAGGCGTTCACCGCGGAACTCGAGACTGAGTTGAAGCCCGGAGAATCCGCGACGCTGAAGAATTATCGCTTCGACCTGACGAGCGTTACGAACCAAGACAATCCGAACTTTGCCGGCATGACGGCCGTGGTGGACGTTTACAAGGACGGCGAGAAAATCGCCACCATGGATCCCGAGCGCCGCTTCTATAAAGCGAGTCAGCAGCCCACAAGCGTCGTGAACATTCGTCAGCGCTTGAACGAAGATTTGTACCTGGTGCTGCTCGGGCCGGGGCAGGACCGCGCCGGCGTTGGAATCCACGCCTACGTGAATCCGCTGGTGATGTGGCTGTGGATCGGCGGATTCGTGAATATTCTCGGCACGCTTCTCGCGCTGAAGCCGTCGCGCGGAGTGCATGAAACGCCGCGTCGCGCGGCCGCGCTTGTGGTGCCCGACGCGGTGCGAGCGACATTATGAAGTCAGGCCCGGCTTTCGCAATTTTAGTGCTCGCGGCCGTCGCCATCGCGGGTCCCGCGCCCGGCATCGAGACGGAACGCGAGTATCACAGCGCGGGCGACAAGCTGATTTGTCTCTGCGGATGCATGCAGTCGGTCTACGGATGCAATCACTATGGTTGTCCGCAGTCGGATGGTTTGCGGAAAGAATTGCGGGCCGCGATCGCCTCCACCGACTCCGAGCAAGCCGCGATCGACGTGATGGTGAAAGAGTACGGCGACAAAATTCTCACCGAACCGCCCAAGCATGGATTCAGCTTGTCGGCGTGGATCATGCCGTTCGCGGCCTTGGGCGCGGGCGGAATTCTGGTGATTCTCGTTCTGCAAGGATGGCGGCGTCACGCGCTGCAAGCCGCGGCGGTCGCGGCCGAGCGTCAGCAGGTGGATCCCGCGCTGCTCGACAAGTATTCGAAGCAGATCGACAAGGAGATAGAGGACTAAGCCATGGTCGCGGTTGTCTGCATCCTGATGGCGATTGTGGCGCTGGCTTTCGTGCTGTTCGTTGAGCCGGAAGTCGCCGCCGGGCCGGTGGTCGACGAGCAGTTGATGCCGCTGCTGCGCAAGAAGGATGTTCTCTACGAAAATTTGCGCGACCTGTTGTTTGAGTTTCGCATGGGCAAGCTGTCGGAAGCCGATTACGCCGAGTCGAAGCGCTCGGCGCAGGCCGAACTTGTCCCTTTGATGAGCGCGATCGACGAACTGAACGCCAAGAAAATCCGCGAAGAGATCACGCCGCCGGCCGGTTGGTGCGCGCGTTGTGCCCACACAAATCCCGACTCGAACGCATTCTGCGGAAACTGCGGTGCGCCGCTGAAAAAGAAGAGCAAACGATGAGGCTGGCGCGCTTTCTTTCCGTTCTTGCACTCGTCGCGGTCAGTTTGCCGGCGGCGGTGAACGGCGTGGTCAACAATGGCACCACGGGCAAACCACAAGCAGGCGTGAAGGTCACGCTGATCAAGCTCGATCAGGGCATGGTGGAGATTGGTCACGCCGTCAGCGCCGCCGACGGGACATTTTCCATCGATGCGCCGCCGCCCGCCGCCGACATTCCCTATCTCCTTCGCGCCGACTATCAGGACGTGGCGTATCACGGCGCGGCCCGAGAAGCGGCGAAAGTAGTTTCCATCAACGTGTTCGATAAGACCACCGACCACAGCAAGGTGATGCTCGCGTCGCATCAACTGATCGTCGAGCCGCGGCAAGGGCGGATGCTGGTGTCGGAGATCTACACCATCAACAACGACACGCAGCCGCCGCGCACGCTCGTCGCCGGCGCGGGCACCAAGGACACGTTCGATTTCACCGCCGCCAAGGGTGTCGTGCAGGACATGAGCATTGCGGTTTCCGGCCCCAGCCAGATGCCGCTGCGCCAGACGGCGGCTGAGCATCCCGGCATGGTTTATGGTCTCGAGATGCCACTGAAGCCCGGCGAGACGAAAGTGGAAGTGAACTACAAACTTCCTTACGAAGACTCGTTTCAATGGGAGCAGGTGCCTGGAAAATCGCTGCTCGCGGGAACGCCGGAGACAACGGTGATCGCGCCGCTCGATGTGGTGACGATCTCAGGCGTCGATCTCACGCTGACGAAGAAAGAACCGAAGCAGGGAGCCGCGTTTTACTCGTGGAATTCAGCGCAGCCGCTGAAGTTTTCCATCAGCGGGATTCTCGCCGACAACGGCTCGGCCGCCGATGCACCGGCGGGATCGGGCGATGCGGGCGGGGCCACGCCCGGAGGGGAAGGCGGCGACGCGAATTCCGCCGAGTCGCTTTCGACCGTCGAAAATCAGAACTTCGTCTATCAAGCGCGCTGGAAGATCCTGATCGTACTCGCCTCCGCGCTGGGCTTGGGATTATTCAACCTCTACCGGCAGAGTGCGGCTACTTCATCGCCGAAGCCGAAGCACGCGGCGCCCACGCCGGTCCTCGCAAAAAAATGAGCGCATCCGCCGTGGAAGCGCGCGGACTGTCAAAATTCTTCGGCGCCAAGGTCGCGCTGGAGGAAGTTTCGTTTTCTCTTGCGCGCGGAGGCATTCTAGCGCTTCTCGGTCACAATGGCTCGGGAAAAAGCACGCTGCTGCAAACGCTCGCCGGCATCTTGTCGCCGTCGGAAGGAAGAGTCCACATCTTCGGCGAGAATCCCGTGGAAAGTGAAGCGGCGCGCGCGCGCTTCGGTTTCATGGGCCACTCGAGTTTGCTGTACGGCGATTTTTCCGGCGTCGAAAACCTCGAGTTTTACGCGCGCCTCCATGGACTGCGCGACGGCACAGCGCGCGCCTCTCGCTGGCTCGACTATTTTCAACTAGCGCACGCGGCGCGTTATCGCGCCCGCGCCTACTCGCAGGGGATGCGCCAACGCTTGTCGCTGGCCCGCGCCGTGTTGCATGATCCCGACTTGTTGCTGCTCGACGAGCCGTTTGCGGGCCTCGACGACGTTTCAAGTGGACTTGTCGCAAAACTCCTCGCCGATTTCCGGACCGCGGGACGGACGGTGATCGTTTCCACGCATCAGACGGCGCACATCGATCCTCTCGCGCCTCAATATTTGCGATTGACGCAGGGCCGAGTTGATCGAGAAAGGCCGGCATCATGAGCGGATTCTTCGAGTCCGCCTGGGCCATCGCCGAGCGCGACATGCGCGCCGAATGGCGCAGCAGGGAAATCTTCAACCCGATGCTTTTTTTCGGGCTGCTCGTCATCGTTTTGTTCAGCTTTAGCTTCGAGCCCGACGCCGAAGAGACGCAACGGATTG
Source organism: Terriglobia bacterium (assembly GCA_021325275.1). Lineage (GTDB taxonomy): Bacteria > Acidobacteriota > Terriglobia > JAJPHL01 > JAJPHL01 > JAJPHL01. The sequence continues at coordinate 51,822 of JAJPHL010000017.1, read as the reverse complement.
GCGGCGGATTGTTGTGGATGGCGTTTTTGTTCTCCGGAATGCTGGCGATGAACCAATCGTTTCCACGCGAGATGCACGAACGCACGCTGCATGGATTGCGCACCGCGCCGATTCCTCCGGCGTCGATCTTCGCGGGAAAATTCATCAGCAACATGGCGTTTGTGGTGCTCGCGGAGTGCGTCCTGTCGCTGTTGTTCGCGATGTTCTTCAATCTTCCGCTGCTGCCGATCCTGGGGCGCTTCGCCGCGGTGCTCGTCGCCGGCACTTGGGGATTGGTCGTCACCGGGACGTTTTTCTCGGCGCTCACGTTGCATACGCGCATGCGCGAGTTGATGATGCCGCTGCTACTCTTGCCGATTTCAGTGCCTCATATGATCGCCGCGGTCTCGGCGACCGCCGAATTGTTCCAGCAGCAAACGCTTTCGCAGCTTTGGTTCACGCAACTGATCGGATATGATGTGGTTTTCACGACGCTCGGATTGTTGTTGTTCCATTTCGTCATCGAGGATGTTTGATGCGCAATCGATTCTTCATACCGATGCTGGCCTTCACCGTGGTGTTGATGGCGATCGCGCTATACATGACGTTCCTGTGGGTGCCCGCCGATTTCACACAGGGCGACGTGCAACGGATTTTCTATTTTCACCTGGGATCGTTCTGGACCGCCAGCGTCGCGCTGACGCTCAACGCGCTGGCGTGCCTGATGTACATTCTGCGTCGCATGGATCGCGCCAAGGCCGAGTTTTGGGATGCCTTGGCGGCATCCTCCGCGGAAATCGGCGTGATCTTCTGCGCCGGAGGATTGGCCTTCGGGACGTTTTGGGCCAAGCCGGTCTGGGGCACGTGGTGGGTTTGGGACGCGCGCCTCACGCTCACGTTTCTCACGTGGCTTTTGTACATCGCGTATCTGTTGCTGCGTGGATTTCTGGAAGGATCGGATCGCGCCGGGATGATTTCCGCGGTCTATGGAATATTCGCCATCGCAGCCGTGCCGATGGTGTACATGTCGAACCGCTGGTTTCGCACGCAGCATCCCCAGCCGGTGATTGGGGGCGGAGAAGGTTCCGGGATGCCAGGCAGCATGTGGCTTACGGTTTTTGCGGCGTGGTTCGCGATGCAGGCGTTGATGTGTTGGTATTTGACGCAGCGCATGCCGTTGGAACGCGGCAAGCGCGAAGCGGAACGCTTACGCCGCCAACTGCGCGTGGAGGACGTATGACCAACGCCAACTTTTTATTCGGCGCCTACGGAGTCGTCGCGGCGATACACGTCGTTTATCTTTTGACGCTGCGTTCGCGCGGACGGCAATTGAAGGAAGAACTGGATCGGCTCCGCGAACGAGCCGCGAGGAAAAAAGCATGAGCGAATTTCACGGCAAGAACGTATTGGTCACAGGCGCGTCGAGCGGGATCGGCTGGCACACGGCGAAGAAATTTGCCGAAGCGGGCGCGAACGTGGTCGCGCATTACCGCAACAATCGCGAGGGCGCGGAAACGCTGCGGCCGTTCGGCGTGAAAGGTCTGGTGCAATGCGATCTCGCCACGAGCGCGGGGATTCCTCCACTAGAAAAGGCGGTGGAATCGCATTTGGCCGGGCGCGTGGACATCCTGGTCAACAATGCGGGATCGTTGGTCAAGCGCAAGATCATCGCGGAAATGGACGAAGAGCTTTGGGACTTGGTGATGAACGTGAACCTCAAGTCAGTGTTCTTGGTGACGCGCGCGTTCCTGCCGGGCATGCTGGCGCGGAAGTCCGGCGCGATCGTCAACGTCGCGTCGATCGCGGGACGTCACGGCGGCGGCGGTGGCGCCGTCGCGTACGCCACGACGAAAGGCGCGCTGATCACCTTTACCAAAGGACTGGCGAAGGAATGCGCCACGAGCGGCGTGCGCGTGAACGCGGTGAATCCCGGCGTGATCGTGACGCCGTTCCACGATCAGTTCTCGACGCCCGCGATGATGGAAACGTTCCGCGGCATGATCCCCATGGCACGCCACGGATGGCCGGAAGAAGTCGCGGACGGAATTTTGTATCTCGCGTCGCCACGCGCCACCTACATCACCGGCGAGTGTATCGAAATCAACGGCGGCCAGTTGGTGGATTAAGCCAGGATTAGGCGTCGACCATTCGGCTCGGAAATGGCATGGCCGAACTCGGAAGCCGTTTCCAGCCACAGGTTGTGAGCCAATCGTCTGCGCAGCCGGTTTGTATCAGGGCACGGCTTCAGCCGTGCCGACCCAGACGTTTGGAAATCGGGGGCTTTAGCCCCCGGCAAACGACGGCTGATCCACAATCTTGCTAAGTGGAAAGCCGCAGGGGCTAAAGCCCCAGGGAGAAGAGCCTGCTGGCGGCACGGCTGAAGCCGTGCCCTGATACAAAACGGCTGCGCAGACGAGATTGCCTCACAGTTCCACCCCAATCGAATTCGAATTGAGCCACTACCCGCACGTGGGAAGTCTTGGCGTGATCACCCCCTCGTCCGGATGGACTCCAGTTCTGGCATACTTTGACGTATGCATAGGGCTTACCGAGCACTCCACACGATAGTTCTGGCGCTGATCGTTGTCTTATCAGCAGGCCTATCCATCTCCGCACAAGCACAGAGGCAATCCGCCGGCGACACCGACAAGCAAGTCGCGGCGTGGGTGCGTTCACACGCCGTGAAACTGGACACTGTGGAAGCCGGTCATGGATTTGCGGATATGCAGCCGTTGAAGAAGATCGTGGGCAATGCGCGGATCGTTTCGCTGGGAGAGGCGACGCATGGTTCACGCGAATTCTTTCAGTTGAAGCACCGCATGCTGGAGTTTCTCGTGACTCAAATGGGTTTCTCGATTTTCTCGATTGAAGCGAACATGCCGGAGGCGTATCGCCTGAACGACTACGTGCTCAACGGCAATGGCGATCCGGCGAAGCTTCTCCGCGGCATGTATTTCTGGACCTGGGACACGCAAGAGGTGCTGGACATGATCCAGTGGATGCGCGAAATCAACAAGTCGGGCAAGGCTCGCGTGCAGTTTACGGGATTCGATATGCAAACGCCCGACGTGGCCGCACAAATCGTGAGCGACTATGCGTCGAAATCGGTTCCCGACCTCGTAGATTTGGTTCGCGACGGCAGCCAGAAAGCGAAGGCCGCGGCCACAACAGAAGCTGGCGGCGGACCCAGTTTCGGCGTCGCCACCGCGCAATTTCCCGTGAATGAAGCCGCTGGAAAACGCGTCAAGTTCAGCGGATATATCAAGACCGAAGGGATTACCCGCGGCTACGCAGGATTGTGGTGGCGCGTGGATGGACCCAAGGGCTCGCAACTGGCTTTCGACAATATGCACGACCGCGGCGCGAAGGGCACCTCCGATTGGACGCGTTATGAGATCGAGCTTCCCGTGGCGGCGGAGGCCACCAATATCAATTTCGGCTGCATTCAAACCGGCGACGGAACGGCCTGGTTCGATGGACTTGAAGTGGAGTTGGACGGCAAGCCGTATCGGGGCACGAACGCGGCCGATCTCGACTTTGAGTCGCCCGCGCCGCGAGGATTTTTCACAGGCGGCAACGGATATCGTGTGCAAATCGATGCGGCGGTTTTTCACAGTGGGAAACAAAGCCTGCAGATGAAATTCCAAGGTGCGCCGAGAAACAATTTCGGCGTTGCTACCGGGTCGTTTCCAGTTCAGGAAGCGGCCGGCAAGCGAATCAAATTCAGCGCCTATGTTAAAACGCAAAATGTCACCGACGGGTATGCTGGCTTGTGGTGGCGTGTAGATGGGCCGTCCCAAAACATGCTCGCTTTCGACAATATGCACGACCGGGGAGTGACCGGCACCACCGATTGGAAACGGTACGAGATCGAATTGCCCGTCGCCGCCGAGGCGACGAACATCAATTTCGGTTGTATGAACACCGGTCAAGGGACCGCTTGGTTCGATTCGCTGGAGATCGAAGTGGATGGCAAACCCTATGCGAATGCGGCGAATCTAGATCTCGATTTCGAATCGGACAAGCCGTCGTTTTTCTTGGGTGGCGCCGGATACAGCGTGACGTTGGACAAAGAGGTGTTTCATACCGGCAAACAGAGCGTCCAGATGAAGTTCCTGACGGCTGTTGCGCCACGTCCGCGGCCGGCTGTGGACACCAAGGCGGTTGTCGCAAATTGGAAAGAGATTGTTCAACGCTTGGAAGCTGGCCGGACGAAGAACACGAAGCCAGATGAAGCGCTGGAGTGGGCGATCCAAAACGCGCGTGTCGTGCTTCAGAGCGTGCAGATGCGCTCGAACGAAGTTTCGCGCGATCGCAGCATGGCCGATAACATTACGTGGATTCTGGACCATTCGCCGGAAGCGAAGGTGGTGTTGTGGGCCCACAACGCCCACGTCGCGACGAACGGCGGTCTAGGATTCGAATCGATGGGGTCTTTTTTACGCAAAGCGTATGGCGACAAAATGGTGGTCTTCGGTTTCGGCTTCAACCAGGGATCTTTTCAGGCGATCGAGTCCGGCAAGGGTCTGCACGATTTCACGGTTGGGCCCGCAATCGCCGGATCCCTGGACGCGATGATGGCCGCCAGCGAAATACCGATCTTCGCGCTCGATTTCCGGCAGTTCGCTCCCAACACTCCAGCGTTCGACTGGTTGAATCAACCGCACAAGGCTCGCTCGATCGGCGCCGTGTACAGCGAAAACGCTGCCGACAGTTTCTGGACGAACCAGAAAGCCCCGGAAACCTACGACGTCCTATTGTTTGTCGAGAAGACCACGGCGGCGCACAAGAATCCCGGGCGGTGAGGAACGGCCACGCGTCATTTTAGATCGATCGCCAACGGATGCTTGGGCTGGTACAAGCCGATCGTGCCGCCGCCGGGAAGGCGCAACTTGGTAATCGAGCCCCATCGGGCTTCCTGAACTTCGGAACAGGAAATACCTTTCTGGACAAAGGAAGCCATCTCGGCTTTCAGATCGTCGCAGATGAAATACAGTTCGTGCGCGCCGTTTTCATCGGATGGATGGAACGCCGCTTCTGCCGGCGGCAGCGCGAAGATGAGCCATCCGTGACCAGCGTCCACTGATTTGAATCCAAGAACGCCGCGAAAGAATGCGCGGTCCGCCTCAGCGTTCTTGGAGTAGATAACGGTATGAGCGGCTGAAATCATGGGTCCCTCCTTCGGGTTTCCAGTATAACCGCCGAGGTCGTGGATCAATTTGAATTCGATCCCTGTTTGAACTGTGAGCCAATCGTCTGTGCAGCCGCGTTGTATCTCTTTTGTATCAGGGCACGGCTTCAGCCGTGCCGACCCAGACGCTTGGAAAAGTGGGCTTTAGCCCCCGGCAAACAACGGCTGATCCACAATCTTGCCAAGTGGAAAGGCGCAGGGGCTAAAGCCCAGGAACAAGGCCGGAGGGCGGCACGGCTGAAGCCGTGCCCTGATACAAAGAATATCTACGCGCAAGGGTTCGATTTCCGCAAGTCCTGTGATCGGACTTCAAATTGAACCACTACCACCGCCGACGACCATTTGACTCTCGCCCCGGTATGCGCGAACATGGAGCTAACGGGAGGTACTTGACCATGTTGCAAGCGGATTCGGCAAGTGTCGCGTGGAACGGGGACAAGAAGCGTTGGGAAGTTCGGGTGCAAGTGGGCGCGGAAGTGGTCCGGCGGCCATTGACGGGTGTGGCTGAGCGGGCCGAGCCGAACGTCTTGAAGTCGAAAGCGATAGAGGTGGCGGCGGATGAGGGTTACGCGCTCGATGTGGGACATGTGAGCCTCGCGGCATGAAAAGAGACGCATGAAGGACGACGCATGAAGTGTGTCGTTGTCGGCGGGCAGTCGCGCGATGTCGGAAAAACGTCGGTGACGGCGGCGATCATCGCGGCGATGCCGGAGTTCGGCTGGACCGCCGTCAAGATCACGCAGCACGGCCATGGCATTTGCTCGCGATCCGGCGAGCCGTGCGCCTGCGCGGTGACTGCGCCCGATTGTCCATACGCCATCGACGAAGAACGCGACCTCGCCGGCCGCACCGATACGTCGCGCTTTTTACGCGCGGGCGCGCGGCGCGCGCTTTGGGTGCGCACGCCGATCCATCAGCTCGGCGTCGCGATGCCGGCGCTGCAAACGGAAATCGCCGGGGCGGGGCATGTCATTATGGAATCCAATAGCGTCATCGAGTTCCTGCGGCCGGATGTTTACCTCACCGTTCTCGATCCTACCGTGGAAGATTTCAAGACCAGCGCCCGACGGTTTTTGGATCGCGCCGATGCCGCCTTAGTGATGCGCCGCGGCGCGGAAGTGCCGGAGAGTCACGCCCGCATCTTTCACACCGAGCGCGGCGTGTGGATCGATCGCGAGGTTGTCGCGTTTCTGCGCGAGCGTCTCGGAGTATGATTTCATTCATGCTGGCTTTTCCTCTTTTCCTCCTATTGGCGGGTGATTCCTCGGGCGCCGCCGACGTCAAGGCGTGGCGCGCGCATCAGGAACAAAAAATGCGCGGCGATAAGTCGCCGTTTGCGGTGGAGCGTGTGGAAATCCTCGACCATGATCACTCGACACTCGGCAGCGGCGCGAACGCCACGGTGAAGTTGCCGGGTGAAGGCATTCCGCCGGTCGCGGGCGAAGTGGTGATTCGCGGCAAGGACGCCGTTTTGATTCCGTCGTCGCCGCTGCTTACCGTCAACGGCAAGCAGGAAAAAGAGCACGTGCTGATCGGGACCGATTGGGTCGCGCTCGGTTCGTATCGCCTGCAAATCCGCCACCCCGACGGAAAAATCGCGTTGCGCATCGCGAATCTCAAGGGCAAGGCGATGATGAGCTACTCGGGACTGAAGTATTTCGACTACAACGAGCATTACCGGGTGCCCGCGCAGTTCACGCCGCTTAGCGGCAAGCACGAACTCACCGTGGATTCGTCGCAAGGCGGACCGCAGCAGCTTCCTTACGTCGGAAAACTCACGTTCAAGCTCGACGGGCAATCCTACACACTCGACGCCTTCATCGACGACGACGAGCCGGACGTGTTGTTCATCATCTTCCGCGACGCTTCCAGCGGCAAGGAGACCTACGGCGTGGGGCGTTATGTATATGTGGCGCGCACGCCGAACGGCGAAACGATTCTCGATTTCAACAAGGCGTTCAATCCGCTCTGCGCCTACGGACCGATGTTCTTCTGTCCGATTCCGCCGAAGCAGAACCATTTACCCGTTGCGATCTTGGCGGGCGAGAAGCCGTACAGCCATCACTAAATGATTCACCTTCCGGCCTCCGCGCTTTTGGCGCAGGTCACAGCCCGAAGCGTGCGCCGCTTCTTCGTACACCTCGGCGCCCTGGGACTGATCCCGCTCGGCGTTCTCGATAGCTCGGTGATCCCGCTGCCGGGAAGTATGGATTTGGTCACGGTACTGCTTGTCGCGCGCAATGGGCTATGGCTCTACTACGCCGCGATGGCGACCGCCGGTTCGGTGCTCGGCGGATTCTTCACCTATCGTTTGGCACGCAAGGGCGGAAAGGAAATGTTGACGCGCCGATTCTCCGCGCGCACGCTGGAGCGCGTGAATGCCATGTTCCATCGCTCAGGATTCGCGGCGATCGCCGTGCCGGCCGTGCTTCCGCCACCCACTCCCATGGTGCCGTTCGTGCTCGCCGCGGGAGCGATGGACTATCCAGTCGGCCGATTCCTGATCGCACTGACAGTGGGACGCTTGGCCCGCTACACGATCCTGGGGCTGCTGGCGGAACGCTACGGACGGCACATTCTGCGATTTTTTTCGCAGCATGCGCTGGCCGTGGGTGTTGTCGGCACGGTGGTGATCGGGCTGGCGGTGGCCCTCACGCTTGGAAAGCCGCTTATCAAGAAGCGCGCATGAAGTCCGCGGTCGCGTCGAGGATTTCACGATTCACATCCGCCGGCTTGCGTCCGCGTACTTTGAAGGAATGATCGCCGCCGTCGATCCAACGCACCGTCGCGCGATCGCCAATTTTCTTCAGCACGCCCTTCAGCAAGTCCGGCTCGGCAAAAGCGTCGCGCGTTCCTTCGATGAAAAGCATTGGTTCGCGGAGTTCGTAAAGATGCGCGTCACGCAACTGATGCTGCTTGCCGGGCGCGTGCAGCGGATATCCGAAGAAAACCAGGCCGCGAATGGCCGGGGCTTCGGCGGCCAAATGCGCGGCCATCTGACTGGAGATGCGTCCGCCCATCGACTTGCCGCCGATGAAAAAGCCTTGTGGGAAAAGTTCCGCGCCGCGCCGCGCGGCCGCCAGATAGCATTCTTCGAGCACCGGCGCTTTGTCCGGGACATGTTTGCGATTTTCGGCGTAGGAAAAGTTGAAGCGCAAGGAAGGGAAGCCGCGCACCGCGAGACCCTCGGCCATCTCCACGAGAAATGCACTGTCGAGATTGCCGCCCGCTCCGGGCGCCATCACCAGGCCGGGTCCCGGCGTCGTATCAACCGTGTGAAGCGCGGCGGAAACCCGTTGGCCCGGGCGCCATTCGATTGCCAAACGTTTTTCACTCACGGAAGTATTCTAAGCTCAAACGGACAAGCAGGGACTACGGCCGATGTTGGTACGGGCGCACGATGGGAGGCGGAGGCGCGGCCGTTGGCGTGATGTAGACGATTTCCGCGGAGTCCGGCGTGGGCAGCGGCACGGCGAATCCCACGTTCATGAGCGTCGCTCCAGCCGTTATGAACGACGTTCCGGCGTCTTGGAAGCGCACCGAATAATACCCGTTCGGCTGCAATCCTTGCGGGTTGACTTGCAGCGTCGCGCTTTGACCTTGCGTGCGATACGCGTAGATCACCGCCGAATCCATCGACGCGTTGTACGATTCGATGGCGCTCGAGTTGTGGAACCCCGGATACGGTCCCAAGTGAAAGACCTTGCCGTCGCGGATCAAACCGCGCAGCGACTTGTAGATGGAAATTTCCTTGGATACCAGCGCCACGTCGTCCGGCGACCACGTGCTGATGTCTTCCATCAGGATCATCGGCCCGCCGAATTCGCTGGTTCGCATGGTCCACGTGGTCGGCGGGCCCGTTACGTAGCGGTCGATGTAACGCGGCGACATCACGTAGCTCTGTCCGTAGACTGCCTGGATCCGCAGTTCCTCGCCGCACGCGTCGCAACTGGCCGCAGTCACGTAGTTTTTCACCATGTTGAAGGTGAGCATCTGCGCGCCGTCGGAATTGTTCTCCCACAACAGATTCGGATACGTTTGTTGCGACCACGAAACGAGCTGGCTGATGCCTTGCACCGAGTTCGACCAATTGCTGTTGGCCGGATCGTGGGTGTGCGACGACTTGGTGCATTGCTTAACCAGATTCTCGCCGTCTTGCGTGATCCAATCGGGCTGGAAATCGTTGACCAATTCGGTGATTTCCGCTTGCGCGTACGATTGCGTGGGTTGATTGCCCAGGCAAATGGGGTCGGCGCCGTAGTATTCGCTCGGCTCGGTGGCTTGCCAGTCGGGATTGTTGGTGAGGAGGTCGGAGTTGGCGGCCGCTTCGGCGGGAGTCCAATGCAGGCCCAGTTTCATGCCGAGCGAATGCACATAGTTGCTGAAGGCGGGCAATCCGCCGGGACCAAACTTGGCGTTGGCGGCTTCGGTGTTGCCGATCGCCGTATTCCATCCCAGGTCGACGATGAAAAGCTCCACGCCCATCGCCGCGGCGTTGGCGGCCATCTGGCTGAGATTCGCGGAGCTGAAGTTGGTGTTGTATCCCCACGTGTCGAACGCCACGTACGGAAAATTGTTGTCCGGCAAGGGAAGCGCCAGCACCGATTCGGTGTAGCGCTGAGTGCGATATCCAGCTTCGTCCCAGTTTCCGGTGTACAGCCCCAGAAACGCGGCGGGCAAAGTCACCGGCACGCCGGGAACCACCGCGAGATTCAGCGAATTCGGACCGCCCGACACCACCACCGGCGACGCCGCGTCGGCCTGCATCGCGGTGACGGTGGCTTGGCCGTCAAATTCCCATCCGGCGACGATTCCGCTGCCGGAGGGGAATCCCAGCGCCAGCCAGGTGATGTAATCGGCGTGCGCACCGGAGAAAACCGCGCTGCCGCTCGGCGTTTGGTCGAGGATCACTTGGTTCGGTTGCAGGAAATCGTTCGTTCCGGTTTGATATTGATGCACCGAGAACGCTTGGACGTCGCCACCGCTCGGCCAGCGCCAGTTCATGAAATTGGCGGTGGTCAGCATGTGCGTGGATCCCGTGGTGCTCACGGTGAGGTAGTAGCGGAAAAACGGCTGCGCGGGATGCGCTTCGATGTCGACGATCACCTGCAACGAGAGCTGCGCATTCTGCAGCGTGATCACGCGACGAACGCCTCCGGCGCCGGCGTTCTCTTGATGCGATTCCACGAGCGTCCACGGTGTTGTGTCGTTCACGACGACGCCGTCGCTTACCAAAGAGATCAGCGACATTTGGTCGCCGGGCGTGGGCGCGAACTTCACTGTGCCATCGGTAGTCGCGAAAGACGAAAACTGGAACACTCCCGCGGGTGTCAGGGCGAACGTTGCCTTCATGGCGCTGTTCTTTACCCCAAAGGTCTGCGAGGTTTGGTCGTACCAAGTGATCGGCTGATCCTGCGCACAAGGACTCGTTCCCACTGACAGGATCAGTGCGAAAAGTGACGCGCGGATAGTCTTCGAGTTCACGGGAACCCCCTTCAGGTTCGAACTCCTCATATTCATCTTCGTTAGCGTACCTTTGTTACGACCCGGGACAGAACACGGGGAATACCGGAAAGAACCGCCAGGACCCGGTGAAGTCCTTGAAACAGAAAGCTCAGAGTATCAGGCCACGGTCTTAGTGGGGGTAAAGACCGGTAGCGCGCGGCCTAGTACGATTAACCCTTCGCGACATTTGATGTTGCGCAGGTACGTTGCGTTACAAGAAACTGAAGAGAATAGAGGATCTTAATACTTCGGTAGAAAGGGTGTGCCGAAAAGGACACAGGCCCCTCTTGCGGAGGGGCCTGCGGCTCGAAGACAAAAAAACTACATCTTGCCCGTGGAACCGGTCGAGCCCTTCTTGCCAGTGGAACCCTTGGAACCGGTGCCACCCTTCTTGCCGCTGGACTTCTTGCCAGTAGATCCGGTAGCTGCCGGAGCCATCTTGTCTTGGGCGGCGAGGCCCAGGCACAGACTCGTAACCGCCACCGCGAGGAAATACACAAACGACTTCTTCATTTACATCCTCCTCCCATGCATGGGGGTGAAAAGATTCGGAACTTCGCTACTGTACTCGCGCTAAGCCACAGAGTCAAGGACTTTTCGCGTAATTTGCGTGTCCCGCGCAACAACCTGCTGGTGGGGGGCTTGGCGGTAATGGCTCATTTGAATTCCGACCACAGGACTTGCGGAAATCGAACCCGAGTAGGTACGCCTTGTATCAGGGCACGGCTTCAACCGTGCCGCCAGCAAGCCTTGTTCCTGGGGCTTTAGCCCCTGCGGCTTTGTATTCGGCAGGATTGCGGATCAGCCGTTGTTTGCAGGGGCTAAAGCCCACCCACTATTTCCAAACGTCCGGGTCGGCACGGCTGAAGCCGTGCCCTGATACAAAAGAGATACAAAGCGCTGCGCAGACGAGTGGCTCACCGTGCGACAGGGATCCAATTCAAATTGAGCAACGACCGGCGTGGCAGATTGATTGTCAGTACCCCAGGGTTCCTCCTCGCAAGAAAAACCCTCTTCACCTTGGCCACATTCAAGCGCCCGCTTTGCGCGGGCAAATAACGTCGCAAGTGCTTACTGCGTGCCTTTACCCGCCCGCGGACCCATATTGTCGCGCGCCGGCGCGTGGTCCAGATTCGCGCAATACTTGCCGGTTTCGTAGACAAGCTGGCCGATGCGCGCCATCTTGTCGAACAGGATCTTCTCCACGCTGTCGGTGTTGGCGTGATAGTCCGGATGCAGTCCGGTGGTGAAGAAGATGATCGGAATGCCCTTCGACGCATAGCTATAGTGATCCGAACGATAGTAAACGCGCTCCGGATCGGCCGGATCGTTCATGGCGAAGTCCAGGGTCAAGGGATCCTTGAGCTTTTTGTTCACATCCTTAACAATTCCATGGAGTTCGCTGGAGATGCGATCCGATCCGACCAGATAGACCTGGTTGGCGTTCTCGGGCTTGTCCTGATCGTTGCGGCCGATCATGTCCATGTTGAGATTGGCAACGGTTTTTTCGATCGGCACGGCCGGATAATCGGCGTTATAGCGCGATCCGTAGAGGCCTTCTTCTTCACCAGTGTGCCAGATGAATGCCAGCGACCGCTTGGTGCGCGGCGCGGCAGCGAAGGCCTTGGCGATTCCCAACAGGGTGGCCGATCCCGAGCCGTCGTCGTCGGCGCCGTTCCAGATGCGATCCTCCTCGTGTCCGGCGGTGATTCGTCCAGGCGCGCCGCCGGCGCGAACTCGCCCGTTCGGTCCCTGCGTCAATTCGCCTTCGGCGTAACCAACGTGATCGAGATGCGCGCCGAAAGTCACGAAGGTGTCCTTCAACTTGGGATCGCTCCCTTCGAGAATCCCGACCACGTTGCGCGTGTACTGCGTCTGCACGATGCGATAGTCGTTGTCGATGTTGAATGTGAGCTTTACGTTTTTCAGGGTGAAGGTCGGCAAATCCTCGCGCTTCTCGCCTTTCTCCTTCAACTCGGGATACTTCACATCGGCGGCGCTAAAGAGAAACTCGAAAAACGCGTCTTGCGCTTGCACGCGCGGAGGCATCGGCGTATCGAGACGCTGCACGGTGGTGAAATCGGGCGTCTCCATCGGCACGCGGCCAAATCCTCCGCGACCGCCGCCCGGCGCTGCGCCTGCCGGCACCGTGGCTGCTGGAGCTCCAGCAGGCGTACCAGCCGCAGGTGCACCAGCCGCGGGTGCGCCAGCGGCCGGCGCTGCGGCTGAAGCGTCTGCTCCGCCGCGTCCGCCACGACCGAAAGGCAACACTCGCAAGCTGATTGACGCCGCTGCGCCTTCATCTTCAATCGCAGTTTGCGCGCGACCGCCGAGAAGCCGGCGCTCCTCGAATCCCGCGGGTCCTTGCGCACCGAGGAAAACCACAACTTTGCCTTTCACATTCTTGCCCGCGTAATCGTTGTGATGAATCGTCGGCGCGTTCAAACCGTATCCGAGAAACTCCACTTGATCGATTGTGAGCGTGCGTTTGCCGCCCGAGTTTCCGGGGAACGTGACGCCTTCGCCGTTCTGGAACGTTCGCGACTGTCCGTTCACCTCGACCGTCAGCGACGAATGATTCGCGGCCTTCACGCCGAGGACCGCGACGCGTTCGAAGTAGAGTCCATGATCGCCGCCCGGTTTCAGGCCGAAGGAGTGGATCTCTTCGGCGATGTAGGCTTGCGCGAGTCCCAGACCTTCGGTGAAAGTGCGGCGGCCTTCCAGGTCGTCGGACGAGAGATACGTCAAGAACGTGCGTAGATCATCGACCGAAACGACGCCGCCCTTTTCGCCTGCCTGTGCGGGAACGGCTAACGCTGCGGCAAACGCCAGCAGAACGAGAATGGCTTTGGTTCGTTTTGCAAAAAAAGCGGAAATCAAGGGGGAGTCTCCTGAGGTGGTGTTAAGAAATTGCATCATATCAAAGTGCGGCGCGACACTTTACAGAGTTTTGTAAGTACGGGATGCGCCAGCTACCGCCAACGCGGCAAGCCGCTGCGCTGCGAAGAAAAGCTGCGAACTTCGGACTCCTCGACACTAAACTAACAACCGTGGATTCAGGCGATCTCCTGAGCATCTTGAAACGGTACTGGGGCTACGATGCCTTCCGTCCACACCAGGAGACCGTTGTCCGCAGCCTGATCGGCGGGCGCGACGTAGCTGTCGTCATGCCGACGGGCGGCGGAAAGTCACTGTGCTATCAGTTGCCGGCGGTGGTTTCCGGACGAACCGGCATCGTCGTCTCGCCGCTGATCTCGTTGATGCAGGATCAAGTCGCACAACTGGCGGAAATCGGGATTCCCGCGGGCGTCCTGAATAGCGCGATGTCTCCCGCCGAGCAATCCGCGGTGAAGCGTCAGGCGCGCGCGGGCGAACTGCGGTTGCTGTATCTTTCTCCCGAAAGACTCGCCCGTCCCGACACGGCTGGATGGCTCGGATCCCTTCCGTTGGCCTTCTTCGTGGTCGACGAAGCGCACTGCATCTCGGAATGGGGCCACGAATTCCGTCCCGAGTATCGGCAGTTGAAAGCCTTACGCGACCACTTTCCCGACACTCCCATCGCGGCATTCACCGCCAGCGCCACGCGGCGCGTGCGGGCCGACATTTTGCACCAACTGGGATTGCGCGACCCACAAAAAACTATCCTTAGTTTCCACCGGCCCAATCTTCGCTACCTGGTGCGACTGTGCGACAAGCACGATCAGCCTGCCATGATGATGGCGGCGCTCCGCGCGGGCCTGGACACATCCGGCGTGGCGATTGTCTATGCGCCAACCATTGCCACGGTCGAGTCGACGGTCGAGGCGCTGAAGCGCCGCGGGATTCCAGCGGTTCCCTACCACGGCAAGATGGCCGCCGAGGATCGTCGCGCCAACCAGGAGCGATGGATGGCTGACGAAGTGCGCGTGCTGGTCGGAACGCTGGCCTTCGGCTTGGGTATCAACAAGCCATCGGTGCGCACCGTGATCCATTTGGCGTTGCCGAAATCGATCGAACAGTATTACCAGGAGGCGGGCCGCGCGGGTCGCGACGGGGAATCGGCCGAGTGTGTGCTCTTGTGGCAGAAAAAAGACGCGGCCTTGTTGGCGCACTTCGCCGATTCGATCGAGGATGAAGCGGAAAAGCAGCGAGCTTGGCAGCGCTACCATGAAGTCCGCGGATTCGCGGAAAAGCCCGTCTGCCGTCACAAACGCATCTGTCTTCACTTTGGCGAAACGCCTAAGTGGGATGACTGCGGGCGATGCGACGTATGCGGTCCCGTGCCGGATTGGCTCACCGCACCGGTTCCGGCGACGGCCCCGGTGAAAGCTCCACCAACGTCTGTTCGACCAGCGCCGGCGCCATCGCGCGCGACCGCGCCCGCGGCGATTTCGGTGGGCGCCATCGATCCGGCGCTACGGGATCGCCTGCGCGAGTGGCGTCGCCAGGTCGCCAAGGCTAAGGGTCTGCCCGCGTATGTCGTGCTTCACGATACGACGATCGACGATATATGCCGCTTGCGTCCGGCGACGGAGTTCGAGCTGCTGCAAGTATCCGGGATCGGGAAGCGCAAGGCCGAGACCTACGGCCAGGCGATCCTCGCCATCGTGGCCATCGTGCGGGACGAGCATTGAACTTTGGGCAGTTTTGACCCGTTTCCGTCGCTGGCTATATCAACACGCTGGGGGACCAATTTATTAATAATCATAGTGCAATCAATACGATAGATGAGTGGTAACCCTATTGGCCCCAAAGGTGCACTTTGGCCTATGTAAAGTACTTACGACTAGGGGCCGAAGGTTAGAAAGGAAAGACAATGAAACTCGATCGACGCATCAACTCTACGCTGCTTTCATTTACTTTGGCTGCCGGATTACTCGGCGGCATGCTCGTGGGACAGTTTTTCACGGCGCGCACGATGCAAGTGGCGGAGGCAGCATCGCAAGAACATCAGTTAGCGGCGATGCAGGCGGCGCGCGGCGCAATGAATTTAATCAAGTACGACATGGAGCGCTCGGGTTACGCGGAAGCGTCGCCCTTGAGCCATTCGGCATTCCGTGTAACCACGGCACACCCCGGCGACGCGCTTCAGTTGACGCGCGTCACTCCGCAGTCGATCGAATTTCGCTCGCTGGATGGCCGCGACATCGTGGAATATCGCTTGGAAGGCACGCGCTTGTCGCGGATCGCTTCGGGACGCGAGAGCGAGCGCGTGTTGTTGCTCGCGAACGCCCAAAGTTTTTCGGCGAATGAGACGCCGGACGCCGCGACCGTCAACGTATCGTTTGCGACTCCGGTCGGTGGCGCGGGCGCGCCGGTGAGTGTCGCACCGGTGATGGCGCACTTTGTGCGCTCATCGCAGTAGAACCGGCGATGGCGCGCTTTGTGCGCCCATCGCAGTAGCAAAAGATCATTTGCGCGCTTAAGGCGTCGGTGAAGTATGATACGCCGACGCCTGATGGCGCTTCACATGGAGTAGGCCAGGGAAAAACTCCTTGGCCACATTCGTTCCCGCGTCGATCGCCAGAATCAATCCGGCCGATTCCATTCCGTGACCCCAGCCGCGCGACGACGCGGGTTGCCACGTGCGCGACACAAATCCGCCGGCGAACGCGCCGCCGACTTCACCAAAAGCAAACGTGCGATTTCCTGAGTCCGTGTTGTGCGTGATGAACGTGCTCATCAGCGCGTAGCCAAGCTTCGATTTGAAGCCGGTTCCTTGCGATGGCCGGTAGTGCACTTCTTCATGCAGGGCCGCGCCAAAGGAATACTTCACGCTGCTCTCGACAAATCGCGTGCCCATGCTGGAAGCGAAGCGTTCGCCATACGCCGCCCAACCTTGTCCCCATTCCTTGGGATGATCGAGACCCTGTTCGGTGCCCGCACCGAGCGCTGAACGCATAATCGATATGGGACCAAACGCCTTGTTCACGAATCCACCCATGGTCGCGCGATAAGGATCGTTGGGACCGAGTTGCGGCGACACCGTTGGAGCCTGCGGCAATGGTGTGAGTGTAGCTTGCGCGCAAGCGGCGCCGGCTCCCACACCGATAGCCAGTACGACCGCTGCGATCACTATGTTTTTCATGTGCTATTGACACCG
This sequence comes from Terriglobia bacterium, assembly GCA_021325275.1. GTDB lineage: Bacteria > Acidobacteriota > Terriglobia > JAJPHL01 > JAJPHL01 > JAJPHL01. Next base: position 35,065 of record JAJPHL010000017.1, on the reverse strand, counting down.
CAACCGCGGCGAGCGTTGCAGGTAACGGGAGTTGCATCTTTCGTCCCTGGGCCATCCTGCCCTTGTGCATCACCGCGAACTCTGCGCATATGGACCTGGGACGGGGCTTGCCTGTAGAGGCTTCCACGGGGCGTCTACTTCTTGATTACCGATTGGGAGGCAGGAAAATGAGACAGAAGGGTTTTTCGTTGATTGAATTGCTGATCGTCGTGGCGATCATCTTGATCATTGCGGCCATCGCCATCCCCAACTTGCTGCGCTCGCGCATTGCGGCGAACGAAGCATCGGCCACCGCTTCGCTGCGTACGTTGAACACTGCTGAGATCACCTATGCCTCGACGTACAACTCCGGTTTCACGTCGACCTTGAATCAATTGGCAACACCGTCCGGCGGCGCCGGCACACCGCCCACCTGGAGCGCGGCCGACTTGGTGGACCCGGTTCTTTCGGGCACTCACTCGGCCAGCACCAACAGCTTCACCAAGAACGGCTACGTGTTCACGTACGGAACCGCCGGCTCATACCCGCAGATCGCTTCGTATTTTGTGAACGCCGATCCGATGGCGCGCGGTTCCTCCGGATCGCGCTCGTTCTACAGCGACCAATCGGCGGTCGTTCGGTCGAACGGGACCGCGCAGGCCACCAGCTCCGACAGCCCGATCTAGCGCCGTCACGTCGTCGCCTTCGAAACAAAGGAGGGAATGGAGCCGCGCCCATTCCCTCTTTCGATCGACAATTCCAGATGAGCTGCGCGCGCCTTAATGCACCGCAATTGTTCCTTGGTTGCTTGCGACACCGTTTTGCGTGACCACGACTGGCGCGCTCGCGTTCGTGCCCAATCCCGAGGGCACGACGGCATTCACTTGATACAACCCCACAAATCCTGGTGCGACTCCGGCGTATTGAATCGCCGCCGACGCGCCGGCGATCGTGACGCTTGGCATCAACGCAACGGTGCCGGATGACGGCGCTTGACCCGTGGCGACCGGCGGCGTCACCGCGCCCAATCCCGTGCAGAAAATTACAATGACGTCGCCGGACGTGGCGGGATGTGTCGCGTCGACCAGTTGATTCGCAACATTCAAAATCGCGCCCTGCGTTCCGTTGGTCGTGAAGATGCCGGGATGCGCCGCGCTCACGGTAATCGACTCCGGCACGCCGTCGAGTTCAGCGCCCGATGCCGGAATTCCGCGCGGAACCACTTGCGATTGCGTCCCCGGCACGAGTTCCACGGGGATCTGCGCGTTCACTTGTCCCGTGCTCGAGAAAAACAGCGGCGCGTCGATTCCGCCGATAGTGAGCTTGATATTCGCCAGCGTTGTCGGCAGCGGAAACGTCAACGCGTTGGTGTTCGCCGTGCCGAGATTCGAACCAAAGACGGAAACGATGCTGCCCGGCGCGAGGTCCGCGCCCGGCGCAAAGCTCGCCGCGTTCACCACGCCGCCCGTTCCGATGATCGGCGGCGGTGCATTGTTTGTGCCAACATTTCCCGTGAGCAGAACTACCGCGGGCGTAAGCGATCCTTGGCTCGCGCGCACGGTGACGGTGGTGGCCGCGGTGTTCTGCGGCTTCCATGTGGCGGAATAAATCCCTGTGCCGAGCGACGGCAGCGCGAGCGCTGGGTCGCCGTTCGAGAAAGTTGCAATCACAGTAGCGGCAGTGACCGTGTCGCCGCAATCGTCGCTCAAGAATCCTTCGAGATTCACCGGCCATCCGACCGGCGACGAAAAATTGTTCGCCAGTTGGCGCATCGCGAGAACCAATTTCGACGGCGTACAGTTCGCCGCCGCGGGACTTCGCGAACTTTGGGCCGCCGGGCCCGAGCTCGCTGTGACAACCAAACTTACCGCGATGTCCTGCGAAGGCGACCCGTCGGAAGGAACAATCGTGACGGTTCCACCGTAAACGCCCGCTGACAATCCCGTAGCTTTGCCTGTTACCTTGACGCTACCGACGCTCGACGTGTCGGCGCTCAGCCAGCTTCCGCCCGTTTGCGTTGCGACAACCGCCGTCACGGCCGAAGCCGTGCCCAGCGCGACACTCTGCGAAAGAGAATTGCTCGAAAGAATCAACGCCTGCGGATAAATGCGAATCGGCGGCGTCGATCCGGCCGGCAGCACGTTCAACACCGTGCTCAGAAATTGCGGCGAGCCCGCGGCGGGCGAGTTGGCCGCGCCCGTGGCCGCCACTTGAATCAATCCATAGTAACTGCCGGCCGCGAGTCCTGAGGTGTTCGCTTGAACGGTGAAGGTGCTCAGCGTAGCCGCGCCCGCCGTGCTCGATCCGCTCGACGGCGCGACGCTGATGCCAGCGCCTCGAACTACCGCCGTGCTCCACGGCATCGCGCCCGCGCCCGTGTTCGTGATGAACACACTTTGCGACGGTGCGTTCGTCGCGCCGGCAACGGCCGTCAGCACGAGTCCGCTTTGACCGACTAACAGCACAGGCCCCGATGGCGGAACCACCAACTCCACGGGAATCGTGATCGCTCCTCCGTTGATGCTGATCGTCCCGGTGTAAACGCCGGGCGCGAGTCCTTGGGCGTTGAACGAAACGATGAGTTGCGCGGACCCCAGCGGTCCAACGCTGCCCGACATCGGCAAAATACTCAGCCAATTCCCGCCGTTCGCGGTGCTCGCCGCCGCCGTAAAACTCAGCGCCGTTCCGCCCGGATTCGACAGCGTAACGATCTGCGACCCACTGCCCAATTGTCCTTGCAGCGTGACCGACGCCGGGGCAGTCAATTGCGTGGCCGTTGCTGCGGCGCTAACGATCAGCGTGACCGCAACCGGCGTCGGCCCGCCGCCCGCCGTAATGATCACCGCGCCGCTGTAGTTTCCTGGCGCGAGAGCCGTGGTATTGACCTGCACCGAGAGCGTGGCGGGGAATACGCCCGCGCCCGGCGACACATTCAGCCACGCTCCGCCTGTTGTTGTACTGGTGCCCGCGGTAAAACTAGCGCCTTGCGCCGCGCTGATCTTCAACGCTTGTGCCGGCGGAGTCGCGCCTTGCACAGCGGCAAAGCTCAACGTGGCGGGGGTCGCGGTTACTACGACGGAATTGGCCGCAAACGACGCCGAGATCGTGGAAGCGCTGTTCACCACGGTGTTGATCGCCGGCGAACTTGTGGAGATGGGAGTGCCACCCAATCCCGTGACGCCTGACGATGCGGTCCAAGAGGAGAAGACATAGCCGGAGGCCGGCTGCGCGGTGAGGGATGGGCCATCGCCCGATGCGAGCTGCAATGTCGTGGATGAACCCGCGGCTACTGTGCCTGAGCCCACGGAGGCTTGATACGCAACGGAACCATTTGTGCCCGAAGATATGGTCAGAGCCAAGCAACCGGACAGCACGCCCGGTCCCACCGTAACACCCTGCGAGGTCGAAGCGGACGAGCCGCCATTGTAATTCGCTGTGACCTGGATTGTGTATTGCCCAGCCGCTGCATACGTGTGGCTTTGTGGAAAAAAGTTTGTTGTGGTCGATCCGTCGCCCCAATTGAAGACGATGGAGGTCACAGCTGGACCTGGCGTGGCGCCGCCGTTGATGTCGACCTGCAATCCGTTGATGCACGGAGTCAAGAGACCTACTGATTCCGACGATGCGGAAGTCAACAAGCGAATTGCCTCGTTCACTACATCGGCGATGTAGACATTGCCTGCCGCATCCACAGCCAACGCTGAAGGAAGGTTCAAGCGCGCGCTCGTTGCAGGTCCGCCGTCACCGGAATAGCCGGAATTGGCCATGCCGGCGATGGTCGTGATGATGCCTGTCGAGGAGACTTTGCGAATGCGGTTGTTGTCGGTATCCGCAATGAACAGATTGCCGGCTGAATCCACGGCCACTCCGCGCGGGTAGTACAGCGTTGCATTCGTGGCCGAACCACCATCACCCGAAGAGCCCGGTTGTCCGTTGCCCGCCGCGGTTGTAATCACCCCGCTGGTCGAGACCTTGCGAATCCGAAAGTTGAAGTAATCCGCGATGTACAGGTTTCCCGCCGAATCGATCGCCACGCCCCACGGTTCACCCAACTGCGCGCTGGTCGCTGGGCCGCCGTCGCCCGAGTACCCGGACTGGCCATTTCCCGCAACCGTGCTGATGACGCCGCTGGGGGAGACTTTCCGGACGCGATTGTTCATGGAATCCGCGATGTACAAATTGCCCGACGCATCCACCGCCACGCTCTGTGGAGAGAATAACTGCGCACTGGTTGCGGGGCCGCCGTCGCCCGAGAAGCCCCCGATGGTGGTGCCGGCGACCGTCGAGATCACGCCGTTCGAGACCTTCCGAACCCGGTTGGTGGTGGCTTCCGCGATGAACAGATTTCCCGCCGAATCTACCGCCACGCCATAGGGCGTCCACAATTGTGCGCCAGTGGCGGGGCCGCCGTCCCCGGAGTAGCCACTGGTGCCGTTGCCGGCCGCGGTTGAGATCGTGCCGTTCGGCAGAACTCTGCGAGCCCGGTTGCCGTTGGTATCGGCGATGAAGAGATCGCCCGCCGCATCTACCGCCACGCCTAATGGGCTTTCCAATTGCGCGCTCGTGGCCGGACCGCCGTCGCCACCGCTGCCGCCGCCCGCCAGCGTCGTTATGATTCCGCCCGTGGAAACTTTGCGGACGCGCGAGTTGTTGCTATCGGCGATATACAAATTGCCGGCGGCATCCAAAGCGACGCCTTGGGGTCTGTTCACAACCGCACTCGACGCAGGTCCTCCGTCTCCCGAAAAGCCGATCTGCTCGTTGCCTGCGACCGTGCTGATAATGCCGGCCATCGAGACTTTCCGGATTCGGTCGTCGCTGCTGTCCGCGATGTACAAATTGCCCGCCGCGTCCACGGCCACTCCCTGAGGTTTGCCCAACTGCGCGCTTGTGGCCGGGCCGCCGTCCGCTCCGTTGCCGCCTCCCGCTACGGTGGTAATGATTCCGCTCGAGACCTTACGTACCCGCGCGTTGTTAGCATCCGCGATGTACAAATTGCCGGCCGCATCGATTGCCACACCCTGTGGGGAACGGAACAGCGCGCTGGTGGCCGGGCCGCCGTCGCCGGCCGAGCCCGATTGCCCAGTCCCAGCGACCGTTGTGATCGTGCCGTTTGTCGAAACCTTGCGAATCCTCTGATTATTGGTGTCCGCGATGTACAGATTACCGGAGGCATCGACCGCGACGCCGGTTGGGCTGTACAACTGGGCGCTTGTCGCCGGGCCGCCGTCGCCCGAAAAACCGAATTGTCCGTTGCCTGCAACGGTTGTGATCGTTCCATTCGCTGAGATCATCCGAATCCGGCTGTTATTGGGATCGGCGATATACAGGTTGCCCGCCGAATCCACGGCTATGCCTGCGGGCGTGCCTAGGACGAAATCGAGATGCGCCGATGTGGCGGGCCCGCCGTCGCCGGTGAAGCCGGCCTGCGACAATCCGGCGATTCGCGTGAGCGTGCCGCTCGTGTCAATCTTGAAAACGCAGTTCAGGCTGGTGAAGTAGACGTTGCCGGACGCGTCGGCGGCTACGCTGAGTGGCGAGCCGATGCTGGCGCTCGCCGCGGCGAGGGGCGTCGGCGGTAGTGCCGTGCCGCCCGCATACGTGGAAATCGTGTATTGCTGGGTGTGCCCTGCAGCGGCTGCAGCCGCCAAAACGAAGCAGGCAAATCGAACGCTTCTTCTGCGCATAGACATATCTTTCGCGCGACGTTCCGAATGAAGAGGCAACGGCTACTATACCAAAATGCGAAGGCGAGGCAAGCTGTAGTGTCCCAGTCGCCGTAGCGTCTTATAGTTCTAACAAGACACGACCCACTCCTCAGTTTCATTGACAGATTCGCGCATCGCTTGATATCCTAAGTGCTTGCGTAGACGTACAAATTCCTAACAATCAGTGATATCGGAGGCAGTTTCGTGGCACATCCCGAAGAGCGCTTTTTATTCACGTCCGAGTCGGTGACCGAGGGTCATCCGGACAAAATCGCCGACCAAATTTCCGACGCCGTACTCGATTCGGCGCTCTCCCAGGACCCCATGTCCCGCGTGGCCTGCGAAACGATCCTGACCACGGGCATCGCCTTCATCGCGGGTGAAATCACCACCACAGGCTTCATCGACTTTCAGGGCGTCGCCCGCAAAACCATCAATGAGATCGGCTACAACAACGCCGAATACGGTTTCGATTGCGAAACCTGCTCCGTGCTCACCGCCGTGCATCAGCAATCGGGCGACATCGCCATGGGCGTGGACACCGGCGGCGCAGGCGACCAGGGCATGATGTTCGGATACGCTTCGGACGAAACCGAAGAGTTGATGCCGCTGGCGATCATGCTGGCGCATCGCTTGACGCGGCGCCTGGCGGAAGTCCGCAAGAACGGATCGCTGCCGTTCCTGCGTCCCGATGGCAAGTCGCAAGTCACCGTCGAGTATCGCGACGGCCGGCCGGTGGGCGTAGAAACGGTGGTCATTTCCACCCAGCACGCCGCCGATGTTGCGCAATCGAGGATTCGCGAAGAAATCATGGAGCACGTGATTCGTCCCGTGCTGCCCACCCATCTCACCAATTTCAAGACGCTCAAGACGCACATCAATCCCACGGGACAATTCATCATCGGCGGACCGCACGGCGACACCGGCCTCACCGGCCGCAAGATCATCGTGGACACGTACGGCGGATCCGCCCCGCACGGCGGCGGCGCGTTCTCCGGCAAGGACCCCACGAAGGTCGACCGCTCGGCGTGCTACATGGCGCGCTACATCGCCAAGAATATTGTGGCCGCGAAACTCGCGCACCGCTGCCAGGTGCAGTTGGCGTACGCGATCGGCGTGGCCGACCCCGTGTCGGTGCTCGTCGAAACGTTTGGAACGAGCACGCTGCCGTCCGCACGCCTGGTGGAATTGGTGCGCGAGCATTTCAAGCTCACGCCGAAAGGTATCATTGACAGCCTCAACCTTCGCCGTCCCATCTATCGCCAGACGGCCGCGTACGGACATTTCGGCCGCGAAGCGGAAGGTTTTACCTGGGAAGCAACGAACTTGGCCGGCGCGCTGGCTACTGCCGGAAAAGGCGAACTGGTCGCGGGACACAAATAAGGAATCGCAACATACAAGGCACCACAACTAAAAAATAAAACTATGACTTCACCAACGAAGACTCCGTGTGACGTAAAAGATCTGGCGATGGCGGACCAGGGCAAGCGCCGCATTGAATGGGCGAATCAGTCGATGCCCGTCCTGCAAACCATTCGCAAGCAATTCATCAAGCATCAGCCCCTCAAAGACATCCGCGTGTCTGCGTGCTTGCACGTGACTACCGAAACGGCCAACCTGATGATCGCGCTGCGGGACGGCGGCGCCAACATCGTGCTGTGCGCTTCCAATCCACTGAGCACGCAGGACGACGTGGCCGCGTCGCTGGTGGCCGATTACGGCATCCCGACGTACGCGATCAAGGGCGAGGATAACGATAGCTACTACAAACACATCGGCGCGGCGCTCGACCACAAGCCGCAAGTGACCATGGACGACGGCTGCGATCTGGTGCACATGCTGCACACCGCGCGTCCCGAACTCGCCGAGCACGTGATCGGCGGCACCGAAGAAACCACCACCGGCGTGATCCGTTTGCGCGCCATGACCAAACAGGGCGTGCTGAAGTTTCCGGTGGTCGCGATCAACGACGCCGAGACGAAGCATCTCTTCGATAATCGCTACGGCACGGGCCAATCCACGCTGGACGGCATTCTGCGCGCCACGAATTTGCTCTTCGCGGGACTCAACGTGGTGGTGGCGGGATACGGATGGTGCGGCAAGGGCGTCGCGCTTCGCTCGCGCGGTCTCGGAGCGAGCGTCATCGTTTGCGAAACGAATCCCACGCGTGCGATTGAAGCCGTGATGGATGGTCACCGCGTGATGTCGATGTTGGAGGCCGCGAAGATCGGCGACATTTTCATCACCGTCACCGGCAACAAGAGCGTTCTGGTGCGCGAGCACTTCGAACACATGAAGGACGGCGCGGTGGTTTGCAACTCCGGCCACTTCAACGTGGAAATCGACTTAGTCGCCCTCGAGAAAATGGCCTCCACCAAACGTCCCACCAAACCGATGGTCGACGAATACGTCATGCGCGACGGCCGCAAGGTTTACGTGCTGGGCGAAGGACGGCTGATCAACTTGGCGTCGGCGGAAGGCCATCCGGCGTCGGTGATGGACATGAGCTTCGCGAACCAGGCGCTCTCGGTCGAGTATCTGCTGAAGAATCACGCCACGCTCGAGAAGAAAGTCTTTGCGGTTCCGGAACCCATCGATCGCCAAGTGGCGAAAATGAAGCTCGAGTCGATGGGCATCAAGATCGATCGCTTGACGCCGGAGCAGGAAGAGTATCTGGCGTCATGGAGTGAAGGAACGTAGGCGCGGAGGAAAAAAACGGAAGGCAAAAGGCAAAAGGCAAGAGTCAAAAGGCAAAAGTCGGGAAGGGCGAAGTAGAAAATGATGTGTGAGTACCTTCCTTTTGCCTTTTGCCTTGATCCTTTTGCCTTTTGCCTTTGATCTTCGTATGGATGACCTAGCAAATTGGGCCTTGAATCACGCCGAGCTTTGCGGAGCGTCATATGCCGACGCGAGAGTGATCGATTCCCGCGAGCGAACCGTCTCCACCCGCAACGGCCGCGTGGGTCAAGTAAGCGCGTCGGAGTCGCTGGGGATCGGCGTGCGCGTGATCGCCGGCGGCGCGTGGGGTTTTGCCGCCACCGATAATCTTTCCCGGCAATCCGTTGAAGCAACCGCCGCGCGCGCCGTGGAAATCGCGCGCGCATCGGCGACGGCAAAGAAACGCGACCTCGTTTTAGCTCCCGAAAACGCTGTGGTCGACACGTGGGTGGGTCCATGCGAGAAGGATCCGTTCGCGACATCCATCGAGGACAATGCCGCGTTGCTTCTGGGCGTCGACGCCGAGCTGCGGCGCGTCGCGGGCGTCACGCTGGCGGAAGCAGGCCTGAACTTTCGCCGCATCGAACAATACTTCGCCTCCACTGCCGGCGCGAAGATCCATCAAACGAAATATCTTTCCGGCGGCGGATTCGCGGCCTACGCTTTTGCCGGCTCCGAAATCCAAAAGCGTTCCTATCCCAATTCTTTCGGCGGACAATTTCAGTGTCGCGGCTACGAACTCATCGAATCTCTGCGCTTGCGCGAGAACGCCGGCCGCGTCGGCGAAGAAGCGGTCGCGTTGCTCAAAGCCGACGCCTGTCCTTCAGGCACGATGGACCTGATTCTCGATTCCTCGCAGCTTGGATTGCAGATTCACGAGTCGATCGGGCATCCGATCGAGCTGGATCGCGTGTTGGGTCACGAAGCGAATTTCGCGGGCATGAGTTTTCTCACGCTGGATAAGTTGCGCACGCTGCGTTACGGCTCCGATGTGGTCAACGTGGTGGCCGATGGGCGGCTGGAACACGGCGCGGGCCTGGGAACGTTCGGCTACGACGATGAAGGCGTGGCCGCGCAGTGCGCGCCCATCATCACCGCGGGGAAATTCACCGGCTACATAACGTCGCGCGAGACGGCGCACGAAATCGGCGAGCCGCGCTCGAACGGATGCATGCGCGCGGAAGGATGGAATCGGATTCCGCTGGTGCGCATGTCGAATATTTCGATCTTGCCCGGCGATTGGACGCTCGATGCGCTGATTGCCTCGACGGATCGAGGCATCTGGATGGAGACGAATCGTAGTTGGTCGATCGACGACAAGCGTTTCAATTTCCAATTCGGCTGCGAAGCGGCGTGGGAGATTCGCGGCGGAAAGAAGACGCGCTTACTGAAGAACCCGAGCTACAGCGGGATCACCACCGATTTTTGGAATTCCTGCGACGCCGTTTGCAATCGTGACCATTGGACGCTGTGGGGCACGCCGAATTGCGGCAAGGGCCAGCCGCAACAGGTGATGGGCACCGGACACGGCGCCAGTCCGGCAAGGTTTCGCGGAGTGAAAATCGGGACCGCGTTGGCAGGATAGGAGGAGGGGAAATCGAAAATCAAAAATCAAAGAGCAAGAATCAAAAATGAGGACTGGGCCGTACTGGCTTCGTATTTTTGATTTTTGATCTTTGATCTTTGATTTTTGATTTCTGGTTTTCATGACCGAATCGCAGTGCCAGGAACTTTTCGCGCAAGTTCTGCGGGTCAGCGACGCCGACGAAACCGAAGCGATCGTTTCGGGTGGCCGTGATGCGCTGACGCGCTTCGCCAACAACACGATTCATCAAAACGTCGAGGAAGAATCGGTGTCGCTTTCGGTGCGCACCGTGTTCGGCGGACGCACCGCGCGCGCGACTACCAACAAGCTCGACGCTGCATCGGTCGCCCGCGTGGTCTCGGAGTGTTCGGCGCTGGCGAAGTCGAGTCCCGCGGATCCCGATTTGCAGCCGATGCCCGGCCCACAGGCCTATCCGCATGTGAAACGTTTTCACGCCGCCACCGCCGCCGCCGGACCTGCGGAACGTGCGGCGAACGCGCGGGTGATGATTGCCGAAGCGGAGAAACGGCAGCTTACCGCGGCGGGGATCTTCGCAACCGGCGAGGGTTTTTACGCGCTGATGAACTCGCGCGGACTCGCGGCGTATTATCGCGACACGCATTCTGAAGCTTCGGTCACGATGATGGCCCCCGATAGTTCCGGATGGGCGAAGGCGAACTCGCCCGACATTGCGGCGATCGATTCTCGCGCCATGGCTGAACGCGCCGGAGAAAAAGCCGTGGCCAGCCGAAATCCTGTTGCGATTGACCCTGGATTCTACACGGTGATCCTCGAACCGTCGGCGGTTCTCGATGTCCTCGGATGGATGTACTACGATTTCGGCGCGATGAGTGTGAAGGAGCAACGCAGTTTCCTGAACAACCGTGTCGGTGAAAAGCTTTTCGGCGAGAACATCACGATTCGCGACGACGCCACACATCCGTTGCAATCGGGGGCGCCTTTTGACGGCGAAGGTTTTGCGCGCCACACGCTGCCGCTCGTCGAGAAGGGCGTGATTCGCAATTTGGTCTACTCGCAAAAATCGGCGGCCGAAGCGAAGACCGCGCCAACGGGTCACGGATTTCCGCTGCCCAACGAAATGGGCGAAGCGCCGATGAACATTGTGATCGAAGGCGGCGATTCGTCGATCGACAAAATGATCGCGTCCACGGAGCGGGGAATTCTCGTCACACGCCTTTGGTACATTCGCGAAGTGGAACCGTACGAAAAAGTAATGACCGGCATGACGCGCGACGGGACGTTCCTAGTGGAAAACGGCCGCGTGGTGCGCGGTCTGCGCAATTTCCGCTTCAATCAGAGCCTGGTAAAAATGCTGAACAACGTCGAGGCGATGAGTCCTTCGGTGCGCGCCTCGGGCGAAGAAGCGTTCGAGATGGTCGTGCCCGCGATGAAGGTCCGCGATTTCCACTTTACCGAAGTCACGAAGTTCTGATTCGGGTTCCGTCGGACGTTGGACGTTCTACAATCCAAGGCGTTCCATCAAATAACGTCCGCCGGCGATCACTTGATCGTCGTCGATCCAAACATCGCACTGGCGCGTCAGCACGTCGACATGCGTGCGCGACTTCCAATCGGCGTGCGTTTGGTTTCCATAGGGATCGCCAAAGGCGATGTGCACGCCCGGAAACTTTTCGTCCTGCAAAAGCACGCCGATGAATTCCGTCAGGGCGTAATTCGTGCCGAAGGCTAACTCGCCGATGCGATCGCTATTCTCGTCCATATGGCAGTATTCCCAAAACTCGCGCTCCAAATCTTTGCGCGCGCAATCGACGGCGCGCAGGCGGCCGTTCTCAATTTGCAAACGCATTGGATTGCGGCTGAGATCGCCGTACTTTCCATTGAAGTAATCGCCGGCCGTGCCGTCGCAAACGAAAACACCATCGACGCGCGCGGGCGTGGTGAAAACTTCTCCCGCCGGCAAATTCGACCAGTATCGTGTGCTGATAATTCCGCTGGTCTTCACCCAGGCCAGGGTTTTGTCGAAATGTGCTTCCAACGATGTCCCGCCCGGCGTGCGCACGCGGAGCGTGCCGGCCACGACCATGCGTTCGCGCAAGCGGTCGCTGAGGCGATCGACAAGGCGGTAATCCGAGCGCATCCCTTGCCGCATGATTTGCGCGTTCACACCGACCATGTGCGCATAGCGAATCTGGCGCCGTTCCACGATTTCCACCAGCGCCATGCGCATGGGCAATTCGCCGGGCTGCGGTTGAATGCACAGGATGCCGACGTCAGTCGACTCGAGCGCCTCGCGAATTGCTGGAGGCAGCGAAGTGACGGGGCGCGACGCGACGTCTTCCACGAGAATGCCGTGCCAATCGCAGCCCGTTTCGTCGAGCGCTTGTCCGAGGCTCGCGGCGACGGCTGCGCTGGCGGAGTCGGCGACCAGCGTGACGCGCTCCTGCGGCCGCACGGCAAGGCACGTGCCGATCGCATTGCGCGATCCGGGCATCAGGTCGTCCACGGGATTTCCGAAAGCAGCTTTCATTTTTCAGCCATCATCGCGAACTGCGCTTTGAATCAACTCGCTTCAACATAGTGATCTTTAGATTATCAACGAAATGGGATTGTTCAAACGTCCAGCCCGATTTGGTCAAGAATCTCGCCTATGACACGACAAACGCAGGAGCCTGGCCGCCGCCCGAGGTCACGTTCGCGAGTCCCGTGGCGCTGAGCCGCGTGAGATAGCCGCACGCTTTTCCGCGGAAAAAATACGGCGAGAAATCGACCAGCATTTCCTTACGTGTCACACTGGCGTCGACGGTGAACATCGGAAATTCCTCACGACGCACCGGGATTCGCTCCTGCACAATCCAAACTTTGCCCGCGTCCGTTACCGCTCGCTGCAAGGCTTCATCCCACTGTGAAGAGGTCAACTCCCAGCCTAGAAAAACGCCCGCGCCGCCATATTCGTCGCTTGGCTTCAGAACCAAGTTCTCACGACGGCCGCGCGCCGACTCCGCCACACGCTCGTTGACTACATGCGTCACCGGAATATGCCGGCGGATGATCTCGCGTTCGGCGCCGCTGAACAAATGCTGGTTGCGCTCGTCGTGCAGCACGGCGAAGAATGCTTTCTTGTGCGGAATCTTGCAGCGCAGGGTGTTCGCGACGCAGACGGCGCGCGCGGAATACGCGTCGATCAGCGCTTGGCACTCGGCGGGCTTGGCCAAGATGTCGTTTACGAGCACGCGGCGATAAACTAAGTCGATCTTTTTGCCGTGCGCCGTCAACGCGCCGCCCGAGAAAACCAAGTCGCGCGGATCGGCAATCAGCGTCGGGACGCCCAGGCGCTCAAAGCGATCACGCAGGATTTCAAATTCCGTGTAAGTCGGGACTTCTTTCCAGTCGACAATCGCAATCTGCGGCGGATTCGCCGTGCCGCCCCAATCCTTGTAGCTCGCGAGGAGCGCTTCGAGCATGGACTCCATAATCGGCCGTGTTTCCGCTCGATGCTGCTTGCGGAATCGATCCATCAGCGGCAACGCCGCGAAAATTTCGCCGAGCGTTTGCGAATATCCTAAGCCCGCCGGCGACTCCGCGTTGTACTCGGCGAACATCAGCGAATCGGGTAACAAGAAAGAGTCCAGCCGTGACGCGGTGCTGGCGCGCTTGTATCCGGGATCGATTCGCACCAGGCGTTCTTCCGCCTCCGTCAATCCGACTTGCGCCAAGAGCGCCGGATCAGCGAGCGACGCTTCGATTACGCGTTCGCCGATCGCGGCGATCGCTTCACCGGCAACTCGGACGCGCGTCTCATCAGCGGCATCCAGAAAGAACGGGCGCAGGAAAGGGCAGTGCGGGCGATCGCCGAAGGTCACTTTGCGCTCGCGCATCGTTCGCGCGAGTTCCGCAACGGCAGCGGGCGAGCGATCACTCGGCTCGACGAGAGACTCCCAGAGTTCGGCGTATGTCATTTGGCGGTTGCGGCCGCTGCCATTCCTAACATGCCGCGCCATCCGGGAAATGTCGACGAAGAATGGCCGTGCAGCGCGCGATCGATCACCAGCTTCGACATGCGATCGAGCACTAAATCGAAATAGTGCGGCGTGATGCGGTCGCGTTCGAAGTCGGGCGCGGGATTTAGGAAGTCGATGGCGTAGGGGACGCCGTCTTCCACCGCAAACTCGATGGTGTTCATCTCGTAGCCGAGCGCTTGGTTGATGGTTTGCGCGTCGCGCACGACGCGATCGCCAAGTTCGGGCGAAAGATAATTGTGATCCACGATGTAACGACGTTCGTGCGGATCATAATGCACCGGGGTGATGTCGGTTTTCCCGAAAGTGAAACAACGCACGTATTTGTCGAAGTGCACGAATTGCTGGAGCGTCATGCAATACGGCGACGTGGTGTCGTACGCCGCAATCAGTTCCTGCGTGTTGTTCACTTTGTGAACATGCTTCCATCCGCCGCCTGAAAACGGCTTCAGGATCGCCGGGCGGCCGACGTAGTCGAGCAATCCTTCCCAGTCGATGGGATATCCCAAGTTGCGCAGCGATTCGGAAACGATGTCGACGTCCTTCGGGTAGCCTTTCTGCGGCAACAACACGGTCTTGGGAATCGCGATGCCGAGCTTCGCGGCGACAGAGTAGTTGAAAAATTTGTCGTCGGCGGTCCACCAGAACGGATTGTTGATCACGTACGTTCCGTTCAGGAGGGAATGCTTGAGATAGCCGCGGTAATACTCGACCTCGTGGGAAATGCGATCGACGATCACGCGATATTCCGGCTCTTCACCCATTCGCGTGCCGGTGAGCTTGACGAATTCCGCAGTGATGCCGTGCGCCGCTCCGAGGGAATTCACGCGATCGAGAAACGCGGGAGGAAAACTGTACTCTCGACCGCAAAGTAATCCTATTTTCATGAGAACGCCGATTCGCCACCGAGCACCGAGCACCGAGAAAACAGAACTAGGCGCGAATCCCCGGTGTGCTGGATGTCTCGGTAGCTAATTCCGGTACTCCTTCCATAGTTTCTCGAATCAAATGCTGCACCACGGCCTTGATATCGCCGGTGCGTTTGAAGACGGCAAGTTGCCGTTCGGCCGACGTTCCCTCGCGCAAGATCGTCAGCACGCGCTCCACCGCAGAGCGGCTGCCGAGTTCGTCCACCACGTCGTCGACGAAATCGAGCAGCTCCAGCGCCAGATCGCGCATGGGAACTTCCTTGCGTTTGCCGAAGTCGATGAGTTTCCCTTCGATGCCCCAGCGGACCGCGCGCCACTTGTTCTCTTCGATCAGCGAACGGTGATAGACGCGGAATCCTTGGTTCTGCGTGTACAACTTGTAGAGCTTCACGATCAACGCTTGGCACAGCGCCGCGATGCAAATCGTGTCTTCCACGCGCGTGGGCACGTCGCAGATACGGAATTCCAGCGTTCCGAAGTAAGGATGCGGACGGATGTCCCACCAAATTTTCTTGGCATTGTCCATGCAGCGGAGTTCCACCAGCAAATTCACATAGTTCTCGTATTCGCTCCACGATCCATAGGTGTCGGGAATGCCGGTGCGCGGGAAGCGGCGGAAAATCGTGGTGCGGTACGACTTCAATCCCGTGTCGCGGCCCAGGATGAACGGCGAACTTGTCGACAGCGCAAGCAAATGCGGCAGGAAGTAGCGCGTCATGTTCATCAAGTCGATGGTGGTGGCGCGGTCGGGCATCGCCACGTGTACATGCAGGCCGAAAATCAGGAGCGACCGCGCGAGTTGCTGCAATTCTTCGACGATGTTTTGGTAGCGCTCACCGGGCGAGATCACTTGGTCTTTCCAGTCGGCGAAGGGATGCGTGCCGGCGGCGGCGATGGCCAGTCCCACGCGCGACGCGGCGGCGGAAAGCTGCCCGCGCATGTGATACATCTCGCGGCGCAATTCCTTCACGTCGGCGCAAATGTTGGTGCCCACCTCCACGATCGACTGATGCATTTCCTGCTTGATCTGCTCGCCGAGCGACGGAGCGCTCGCCGCGATCAACTGGCTGATGTGCGAGCGCAGTTCGCCCGACACCGGATCGACGATCTGGTGTTCTTCCTCCACGCCGATGGTGAATCGATGAGGCATCTCAGGCTCCTTTCACGCTTCCGTCAAGCCTCCTGTTCGTAGGCTGCACCCAGGTCGTGCGCTAACGCGGCCAAGCGTGGGTCGGCTGTCCACAGCCTCATCCGGCCGGCAATGGCCGAAGCGAGAAGGTGGACATCGATCCAACCGACTCCGCGGCCGTGCAATCCGCGTGCTCGAACAAAAGCCACAACCTCCGCGTGGGGAACCGTGACGGCCTGATGCATTCTAGCGTAGTCGGCCAAGAGTTTGGTACGTCCGCCACGGTCACCGATCAAGAGCTCGCCATAGACCAGTTCATGGCCGGCGACTTCGTCGCGAGCCAAGAGGCGATCGAGTGCCGCGGTATAAGGGGCGCGGCCAGCCAACGACCGAATCCAGACGGACGTATCCGTTAAGACCATTTATGCCGCCCGCCGTGCACTCTGACTACGATTCGAGCGGCGAAAATTCATCCGAGAACGAGACGCCGGTTCTTGACGGCGAGGAATATCCTTCGCATCCGGCTCCGACCCGAGAAATGTCCGCAATCGCGTATACGAGGCATGCCGGATGAGCGCCTCCAGACCACGGCGAAGCGTCTCGGTGTCCGTGCTCGCACCACACGCGGTCCGGGCTTCCCGCAGCAGCTCGAAATCAACATTGAAGGTCTTCTTCATACATACGATCTTACCATATACAGATGGCCCTAGCAGCCATACTGTCGCGTTCACTTGCCGAACGCGCCGAGCACGTGCTTGCGATAGTCGACCAGCGTTTGCTCCTCGTCGCCGCACATCAGGTAAATGTTGAACTGCGTGACACCGGCTTGCTGCAAGCGCTTCAACTTCGCGACGTGCGCCTCCGCGGGACCCACTACGCAGAAGCGATCCACTACTTCGTCGCTCACAAACTGCGCGTTCGAGCTGCCGACCTCGGCGTGATGCAGGTAATCGTAGCCTTTGCGATCCTGAACGTACGCCGTGAGCGCCGGCGGCAGTTCCTCCGGTTTGTATCGCGAGACCAAATCGACCACATGATTCGACACCAGAGCGGGGAACCAGCGGACTTGCTGGCGGCACTTGTTCAGGTCGGCGTCCATCCACACAGGCGCGGCGGACATCACTTCGATCTTCGACGGATCGCGGCCGGCTTCCTTGGCACCTTCGCGCACAAAGCCCATGCACCATTCGATCAAGTCGGGATCGGCGAATTGCAGTATCACCCCGTCGCCGATTTTACCGGCGGTGTGGAGCGCCTTCGGTCCGTAGCCCGCCACCCACACGGGAGGTACGCCGTGTTTCGCCCACGTGAGTTTCGCCGGACGCCCTTCGTAATCGATTTGGCCGCCGGAGCAAAGCGTCGTGATGGTGGCGCAGCATTCCTCGAGTTGCGCTAGTGTGGTGGGCTTTTTACCAAGCACGCGACGCGAACTGTCGCCGCGCCCGATGCCGAGTTGCATGCGGCCGTGCGAAATTTCGTTCAGCGACGCCAGCAAGCTCGCCGTCACCGTGTGGTCGCGCACCGCCGGGTTCGTTACCAACGTGCCGAACTTCATGCGCTTGGTGGCATTGGCCATCAGCGCGAGCATCGGATAGCATTCGCGCCACAAAATGTGGGAATCGAAAATCCAGCCGTACTCGAATCCCGAGTCTTCGGCTTGCTTCGTAAGATTGATCGTGCGGTCGACCGCCAGGTCGCCCTTGAAAGTGATTCCAAAACGCATTGGTTCCTCCGCCCGCTGAGCAGGCGTGTTTAGCATACAATGACCGAATTATGGGATTCGACACGATTATTACGAATGGCACAGTAGTTACCGCAACCGACACCTACGCGGCCGACGTGGCGATTGAAGATGGCAAGATCACGGCGATCGGAAAGTCGCTGCCGCGCGACGCCAAGAAGGTTATCGATGCCACCGGGCGCTACGTTTTTCCGGGCGGTATCGACGCGCACACGCACCTCGATATGCCCTTCGGCGGCAGCACCTCCGCCGACGATTTCGAAACCGGCACGACGGCCGCGGCCTACGGCGGAACGACCACGATCGTTGATTTCGCGATCCAGTACAAGGGTCAGGACCTGCGCACGGCGTTCGACACATGGATGAAGAAAGCCGACGGCAAGGCCGTGGCCGATTACGCCTTCCACTGCATCATGACCGACGTTCCGGCGGCGCGCCTGGAGGAAATGAACGCGCTGGTCCGCGACGGCGTGACAAGTTTCAAGCTGTTCATGGCCTATCCCGGCGTCTTCATGCTCGACGACGCGACGATTTTCCGCGTGCTCCAGCAAACGTCGAAGAACGGCGCGATGGTTTGCATGCATGCCGAAAACGGTGGAGCGATTGACGTGATCGTGCAGCAAGCCTTGGCGGAAGGCAAGACCGCGCCGAAGTATCACGCGCTCACGCGGCCTACCTCACTGGAAGCAGAAGCGGTGTCGCGCGCAATCGCGCTGGCGGAAATCGCGGGATCGCCGCTCTATATCGTGCACTTGAGTTGCGACGACGCCCTTCAGAAAGTCCGCGAGGGCCGCGACAAGGGATTGCCGGTGTATGCGGAGACGTGCCCGCAGTACCTTTATTTGTCGCTCGATAATTTCGACAATCCTGGCGGCTTCGACGGCGCGAAGTACGTTTTCACGCCGCCGCTGCGCGAAAAATGGAATCAGGAAAAGCTGTGGCAGGGTCTAAAGAACGATCATCTGCAAGTGGTTTCCACCGACCACTGTCCGTTCTGCTTCAAGGAACAGAAGGAACTCGGCCGCGACGACTTCACGAAGATCCCGAACGGCGGTCCGGGCATTGAGCATCGCTTCAGTTTGATCTATTCGGGAGGTCCGGCGGCGGGGCGGTTCAGCATTAATCGTTTTGTTGAGATAGTGGCCACAACTCCAGCAAAACTATTTGGGTTATATCCACGCAAAGGCACCATCGCCGTGGGCAGCGACGCCGACATTGTGATCTTCGATCCCAACCGCGAGCACACTATCAGCGCGGCCACACACCACATGCGCGTGGACTACTCGATGTTCGAAGGAATCAAGGTGAAAGGCATGCCTGACGTGGTTTTATCGCGCGGGAAAGTGCTGGTGGAAGGCGACAAGTTCTATGGTCGAGCCGGAGCAGGCGAGTTCATCAAGCGCGCGACGTATTCCGGAGCATAAAGACAGTGCTGAGTGCTGAGAACTCAGGACTCAGCACTCAGAACTGACGGGTTTAGTAGCAGCCCGGATAAGGGTGCCAGTATCCCGCTTGATCGTAGTATCCCGACGGATTGCACGCCGGAGCGTAGCCGTATCCGTAGTAAGGATAGCCGTAAGCGTACGGGTAGCCGCCGTATCCATAGCCATAGTAGGGGTATCCGAAACCTAAGCCGATTCCCCAACCGCCGCCATAGTATCGACCACCGTAGTAGCCGCGGCCCCCGTAATACCCGCCACGGAACGACGATCCGCCGCGGAACGAGCTACCGCCACGGAATGCCGGCGCGCTGCCTCGAAATCCGCCGCCACCGCCAAAGCTACGTCCGGAGACGGCCGGGGCGTGTCCGCCCGAAAATCCGCCGCCACCGTGGAAGCCACCGCCACCGCCGCCGTGGAAACCACCGCCACCGCCGCCGTGGCCACGCTGAGCGAAGGCAACCGGGCACATCAACAACGCTGCTGCCAGCGACGCTGCGAGAGCCAGTTTCTTGTACATGATCCCCTCCTTAAAATTGCGGCCGGCTGCTCTTGCAGCCTTCACTACGTTGGACGACCTGGGGTCCCTGAGAGTTACGTACCGTCCATAAGGGATACCGGCATCCCCTGAAACCACTAGGCCGGTTCGTGCAGCTACGCCTGGGACCGTCGCGCACGGCCTCCAAACCGGGCGTTGGCGAAATCCTCGCTGACTTCGGCAACCTCCGCAGCCTCCCGCTTGGCGGCGGCCTTCAGTAAGCCAGGCTTCACGATCGACGCTTGCGTTTCCACAAACACTTCCGGGGGGAAGGCCGGATCGCTGGGGCCAGGGCGCTTCTCGACGATGCCCAGTTCGCCGAAATCGCTGACCATCTTGGTGATCTGGTGCACGTACGGGGTTTTGAGATTCAGTCCACGCAGCCAGTTCTCGCGACTGTTGAACGCCGCGACGCGATCCTGGTGCGGTAGGCTCTTGTCCATCACTTTTCGGTAATCGGCTTCCGTCAGCACGTGATTCGGTACGCGCGACGGCCAGAACGTAGGAACGTACGGATCGGGATAGACCGCCGTCGGATAGCCGGAGCGGCAACTGGCGGTGTCGGCCTGCCAGGGAATCGCCATCCATCGCGAAATATCCCCAGGACCGTTTTGAGAGAGCGGTCCATCGTCGGACGTCACCATCGCCGGCGTGAGAAACTCGCCGTAACTCGGTTCGACCAAACCGCCGGGCACATGTTTCAGCCGGAAGGGACGCCCGTATATCGATGACACGCGCATCGGCCACGTCATTTCGCAGCCGGGATGGAATGGCCCGCCCATGCAGAAGTGCAGCGCGGCGCGATCGAGCGTATCGGGCTGCGCTTCCAGCGGAACGTCGCCGATTCTCTGCGGCTCAGCCGGGTGCGGATCATAGTCGCTGATGAAATCGCCTTGGAACCACTGGTTCAAATAGCCGTAGAGCGTCTTGGTGACGGCGAAATAGACGCGCGGGCTATCGTCGAAATTGCCGAATGCATCGCCGTAAATCGGAGGCCACAACAAAGGCTGAACCGCCGGTGAAGCGGGGTCGCGGAACATGTAGAAAATCCGCCGGCGCAATTCCTGAAATTCCGGTCCGGGCGCGGCGAGCTTGGCGAGAATCTCGGGACGCAGAAAATCGTTGGGGGAGCCGAAACCGAAGAGAACAAAAAACCCGTTGTTGACCCATTGGGCGTCGTTGCACTGCTCCAGCAGGGGAAGAATGTCGTTCTGGAAACTCGGCTTTTGCTTCTTCGGCAGCGACAACCCCGCAAGCGCATCGTAGATCACGTCGTACATCGTCTGGGGCGTCACCAGGTCAGGACCGTAATTCGGCGGCGCGCACACCACCCACGCCGGCTCCACGGGAATTTCCTTGGCGCCCACCTTGACGGAGGCGGTCACGGGACCATCGGAAATATCGTCGTGCCATCCGCTGTTGTTGGCGAAGGTGGTCATGGTATTTCCGGGGAAGGGCGATCCCGAAACGCCGCGGCCGCCCAGGAAAATCAAATGACCGTCGTGATCGGTGCGCAATTCGCCCAAATAGACCGCGGTATCGAAGAATTTTCCGGTGTCGAATGCCACCGCTTTTTGATCGCGGCCGGAAACGCTGCGCGGTCCCGGATCGATGACCAATTTGTGGCGATCCTTCGCCGCGACCCAGGAGTTGCGAAGCGGCGCGCGCGTTTCCGCGGCTTCAGGAATGTCCAGCGCGACAACAAAGTCGTACCAAGCGGCCTTCTTGTTGGCCACGTGAACCGTCCAAGCGATCTCGGAATTCTCGGCGGTCAGCTCGGCGACCACCTGACCCTGCGCGTCATATCCGTAGACGCGAAACAGCGCCGCCTGGCGCTTCAAGCGCCCTTGGGGATCCTTGTATCCTCCCGGCGGGGGAGGAATTGGGTGCGGGACTTCCGGGCCAATAAAATACTCGTCGGGACTGTTCCCGATTCGGGCGATGCCGATGGCGGGATGAATACGCGCGCTCACAATTTGAGTCATGCGGCGGATTGTGGCATTATCTGTCGGAATTGGAAAGTAAATATTTCGACATCGGCGTAATTGGCGGTGGTCCGGCGGGATCAACCACCGCGCTTTGTTTGGCGCGGGCGGGCCGGAAAGTCGCGATCTACGAAGCGGAAGGCTTCGATCATCCGCGTTACGGAGAGACACTTCCGCCAGAAATCAATCCTCTGTTAAGACGTTTGGAATTGTGGGACGGCTTTCTGTCGACGAATCCCTTGGAATCGCCGGGGATTGTTTCGGTCTGGGGAGGCGATTCGCCGCATGAGCAAGACTTTGTGCGGAACGTGCACGGATGCGGGTGGCATGTGGACCGTGCGCGTTTCGACGAAATGCTGTGGCGGCGCGCCGGCGCCGAAGGAGTCGCATTATTTCCCGGTACGCGCGTGCGTCCGCGCGAACTGCCGTGCGACTTCGTGGTCCACGCGAGTGGCCGCAATCCCGCGGATGCCGAGGATGTTTTGGTCGCCATCGTTGTGCGCCTCCTGCATTCCAATGGCCGGTCGATGGATCTTCGAACTTGTATCGAGGCGGTTCCGAACGGCTGGTGGTATTGCGCGCCGCTGCCCGGCGCCGAGTCGATCGCCATGTTCTTCACCGATCGTGAAACGTACGGGCAGGGCATCGTTCTCGGCGAGCAACTGGAACTTGCGGCGTCGATTCGCGCGCGGATCGGCGACGCGAAAATTGCGGACTCTCGCGTGGTTCACGTGATTTCAGGGATCGGCCGGAACATCAAGGGCGACAATTGGATCGCTGTTGGCGATTGCGCCGCGTCGCACGATCCGCTAAGCGGCTTTGGAGTATTTCAAGCGATCTCGGGCGGGGAATCGGCTGCCTCGGCTATTCGCAACGGAACAATTCCGCAGTATGTCTCAGCCGTACGCGAGAATTTCGCGAATTACCGCCGGCAGCGCGGCCAGTTTTATGCCGCTGAGCAGCGCTGGCCCGAAGCAGGGTTTTGGCAGCGAAGAAGAATGCCTTAACCGCGGACTTTCACGCTCGACTCCGCCGCGCCCGCGCCGGTCGAAAACGTCTTGGCCGCTTTACGCAAATCGCCGCCATCCACGACGATTCCCGTGCTCGACGCGCCTTCCACGCGCAGAAACTCGGGACCCGGTGCTGTGACGCGCGCCGCCGTAACGAGCACATCGCGCGAGTCGATGAATCGCGCCACGGATTCGGCGCGCGTGTCCGCCGAAACCGAAAGCGCGTTCACCGCGGCGTCCTCCACGTGATCAAACACGATCGCGGGACGCAGTTCCTGGCTCGCCGCTTGGAAACGCACGTTGTTCAACGTGAGTCCTCGGACGCTGCGCGCGTACAACGCGTACGCCGGAAAAACGCCCGCCGCGTAATACTCGCCGACAACTTTCGGAACGTCGCGCAACGCGCCGTCTTCAGCTGTGCCGCCGCCGGGAAAAGTGATGTGCACGTCGTCGAAACTGACGTTCTCGATCACTGCGCCGCCGACGGCGCTCAATCCGATGCAACTCTTCACTTCGCCAGGATTATAGTTGGTGGTGAAGGGAACATCCGGTTGCTGAAACGGCGCTACGACCGTCGCGTGAATTCCGCGAAACGAAATGTTGCGCGCGATGCCGGTGGTCGGCGCGGAATCGGCGCTGGCCAGCGTGCCGAGTTGCACTTGCCCGCGATTCGGCGGTCCCAGGCAAATGGAAATCGGCCCGGTGACGTTGCGCATTTCGATATTGAAGAACGACAGGTTCTCGATCAGCGGTCCTTGGCCCGCGCGAATCTTGATCGGACAACCGAACGTGTCCCAGATCAAACAATTCGACACCGCGATATTCCGCACCGTGCCGCCGCCGAATCGAAACACGCTCCAGCGCGTCGAGAACTGGCAATTGTTCACCGTGATGTACTGGCAACTGCCGAAAAGCGCGCAAGCGTCGTCCTGACATTCCACGATACAGTTCGACATCGCCACGTGCGTCGCGGAGATGAAGTGAAATCCGTCGTTGTTGTGATTCACGCGATTGAAAATGCGGATCGCGTCGAGTTGCACGTAGCTCGATTGAATGATTCGGATGGAATGGAACGCGCAGTCCTTCAGAAATAGACTACGCACCGAAAAATTGGTGCACTGATGAAAGAGCAAATGATACGGCCGCTGCGCGCCGCCGATCCCCGAGGGCGGGGGAACACCGCGTTGCGGACTCAGGAATTGCTTCCCCTGGCCGTCGATGGTTCCCGGTCCTTCGACGGAAAAGTTTTCCGCTTTCACCGCGAAGATCAGCGCCCAGTTGCCGTCTTCGAGCGTGGAATCGCCGCGCAACGGGATCGCGTCGACGGCGTGATACTGCTTGCCGTCCGCGCTTCCAAGTAACGTCGCTCCCGAAGCGAGGTGCAACGTCACGTAACTTTTCAACTCCACGGTTCCGATCACAAACGTTCCCGCGGGCACGAGCACCGTGCCGCCATGATCGCGATTGCACGCGTCGATCGCGGCCTGCAGGGCCGCAGTGTCGAGCGTTTTGCCGTCGCCGCGCGCACCGAAGTCACGGATGTTGTAGGTGCGCGCGCCGAGATCGTTGCCGGGTGCGGGCGTTTGTGCTTGCGCACCGGCCACGAATCCCACCGCGGCCGGCGACGCCGAAAGCAATGCTCTTCGGGACAGAGATTTATCGCTAAAGTCAGGCATGAAAGCGATGATACACCGGAGCCGGGCAATTTGACACGGAGATCACAGAGGACACAGAGCGCACCGAGAAAAGCAGAATTTGCGTTTGGTTTTCTCTGTGTTCTCTGTGTTCTCCGTGTGCTCCGTTTGCTCTGTGTTGAACTGCCAGGCTGTACGGCGCGGCGGCGTCACTCGTGCCGCAGCGCCGTCATCGGATCCACGCGCATCGCGCGGTACGCCGGCACGTAACATGCGCACAAGCCGATTCCGCATAGCACCACCGCCACTGCAGCAAACGTCAGCGGATCGGTCGGCGTAACACCAAACAACATGCTGGCCATCCAACGCGTCAAACCCAGCGCGGCGACTCCTCCAATCGCAACGCCGATCATCATCATGCGCGCGCCGTCTCCCAGCACCATCCGAAGCACGTGAAATCGTTGCGCGCCTAACGCCATCCGCACGCCGATCTCCTGGGTTCGCTGCCCGACCAAATACGAGAGCACGCCGTAAATTCCCACGCTGGCCAGCAACAACGCCAGGGCCGCGAAAATCCCCAGCAAGATCACCGAAAATCGCTGGCTGGCGATGGATTGCGCGACAATCTCTTCTTCGGACTCGTTGCCGGAAACAATCAGTTCGCCATTGCCGGACGAGAGCCGGTTGCGCACGGTTTGAAAAACCGCTTCCGCTTTCAACGGTTCGCGAAACCGCGTATACACATTCAGTCCGGCGGCCACCCGCTTCATGCGATCGTCCGATCCCTGCATGAACGAGGTGTAGAGTTGGGCCTGCAGCGAGCGCTTGGCGTCGTCCGCCAGTCCAAATTGGCTCACATGTCCCACCACGCCCACCACCAGCAGCGAAATCGAACTGCGATGCGACGCGTCGTTCGAATCGGAATCGCGAATGTAGACATGCTTGCCGATGGGATCTTGGCCCGCAAAATAGCTTTCCGCGAAAGCTCGGTCGATCACCGCGACCGGAACGGAATGCTCATTGTCCGCGTCGCTGATAAAGCGTCCGCGCAACAGCGGAATGCGCATGGCCGGCAAATAGTCCGGCTCCACGATGTACTCGAGCGCGAGCGGAAGATCCACCGAACGCGCCGGCTGCGGTTGGCCTTCCACCCAAAAGCCCGTTTCGTTGTCGCTCTCCATCGGCGTCGCGCCCCAATCCAAGGAGGCATACTCGATCCCCGGTGTGTCGCGCAACGACGCGTGCAGACCGCGGAGAAAAGCGCGAATCGCCTCCGGAGATTGATCCGCTAGGGAAGGCGCGGGGTTGATCCCGAAATTCATTACGTTGTGCGGATCAAATCCCGGATCGACGCGCCACAATTCCACGAGCGTGCGAATCATCAGGCCCGCGCCGATCAGCAGCACGAAGGCCATGGCCATCTCTCCGATCACAAACGCCGCCTGCGTGCGCGAGCGGTAGCCGGAAATGGAACGGCCTTTGAGCGACTCGCCGAAGTTCCGAGAAGCGCACTTCAACGCCGGCGCCAAACCAAAAAGGACGCCTGCCAAAATCGAAACCGCCAACGTGAACAGCAGAACATGGCTGTCCAAGCCAATCTCTTCGGCGCGCGGCAGCGAATGCGGCACGGCGGCCACGGCCGCCATGGTTCCCCATTTCGCGATCAACAAACCGAGACCGCCGCCCAACACCGCCAGCAGGACGCTTTCGGTGAGCAGTTGCATCGTAATGCGCCCCTGTCCCGCACCCAGCGCGAGACGAATGGCAAATTCGCGTTGCCGTGAAGTGGAGCGCGCCAAGAGCAAGTTGGCGACATTGCCACAAGCGATCAGCAGCACAAATCCGATCGCGGCCAGGAGCACCAGAAGAACCGGCCGCATCTCGCCGACGATCAACTCCTTCAACGGAACGAGGGTCGACTTCAGACCGGCATTCACATCGGGATACGTTTCGGCGAGACCCGCGTTGATACGCTTCAGATCCTCGCGTGCCTGCTCCTGGGTGACGCCCGGCTTCAGCAATCCCAGCGCGTTGGTGCCCCAATGCGCATCGCGCATGAAGAACCGCGCATCCGTCTCTTCGCCGATGGGCATGTAGACGTCGGCGGTCTGAAAGTTCCAGATCTTCAAGCGGAACGATGCCGGAATCACTCCTACGATGGTGCGTTGCGCGCCCGCCACCACTAACTGTTTGCCGAGCACATTGCGATCCGCACCGAATTTCCGCTGCCACAAACCCTCCGAGATCAGGACGGCGGGAGCGGCGCCGCGGCGATCGTCTTCCGCGGTGAAATTACGTCCCAGAATCGGATCGACGCCAAGAATCGGGAAGAAGGTCGCCGAGATGCGCCGGGCTGGAACGCTTTCCGGTTGTCCCACGCCGGTGATGCTGCCATTGGCCCAGCGATACGCACCGATCATTTCGAACGAACGATTATCGCGCTGCCAATCCAAGAAATTCGGATAGGAAATCGATCCCTGCGAAAAATTCGGCATGTCTTGAAACAACGCGATAATGCGACTCGAGTTGTGGAAGGGCAGCGGGCTAATCAGCACGCCGTTCACCACCGAAAAAATCGCGCTGTTCGCGCCAATGCCCAACGCCAGCGTCAAGATGGCGACCACCGCGAATCCCGGTGACTTAGCCAGCGCGCGCAGGCCGTAGCGCAGATCTTGAAGAAGCATTTCGTCCCCCTGAGTGGTAGACGGCTCGCTTCGGTGGAAGTTAGCGGGGATTCCATGGCAAAAACAAAGTTGGCTTGTCTTGGTTTTCTCTGCGCCTCTGCGTCTCTGCGGTGAAAGAACCGCTTTGGGGTTTCTCAAGCGTCACAGGATGGCTCTCACGGCAAGCGGTTTTCTTACCGCAGAGACACAGAGACGAAGAGAAAACCACAATCAAGCAGGCGTTAGCGACCATCGAAACGCAACCACGTGAACCCGACTCCCTTCCCGCCCATTTCAAAAGGGACCCGGTGAGTGGCCCTATTTTCGCGGTGCGGAGCTCGCAGGACCAAGCGCCGCGCGCACGTCCACCAGCGTAACCATCAGCACCATGGGATCGCTGGGACTCGGATCGAAGCCGAGCGCCAGATAGAAATTCTTCGCCTCCGCCGAGATCGCGTGAACGACGATGCCGCGTATGCCGATCGCATCGGCAGCGTTTGCTACGCGGCGAGCGGCGTCACGGAACAAGGCGCGCCCGAATCCCCGTCCACTCCAAGCGCGATCAACCGCCAAACGACCCAGCAAGACAATGGGGATGGGATCGGGCATGTTGCGCCTGAATCGGCCGGGCGCGGTCGCCACCGTGATTGCGCCGGAAGCTAGGGCGTAGTAGCCAATCACCCGTTTGTTCTCGCAGACTACATAGGTGCGGGAAGCGCCGCTCGCCTGGTTGGCACGTGCGCGCCGTCTCAACCAATCGTCAAGGGACGTCTCGCCCGAGGTGAAATCGGCGAGATCATGCTGATCTGCTAAGGGTTCCGGCGGAGAAAAGCCGTTCATTTTTCCCAGGGCGCTGGGGTCTGCAGCGAGCGGCGCAGCCGCTGATTTGGCCGCGGCGGAGCATCGAGACGTGCCAGGAAATCGGCGTAAGCCTTTGGGCTATACATAAACACCGTGCTGTCCAGCAGCGTGTTCTCGGCGGCGTGCCGCGCGGCGTCAAGTACAAAGTCCGTTCGGTTCTTGCCGGCCGAAGCCGCCGCGCGATCGATCAACCCGCGCACCTCCGGTTTGATCCGGATATTTAAGGTATCGCGCCTCGCGGCTCGCTGAACGTTTCGCATACAAAAGCAGCATAGCACAATCGTAATGACCATGTCATTACGACCTCGTTCTCCGCTTCGCAGGGAAATGGGCCGGACGAACAAATTGCCAACGTTGGGGAGGTTCCGCCCTAAACAACTGGGTCGTGGCCGTGAATGATCTCCTGCCAGCGACGATCATGTCTTTCTCTGTGTGCTCTGAGTTCTCTGTGCGCTCTGTGTCAAATGGCTCGCGGCAGCGCTTACTTGGGATCGAGATACTTGATGAAAACCACTTTGTTCCGCTTCTCGTTGAAGATCACCTGATCGGCGAGATTCTGGATCCACAAGAGTCCGTAGCCGCCGGCGCGCATGCCTTTTTCCTGGCGGACTTCCAGATGCTTCAGCGGATCGTCGGGATACGACACGGCGGCGTGCGGAATGTCACCGAAATCGAAGCCCGCGCCGGGATCGGCGATCCGGTACATGATCGCGCGATCGAAACGCAGGCAACTGATCCCCACGCGGCGGCGCGCGTCGCCCTTGGCGCCGTGTTCGATGGCGTTGTTCAGCAATTCGCGGAACGTGATGCTGATGCTGCGCTGCGTGGTTTCGTCGAGGCCCACGTTGAGGTTGTTGAAGAACGTCTCCAGGCTGGCGGCCGCTTGAAAACTGGCGGGCACTTGCAATTCCACCCAGGTGGACGTCGCGGAAATCACTTCGATGGAGTGATGCGCGCTCAACAAATTCGCCACGGCCACTTTCAGTTCTTGCGGATCGAACGGCTTCACCAGAAAATCCACGACGCGACGGCGCAGCGTCGCCAAAAGATTTTCGCCGGAGCCGTGCGCGCTCACCACCATGATGCGCGCTTGGGGATATTCCGCCCGCAACGCCTCGATGAATTCCAATCCTTTCATGCCCGGCAGCACGAGGTCGCAAATCACGACGTCAAAAGGATTTTTGCGATAACAATCGAGCCCTTGCTCGGCCGTTTCGGCGCGCGTGACGTCATGTTCGGCCAGCGTGGCGGCCATCAACTCGCTGAGCATGGCATCGTCGTCGATGATGAGAATTCGCTGGGGCATTTTCGGAATCTTGAGGTTTCCGTTTGGGGGTTCTTGCATTATATCAGCGGCCTGCGATACAACGTTGTCATGCCCGAAACGAATCGCCGGCAATTGTTGAAAGCTCTCGGTATCACAACTGTAGGTTTGGCCGCCGTCAGTTCCGACGCGTGGGCTGAAGACCGTGTGATGGCCGCCGCTGTTCATCACCATTTAGACTCGCAGGAAGCGGCGCCTATTCCCCCGCATGACAAATTCTTTCAAGGCAGGGAACTCGCGTCGGTCGAACGCCTCACCGATTTGATCCTGCCGAGCGACGGGTCTCCTGGGGCAAAGGACGCGAACGTCGCGGCGTTTCTCGATTTTTACCTGGCGGGATCGCCGCCTTCGGCGCAATCGCCGTTTCGCGCGGGACTCAAGGCGCTCGACGCCGCGGCGTCGGCGAAATCCGGCAAAGCGTTTTCCGATCTTGCGCCGGCGCAGCAACAAGAATTGCTCGAAGCGATTTGGCCGCCAAAATCTTCGGGCGATCTCAGGGCGTTCTTGATGAACGCGCGACGCTTGACGGTCTTTGCGTTCTACACCTCAAAAATCGGAGTGAAGGAATTGGGATACGCGGGCAACACCTACGCGTCGGAATTTCCCGGCGCATGCACGCATCAACACGAACTCTAAAGCGTAGTGCTGAGTGCTGAGTCCTGAGTGCTGAGTAAGATAACTCAACACTAAACTCGGCACTCAGGACTTAGCACTCAGGACTAAAACAGATGCCAGAAAAACTTTACGATGCAATCGTTGTTGGATCGGGCGCCTCGGGCGGTTTGGTGGCGTATGAGCTCACGCGCGCGGGCGCGCAGGTTTGCATGCTGGAAGCGGGACCGGTTCGCGAGAATTTTCCGTATCACAAATGGTCGTACGAGTATCCCTATCGCGGGAATCCTCCTGCGAAAACGGTGCCCACGCCGTACCTGCAACAAGGAATTGCCGAGGGAAATTATCTTTTCACGTACAACGATAAAGAACCTTACACGTCGGCCGACGGCAAGCACTACAACTGGTGGCGCGCGCGCGTGGTGGGCGGACGCACGCATTTCTGGGGACGCATTTGCTGGCGCTTCAACGAGCACGACTTCAAGCCGCGCACCTATGACGGCGCGGGTGTAGACTGGCCGATCGGTTACGCGGACATGGCGCCGTATTACGAACGCGTCGAGCGGCTCATCGGCGTCTGCGGAGAGAAAGAAAATCATCCCGACACGCCCGATGGCGTCTATTTGCCGTCGCCGAAACCGAATTGCAACGAAGTCCTGATTCGGAAAGCATCGGAAACAATCGGCGCGGGGTGGATTACGCGCCGCAAAGCGCACGTGACCGCCGATTACAACGGAATCCCCGCGTGTCATTACTGCACCCACTGCGGCCAGGGATGCGAAACGGGATCGTACTTCAACACCCACGACCGGTTGATTCCCCAGGCGATGAAGACCGGCCACTTCCGCTTGGTGACCGGCGCGCTGGCGCACAACATTACCGTCGACCCGAAGACCGGCCTGGCCGACGGCGTCGCGTACGTCAATACACAGACGGGCCGTGAGGAAAAAGTGCGCGCCAAAATCGTGGTGGTCGCGGGAGGCACGCTGCACTCGGCGCGATTGCTGCTTGGTTCGAGCTCGCGGCAATTTCCCAATGGCATCGCGAATTCCAGCGGCCAAGTGGGACGCAATTTCATGGAGCACGTCGACGTCGACGGCTCCGGGCTCTTGCCGCAATTGCGCAATCGCAAGGTTGTGAACGACGACGGAATCGGCGGCAACACGATTATTCCGTGGGACGGCTGGGGCAAGAAGAATCTGCCGTTCGTGCGCGGCTATCACATCGAATGCGGCGGTGGATTCGGCGCGTTTCCCACGCACGCCAACGTTCTGGAAGGCTTTGGCTCGTCGTATAAGAAGTCGATCCACGAGTGGTACGGCACGCGCGTGAATTTCCACTCGCATTTGGAAATGCTGGCGGACGATCGCAACTTTGTGGAGATCGATCCCAACGTGAAAGACCACTGGGGCATCCCGGTGCTCAAGATTCATCTCGATCAATACGACAACGAGAAGAAAATGACCGCGCATTGCATCGAGCGCTTCAAGGAATTGTTCGCGGCGTTGAAACTGGAGCATGCACAACTGCCGCAGGGGCCGCTCTATCGGGGCGCGAGCATTCATGAAGTGGGAACGTCGCGGATGGGCAACGATCCGAAAACGTCAGTCGTGAATTCGTTCGGGCAGGCGCACGACGTAAAGAATCTGTACGTGGTCGACGCCAGCATTTTCTGTTCGGCGACGCACAAGAATCCCACGCTCACGATACTCGCGCTTGCGGCGCGCGCTTCCGACCACATGCAGGAGCGATTGAAAGGGAAGGCGTAAGTGGCCACGCCGCTTCCGGCCGCCAGTCTTTCTTCCGAAACGACGCAAACGATCGCGCGGCGTTTGACGGAATCGAATCGCGCGTACGCCGAAGCTTTTCCCGGAGAATCGGGCCGGCGCCAGCCGGTGCAGGTGATTTATGGCGGCGCGCATCTCTATCGCGTCGGTACGGCGGCGAAACTGGGATCCCTGGCGCTGGCTTCGCTTCAACAATTCGCGCCCGATGCGGGGTCGCTGGCGCGTGTGCTCGACTGGCGGTTCGCGCCGGCCATGGCCGAAGGGATCTATGCGCGAGTCGTCGAGAAACTCTGCCGCGAACCAATCGAAGATCTGCGCATCGATTTCGAAGACGGCTATGGCGTGCGGTCCGATGCCGAGGAAGACGGCCATGCCGTGGCGGCGGCCGAAGCGGTCGCGGCGGGAATGGCCGCGCACTCGCTGCCTCCCTACATTGGCATTCGCACCAAGGGGTTCGCGCAGGAATCGTACGCACGCGCCGTGCGGACACTCGATTTATTTCTCACCACGCTGGTCGGGAAAACGGGCGGAGAACTGCCGCCGAATTTTGTGATCACCTATCCGAAAGCCGCGATTCCGGAGCAAGTCACCGCACTCGCCGATTTGTTGGATCAGTTTGAAAACGTGCTCGCGTTGCCGGCGAGATCGCTGCGCTTTGAACTGATGATCGAAACGGCGGAATCGATCCTGGTGCTGCGCGATCTTCTGCGGGCGTCGCGCGGCAGGATGCTCGCCGCGCATTTCGGCGCGTACGATTACACCGCGTCGTGCCACATCACGGCCGCGTACCAAGACATGTTGCATCCGGCCTGCGACTTTGCGCGCAGCATGATGCAAGCGGCGTACGCGAGCACCGGCGTGTGGGTCTCCGACGGCGCGACCAACGTGCTGCCGGTGGGAAGAGATCCAGGCGCGGTGCATCGCGCCTGGAAACTGCACTACGATCACATCCGCCATTCTTTGGCGTGCGGCTTTTATCAGAGCTGGGACCTGCATCCCGCGCAACTGCCGGTGCGCTACGCGGCGGTCTATGCGTTTTTCCTGGAAGGACTCGCGGCGGCGGGCGAGCGTCTGCGGAACTTCATGGAGAAAGCCGCGCAGGCCACGACTGTCGGCAGCGTTTTCGATGACGCCGCCACGGGCCAAGGCTTGCTCAACTATTTCTTGCGCGCAATCGATTGCGGCGCGATCACGCGCGCCGAAGCGGAACGCGAGTCCGGCTTGACGCTCGACGAATTGAGGTCGGGATCGTTCGGTGCGATCCTGCAGGCTCGCGCGCGTTAGTTTGAAGTGCGGCGATTGAGCCAGGGACCTTCAAAGCGGGGGGTGATGTCTCAATTTGTAATCGATCCCGCAGAGCGGGATCGCAGCCAAGACCAAGGGCGCTGCGATCCAGTTTGTGGCTGAAAACAAAGTTAACCCTGAGAATTCCGCGACGAGGTACGTGAATCCCTCGACCGGTCGCTCCGTTGTGGTCGACAATGTAACAGGAGAACTACTCCAGGTAGGTGGCGATGGCTTCAGAGCCTAACACAGCCGAAGTATACGTACAGTTGCTAAACGAAGGAACGGTCATATTCCGCCCGACGCGCGCACTCGACCTCGGCGATGGGATTTTCCGGCTGCTTCCGACGCCCGACTACGATCCGGAGGACGAAGAGTGGGAGTTCTTGCCCGGAACTAGCGTCCGCTGTGGCAAGCGAACCGACGCGTCGGGCGACGAATACTTGATTGCGATCCAACCTTGACGTAGTCGTTGCGGGGTCAGTCCAAACGAAGGCTTCAAGGCAAGGTGCGGCTCGTGATCGACGTCAATCTTGGAAGCGTCCATATGATTCGTTTTCTCGGCCAGCGCGTTCTCCTCACAATCCCGGTGCCGTTCCTCGCGGCGACGCTGGTTTTTCTGCTGATCCACCTGGTTCCCGGCGATCCCGTACAGCAAATGCTCGGTGAAGGCGCGCGCGCCGACGAGATCGGCGCGATTCGCCACGCCTGGGGACTCGATTTGCCGCTGCGCGTGCAATACGCGCGCTTCCTCGGCGGATTGTTGCGCGGCGACCTCGGGCAATCGTTCAAATTCAACCGGCCGGTGCGCGAGGTCGTGTTGTCGCGCTATCCCGCGACGCTCGAGTTGACGCTGGCGTCGATGCTTGTGGCGTTGTTGATCGCGATTCCCGGCGGCGTGCGCTCCGCCGTGAAGGTCCATCGTTGGGAAGATCGCTGGCTGGGATTTCTTTCGCTGCTCGGGTTGTCGTTTCCAACTTTTGCGCTCGGTCCCGTGCTGATTTTGGTTTTTTCGATCGAGATCGGCTGGCTGCCGGTTTCCGGACGGGGAAGTCTTGCGAATCTCGTGCTGCCCGCGATCACCATGGGATCGGCACTCGCCGCGATCTTGCTGCGAATGATCCGTGGATCGATGCTCGACGAATTGCGTGCCGCCTACGTTCGCACCGCGCGCGCCAAGGGATTGCGCGAGCGCGCCGTGGTGTATCGTCACGCGCTGCGAAATAGTTTGATTCCCGTGCTCGCGGTTGTTGGATTGCAATTCGGATCCTTGCTCGCCGGCGCCATTGTCACCGAAACGATTTTCTCCTGGCCCGGCCTCGGCCGGCTCACGA
This sequence comes from Terriglobia bacterium, assembly GCA_021325275.1. Classification (GTDB taxonomy): domain Bacteria; phylum Acidobacteriota; class Terriglobia; order JAJPHL01; family JAJPHL01; genus JAJPHL01. The sequence continues at coordinate 807 of JAJPHL010000017.1, read as the reverse complement.
TGCAAGCGATCTCCGCGCGCGATTATCCCTTGACGCAAGGATGCCTGCTCGCCGTGGCGGCGACTTACATTGCCGTGAATCTGATCACCGACGTTCTTTACACCGTGATCGATCCGCGAATCCGGGTGTCGTCATGAGAACTTTCGGCGCGATTCTCGCAGCACTGTTGGTGGTGGCCGCGCTGGCCGCACCATGGCTCGCGCCGCGCGATCCCGCCGCACTCGACCTTTCCTTGCGCTTGACTCCGCCCAGCGCCGCACACTGGCTCGGCGCAGACGAGTTGGGCCGCGACGTTTTTTCGCGATTGCTGTACGGCGCGCGCGTGTCGCTGGCGGTGGGAACAGGCGTCGTGGCGTTGTCGCTGGCGGCCGGATTGCTCGTCGGCGCGGGTGCGGGATTCTATGGCGGCTGGCTCGATCGCTTCTTCAACGTGATCGTCATCAACACGCTGCAAGCGTTTCCCGGCGTGCTGCTGGCCGTCGCGGTGGTTTCGTTCGCGGGCCAAGGCCTCGGAAAACTGATCATCGCGCTGTCGCTGGGAGGATGGATTGGCTATGCGCGATTGATTCGCGGTCAAGTGATGGCGATGAAGGAACGCGAATTCGTGCAGGCGGCGCGCGCGCTCGGCGCGGGCGACGTGCGCGTGATCGCGCGGCACATCTTGCCGAATATAGCGCGGCCGATCGTAGTGCAGTCGGCGGTGGGCATGGCCACGGCGGTGATTTCCGAAGCGACGCTCAGTTTCTTGGGCCTCGGCATTCCACCGCCCGCGCCGAGTTGGGGGTCGATGCTGAACGATGGCCGTGG
>JAJPHL010000052.1 GCA_021325275.1 Terriglobia bacterium | reverse complement strand
TTGGCCACCGCGCCGTTCACCGGCGCCGATTGCGCGTCGCCGGACGTTTTGGCGATGTTCGCCGCGTTGCCCGCCGTGACGGTTTCAGCGAACGTCACGGAAGGCATAGAGCTTTGCGTAGTGATTTGCGCTGTCACGGTGATCGCTTGCGCTTTGCTTCCGGCCGAAAGCGTGGTACACGCTTGACCGTTCGATCCCGTGGTCTGCGATGTGGGACTCACCGAGCTCGCGAGTGCTCCCGTCGTCGGCGAAACGGAGAAACTCACGGTGGCGCCTTGGACTGCGCCGCCGTTGTTCACCACCGCGCAAATCTGGCTACCAAATGTCGTTCGTGCTGGCGCGGATTGCGTCGTGGTTCCCGCCGCTTGCGTGATCGTTGTGGAATTTGGCAAAAGCGCCGTCGCGTTGAACGTTGCCGTCAGAGAATTGATCGCTGCTTGGACACTTTGGCCGCTGAGCGCGCCGCCCAGCGTCCATGTCACTTGCGTTTGTCCGTTCGCGTTCGTGGTTGCGGGCGTGGAAACCGTGCCGCCTCCCGTCGGAGTGAACGTGACGGTCTGTCCGCTCACCGCGTTGCTGTTCGCATCCGTCACCACCACCACGAGCGGTGATCCGAGCTGGGTGTTCACCGGCCCCGATTGATTGTTCCCCGAAACAATATTCAAATGCGCCGCGGGACCCGCCACGCTTGACGCCGTGAACGTCAGCGTGGATTGTCCCGACGTCGCGGCCGTCGCCGTGTTGTTGCTCGCGCCCGCGACGGTGCCAAGCGTCAATGTCGCACTGGCATTTCCGTTGCGATCCGTCGTGGCGATCGTGGAATTCTGTCCGCTGAATTTGCCGCCGCCCGCCGTTACGGTGAACGTCACCGAAATTCCCGGCACGCCCACGCCGTTGGAATCCGCCGCCAGCACTGTAAAAGGATTCGTCAGGGCCGATCCGGCCGTTCCCGTTTGGCTGTCGCCGGACGCTTTGGTAAATGTCGAGACGGTTTGCGTCACACTGATTGTCTGATTCGCTCCCGCGGCCATGGGCACGTCGGTGCCGCCCGAGCCTTGCGTGGAATTGGCGGCGTCGGCCGAAGCGATCTGCAACGTATAGGTATCGCCGTTGCGTACCGTCGTTGGAATGGGAATTTGGATCACGCCCAAGGTAATCGTGCCCGACGCCGGATGTCCCAGGTGCGTGATGCTCAGCGCGATCGTCGAGCTCGTGGTCGTCGGCGTGGCGCTCCACGGCGATTGGTTCGCGAAGTTCGCATTGTTCATGTCGATGGCCGGCGCGCTTCCATTTGCCGACAACTGCACCGACACCGTGAACGCATCCGCGGACACGCCGTTGTTGAGCGTCGCCGAGAGCGTGATGTTCGCCGTGGAGGGATTCGCGTTCGTTCCCGGAGTGACCGACGTACTTGTAATGTTGAAAGTCCCTTGTGCTTGAGCCACAGCCGACAGCGAGCACAGCGAAATTGAACAAAGCGAGCTCAGCAACAAAACGGCGCCGGCGGTCTTGGTCGTCCTCATGCGAAACACTCCCTCTCGTCGTTTGGCGAAGCAAACGTCCCGTATCGTCATCTTCTTAGGTTGTTGCTAAAGTCCCGGCGCGTTCTTAGGTGAAGTGGCCTTTGTCGCGCTCGTCTCGTAATTAAGCAATTCATGTGCCGAAACAGGATGGGGGTTCCTGCGGAGGTTCTTGAGAGAAAGGCTTCGACAGAGCTTTGTGGGTTGCGCGACCTTAGCGCGAAACGGGTAGGATTTGCTTGCGGTTACCGCCCAGTCGGCGGCGCTGCATCACGCTGCACGAGGCGTGCAGAATCGCAACGCACGGTTTACGACGTGCGTGCGATGATTCCCATTCTTGGCGGAACCTCAACCTGATTTGGACTATTTCGGAAGACTTCCTGAATCGGGAAGCCTTGGCGGACCAATGAAGCGTTGATCCTTGGCGAACCATGAAGCGATGACCTAGAAAGACCTCGGGCGATCCTTCGAGGGGATCGCCCTTCTTCTCGGAGAAAATCTCTCCTAAAACTGCGAGACCGCACGAGGCATCTACTTCTTCACCTTCTTCGCGTCGGCCGCCTTCTTCTCGGCCCAACGCTTGCGAACCGCGTCCGCAATCCTCTTGCGCGCCTCGGCACTGAAGCGGCTTTTCTTTCGGGGCGCCGCCACTTTCGGTGCGGGCGCGTGGGACCCCTCTAGAGTCCGCAGTGCAGCAATCGCGCTGTCGATATTGGCGCGTTGCTTTTCCAGCCTAGCTATCACGTTTGAAATGTCGCTCACTTGACCTCCCCTTGGATAACGTACCTCTTAATCATAACTTCTTAGCGCTCTGACGGGCGGCTACTTTTTCTTCGGCAGGCCGTAAAGCCATATGAGCGCGGTTCATGATCCACTCACCCGCGCCGACCATGTTAACGCTCCTAGCGCAAGCACGGCCGGCACGCACGGCAGCACGAGCCGTGGCTCCACGCTGTTGTGCTCCACCGCGATGAAAATCGTTCGCACAACCACAAAGGCCACCAGTAGCGCGACACCATTCGCCTTCCACAAACGGATTCCACCGACCAACGCCAGTCCAAGATAGAGGAAGTTGAGCGTCGCAAAGAGAAATCCGAAAGCCCAATCCGCGTCGACCTCTGTCCACGCGAGCTGCGCGGGCCACCAGTTGCCCGAGAGGGGTAACAACTCGGTGCGCGGAGTGAACCACAGCGTCAGCATGCGCCGCAGCGGCACCGCTAGATACGTCCGAACGGGACGGCGCGCGGTGCGCTCGCGCGCCAGCGCGGCGAATTGGGCGTCAGGCTCCTCGCCAATCACGTAAGGTTCCGTATGTTGCCCCTCCAAGAGCGACGCCACTTGTTCGCTTTCCTGCGGAGAGTCAAAGGCCGACGAGGGAAAGTCCGCGACCTGCAGCGGTCCTTCTTCCAAGCGATTCATGACGCGCTCGCCGTCTCCATACGAAGTCAGCCAAGTGTGTGTCCAGGCATAAAAACCCTCTGGGATGTACGATCCAGGCGACTGAAAGTAGCGGGTCGTAAGAAACTGCACCTTATTCATGCTGACCCAGTTGCGCGCCGCCCACGGCAGCAGCGCGAGCAGAAGTCCCGCGGCCAACAGAAGTCCGGTGCGGATCAGGAGCAGCCAGTGGGCGGGCTTGAACCACCTTAGTCCGAGCGCGATCGCCGGCGCGGCCAGCATGATCGGAGTCTCCGGGCGCACCAACGCGCCCAAACCAACCAGCACACCGCCGAGAAACCAAAATTTCCACGATCCTTCACCCGTCGCCGTTTCGAATTCGCGCCGATTCGCGCAAACGAGAATCAAAAGGGCCGCCGTTGTGAGGAATGTCGCCAGGACCTCGGTGAGTGCCAGGGCCGCGTAGTTCGCAACAAACGGACATGTGGCGCCCAGCCAAAGCGCGACAATCGCCACGCGCTTTCTTGACTCCTCGGGCGCCAGCACAGCGGCCAGAACCGCCAGCAACAAACATCCGCCGAGGTCCACCAATGCCTGCACGACAAGGATCGCTTTCGGCGAGTGCGAGAAGAGATAGATGAAACCGAGAAATAGCGGATAGCCGGGCACGCGGATATCGGTGGGTACAAGCCCGCTTCCGAAATCGTAGACGTAAGTGTGCTTCTCCACCAGCGACCGGCCGAGGTCTTGGTAAAGTTCCGAATCGAGGTCCGCGGCTGGGTAACAAAAGACGAAAAACAACCTGAGCGCCAGTCCGATGAGCAATGCCGCGACGACATGTGCGCCCGTCCGCCGGTCCCATGCGTTTCGGATCTGAATCATGAAAGGTGCGCTACTTCTTCTTCAACATGTCGTAAATCCACATGAGCGCCGTGTTCATGATCTGCTCGCCCGCACCCACCGCCACCGGCGACACGCCGGGATCGGCGCCGTAGCCGCCTTCGGCCACCGCTTCGATCGTCGGGAAGTACTGATGGTATCCGTTGCAGTACCCGAAGAAGAAAAGCTGTTTCACACGCGCGCGCTCTTTCAACCGGATCGCGTGATTCGCGAAGAACTCGCCACTGACGCCGACGAGAGCAATCTCGTTGTTGAGAATCGCTACCGTTAGCCGCGGGCGTACGCCGTCGGCATATTCGTCGACGAAATTCGGAATCAGTTCCGGAAAAAACGCCGCCTGATATTGCGCCAGCACGAAGCCGTCCTTGAAATTCACGCGCGAGGAGAACGTGAAGCGGTCTTCCTTGATCTCAAGCGACGGTTTCGGCGGCACCGCCGTCTCGAGCGGTTGCGCGATCTTGATCACTTCGCGTCCCACCGCTGCGCCGAAATTCTGCGGACCTTTGCGGCCGAGTTCGGGCGGCCCTTCATTCACGGATTGGTCCCCGGAAGCCCCTTGCATGAAGATGACGTTGCATTTTAGCTCATCGCGAACCGTGTTTTTCATCGCGCCGACCCAGTCGGCGGAAAACTTCAGGATCATCGCGCTGGTCATCGTGGGATGCGCGGTGAAATTCACCAGCACCGCGATCGGTTTGCCGTCGACGGTGTCGAAGCGCATCACTTGCAGGTCGCGATCGACCGGCTTCGGCTCGATTTTCGTGTGCCGGTTGCGATTGAATCCATCGAGCGTGGTTTTCGCCACGCCCATGCGCGCGGGCACAAGGTGCGTGTTCGCCTCTTCGATCGCCGCGACGATGCCGTCTTCCATTTGCTTGTAATAGCGCAGCGCCGCGTCGTACTTGCCTTGGCCTTTGCCCGGTGCGTCGGTCAGTTCGAGCACCGGCCCGTGATGGGAGTGCGATCCCGCGATGAAGGACCACTCGATGCCGGCGTCGTCTTTGATGCGCTTGCGAATCGCTTGCAGCGAATGCTCGGCGGGCGCGCGGCCCATGTCCATGCCGACGACGGCGAGTTTTTTCGTTCCGAATTGCAGCACCAGCGCCTCGGCATAGAGCGGATCTTGCACGCCGATGGAAAGCAGCGCGTGACGCTCGCCGTATCCCCACATGGGAACCGGCTCTTTCGGGGTGATGTCGGCGCGTCCGGCGCCGGCGAGAAACTGGGCGCGTGCATCGAGCGCGACAAGAAGAACGCTCGCAAGTAGGATCGAACGGAATCGCATGTTGCTAGAGTACCATTTAGATGCGCCCCTTCAATCATGGCCAAACTCTCTCCGGCTAGACTCGCAGCGTTTCGCATTTTGCTTCGCGTGGAAACGCGCGCCGCGTACGCGATCGAGTTGCTGAACGCGCCGCCGGCGAGCGAACTGTCTCCGGCCGACCACGCGCTGGCGCAAGAGTTGGTGATGGGTTGCCTGCGGCGGCAAGGCGAGCTCGATTGGTTGATCGCGCATTTCAGCGGGAAAGACCCGGCGCGCTTCGACGCCGAGATTCGCGTGATCCTGCGGCTCGGCGTGTATCAACTGCGCTGTCTCGAGCGCATTCCCGCGCACGCAGCCGTTGGACAATCCGTGGATTTAGTTCGACACGCCCGCAAGTCCTCGGCGGCGGCGATGGTCAATGCGGTGCTACGCAAAGTCACGCGGGATCCGCTCGACATGCCCGATACCGCGCGACTCTCGACGCCGCAATGGTTGCTCGATCGCTGGGGTCCCGAGATCGCGGCGCGGAATCTCGAGCGTCCCGTGACGTTTCTGCGCTTGCCGCCGGGAATGTCGAGCGATTTACCGCGCGGCGTCTTCGTCAAGCAATGCGCGATTGCGCCGGCCGGCGTGTCGCAGGCATTTCCCATTCAGGATGAAGCTGCACAGATCGTTCCATGCCTGCTCGACGCCCGCGACTCCCATTGGATCCTTGATGTTTGCGCCGCGCCCGGCAACAAGACTGCTGCGATCGCCGAGATTGCGCCGGGCGCGCGCATCGTCGCCGGCGATTTGTATCCCGCTCGGTTGCGTATGGTCACCGCCGGCCTGCGCGTAGCGTTCGATGCGGTGTCGGGAATTCCCTTGAGCCGCAAGTTCGATCGAATCTTGCTCGACGCGCCGTGCTCCGGCACGGGAACCGTGCGTCGCAATCCTGAAATCAAGTGGCGCTTGCAGCTTTCTGATTTGACTGAGCTCCCAGCGCGGCAAACGAAGCTGCTCGAAACCTCACTCGACGCGCTGGCGCCCGGCGGACGTTTAGTCTATTCGACGTGCTCAATCGAGGCGGAAGAAAACGAGCGCGTGGTGGAAAGCGTACTTGCGCGCCGCAGGAATATTGGCCTGCACCCATGCTCGGCGGAACGCGACCGCCTACGCGACGCGCTCACGCCCGCGGGTCTTGCGCTGTTAGGTGATCCTTATTTCAAGGTCGCGCCGTCGCCCCATGGATCGGACGGGTTTTTTGCGGCGATCATTGGACACTCCTAGAGGACGGATAGAAACTCTTCGAGCGAAATGCCGGCTTGCCGAAGAATGCTCAACAAAGTAGCCGGCGCGATCGCCGAATGGTTGGGCACGGTCACGCGGAGCCCGGCCTTTGCCATTCGAATATGAGAGCCGACTTGACGTTCAACGGAGAATCCAAGGCGTCGAAGGGCTTTGACGGTTCGCTCGCCTGAGACGTCACGCGGCAGCTTCACGCAACTTCCTCAGTTGCGACGAGAACCGGGTCCTCCATGAAATGCAGACGAATTTGTCGCGGAGCATTTCCTGGATCGAAGTGACATTGCGTCGCTTCAACGACCTGCTGTTGCAACTCTCGCAGATCCTTGGCCTGGGTCGTGATACCGCCTCCCGCCGGATCGTCCCAGGAAGCCGTCAGCCATCCCGATTCCTGATCGCGACTCACCTGGAACGTAATCTCGTTCATCGTCATATCATGGCACCCTTGGGCCTGCGTGGCAAGCAAGCGATCCGTTGGTAGTGGGGTCTTTTGAGTTTTCGGGTCATGACTCATTTTTACCATTGAAACGGAATCTGCTACCCTCAAGGCATGCCTACCAGGGCGAAGGCATGGATTGCTGGTATCGTCGCTTTGGTGTCCTCAGGAGTTGGCACGGTTGCTTCGATCCTCGCCTGCTTCTGCCAAGGTAGGGTTAGCTTCTTGTTTTACGATCAGTACTTTTTGAGTCGCGCCGGAATAGAAGCGATAGCAGTTCTGTCTTTCAGTGCATCGCTTCTATTCCTTGGCTTGACGATCAGGTCTGCTAAGGCGACTCGCTGAAGCAGTGATCTTGTTTCCGTTCTTTGTTTTCCGAGAGCGCAACCATCTACTGATCCGCTACTTCGTAGCCCAATACCCCGGATGTCCCACGTACGTATCGTTCTCAAGATTCGCCAAAATCGCCCGGCGCAATTCCAACACGTTCATCTCACCCTGCGACTCGAAGATCACACGGCCGCCCGGCGCGATCACCATCAGGTACGGCACGGCGCTTTGCCATTTGGGATTGAACGCCGCTTGCAGCGCGTACGTTTCTGTTGATCCGAAAAGCAAATTGCGTCCCGAGGCGTGCTGCTCATTCAGAACCTTCAGCACGCCCGTTTTTTCGTCCGGATAATTCGCCGACACCGTCACCATGTCGAAGTCGCGGCGGCGGAACATTCGGAACGTCGTCTCGAGATCCGGGAATTCCGTCACGCAAGGACCGCACCACGTGGCCCAGAAACTCACAAGCAGTACTTTGTTCGTGGGATTCGCGCGCAGCTTCTTCAACTCGTCAGCCGAAACCATCTCCACGTTCACCGGCTCGGCTTCGATCTTGCGCATTTCCGCGAGCTGACCGTCGATCTTCGATTTCCACTTCGTCGAGCACCCAAACGACGGCGTGTGTGCCGCCGCGACGGGTCTTCCGGCGAGCAATGCGTCGATCGCCGCGCGGGCATCCTGCGTTTTCACCAGCGACTCGCGCTGCGAGTCGTCGATGCGTCCTTCGTAGCGCAGTTTGCGCTCGCGGTCGAAGAGAAAAACGTGAGGCGTGGCTTGCGCGCCGTACGCTTGCGCCGCGGCTTGCGTTGCGCCGTCGTACAAGTAGGGAAAATCGAAATGCCGATACTCCGCGCGAATCTTCATGCCCTCCATATCGTCGCTCACATCCGTGTAACCGAGTTCAGAGAGCTGAATCGCTTTCGGATCGTTCGGCTCGATTGCCACGAAGGCCACGCCCTTGCCGCGATAATCGTCTACCAGCTTCTTGATGCGCCCCTCGTAGAGCTGCGACGTGGGACAGTGGTTGCAGATGAACATCACCATCAGCAGCGGACTGTCCTTGTACTCGGCGAGAGTGTGCGTTTTGCCGTCGATGCCGGGCAGAGAGAAATCCGGCGCGGGCGAGCCGGTCGCGAGAATCGGATGGGCGGGCGAAGATTTTGGCGCGGGCTCTTGAGCGAGAGCCAGACACGAGGCGCAAACAAGCAAGGCGCAAACAAGCAACGCAGGGGCGAGTGGGCGGTTCAGCACGGTATACCCTCCAATTAGAAGTATAGCTTCGCCGCCAGTTCCACCGACCTAGCTTGATTTTGTTGCGATGGCGACACGCGTCCGAACGTCGCGCTGCCGGGATTCGTATCGGGCGCGGGGAAGCGCGGGTGATTGAAAGTATTGAATGTGTCGAAGCGCAATTGGAATCGTACGCTTTCCGTCAATGAAACCGTCTTGTACAAACCGATGTTGGCTTCATTCACACGGCTGGCGCGAACGTCGTTCCAGCGCGTCGGGAAGTTGCGCACGTAGTTCGAGAAGTCCTGATACACACCGTTCTTGATGGTGTCGTTCGCCGCGGGCTTGTAGCTGTATCCCGGCAAGTTTTGAATGCCGGTCCACGACGGATAAGTGGAGATATCGGTGTTCTTCGAGGGGAACGGCGCGAATTGTGTCGTATCGAACCACTCGTTGAGCGATTGCTTGTCGTGCGGCAGCGCGACGTCGTGGCCGGTGAAGAAGGAGTCGGTGGTGAAAGCCACCGGCACGCCCGACTGCACCGTGTAGTTGCCTGCCAGCTCCCAGCCGCCGATGAACGCATCCAGCAGGCGCGACGCCGACCGGCCGAACGTTTTGCCCCGTCCAAACGGCAGTTCGTAGATCGGCGCGATGCTGAAGTGGAACGGACGATCCTCCCCACCCGGCTTATGCTCGATCACTGGGCCAATAATCTGATTTCCCAGGAACGACGTGTCCTCGAACAACCGCGACCACGTAAACGCGCCGATCACGCTGAGGCCTTTGCTGAAGCGATGCTCCACCTTTCCCAGGCCCGCGTCGAACTGATTCTTTCCGGTGGGCTTGTTCTCGGTGATCGAACCGAGCAGCGGAATCGGATTCAAGAGTTGATTGAGCGCGATCGTCTTATTGCTGCCGATGGAACCGCCGGTCACGGCGGGCAGACCAAAGAACGGATTGGGTACTTGCACGTTCCATAGCAAAATATCTAGCGGCCGCCCGGTCGAATCGAATTGCGGCGCCAGATATTTCTGCCACAAGGGCAAGGGCGGCTCGTTGGCGTTCCAGCCCCAGGAGATGTCATACGTCTTGTTGTGCGAATATCCAATCTCGAACAGCCACGACTTGTATTGATGCTGCAAATGCAAGCTGTATTCCCAGGAATAGAAGCGGCCGAGGTTGGGATCATCCCAGTTCGGTCCCGAGCCGAGATTGGTGAGCGCGCCCAGCGACGAGCCCGTCGGCGGCAGAATTCCGTTGCGGAAGGGATTGGCCAGCGTGTCGTAGGGAGTTAGATAGTTGTCCTGGGTGGCGATGAGCGAAGTGGTGCGGCTAAAACCGTTTTGGCCTCCCGTTACGAAGCCGGCTTGCGTGAAGCGCCCGACCCCTCCCCGCAAAACGGTATTTGGGGCGATCTTGTACGCGAATCCGATACGTGGCTGCCACTCGTGGTAATCGTTGTTTACCGGTGTGCGCGAAACGCCGTTCACGCCCGCAAAGAGCTGCGCGCCGGGAACCTGGAAGGCGCTGGCGGGAACAATTTGCCTCAGCAACTGCACGCCTGTGTTGCTATTGTTGGCCGGATCCGCCAGGATCGCCGCATACGCCGACTGCGCGGACGCGCTAATCGGATTGATCGCGGTGGGATCGAAGCGATCGGTCAGGCGGTTGAAGCGCTCCGTGGGTTCTTGCTCCAAATCCCAGCGCAATCCCAGATTCACGGTCAGACGCGGCGTGATGCGCCAGTCGTCTTGGAAAAAAATGCCGGTGTAATGCTGCGAGTAGAAGCTGGAGGCGTTGCGCGGCATGCTGCCTCCCGAGGGCAGTCCCAGGAGAAACGATGCGAATGTCGAGCCAACGCCGGTGCCGCCGCTGACCGCGTTGTTCTGCCGCGTCCAGTTGCCGTTGAAATCGAATCGCGGTTGCGCACCGAGATTCGAGCCGGCCTGCTGCAACACCAAATACTCTGCGCCGTAGTGCCAGGTATGATTGCCGTGAACTTGCGTCATCGTCCCGGCCCAGTTGTAATACGTGGTGTTGGTGAAAGTCCCCGCCTGCGATGAACCGATCGCTTGCGGGCTATCGCTGGGCGCGCCGGCAAATCCGGTGATGTACGGGAACGACGGTTTGTCCAACTGCGAAACGAGACTTTGCGGAAAGCCCAACGTCGCAGGATCGAAGCCCGCGCCCGCGCTAAACGACGGTTCCTCGTAGCGATTGACACCCGTGCGCAAGTCGAGAACCTTGTTATTGCCCAGCGTCCACACGTGATCGAGACCCAATTGCCGCGATCCGCGCTCCATGTACGTTCCGGCCAGGATGTTTGTCAAGCCGAACGTGTCGTCGGTGTGTTCTACCAAATGATTCCAGCGAACGGTAACGAAGCTGCGATGGCGATCGTTCCAGTTTTGGTCGCCGCGGATGGAGAGCGTGGGAAATTTATCCTGACGGACCGAAGGCGGTACGTAATTGTTGGAAATGTCGCTGGTGCCGTCGCTCGGAACATTCGGCGCGGGCAAGTACGTCAAAATGTTCTGGCCGATCGAACTGAGTCGAGCCTTGGGGATCACGTTGTTGGGGAACGGCTGGCGATTGCCCTTGGAATCCACCTGTGTGGGATCGAAAATCTGGATGGGAAAGCGCACCACTTGGCCGTTGATCGTCTGCGTCGTGTACGACTGGCTGAAATCTCCGCCGCGTTCGAGCATGGTCGGCAGCGATTTCGGTCCCGTGCCGAGGGGATTCAGATTTCGGGTTCCGTCCCAGGAGATGAAGAAGAAGGTGCGGTTCTTGCCTTTGTAGACCTTCGGAATCCACACTGGACCACCGAACGTGCCGCCATATTCGTTGAAATGCACCGGAGCGATGCCGCCGCCAACCAGGTTCGTTTGGAACAGATTGGCATTCAGCGCGCTGTTCTGGTTGTACTCGTAGAGGACGCCGTGATAGTCCTTCGTCCCGCTCTTGGTTTGCATGTTGAGCGTGGCGCCGGCCTGCCGCCCGATGGATGCATCGTAGGCGTTGGTTTGCACGCGGAATTCCTGGAGGGAGTCCTGCGGAGGAATGAACGCGATGTCGCCGCCGCTCTTGGTGTTGGGCAGGCCATCCAAGACGAAATTGTTGGAGTAAATGTTGTTGCGCCCGCCATCGGCGGTGATCTGCGATGCCGCATTGTACGACCACAGGTGCCCGATATTGTTGTTCTGATCCTGCGCCAGAACTCCGGGCGACAGCGTCGCCAACAGCGTCGGAATGTGCGTCATCGACGGGATTTCGTTCAATTGGTCCTGCGTAATCACGGTGCCCGATGTCGCCGACGTGGTGTCGATGAGCGGCACCTCGGCGGTCACGGTGATTTTCTCGGATACACCGCCGACGGTGAGCGTGGTGTCGATGAACTTTTCGTCCGAAGATTGCAACTGGATGCTGGTGCGCTCGGCCACCTTGAATCCTGGAGCGGTTACGGTGAAGCGATAGTGTCCCGGCAAGAGAAATTGCACCAGCCAGTTGCCCTGATCGTTCGTGTGCGCCCGTTGCTGGACGTTGGTATCGTCGGAAATGACGACGACTTCGGCGTTAGGCACCGCCGATCCTTGCGCATCGGTGACGCGTCCGCCGAGGGAAGCGCGAACTTCCTGGCTGAACACCGGAGTTGCGGAAAAGGTCAAAAAGACAGCAACGCAAAAGCCTGCCCAGATCTTCATAGTTTCCCCCATAGCCCGATTACTCTGTTACCAACCTACGACTTGTGGCGTGGCCGTGTCAACCGCAAGCGTTGATATAATCAAAAGTTCAGCCGTCACCAACGATGTCCGCACAGCCCCTCTTCGCTTCGCCCGACGCCATTTCCGTCCGTGGCGCGCGTGTTCACAATCTCAAGAACATCGATTTCGAGATTCCGCACAACGCGCTCACCGTTGTCACCGGCGTCTCGGGATCGGGCAAGTCGAGCCTGGCGTTCGACACGATCTACGCCGAAGGCCAGCGCCGCTACGTGGAGTCGCTGTCGGCGTATGCGCGGCAGTTCCTCGAACGCATGGAAAAGCCGGACGTTGACGAGATCACCGGCATCGCGCCGGCCATCGCGATCAAGCAGAAGAATACGACACGCAACCAGCGATCCACGGTCGCGACGGCCACGGAAATATACGACTACATGCGCTTGCTCTACGCGCGCGTCGGGCGGACGTATTGCACGAAATGCGGCAGCGAAGTCCGCCGCGACTCGGTCGATGAAGTCGCGCAGCGGATTTTGTCGTGCGGGAAGCCCGGTGAAACGCGCCGCGTCCAAGTGTTGTTTCCCGTGGAGCGTCACGGCACGCATTTGGCGGATGACAAGCTTCTGAAGGAGCGCCTCTTCGATCTTCGCAAGCGTGGATTCTCGCGGCTTTTTCAGAAGAGCCGCGTCTTCGAATTCTCCACGCCGGAATCGCTGCTGGAAATCGATTTCAAGGAACCGGTTTTCGTTCTCGCCGATCGTCTTGCCATCAACGACGACGTTCGCAATGATCCCGCGTTCCGCCAGCGCTTGATCGATGCCGTGGAGTCGTGCTATCGCGAAGGCGGCGAGTCGATTTGGGAGATGGACGACGCGCGCCTGCGTTTCAACGAGCGCTTCGAGTGCAAAAATTGCGGCACGCCGGCGCCCGATCCCGAGCCGCACCTTTTTTCCTTCAATTCGCCGTTCGGCGCGTGCACGCGCTGCCAAGGATTCGGCAATACCGTCGATTTCGACATGGACCTTGTGATCCCCGACCGCCTGCTGAAACTCGACGAGGGCGCGATCGAGCCGTGGACCAAGCCAAAGTATAAGGCGTACTACACGGAACTGAAACGCAGCGCGAAATCGCTGGGCATTCGCACCGACGTCCCGTACTGCGATCTCACCGCCGACGAGTTGAACATCCTGCACAACGGCCGCGGGAAGTTTCCCGGCATCAAAGGATTTTTCGATTACCTGGAGCGCAAGAAATACAAGCTGCATGTGCGCGTTTTTTTGAGCCGCTATCGCGGATATACGCTGTGCCCGGAGTGCCAAGGCTGGCGCTTGTCGAAACCGGCGCTGCACGTGCGCGTGGGCGGAAAAAATATCGGCGAAGCGTGCCGCTTGACCATCGAACAAGCCGCGCCGTTCTTCAACGAGCTGCAATTGACGCCGATGCAGGCGGAAATCGCCGGAAAAGTGCTCGACGAAATCCGTGACCGCTTGCGATTTCTGAGCAACACGGGACTGGAGTACCTCACGCTCGACCGCCTCACCGCGACGCTCTCCGGCGGCGAGGCGCAGCGCATCCAACTCGCCACGTCGCTGGGATCGCGCTTGGTCGGCGCGCTCTACGTACTCGACGAACCGTCGATCGGCTTGCATCCGCGCGACACCTCGCGCCTGATTCGCATCTTGCACGACCTGCGCGATCTCGGCAACACGATCCTGGTGGTGGAGCACGATCGCGAAGTGATGAACTCCGCCGATTACATCCTCGACCTCGGCCCCGGTGCGGGTGAAAACGGCGGCCGCGTGGTTTTCTCGGGGACATTTCCGCAACTCATGCGCGGGAATTCGCTAACCGGTTTGTATCTGCGCAACGAACTGCGCGTGAAAGTGCCGGAAACGCGGCGCACCCCAAACGCAAAAAATCAACTTCGTGTCGTCGGCGCGACGATCCACAACCTGCGCGGACTCGACGTGACCATTCCGCTCGGCATGATGGTCGCGGTGACCGGCGTTTCGGGATCGGGCAAGTCGACGCTGGTGCATCAAGTGATTTACGAGGGGTTGAAATCGCTCGGCGTGGGATGGGGCGCCAAGCCCGACGCGGGACCGCTGTTGGGCGCGGCCGCCGCGGCGCAATCCGGCGATGAAGCCGCCGCCGCGCAAGCCACCCGCCTGCGATGCCGCAAACTCGAAGGGTCGAAACTCGTAAAGGAAATCGTGTTGGTGGACCAATCGCCAATCGGCCGCACGCCGCGCTCGAATCCCGTGACCTACATCAAGGCGTTCGATTCCATCCGCGAGCTTTTCGCGCAGCAGCCCGAAGCCGTGAAACGCGGCTACAATAACGGTCATTTTTCGTTCAACATTCCGGGCGGCCGCTGTGAAGCGTGTCAAGGCGACGGCACGGTGACCGTAGAAATGCAATTTCTCGCCGACGTGGAACTCGTTTGCGAAGAATGCCAGGGTACGCGCTTCAAACACGGCGTGTTGGAAGTGCGCTATCGCGGGAAGAATATTCACGAAGTGCTGCAACTCACCGTGCGCGAAGCGATCGGGTTTTTCCAAAATGTCCCGAAGGTCGCGGGCCGGCTGAAAGTTTTGGATGAGGTCGGACTCGGATACTTGCGGCTCGGCCAGCCGGCCTCGACGCTATCGGGAGGGGAAGCGCAGCGTGTGAAACTCGCCGCGCATCTCACGCAAGGTTCGAGCGAGCGCGTGCTTTATCTCTTTGACGAACCTACGACCGGCTTGCATTTTGACGACATCAACAAATTACTCGCGGCGTTTCGCAAGCTCATCGACGATGGCGGCAGCATTCTCATCATCGAGCACAACCTCGACGTGATCAAGACGGCCGATTGGGTCATCGACCTGGGGCCCGAGGGCGGATTGCACGGCGGGAAGCTCGTCGCGCAGGGATCTCCTGAAGCCGTGGCGAAGGTGAAGGAGTCGCACACCGGCCGGCATCTGGCGCAAGTCTTAGCGAAGGGATGACGAGCGCCGGGCCTATGCTCCCGGCGCCCGCCGGAATTTCTAGCGGTCGAACTTCAAGCATTCTTCCAACTGATGCTTGGCTCTGTCGAGCGCTTCCATGGCTTCCACGCGATGGCCGCCGAAATCGTGCGCGGCCGTGCGCAGCTCTTCCTTGGCTCCCTCGATTTCGCGAATCGCCACACGGATGTGCGGATGACGCTCGGCGCCGTACACGGCTTGCACGCCGAAGCTCAGGACTGCGCCCAAAACAAATACCGCGATGTAAGTGATGCTCTTTTTCATTCGTTACGTCCTCCTCGCAATAGGATTATGGAGCGGGTTGTGGAAAGTCAACGGTACGAGTGGTCCCCGGCGTTTAGGCCGGACGCGTAGATCCGCCGGGCTAGCGCGGTGCTGAATTACGCGCCAAATTCAATTGCCTCTGCGCTTCGTCCACGGATTGCAGCGCCAAGACGCGATGTCCGGCGAAATCGGTCGAAGCATTCTGCAATTCTATTTTCGCGCCTTCGAGTTCGCGCAGGGCCGTGCGGATGTGCGGATATTTTTCCGCGGCATAACCGGCAGTCGCGCCGAGCGCGAGCAGCGCGCAATAGATGATAGCTTTATGAACTTTCTTCATGGGGGTCGGTGTGTCCTCCACGAATTAGCATGGCACACCACCCGCCGGCGCGCTAGGCGAAAGTAAAGGGCTGATATAATCGCATTTCGCAATGACAGCGTTGCTGGAAAAATACGAGCCGGTGATCGGGCTTGAAGTGCACGTGCAGCTCCTCACGCAATCGAAGGCGTTTTGCGGATGCTCCACCCGCTTCGGCGCGCCGCCGAATTCGCAAACGTGTCCCGTGTGCCTGGGATTGCCCGGCGCGCTGCCGGTACTGAATCGGCGCGCCGTGGAACTGGGCGTGAAAGCGTCGCTGGCGTTGAATTGCGAAGTGCGCGGCGTGTCGGGATTTGCGCGGAAGAATTACTTTTATCCCGACTTGCCGAAGGGCTACCAGATTTCGCAGTACGATCAACCACTCGCGGAGCATGGATGGATCGACATTCGCGAAGGCGGCGCGCCCAAGCGCATCGGCATCACGCGACTGCACCTTGAAGACGATGCCGGCAAGAGCGTTCACGACGGTTTCGGCGATTCCGCAAAACGTTCGTATGTGGATCTCAACCGCTCCGGCACGCCGCTGGCGGAAATCGTCACCGAGCCGGACATGCGTGGATCGAATGAGGCCCACGAGTTCCTTACGCGGCTGAAAGAGATTCTGCTGTACCTGGAAGTTTCCGATTGCAACATGGAAGAAGGCAGCTTGCGCTGTGACGCCAACGTCAGCGTACGCCTGCGCGGCGCGGAAAAGCTCGGCACCAAGGCGGAAGTGAAAAACTTGAATTCCTTTCGCTTCCTCAAGCAGGCGCTCGACTACGAAATCGATCGGCAAATCGCAGTGCTCGAGTCGGGCGGCACGATTCATCAGGAAACGCGGCTGTGGAATACCGCCGAGCAACGCACCATCGGCATGCGCAGCAAGGAGCAAGCACACGACTATCGCTATTTCCCCGAGCCGGACCTGGCGCCGCTGGTGGTCGGCGACGCGTGGCGCGAGGAAATCCGCGCGACCATTCCGGAATTACCGGAAGCGCGGCGCGCGCGCTTCATCGCGTCGTACGGCATGACGGAATACAACGCCGGCGTGCTCACGTCGTCGAAGGCCATCGCGCATTACTTCGAGGAAGCCGCAAAATCCTCCGGCGACGCGCGCGCGGCGGCGAATTGGGTGATGGGCGACGTGTTGGGTCAACTGAACACCGCCGGCAAAACGATTGAAGCGTCGCCGGTGAGCGCGCCGGCGCTCGGCGAATTATTGAAACTGCAATCCTCTGGCGCGATTTCCGGAAAAATCGCGAAGCACGTGTTTCTGAAAATGTTCGAAACGGGCCGCGGCGCGCGCGAGATTGTGGACAGCGAAAGTCTCGCGCAAATCAGCGACACCGCCGCGCTCGAAAAGATTGTGGCCGAAGTGATTGCGGCGAGTCCCAAGCAGGTGGAACAATACAAGGGCGGGAAAACCACGGTCATCGGATTCCTGGTGGGTCAAGTGATGAAGGCGACGCGCGGTCAAGCGAATCCCGCGGCGGTGAACGAACTTCTAAGGAAAGCGCTGGAATAAAACGAATGGTGCAGGAAGGCAAAAAGGCGCCCGATTTCAAATTGCTGAACCAGGACGGCGAGCCGGTGGCGCTCGCGCAGTTCAAGGGACAGCCCGTGGTTTTCTATTTCTATCCGCGAGCCAATACGCCCGGTTGAGTGAGTGAGGCATCCGGGTTCCGTGATGCATTCGACGAATTTGAAAAGCGCGGCGCCGTGATTTTGGGCGCGAGCCCCGACGCGCCCGCGGCACAGAAGAAATTTCACGAGAAATTCCATTTGCCGTTCACGCTGCTGTGCGACACGGAAAAGAAAGTCGCGCAGGAGTACGGCGTGTGGAAAAAGAAAAACATGTACGGCAAGATCGTGATGGGCATCGAACGCTCGACGTTCGTCATCGCGCCCGGCGGCAAGATCGCCAAGATTTTTTCCAAAGTGAAAATCGAGGGACACACCGAAGCGGTGCTGGCCGCTCTCGACGCCTTGAGTTAGTTCCAACGCACCAGTTCGCGCGACTCGGCTTTGGCGTCGTCGATCTCGATGCCGTATCCCGGCGTTTCAGGCAATTTCAGGTGCGCGCGCTCGACCTTCGGCGGATTTTTCTCGAAGTGATAGTACGAGCGCATTTTCAAGATGAGATATTCCGCCAGCGGGCACACCGCCGGCGATTGACTCGCGATGACGTGCAGCGCCGCGTGAATGCTGTGCCCGTGCGGGATCACCGGCACGTCGTAGAGTGACGCGAGCGTGCAAATCTTCACGAGCTCGGAAGTGCCGCCGCACCACTCGGGATCGCATTGGATCACGCTGAGCGCGCCTTCCTTCATGTAGTCGTAAACTTCCCAGCGTCCTTGAATGTGCTCGCCGCTGGCCACGGGGATCGTGGTGCTGCGGCGCAACTCCGCGAACGCGCCGATTTTTTCCGCTTGCGTCGCTTCCTCGATCCAGCGCGGCCGGTAGCGTTCTACTAGCTTGGCCCATTCGAGCACGTAGGTCAGATCCCAGCCGGAGTAAACGTCGAACATGAGTTCCGTTTCTTCGCCGACCGCCTCGCGGACCACGCGCACCAGTTCCACATTTTTCTTTAAGCCCTCGTAGCCGTCGCCGGGACCGTAGGCGAGAAACCACTTTTGATAGCGGAATCCCTCGTTCTTCACGGCGATGGCGCGGGCGCGCGCTTTTTCCGGCTCGATCGAATATCCCAGGCAACTCGCGTACGCCTCCACCGACGCGCGCGACGGTCCACCGAGCAGGCGATAGACCGGGGTTTTGAAATATCGCCCGCGCAAGTCCCACAGCGTGTTGTCGACGGCGCTGATGGCCATCAGAAAAAGTCCGCGGCGCGAGAGGCGATTGGAGCGATACATCTGGTCCCACAGTTTTTCTCCGGCGAGCGCGTCCTTTCCGATGAGGAACGGGCGCAATTGCTGCTCCACCACGATCGCGACTTCTTTGTCGATCGGCCCGTAGAATCCTTCGGCCTCGGCCGTTTTGATTTTCAAGTAATACGCGCTGATCGCGGATTTTCCGGGCGTGGGATTGGGATTGTCGCGATACGGCGCGGGCCGCAATTCGTCGTAGATGTACAGCGGATTCACTTGGTACTGCTGATCGACGCCGGGCGTCGTGTCGTGATGCCCGTGATATTGCCAAACCTCGACGGCGGTGATCTTGAGCGGCGGCGTCTCGGCGAGGAGCGCGGTCGCGGGAAGGAGTCCCAGGAAATGGCGGCGATTGACCGAGGTCATGTGTGGATATTACACGAGCGCGGTTGGCCACGTGAGAGACAATCGTCGAGAGGAGCTATCGCGATAGAATCGTAGCTATGCAGCGAAAGCGGCACAAGCGCATTCGGCAGAAACCGCGGGTCATTCGGCAGCGAAGATTCGATCACAGCGGCTCGAGCTTCGACGGATTCCTTGAAACGCAAGGAATTCGCGCGGCCGCGGAAGCAGTAGCAGCGAAGCGAGTACGCGCCTTCCTGCTGGGCTCGTCGGAGGGAAAGGGCTAGCGGCTGGTATCGAGAATCAGCACTCTTACCTGTCGGCCATCTTTCGAGGCCTCTTTCGCTTGCCGCTTAAGCTCCAACGTAATCGCTTCACGGTCGAGTTTAGCGCAGAGCTTTTGCCTGTAGTCGTCGCTATCCCAACTTGGACAGTTATACCACCCGACCACATAGAGTCCATGACAACAGGATGCGTTAAAGTATTTGCGAACCAGTTGCTCTGGTATGGCCGTCATTAGTTCATCGTTCCAGTTGCCTTTTACCTCAACAGCTGCCCTGATTTGATCTCCACCCAACTGAGGCGCTAGAGTTGCTGTCACATAGATGTCTGGATAGAAACCTGTTTTGGAGTTGCGGCTCACCTCCACCTCGCGATTAATAACGATCCCTGCATCGCGAAGTTCGCGCTCAAGGTAAACCTTAAGCTCATCAGACAACTCAGCTTCGTCCTTGGGCTTCGCCTTGAACTCGGGCTTGAATTGCACATCACTCCAAAGTCGCGCCACTCTTGGTGTGTCTCCATGGAGAACCTGTGTCTCGTACCGCTTGAGACATTCCGTAATCAAATCCAAGAGCGTTTCTCCATCTTGCACGAGGCGATTCTTCGGTTCCGCCAGAGCCAGAAGCTCACTCGGCCGCGGCGGAGTCCACTGGCGCTCGGCAGCGACCCTTCGAGCGCTCAATGTGGCTTGGGCCAGCCAAGGCAACTCAGGGTGGCGGTCTCGAATTCCTGCTAACACCTCAACTGCCTTCCATGTCCCCCGGTTCTGAATGTGCTCCAGAACGCTGTAGCTGTAGCGGTCCATGTCCTGTCGCGATCCCAGCACGACTGCCGCCTCGCTCTCACCCAAATCATCGCCACCAGGGAAGGCCTTGACGAGCAACTCGAAATAGTTGCCTGCTTGCTCCTCTGAGAGGCCGTCTAGTTTCCAGGAGTGTTGCCAAATCTCATCCGCCGTTATCCCAGCGAGCAGATCAGGATCGTTTTCGAGATGAGGCCTCACCAGCGCCCAGCCTAGGCTAGGCCGCTGCTGCAAGAGCGCGCGGACAATCGCGGTTGTGCGAATCCGACGGCACCCACCCTTTCTAAGAGGGAAGCGGAGGAGAGACCGCGCGAGGGCTTCCGATCCATCGACGCGGTGCACCAGTAGGTCAGCTACGACGATGCCAGCAGCCGATGCGCGGCAATGGCCGGATCGCAGAGCTTTCTTGAGGCCCTTCGCCATGTCATCGCTCCAGCACGCATTGATGCGATCGCGGGCCGAATTATAGCTAATCATCGCATTGGGGCAGCGAATTGTGAGCAATAACGGTTCGAGAAATGCGTCGCGTGACTTCTCAAGCGTCAGCTTGAGCAGTTCGCCACGAATGGCTTCTTCTTCACGATCAAGGTAGACGAATAAGAGGTCTCCAGCCCAGTTCGTCCAAGTCGCAGTCCCTAGGGCGTTCAATCTCGGGCGATCGACGACATATAAGAGCCGTAGCGCTTGATAAGCTCGGAGCGTTGAGGTTGCGATTTTATTCGTGCCTACAAATTTTCGCCAGACAGAATCCGCGTTTTCCAGGAACCGTACTGCGCCACTTAGAATTCGCTCACGCAGGGCGGCATCGGCTTCGATCCACCCAGGCATCGTCGCAACATCCCACCCGTGCTGAGGCCGGATGCTTCTTGGCTTCAGACTAAGGTCTTCAACAAGTCGCAACCAGGCGAATGGCGAGTCCCTTTCGGAAGCCTCCAGACGAGCGAGAACGCATTCCCGCGGCGTTGGGCTCCGAAGAGGTTGACGTTCTTCTTCGCGACGCTTTCCTTGTTCCCAGAATTCCCTTTGCCGACGGGCTTCGTCTGAAGCGATCTCAATTGGATCGATCAGATGCGACAATGCGGATGCCAATTCGGCGCTCCACTGGCAAGCAACGATAACGGCGTCCGATTGCGTTGTAGCGTACGGTGCAATTAACTTAGCTAAAGCTTGGCGGGCTGCCGATGAGCTCGCGATCTGAAGCTCCTGAATGAGCCACGGGACATCCGAGCTATCGAACAGCGGATAGTAGTGTTGTACAAGATCCTTCGGTTCGCGCAGGCTCGACAGGAGATGAGGAAGGAGGCGCTTATGGCCACTCGCGGCACGAAATTCCTCCCTGATGTCTCGATCAACGGTGGTGTACATCCCGAAATCGGTCGCTAGAAATGCGACTAGTGCATCGGGCACGGCGGTTGTATCGAGATTCTCTAATGCGCGCAGGCACAACGCGCCGGCCAATTCTCGGAACGGGCTGGTGTAGGGTGGTGTCTCGCTTACGATCCACCGGAGTAAAGTCGGCAACTCGTTTGGCGCAAGCCTTGTTGCAAGATCCTGCAAGAATCCTCTGTACGCTCCGATGAAGGAGTTTGTTTTGGGAGGCTGCAGCGCGGCCAGGAGTTCCTCCACATTCATGCAGAGTGGAAAGCAGCAGTCGAGCGCACAGCCCTTAATCTCATCGTTCGGATCATCAGCACCAGTTTGAACCAGCGCCTTCAAGCGCTCCTTGGCCGCAGCGTTCCCGATCCGTCGCACCGCGTAGGCCGCGCGCGTTCTGATCTCGGTTTTCTCCTTCACGTCCAGGCAAATTGTCGCGGCGCAGTCGCCGAGCGCTTCAACATCGCAAGCCATTGCCAAGCCAAAGGCGATCTCTCTGGTTCCCGCCGGGCTTGCTTTGTCGAGCAGCGTGGGCTCGAGCTGTGCGGCGAGTCCGGTGTGTTTTAGCTTCGAGTAGCGATTGTAAGGTATGGAATGAAAATGGAGGTCACCACGGCGCGCGAGATCCAGCAGGCGGTCCACAATTTGCGCGCGAGCCGGCTCCGGAAAGTCCAGTGCGTCGCCATCTACGAGCACGCGAGGTTGCGCGCCGATCAGGTATCTCAGGACGTCCGGTCGCATGACAGCCAGCCATGCGGCGACCGAGTATAACTGGGGCGGCACAATTCTGCCGTCCGGCGTCGCATGAAGTAAAACGTCGCGGATCTGGTCGAAGGTTAAATGGCTTGCAGCGTATTTGGCCGCCAGAAACTCACCGTAGGATCGATGAGCCAAACGGATCGCATTCGTTGACCCGGCGGCGAAGAGCGCGGTGTCGAGCGTTTCCCGCACACCGGCTTCGTCAACCACTACAGCACCGGTTTCTAAAGGTTCCGCCCCACCAACGAGTTCGGCAACCTGTATCGCCGATTCGGGCCGATCTTCGACGGGGCTGGCGATCCAAACCGAAGACATGCCCGACAGCGTTACGATGTAAGCGATTCGTGTCGCGACGGCAAATCGTTGCTCGCCGCTGAGATCCCCGATACGGTTCGCCGCACGCCTGTTCTTGCTCGTCTCCTCGGCAAGCCACTGGCAACCTTCTTGGTATACCTGTCTTTGAGTGCAGTTCCTTCCCAAACGGCCTTTTTCGGCCATTTTGAGTAGCATCTCTAGCGTTATTGGTCGGGCTGCAAGCGGTGAAACGCCGAGCTCGTCGACCTTGGAGAGAAATGCGTTGGCATCAAGGCCACGCTCTCGCGCCGTAGCTAGGACATCCCCTCGCCGCAGCGGCGCGAGTTGGAGCACTGTCGGTTTTTCTTTCCAGAGTTGGCGCAGGGAGTCTTCAAGCGCTTGGGGCCAAACAGCAGGCCGACACGCGATCCGCAAGCGCAGTCTGTCAACAGCGAGCGTCTTAAGAAGTTCAGGTAGCCGAAGCGCCAGAACCTCGATAGATAACAAGGCTTCATCTAGGCTGTCGAGAGACAGAAACAGTAGGCGGCTGCCTGTCTTCCATTCGGCAACCTCTGTGCTATCGAAAATGTCCTGTCGCAGGTCGCTGATCGTTTGATACACCGCTAAGTTCTTCGTGACGTGCAGATCACCCGTATGATCAACGCTTTCCTCGAACGAAATTTCAGTTGACTTGCCTATGCCAGGCTCCCCTAATAGCACGAGGCACTTGATCTGGCTGAAGCTTTCCAGCGGTTTGCCGCGCTGATTGTAATATTTGCCATATTCGTTTTCTGGGTCGATCAGGTAGCCGCCGTCGAGCTGAATTTCCTCATCGGTCGGAAACCAGAAACGGCGCCACGGATACTTAGGGGACATTGGGACACCATAGCACCTTGTCCGGCAACTCGCCCTCGTTTAGCAGGAACGACGCCGAACGTGCTGCGATTCTGCAATGGGCGTCCAAGAAATCCAGACCGCAATTGAAGCGTTGTCGCCGGATGAATATAGCGACCTTTCGCGCTGGCTCGGTGGGCATGATAGCGCTCGTTGGGACGAACAGATGTATCGCGATAGCGATGGCGGCAAACTAGATTTTCTATTCAGCGAAGTAAAAGGTCGGTGAGAGGATTTGCGGGCTACGGCAAAATCTCAATATAGTCCAACGCCGCGTGATCCTGATTGTCCGGCGTACCTTCCACGCGGATTTCGTCACCGGGGCGTAGCGCGATTCCATGCACCAGAATCCGAGTCGACGCCGCGCCATCGAGCTTGCGGGCGGGGAAATGATCGTCGGCGGCCCATTCGGCGATTTGCTGATCGCCGACGAACAAGCGGAAATGCGCGACGCCTTGGGGCATGTCGAAATAGCGCACGTTCAACGTGTGCCATCCCGCGGCGCCGTCGTAGCGGAAACTTGCGGCACACTTTGCCGCTTTGCACTCCACGCCTTTTCCACCTGACGCCGACTCCCAGGGGCGCGCGTCCACCGGCGTATAGCCGTCGAGCTTCATGAACTCGGCTTCCTGGCGGCCGGGATATTTCCCCACGCGATTCTGCGCGTCGGCGATTCCTGACGTTTTCCAAAACCAAATTGTGATCGCGTCACGCCATAATTGCGCCACGCCTTCTTGATACTCAAGTTGCGCCAGGATGGCCGCGTAGCGATCGTCGTCGATGCGGCCGCGCAGCGTTTTCCAATCGCGCACGTATTGCGCGGCTTCCTCGGCGCCTTGGTAATGCACGTCGTAAATGTACTGGATCACCGTCTTGCCGTTGTGCAGTTTGTAGGTGTATGGGCCGTGATGCATGAACAGCAGCAAATCGTCGGGACAGGTTTCGAGCGATTCATACATTGCCGCAACCTTTGGTCGATACTGCCCGATGAAGCCCGTGCCCGTCGCCGATGTGCGGTCCATGCCCGAGCCGTGCTCGTCGGAGCGATGCCACTGTCCCCAACCGTTGCGTTCGCTCGATTCCACCGATGGTCCAAAGTGATTGCCAGCGATTTCGGTGAGCGTCTGCAAACCAAGTGGTCCTGTGTAATGTTCAAAGACACTCCACGAACGCAACTGAATCCCCGCCACCGTTTTCATCACCTGCGGATCGGCGTTGAAGGTGAGCCGCGTCCATTCTTCGGCGATTTGTTTGGCGCTCAAGTCGGGATTCCACGCGAGTCTTCCGAATCCATAAAGATTGGCCTGCGACATGTGATTGCCGTACCAATTTGCGTCAAGGCCCACGTTCGACACGCCGACAAATCCTCCCAGCGGACGATGAAAAACTTTTCCGGCGACGAGCGCCTTCACCGGCGTGTTGTCGCTGCCGTTGGATCCAAGCGCCGCGTGCATGTCGAAATCGAGAACTTCTTTCCACATCGTCGGCAGAAAGACGGTTTGCCGCGCTTGGCCGAAATATTCCTGCGTGATTTGCAGTTCGATCGCTTGATTTGTTTTTTCGAGCGCGCCGAAAAGCGGCGACGCCGGCTCGCGCACCTGAAAATCGATGGGACCGTGCTTGATCTGAATCACTACGTTGTCGTCGAACTTGCCGTCGAGGTCGTGGAAATTGTCGTAGGCGGCGCGGGCCCGATCGTTTTTCAGATTGCGCCAGTCCATGTGATTGTCGTAGACGAATCCGCGATAGAAAAGGATTCCGCCGTGTGGTTTCAGCGCGCGCGCCACAACATTGGCGGCATCGGCGTGACTGCGTTTGTAGAACGACGGCCCGAGTTGTCCTTCGGAATCGGCCTTGACCACGATGCCCGCGAGATCGGGTACCGTCGCGTACAAGCGGTCGATTGTCGCTTTCCACCATTCGATCACTTTGGGATCGGCGGGATCGAACGTGTCGAGTCCGCCGATGGTTTTCGGGCTGCCGAAGGCGATCGAAATCGCGACATGCACGCCCCACGGACGAAATTGCTCGGCGACGCGCGCGATTTCCTTGTCGAATCCTGGCGACAGCAGCAGGGGATTCGCGTTGACGTTCGAGATGTCGCAGCCGTTGATGCCGAGCGACGCGAGCAGGCGGGCGTATTCGCCGACGCGCGAGAGGTCCGCGCGGGCGTGATTGTCTTCCCAGAAGATCGAGCGTCCGCCATAGCCGCGCTCGATTGTTCCGTTCAAGTTGTCCCACTCGTTGACCCAACGCACCGGCGCGTATGGTTGCTGTTGGTCGTCGAGTGTTTCACCGAGCGCGATTCTGCGAAGGAACGCGAACGCGCCGTACAGCGCGCCACGATCGCTCGACGCGGAGATCGTGAAGTTCTTCAAGACGAAGCCGTCGGTGGGAACGCCCGACGAAGTCGGGTCGATAACGATGGCCGGTTCCTTCGGTATCGACGATTCGATCCGCAGCGTGCGCCCTGTCATGCTCGCAACGCCGCGCACAATTTCCGCTTGCGCATTCTTGAGGATGGGCGAATCGCCTTTCGTATAGATCACCGCCGGCAGCGCGGGCGGATTGTCGATCGGTGCATAGCGCAGCCACGCGTTGCGTCCGTCCTCGGCATGAGCGGCGAGCGTGATGAGCAGAACGGCCATTTGGAGTGCGGCGACTTGTCGCCGCTTTGGTCCTCCGGCTTTGCGCGTACGCCAAGACAAAGCGGCGACAAGTCGCCGCACTCCAAATTGTTTCGCGATCATGAATTCACTCCCGACGCCAGATATCCGCCGTCGACCACAATACATTGACCCGTCAAGAAACTCGCGCCGTCGCTCGCGCACAAGACCGCCGCGCCCACCAATTCCTCAGCGTGGCCGAATCGACCCATCGGCGTGCGTTTCAATAATTCCTGACCGCGCGGCGTTCCGGAAATCAAACTCATATTCATTTCCGTGGGAAACACGCCGGGACCCAGCGCGTTCACGCAAATTCCGTCCTGTGCCCACTCGCACGCCAAGCTTTTGGTCAGCGACATCAGGGCGGCCTTCGCGGCGCAGTACGCAGCGACTTCGTGGAACGCCAAAAACGATCCGAGCGATGCGATGTTGATCACGCGGCCGTGACCGCTTTCCTTTAGCGGCTCGTAGAACGATTGACATGCGCGCAGCGCGCCATTCAGATTGATGTCGAACAGCGCCAGCCATTGCGCGTCGCCGACTTCGACGGTTGCTTGCTTAAACGTGTGCCCGGCCGAATTCACGAGAATATCCACGTGGCCAAAGTGCGCGACCACCGCGTCGCGCAGGGCGTCGAGAGATTCCCGCGACGTCACATCGGTCGAGTGACAGAACGTCCGCCGGCCGCGCGCTTCAATTTCGCGGCACGCGTCTTCGATGTTCGCGACGCGGCGACCCGTCGGCACAACGTCCGCGCCATGTTCCGCGAGACCCAAGGCGATCGCGCGGCCGAGCCCCGAGGTTCCGCCGATCACCACGGCGACGCGTCCCGATAAGTCCAATAGATTTGCCATATCAATAAGGGATTTTCACTTCGCTCGCATCCAAGGGATCGGCCCAGCGGTCATTGGGAATGAGCGGCGTCCAGCCCGGACGCGCGGGATCTTGGTCGTACGGATAACCGCCGAGGCGCTTGTAGAGCTCCGCGTACTCGCGCAACTTCTCGCGATTCAAACGCACTCCGAGACCCGGCCCGGTCGGCACGGCGATTGATCCGCTTTCGTAGGGAAGCAATCCGCCTTCGATGATGTCGTCGGTCAAGTGATGATAGTGCGCGTCGGCAGCGAAGGAGAGATTCGGGATCACCGCGCCCAGATGCAACATCGTCGCCAACTGAATTCCAAGTTCGCCCGACGAGTGCACGGCCACGCCTAACTGAAACGTTTCGCAAACGCCCGCCGCTTTCACGCATGCCCGAATGCCGCCCCAAAAAGTGGTGTCGAGCAGGATCACATCGCACGCCGTGTCGAGCGCATTCGCCGCGAGTTGCTCGAAGTTCACGACTACCGTGTTCGTCGCCAGCGGCACGCGGACGAATTCCCGCACGCGGCGCATGCCGGCCAGTCCGTATACAGGGTCTTCGAGGTAATCGTTGCGCAATCCTTCGATGGCCTGGCCGAAGCGGATCGCTTGTTCGGTCGACCACGCGCCGTTGGGATCGAATCGTACATTGCATCCGGGCACCGCAGCCGCCAAAGCCCGATACGCTTCCAATTCCCAGTCGGGATGGAAGACGCCGGCTTTCATTTTGAAACTGGTAAATCCGTAATCCTTCTTCAACGCGACCGCGTTCGCCACCACTTGATCGACCGTGCGAACTTCACCGGCGCCGGTCCGCGGATCGGGATAGCGAAAAAAGCAATACGCCGCGAACGGCACGCGATCGCGCAGGCGCCCGCCCAAAATGTCGCACACGGGTACGCCCCAGCGTTGACCCAAAATGTCGAGGCACGCGAATTCGAGCGCCGCCAGCACCTGTGTCCGATTGTTGTACAGACTCGCCGTGGGATTCGCGATCAGGAAGCGCATTTCCTCAAGCCGCGCGACTTCATGTCCCAACAAATACGATTTCATCGCGCGAAAAACGGCCTCGGCCGACTCTCCGCCGCCGCCCATTTCTCCAAGACCAATCGCGCCGTCGTCCGTCTCCACTTCCACGATGGTGCGCACGAAGCGTCCCCAATGGCATCCGTTGGCGTGACGCAAAGGGGCCAGCAATGGTACAGTGACCGTTGTTGCCCGGATGTCCCTAATTCTGGCACTTTGCATGATTTAGTTGTATGATACAACAATATCGGCGGGCTGGGTTCCGCAAGCCCGGTTTCGCCACAAGACAAAGCACTTAATGGTAGCAGAAAGGTGAGTCGGGTCGATGCGTCCGGAACAGTGGGAGACATTTAAGCGCGCCGCGCGGCGGGAGAAACTCGAGAAAGTTCCGATGGCCATGATCATCGATAGCCCGTGGATTCCCGGCTATCTCGGCATCAAGCACCTCGACTATTTCCTCGATCCGGAGCTTTGGTTCAACTCGAACTTGAAGATCATGCGGGAATATCCCGACATCATCTTCGTTCCGTCGTGGTGGATGGAGTACGGAATGGCCGCCGAGCCGAGCGTGTTGGGCGCGAAGATCAAGTTTTGGCAGGACAACACGCCGAGCGAGTATCACACGCTGCAGCGCATTGAGGACATCGATGAGTTTCCCGATTACGAAGTGGAAGCCGACGGCTTCGCCGCGCTCACGCTGCATCGCATCGGCATGCACAAGCAGCGCATTTTGGATCACGGCTACATTTTGCCGATCGTGACGTCGCGGGGACCGCTTTGTACGGCGGGATTCGTGCGGTCGACCACGCGTTTCATGATCGATTTGGTGGAAGATCCCGCGGGCGCGCATCGCCTGATCGATTTGTGCACGCGCGTGATCATCGACTGGCTGAAGGCGCAGCACAAAGTGATGGGCGACACGGTGGAGGGCATTTTCATCCTCGACGACATCGTTGGATTCATCAACGAGGAGCATTACCTGGAGTTCGCGCATCCCTACTTGAAGCGCATTTGCGACGCGTTTCCCGCCGATTGGGTGAAGATTTACCACAACGACGCGGAAGTCGACGCCTGCCTGAATCACTTGCCCGACGCCGGATTTCACGTGTTGAATTGGGGCAAGCAGAAACACATCAGTGAAGTGAGAGCGCGCGTGGGCGATCGAATGTGTCTGATGGGTAATGTGAATCCGCTGGAGATTGCCGTGCGCGGAACGCCCGAGGAAGTACGTGAAGCGACGCTGGAAGTGTTGGAGGCATCGGGCGGCGAGGGAATCATTCTGTCGGTGGGCGGCGGAGTGAGTCCCGGGATGCCGCGCGAGAACGTGGTGGCGATGCAGGAAGCGCTGGCGGAATTCAACGCGCGGCGCGTGGTGATTGCCGCCTAGCCGGTTGTAGGAGAGAAATGGTCGATTACGCCCTCATGAATCAATGTCTCTACGAAGGCAAGGCCGCCGACGTGGAGCGCATGACCAAAGAAGCGCTCGCCGAAGGGCGATCCGTGCAGGAAGTTTTGCAGGAAGGCCTGATCGCCGGCATGAGCGTGGTGGGCGAGGATTTCAAATACAACGTGGTGTATGTGCCGGAAGTCTTGATCGCGGCGCGCGCGATGAAAGCCGGCATGGCCGTGCTGAAGCCGTTGCTGACCGCTCACGCCGCGGATAAGCCGGTCGGCGTGCTGCTGATGGGAACCGTGCGCGGCGATCTTCACGATATCGGCAAGAATCTGGTGTTGATGATGGCGGAAGGCGCCGGTTTCGAAGTCCACGACATCGGCGTGGATCAAAGCGTGGACAAATTCATGGCCGCCGCCGCCAAATGCAATCCCACGATTATCGGCATGAGCGCGCTGCTCACCACCACCATGACGTACATGAAAGTGGTGATCGACGGATTCGAAAAAGCGGGACTCACGCACATCAAGATGGCTGTCGGCGGCGCGCCGATCAGCCAAATGTACGCCGATGAAATCGGCGCGGACGGATACGGTCAAAACGCGTCGGCTGCCGTCGATCTTTTCCTGCGCCTGGCGAAATCTTCGAGCTAGATGGCTGCTACTCTGCAAATCAATGGACTGACCACGCCGATTTCCGGCGGGGAATCGGTTTTTGACGCCGCCGAGAATCTCGGCGTGCGCGTGCCCACGTCGTGCCACAAGCAAGGAAAGTGC
This sequence comes from Terriglobia bacterium, assembly GCA_021325275.1. Classification (GTDB taxonomy): domain Bacteria; phylum Acidobacteriota; class Terriglobia; order JAJPHL01; family JAJPHL01; genus JAJPHL01. The sequence continues at coordinate 21,527 of JAJPHL010000052.1, read as the reverse complement.
AAGGAGTGCATGGTGGAAGTGACCGCCGGGATGGAATTCCTTTCGCCTCGCACCGCGGCGGAAGATCACTTGAAGGATCGTTTCCGCCTCTCGTGCCAAACGCAGGTTGTGGGTGCGGGTGAAGTTCGTTGCCACACCATGCGCCGTGGACAAATGCGCATCGAGCAAAGCGGCGTCCGACTGGCTTCGCCGGCGCACGAGCCGCGCACCGGTTACGGTATCGCGATGGACCTGGGCACCACCACCGTGGTGCTGCGGCTCTTCCATTTATTTACGGGCGAGCAAGTCGCTGCGACGTCGTTTGAGAATCCCCAGCGTTTCGGCGGCAGCGAAGTGATGTCGCGCATTCAATACGACACCGAACATGCCGGCCGGTTGCTGATGCGCACGCTGGCCGGATATCTCACGCACGCCATCGAAGAATTTCCCGTCGATCCGCGCGAGATCAAAGAGATGGTGGTCGTCGGCAATTCGACGATGCGCGATTTGTTTTTCCGGCAGAGTGTTTACACGATCGGGCAGAGCCCCTATCGCTCGATCACCGAACTGGAGATGGAAGCAGGGAAGCGCTCGACCACGAGTCTTTTCGACACCGGCCGTCACTGCCTGCTGCCGATCGATCCCGATGCGCGCGTCTACGGCGCGCCGGTCATCAGCGGACATGTGGGCGCCGACGCCGCGGCGTGCATGTTGGCGGGCGATCTGGCGCACGAAGATCGCATGATCGCGATCATGGACCTGGGCACGAACACGGAGTTGATCGTGGGAAATCGTCACCGGATTCTCGCGGCGTCGTGCCCCGCGGGTCCCGCCTTTGAAGGCGGCGCGATTTCATGCGGAATGCCCGCGCTGGACGGCGCGATCGAGGGCGTGCGGCTTGACTGCAACCAGTTTCACGTTGACGTAATCGGAAATGCCGCGCCGGCGGGAATCGCGGGCTCGGGATTGATCGATTTGCTCAGCGAACTGCTCCGCACCGGGCTGATGAACGAGATGGGGCGCTTCACCGACGGAAACGCGCGCTTCGATATCGACTGTAAGCACGAAATCTTCTTCACCGAAAGCGACGTGAACGAACTCGCGCAAGCCAAAGGCGCTAACGCCGCCGGATTGCAGGCGGTCTTCCATCAATTCGGACTCGATTTTGAAGACGTGGACCTGTTCTACCTCGCCGGCGGATTCGGCCAGCACATGCGTGTCGAGGCCGCAAGGCGAATCGGACTGATTCCCGATTTGCCGGAGGCGAAATTCGTCGCTGCGGGAAACATGGCGATTGAAGGCGCGTCGATGGCGCTGCTTTCCCAGGCGAAACGGCGCGAACTTGAAGAGATGGTGAAGCGCGTGGAACACTGCCGCTTGGAAACGCACCCGAATTTCTTCGACTTTTTCGTGGAGGGCTGCCAGTTCAAGCCGCTCCATTCATTCCACGGAGCTACCGCCGCATGATCGAGATCGCCGACACCGCACCGTCGATCGCCGTTGCCGACGCCGAATATCTGCGTCTGCTCGGATATCCGCGCGGCCACGCTCTGCAGGATCGCGCCCGCGAGCTAGCCGGCGCGGCGCGCGATTGGTACGCGACGAACGGGCGTCCGTGGGTGTATGCGCGAACGATCGAGAATCCTCGCGCCGGCACCGACGGCGTCGAACTCGGCGGCACGATGTTTCACGGCGAACGCTTGCGCAAGACCCTGGAACTCTCGGGCGGTCACGCCGTGGTGATCGCGGCAATCAGCGCGGGACCGGAATTGGAAGAACGCACCCAGCAACTTTGGCTGGAAGAAAAACCGGACGAATATTTTTTCCTCGAAATGTACGGATCTGCGGTCGTCGAGCATCTTGTCACCACCACCGGCGCGCGACTCTGTGCGTGGGCAGAAGATCGCGGCATGGCGGTGCTGCCGCACGATAGCCCCGGCTATGTCGGATGGGACATCGCCGAGCAAGCGCGCCTGCTCGAGTTGATTCGCGGCGGCCATCATGAACTCGCCTCCCGAGTGGAAGCGCTTGACTCCGGCGCGCTGCGCCCGAAAAAGTCGCTGCTCGCGGCGTTCGGCGTCACGCGAAATGTCGATCGCATGCGTCCGCTGACGGAATTGATGCCTTGTGAAAGTTGTTCGTATTCGCCGTGCCAATATCGCCGCGCGCCATACGCGCGTTGGATGGAAACCGCGGCGGAGGAGCCTGCGGAGTCGAACGCTCTCGATCCAAACGCCAAATACAACGTCAACACGAAAGCGTTGCGCCGCTGGGTCGGGGAGCGCTTGACGTTGGAGCGTCGCGATGACGGAACCACCGACGCGATGTTCGTATACGAAGGCACCACGTGTACCAACATGGGACGTCCGCTGAGATTCTTGTATCGCGTGAAACTTGGACCGCGCGATCAGGGGTATCCGATTCGCGAGCAGCAATGTGCGCCCGCGCCGGGCGATACGGGTCACACGTATATGTGCGCCTACATTGATCGCCGCGACCACTTGATGGCGGCGATCGCGCAGGATCATCCGCTTGTCGGCAAGCGTTTGGATGAAGTGCTAAGCTGGCAGCGATCCACGTTTGCGCCGGGTTGCTACTGCGATGAAGATAGTCGAAAACACAAATGGGGATTAGTGCTCGAAACAATTCACTACGCTCTAGCGAATGAACAGTAGACCACAAGTTCGATTGCAGGACGCCTGCCGCGAACGCCCTTTGTTGTGCGATGGCGCGATGGGCACGCAACTCATGCTGGCGGGACTCGAGTCCGGCGGCTGCGGGGAGCAGTGGAATCTCTCGGAGCCGGATCGCGTGCTGGCGATCCAGCGGCGTTACGTGCAAGCGGGCTCCGATTGCATCATCACCAACACGTTCGGCGGCTCGCGGCTGATGCTGAATCGTCACGGCAACGCCGACAAGGTTGTGGAAATCAATCGCGCCGCCGTGGAAATCGCGCGACAGGCGTTCGGCGATCGATCCGGTTACGTAATCGGCGACATTGGTCCGTTTGGCGGATTGATGGAACCGTACGGCGAGTTCACCTCCAGCCAAGTTCGTGATGCGTTCAACGAGCAGGCGGGGGCGCTGGTGGATGCGGGCGCGGACGCGATCATCATCGAAACGCAAACGGCACTTGAGGAATTGCAGCTTGGTTTGGAAGCAGCGAAGCGCGCCGGCGCGCCGTGCATCATCGGGTCGATGGCGTATGATGTGACGCACGACGGCGAGACGTTTCGCACGATGATGGGTATCGACCCTGAGCGCGCCGCGCTCTTCATGGAAGAAAACGGCGCTGACATCGTGGCGCTGAACTGCGGTACGCGCATGGACATGGAACGCGCGCGCCAGGCCGTGGAGCGCTACAAGAAAGTCACCAAGCTGCCGGTGATGGCGCAGCCGAACGCGGGTCAGCCGAAGCTGATCAACATGAAAGTTGTGTACGACGAAACGCCGGAGGAAATGGTGCAGGGCGTCAGGGCGTTGCTCGAGGCGGGTGCGAACATTATCGGTGCGTGCTGCGGCTCGACGCCCGATCACATCCGTGCGTTCCGCGCGGCGATCGACAGTTTTACACTGGTACCGAAAGCATGAAGATGAAACTCTGCGACATGAACGCGGCGGCCACCGAAAAACTTCCCGCGCAAACCGGCGACAAGTCCGGCATCGGTGTGCATTACGTGGACGCCTATCTCAAGCCGATGAACGCGAAGCTCGAAGACGGCACGCAAGTGCGCGCCAAGCGTCGCGGCCTGAAGATTATGCTGACGGTGGGTGATCGCAAGGGCGAAGGCTTGATGCGGCGCCTGGACGTAAGCCCCGATCCCGTGGTCATGCTCGACGCCGCGTTGCAGGAAGCGGCGAAATCCGCGGGCGTTGCGCTGTCGGTGGAGGACGGCGCGGTATTCCTGGAAGTTTAGGGAATTGTATTCAGCCGGGCGCGCCCCTGCAGGCGGTAGACGGTAAAATCGCGGCGATCGACCGTGAAGATCGTATGAATGCCTTCGCGTTCCGCAACGCAGAGCAATGCGGCATCCGCCATGTCGATTCGACGATCTGCGTATTTGCGCATCAGTTCACGCATTCGTGCCAAATCGCCGCGACCGAGAGCCAGCAGTTCAATGGCGCCCGACTCAAGCATTTTCCACAATTCTTCTTGGGCTTCGGGATAGCCCATGAGCAGATGCATGGCTTCCGTCAACGCTGGCCAGACAGTGCCAAGCGGCTCATCGATCTCTTGGAGCGCTGCAACGCAGGCAGTGTGATGTTGGTCATCGGCAGCAAAAAACGCCTTCAATGGGCCCGCGTCGACAAGGATCATGACTGGTTGTGTTTTTTCCGCACAAACTCCGTCAATTTGCGGCCCATGTCCTCGGATCCTTTAGGGTCACCTGTGCGGATGATTCCGAGTGCTCCCTTCATCAACTCATACGGGCGCACCTTCTGTTTCTCTTGCTCTCGTAGACCCGCTTCGAGCGCTTCGCGCATGATTTCCGTTCTGGTCTTGCCGCGCTGGCGAGCCAGGCGCTCGACACGCTGCCGAAGGGCGCGGTCTAGGCGGATGGCGACAGGGGATGTCATCGGATTCTCCTCGACAGAGTCCAGCGTATCACAGACTGTAATACAGATACTGGTGTCGTATCGTCCATATTGTTGCACAACAAAACAAATGATACGATACGGTCCCGAATGAGGCTGCGAATGAACTTCTACCTGCGAGTGTCTTGTGTGTTGTTGGCTGCGTCCGTATTCGCGCAAGCGCCCTACAAAGATCCCAAGCTGCCTTTCGAAAAACGCGTCGACGATCTCGTCTCGCGCATGACGGCGGAGGAAAAAATCTCGCAGCTCATGAACGACTCCGTGGCGATTCCGCGCCTCGACGTCCCGGCGTACAACTGGTGGAACGAATGCCTCCACGGCGTTGCGCGCGCCGGACGCGCCACCGTTTTTCCGGAGACCATCGGGCTCGCCGCCACCTGGGACACCGAGTTGCTCCATCGTGTCTCGTCGGCGATCTCCGACGAAGGTCGCGCCAAGTTCAATGACTTCACGCTCCGCGGCAAACGCAACATTTACGAAGGACTCACGTTCTGGACGCCGAACATCAACTTGTTTCGCGATCCGCGCTGGGGACGCGGCATGGAAACCTACGGCGAAGATCCGTTTCTCACAGGGAAAATGGCCGTCGCGTTCATCAAAGGACTGCAAGGCGACGATCCGAAATACCTGAAGACCGTCGCCACCGCTAAGCATTTCGCCGTGCACTCGGGACCCGAGCCGTCGCGCCATACGTTCGATGCGGTGATCAGCGAAGAGGATTTGCAGGAAAGCTACTTGCCACATTTCGAAATGGCCATCAAGGAAGGCGGCGCATACTCGGTGATGTGCGCCTACAATCGCGTCGATGGCAAGGCGGCGTGCGCGAGTCCGAAACTCTTGCAAGAAACGCTGCGCCGCGATTGGGGATTTTCCGGTTACGTCGTGAGCGACTGTGGCGCGGTCGGCGACGTCTACAAGAATCACAAGGTGGAACCGGATGCTGAACACGGAGTCGCCGCGACGCTGAAGACCGGCACGGACCTGAACTGCGGCACCGAGTATACAAACTTGCAAGCCGCGTACAAAGCGGGACTTGTCACCGACAAAGATCTTGACACCGCCGTGCATCGCCTGTTCATGGCGCGATTCAAGCTTGGGTTGTTCGATCCGCCGGCGATGGTTAAGTACGCCAGCATTCCGCTCAGCGAAAACGACAGCCCCGCGCATCGGCAACTGGCGCTCGAGACGGCGCGCAAAGCAATCGTGCTGCTGAAGAACGAAAATCACACGCTGCCGCTGAAGAAAACGCTCAAGACGATCGCGGTGATTGGGCCGAACGCTGACGATTTCGATTCCCTGGTGGGCAACTACAATGGCGAGCCCTCGCATCCCATTACGCCGCTGGCGGGGATCAAGGCCAAGCTCGGCGCGAACACGAAAGTGATCTACGCGCGCGGCAGCGATTTCGCCGAAGGGACGCCGAACTTCGAGACGATTCCGTCGTCGGCGCTGTTCACGTCGAACGGAGCGGATCGCAAGAATGGATTGAACGGCGCGTATTACAACGTCAGCAATTTCGACGGCATGCTCCATCAGCCCGCGGAGCTGACGTACCCCGGCTCGGGAAAAATGACCGGCACGATTCCGGAAAACCCGCAACCGTTGTTCACGCGCATCGATCCGCAGATCAAGTTTCAGTGGTGGGATGGTGCGCCGCGCGCGGGAATGAAGGACGACGACTTCGGCGTGCGTTGGACCGGCTTTCTGATCGCACCGGTCAGCGGAAAATATCAAATTGGCGCGACCGGCATGAACGCGTTCGAGATTTATCTCGACGGCAAGAAGATCGTCGACTTCAACAACATTCACGAGCGGGCGTTTCGCTATGAGGCGGTTGATCTGGAAGCAGGGAATCTCTATCCGATCCGCGTGGATTATCACGAGTACGTCGGCGATGCGGACATCCAGCTTGTTTGGTCGAAGCCGGGAGAAAATCCGGCGCCCGCGGCGCTCCAAGCAGCCCAGCAAGCCGACGCCGTCATCATGGTGCTCGGCCTCTCGCCGCGCCTGGAAGGCGAGGAAATGAAAGTTCCCGTGGCAGGATTCGCCGGCGGCGATCGCGTGAGTTTGAATCTTCCGAAGGTGCAGGAAGATTTGTTGTCGCAAGTTGTCGCGCTCGGCAAGCCCACAGTGCTGGTGCTGATGAACGGCAGCGGGTTGGCCGTGAATTGGGCCCGCGACTACGTGCCCGCGATCGTCGAGGCGTGGTATCCGGGACAGGCGGGCGGCACGGCGATCGCGGACGTCTTGTTCGGCGACTACAATCCCGGCGGCCGCCTGCCGGTGACGTTTTATCGATCGGCGAACGATCTTCCGCCGTTCACCGACTACAGCATGAAAGGGAAAACGTATCGCTTCTTCACGGGTGAGCCGCTGTTCCCGTTCGGCTATGGATTGAGCTACACGAAATTCGCGTATAGCAAGCTGATGGTTCCGGAAAAGAGTGTCGCCGGTGAAGACGTGAAAATCTCGGTCGACGTCTCGAACGTGGGCGATCGCGCGGGCGACGAAGTTGTGGAGCTTTACGTGAAAGTTCCGCCGGCGCGATTCACGCGCGCGGGCGAGTACGGCACGCCGCCAATCCGCTCGCTCGCGGGATTCCGGCGCGTGACGCTGGCGCCGAAAGAGCACAAGACGGTGGAGTTCACGCTGACCGCGCGCCAACTCGCCTTGGTCAACGCGTTGGGTGAATCCGTTGTGTGGCCGGGGACCATCGAGATTTCCGTGGGCGGCGTTCAGCCGGGATTTTCGGGATCGCTAGGTGCGGAATCGACCGGCGTCGCGCACGCAAATCTCCAGGTGACAGGAACCGCGAAAAGAGTACACTGAAGCATCGCTACGCGCCGCTGCGAGGGCGCGGGTGACGGGGAGAGTTTGAATGAATGACCATCTGATTGCACTGAGCGGCGTGGACATGGCGATCATCGCCATCTACTTCGTCGCGGTTGTGGGCATCGGATTTTACCTGAAGCGATTCGCCGAGAGCGGCGAAGATTTTTTCATGGCCGGCCGAGAAATGACCGCGTGGGTCGCGGGCCTGAGCTTCGTTTCCGCCAACCTGGGATCGCTCGAACTGCTCGGATGGGCCGGGGCCTCCTATCAATACGGCATTCTCGCCGCGCACTGGTATTGGATCGGTGCAATTCCGGCGATGATTTTCCTGGGCATCGTGATGATGCCGTTCTACTACATCTGCAAGACGCACTCGGTGCCCGGCTACCTGGAGCTTCGCTACGGTCCGGCCGCCAGCGGATTGTCGGCGATCAGTTTCGCGTTCATGACGATTCTGATGTCCGGCGTAAACATGTTCGCGATGGCTTCGGTGATGCGCGTGCTTCTCGGTTGGAACATTCACCTGAGTATTTGGGTGTCTTCGGTTACCGTTGGACTCTACGTCGTCGCGGGCGGATTGTTCTCCGCGATTTTCAACGAAGTGCTTCAGTTTTTCTTGATCTGGTTCGGCGCGCTGCTGATCCCCGTGCTCGGACTGATCGAAACGGGCGGCTGGGATGGCATGGTCGCGCGCATTCAGAAAAACTTTCCCGGCCAGGATTTCACGCACGCTTGGAGCACGCTGGGACATTTCGGCGACAACCCGATGGGCATGCATTGGACAGGCATCGTGTTCGGATTAGGCGCGATGCTCTCGATGGGATACTGGACCACGGATTTTCTCGTCGTCCAACGCGTGCTTTCGGCGAAAGACATGCGTTCGGCGAAGATGGCGCCGGTGCTCGGATCGTTTTTCAAGATGGCCGTGCCGCTGATCGTGATTCTCCCCGGCTTGATCGGCTTGGCGGTGCTGCCCAGTCTGGCGATGCCGCATCCGCTCGGCCCCGAGAGCGCGCTGCTCGCCGGACAACATAGCTACAACGATGTGTTGCCGCTGATCATGGTGCGCTACTTCGGTCCCGGCTTGTTGGGATTGGGCGTCACCGCCCTCATCGCGGGATTCATGGCGGGCATGGCGGGCAACACCAGCGCCTTCGGCACCGTTTGGACCTACGACATTTATCGCCACTTCTTCAACAAGAACGCCTCGGACGCGCACTACGTGTCGATGGGACGCTGGTGCACGATCGTGGGCTTGGTGCTCAGTATCGGTACAGCGTATCTGGTGATGGGATTCGCTTCCATCATGGATTACGTGCAGGCGCTCTTCGGATTTTTCATCGCACCGCTGTTCCCCACGGTATTGATCGGCATGTTGTGGAAGCGCGCCACCGGCGCCGGCGGATTCCTAGGGCTTCTGGCGGGCGTGGTTTCGTCCGTATCGATGTTTTTCACGATGAAGTATGTTCCGTCGAGCATCGCGATCATCGCGCTATCGGACAAAGCGCAGGGATTGGCGCGCGACATGTATCAGGCTCTTTGGGCCGGATTGATTTGCGTGGTCGTGACGGTGGTGGTGAGCCTGATGACTCAGCCCAAGTCCGACAAGGAACTCGAAGGCTTGGTCTATGGCGCGACGGCGATCCCGAAGGAAGAAGACACGGGATTCTGGGGCAAGCCGATCGTGTGGGCCTGCGTATCGTTGGCGATTTTCGCCCTGTTGCAAGTGATCTTCTGGTAGCAGCGCGAGAGCGCTGCGTCCAGAAAGGACGGTAAACGAAAATGGAAAAACATCACATCATTCCGGTCTGGTTCTTCGTCGGCTTGCTCTTGGCGATTTACGGCGCGCTGATTTGCTTCAGCGGTATCAGCGAATACTCGCATCTGCCGAACACGGTGCTCGCGGAACTGCACGCGCCGGTTTGGTGGGGCGCCATCATGACCGTTGTCGGTGTCGTTTACATCGTCGCGAATCGGCCGAAGTAAAACAGAGTCCTGAGCGCTGAGTCCTGAGTGCTGAGCGCGAAAGGGAGATCTTTGAAACCGATACCTGAAAACCAACAGCAGTCCCTCGTATCGCGATTGATGAAAGCGTGCGGCGGCAGCTACGCGCCTGCCGTTCGCCGCAAATATTACCTTTCCGGTCCGCAGTGGGCGGCCGCGTATCAGGGTCAAGCGCTGTTTCACGCGCCCACGCGCGAGGCGCTTGGGTTCGAGCAGGTCATCGAAAGGTATGCGGAGATCGGCATTGGTCATTGGACCACCCACGACACCGACGTAATTCCCACCGAGGCGCTGGGCAAGAATCAGCAGGCGGAAATCGTTGGAAAGATCGCGGGGGCGTTGCGCAAGCACGATCTGAAGTGCTCGATGGTGACGACCGAAACGTTTTATCACGCGGTCTGGGCCGGCAGTCCCGCGGCGGAAGCACCGGAAGTTCGCGAGTATGCCAAGTTTCGCGTGCGCAATACGGTGGAGATCGGCCACGATCTCGGCGCGGGCTTCGCGGTGTATTGGCCGGGGTCGCTGGGATATTACGTGCAGGGCGCGGTGGAGGAAACCGAGACGTTGCGTTGGTACGCTGAAGCGCTGAACGCGGCTTGCGATCGCGATATCGAGGTCGCGGCGGCCAAGAAGCGCCCGACGTTAAAGCATTGCCTGGAAGCGAAGCCGTTCGAGCCGCAGGCCGAGATCCTATTGCCGACTTCCGATGCGATGCTGGCGTTTATCGCTTCGGGATTACTCACGCATCCCGAGATGGTGGGGCTGAATCCGGAATACTTGCACGAATTGATGTGGGGCGGGGCGCCGCGCGCGGCGTTGGCTCGCGCGTTACTGGCGGGAAAACTTTTCCACTTCGACATCAACGACGGTTATCGCCTGAAGCACGACGTCGATATCGGCGTGGGCCTTGTGAATCCGCTCGATTGGCTGAACGTGCTGGTGCTGTTGCGCAGTCACAGATACAACGGTCCGTTCAATTTGGACTACAAGCCGCCGCGCACCACGAGTCTCTTCGGCGTTTTCGAAGTGAGTTTCCCGACGGCCGTCGATCGCTTCATTACGCTGTGGGAGATGGCCGGGGAAGCGATCGCCGATCCGATCATCAAGGAAGCCACCGACGCACTGAAGGCCGGCGGCGGCGCGACAGATTATCGCGACGCCGAGGCGATCGTGCGAGCGAACCGCGAGCTACTGACATTGCACGAGCTGATCGCTCATCGCCTGGTGCAGATTTTGCTCGGACTCCACCGGGGTCGCGTGTACTCGGTGTAGCTGCGCGCGGGCCGCGTAGTAGCTTGGGGCGGCGTCACATTGTGGTATCCTGTGCTTCAGTTCGTCCGGTACGCGCCAACCGGATCGCGACAAGAAGGGAAGAGTCGCATGTCACTTCCGGGGCGCTACTTCGCTGTTCTCTGCTTTGGCTTATCCATTTCCGCGAGCGCGGGACCCGCTGTTCAGCTTCCCAGCAATCCAACGGTGTACACGATCAAGCGCGACGCCGCGGGCAACGTCTACTTGGCGGGCGATCTGCTAGTTTCCGGACGGGCGTTCGACGCATTTGTGGCGAAGGTCGCGAGCGACGGCACGCTCGCGTACTTCACGACGTTCGGCGGCACGCGATCGGAGACGATAACGGCGTTCGCCCTGACGGCAGACGGTTCGGTTGTGGCGGTGGGCGGCACAAACTCTTTTGATTTCCCCGTGACCGCCGACGCCGCCGAGAAACTGAATTTGTATCCGCTGAATCAACCTTCGGGACCGGGTTTTGTGGCCAAACTCGATTCCGGCGGCCATGTTTCCTACGCCAGTTATTTGAACGGCGATTTCACGACAAACGGCGGCGTCGCGCCGCTCGACGTCGCGCTCGATTCGAGCGGAGCCGCTTTCATCACTGGCAGCGGAGCGTTCGCGGCGGCCGGCGGCGCGCTCGCAAATACCGGAATGCCCGCGGCTCTGTTTGTCTTGAAGCTCGATCCATCCGGAAAGCTTGTGTTCTCCAGCAATGCAATCGGCGGCAATCGCATTGCTCTCGGTCAGGACGGCGCGATTTACGTGGCGGGTTCCGCCGAATCTCCCACGATTCCCGTGCCTGCCGGCGCGTTGCAAAGCACGATCCAACTGGCGATATGCGGCGGTTCCAATGGTCCCGGGGTTGGTTTCGGTATTCTTTGCTCGCATCAATATGTTGCGAAACTCGATAGCGCTGCGTCCCAACTGATCTACTCCACGTGGCTGTCCGGCCGGGGAAACGAAGGCGTGGCCGCGCTGCTGGTGGACGCGGGTGGCAACGCGATCCTCGGCGGATCCACCGGGTCGAGCAACTATCCGGTGACGGCAGGCGCGTATCAAACCACGATCGCCGCGCAAAATCCGCCCAGCACGAACTCGTTCGCCGTTCAGGCTCCGCCGAACAGTGGATACGTGACGAAGCTAAATGCCACTGGCACGGGGCTGATTTTCTCGACGTTTCTCGGCGGATCCTCAGACGACTCGATCAGCTCGCTGGCGCTCGACGCATCGGGCCAAGTTGTGATCGCAGGCATGGCCGCTTCGCCGGATTTTCCGGGAGTCTCGGGTGTCGCGAACGCGTGCCGCCCGAATTACATCAATCCCATTCCCTTCGTTACGCGGCTCACCGCCGACGGCAGCGCGCTGACGTCCACGCGATTGGCGTTCGCGCTTCCGGCGATTACCCCGCGGCCCAACACCAGCGCGGGCATCGGCGCGGCGGCCCATGTGACCACCGTTGACGCGAGCGGCCGGGCCACCGTGCAAGACGGAAGCATCATCGCCGAGATCGATCTGCAGGACGCGCCGAAGGCGCCGCTCACCTGCGTCACCGACGCTGCCGACTATACGCCGCTCTCGCACGTCGCGCCGGGTCAATTGGTGACGCTTTTCGGCGATGGTTTCGCTCCCGACAGCGTTTCGGTGACCTTCAACGGCACGCCCGCGCCGCTCCTCTATGCGTCCGGGGTGCAAGTGAACGCACAGGTTCCCTATGCCCTCGGAAGTGCCGCGACGGTTTCCATGGAGATTCATCAAGGCGCAAGCGGAACGTTAGTGGGTCAGCAGACTTTCCTCGCGGCGTCGCAGCAACCGGCGCCTTTTGTGCAGGCCGACGCGTATGCCACGTGTCCCGGCGCGTTGACGGCGCCGGGGCTGCCTGCGGTGGCGTTGAATCCCGACTTGACGCTTGTCAGTTGCACGAATCCCGCCGCCGGCGGCTCGGTTGTGAGCGTGTATCTGAACGGTCTGGGCGCGCCGGGACCGCATTCGGTCGCCGTAAACGGCGCGGATTTAGTGTCGTTTGATTCCAGCGGCGCTGTCGCCGTATTGCGGGTTCGGTTGCCTTCGGTTGTGAATTCCACCGCTGCGCCAGTGCTGTTCCCGGAATTCACGGTGACAATCGACGGCGTGGCGCTGCGCTTCCCGTTGGCCGTACCGGCGAAATAGATCTGACCATCACACGGAAACTGGCCGAATTGATCGCGCGCGCCAATCGCGAACTATTGACGCTCCACGAACTGATCGTGCATCGCCTGGTGCAGATTTTGCTAGGACTGCACTGAGGTCGCGTGTTTTCGGTCTAATGCCTCTCAACCTGAACGAAGGCGAACATTGACCAATGCTGCCGCCACGGGCCCAGCATTGACTCAATCCCGCGCCACAGACCAAATGTCGCCGCCGGCATCAGTTGGCGCATCGACACTCCGCCCGAGACGAGATAGCGGAAGGGCATGAAGGGCCGCACCGTTTGGATCGTGAATTCCGGGAAGCGCGACTCGAATTCGCGCCGGTCGCGCTCGAAAACAATCCAGGGAAGTGCACCGTTGGCGCCCGAAAGTGGACCGCGTTCCGGAAAGCTCCACTCTTTGGCTTCGGGGAGAAAGGGCTCGTGGTGCAGGTTCGTATAGATCCGCCGCGACCAAGTGGAAACCCACGGTTCAATCATCACGAGGCGGCCACCCGGCCGCAGGCACCGGCGCGCTTCCTCGAGAAACGACCGGCTATCGGGAATGTGGTGAAACACGTCGACCATCACGATGGCCTTCAAAGCCGCGTCGGCGAAGGGCAATCGGCGGGCGTCGAGGACAATTTGTAAGTTGGGGCACGTGAAAATCTCCGACGTAATGAGTCCCGGTATGTATCGCGTCAGAAAACCCGCTCCCGAACCCAGTTCCAGCGCGCCGCCTGGCCCCAGCGGAACCGAATCGGCGATTGCACGGTACCACTCGTCGTAGATTCGCCACAAAAACCGATTGCTCTCGATGATGCCTTGCCGCCGCTCGGTGGTGCGCGGATCGTCGATGCTGAGATCGAGAGTGTCGGGATGCGCGAGAAGTTTTCTGATGGCGCCAATCATCGAAGAGGTTGATTATAGCTGTTCATTGCGCCCAAAAGAAAAGGCCCGCAAGAGGTGTCGCCTCTCGCGGGCCGGTGAACCCTACTCGGAGTGGCCTAGAAGTGTAACTTCAGCGCCATTTCGATCAAGCGCGGGCCACCGAATCCGGTGATCTGACCATAGTTAGCACTGGTCATACCGGTTGTGGGGTTGTTCCAGTTCGCGTGGTTCATGAAGTTGAAGAACTCCGCGCGCAGGTCGAGTTTGTAGCGCTCCTTCATCACGAACTGACGCGTGATCGACATATCCCACTGGATCGTGCCCGGTCCAAACAGGAGATTGCGCGTTGCGTTGCCGAAAGTCCCGAGTGGCACGCAGTAGGGATTCGTGGACAACGGAGCATAGAAGTTCGCGCCCGCCGCCGGAGCCGAGAATCCCGGAGGCGAGGCCACGTTGCAGCCCGCTGAGAAGACCGCCGGTGTACCGTTCAGTCCAGTGTTGAACCACGCGGTGAGGCTTCGATTGCTGGGATAGAGGCTGACGCCCGGAACCACGTTCGGGCGATCGCTGCCGGTACCTTCACCGGAGAGCGAAACGTCCGCGCCGTCGGTCACGGTGAGCGGCGAACCGCTCTGCAGTGTAATCAGCGGGGCGACTTGCCAATCCTTGGTGAGTTGTTTCGCGAAGCCATGGCCGAAGCCCGGGCTCGACGCCACCAACGACGTGTTGAAGATCTGGCGGCGATCCGAAGCGCAATTGCTGGTTTCGGCCCGGCGGTCGTGCGGATTCTGGTACGCGTTGCCGGTCAACTCACCCGTGAAGTCCACGTTGCTGATGCAATGCGAATACGTGTAATTCATCAGGATCGTATAGTGGGTGGAAAAACGCTTCTCCACCTTGCCGAGGATCGCGTTGTAGAACGACGTGCCGCCCGGATCGGTTTGACCAACGACGGCGTAGTACGCGCCCTGTGCTGGATTCAGCAAGGCCAAGGTGCGCCGTTGCGGTTCATTCGACGAGTTTTCATTCGTCGAATTGGGATTCGCGACCGGCAATGCCACGTTGAGGTCGTACTGTCCGTAGAGATGGACCGAGTGGTTCCCCAAGTAGGTGATCGACGCCAGCCAGTCCTTCGCGAACTGATGCTGAATGCTCATCGTCCAGTTCATCAGGTAGGTGGCCGGCACATCCGGCGGAATGCTCACGTAGGCGCTGGAGAGCGGGAAGGTGGCCGCGCCCGGGAACGGATCGCCGCCCGGAACGCCCAGCCAGGGGTTGGAGAACGGTCCCGAGATACCTTGTGCGCCCGGGGCGCCGATGCCTTTTCCTTGTCCGAGAGACACTGAAGACGCGTACGGCGGATTCGTTGTCCAGCGTTCCGGATAGAACAACTCAGTGGAATCGTGCATCAAAGCGACGCCCATCCGGATCGAGGTCTTGCCATCGCCGAAGGGATCCCACACCGCGCCGAAGCGCGGGGAAACGTCGAGCCAGTGCGAGTCGGCGAACTGGCAGCCGTTCTTGTTCAAGCCGTCGTTGCCGAACAGCAAGCCGGCCGGCGCGGCGGGATACTGCGCGCTGTGGAAACCGGAGAGAAACGCCGCCACCGAGACCTGATTGCCGCGGCACTGCTTGTCGACCGCGGGCTGCAACGGCTCCCAGCGGAGTCCGTAATTGATCGTCAAATGCGGCGTGATGCGCCAGCTATCCTGCGCGTAGGCGGCGAACACGGTTTGCCGCATGTAATCGGAAAGCGCGTTGCCGTCGGTCAACGAGCTCAAGGCGCCGATCTCGGTGTCGCCGAGTCCGTCGCCGGTCTCCGCCGTTCCGAACGCCCACTGTCCGTTGGACTGCTGGTTGTTAGTGGAATTGAACTGCTGCTTGCGGAAGTCGAAACCGAAGGAGAGCTGGTGGCGGCCCTTGGTCATCTGATAGTCGTCAGACAACTGATACGTGTTGATGTTGAAGTATCCGGGAGCGCACGTTCCGCACGCCACGTTAAAGTAGTTCGATACCGAGATCTGGATGTAGTTATCCGGCATGTTCTCGGCAAAGGGCTTGATGCCCAGCGTATTCGGTCCGAACAGGTTGGGCGGCGCGCCGCGATTGTCCGCGCGACGATTCCAGGTAGCGTGGAAGCTGTTCACCTGCGTCGGGCTGACCGTGTAGGTATCGCCGAACGTGATCGAGTTCGTTTCGTCCTTGTTGCCGGGATTCGGGCCGGTGGTCAAAGCGTTCTTGCCGTCGAAGAAGGTCAGCGCCGTGTAATTGTAGGTGTACCAGCGCGCGTACATATCGTGCTTGTCGCTCTTCACGAAGTCGATGCGGCTGATCAACTGCCAGTCGGGGTTGTTGGCGAGCTGGCCGTAGAAGAACACACCGCAATTGTCCGTGGACACGGGAATGTAATTCTTCAGCAAGTTCATCGACGCCGGGTCCATGCGCGTCGAGGGAATCGTTTGGTTCGGGAACGCCAATCCAGTGAGCGGATCCTTCAGGGTGATCGCCTTCGACTGGCAGCCGCCGGTCGATGTCGCGGCGTCTTCCACCTGGAAGTTGCCGGCGAGGGTCAGCGCCGTGGGCACGTGCGCCGTGGTCGTGGTTGGCGTCAGGCGTTGTGTGGTCTGCTGATATCCGGCAAAGAAGAACAGCTTGTCGCGGATGATTCGTCCGCCGGCGACGCCGCCGTACTGATTGCGCTTCAACGAGTCGCGCCCTGTCTGGAGGTTCGACGTGATGGCGCCGGCCGCATTGGTCTGCACCAAGCCCTTGGGACGCGCATTCAACTCATAATTGCGGAGATAATCGAAAAGATCGCCGTGGAACGCGTTCGATCCGGACTTGGTGACGATGTTCACCACCGCGCCGGGGTGCAATCCATACTGCGCTTGCAGCGCGTTGGCCTGCACGTTGAATTCGGCGAGCATGTCGGGCACCGGGATCGGCATGTTCACGTTGCTGAACGAGTCGTTGTTATCGCCGCCGTCCAGCAGGAAGCTGATGCCGTTGGCTTGGCTGCCGCCGATTGAATAAGTCACCGAGCCGTTCGATCCTTGGATGTTCTTCGATCCGGTGAGATCGCCGCCGGACGGCGTGTCCTGCGTGCCCGCGCCAGTCAGTGTGATCAAGGAGATCGGATTGCGGCCGTTAAGCGGCAGCTCCTCGATCTTGCGCTGATCCATGACTTGGCCGAGCGCCGCGTCCTTGGTTTCCACCATCGCCGCATTAGCGACCACTTCCACCGATTCGGTCACCGCGCCCACCGTCAACTGAATGTTGATCTCGGTGTTCTGCGCAGTACGCAATTCGATGCCGGTCTGACGGTAATCCTTGAAGCCCGGCGCCTTCACTTCCAGCGTGTACGGGCCGATCGGCAGGTCGGGAAGGCTAAAGCGCCCTTCCGCGCCGGACGTCGTTTGACGAATCAGATGCTTGTCGATTTCAGTCGCGATGACTTGCGCGCCGGGAACCACCTTTCCCGAAGCGTCGGTCACGACGCCGTCGATTTCCGCGACGGCCACGGCCTGCGCGCTGAGTCCCGCCGCGCAGAGCATTACGGTCACTAACACAAACGCACCGGCACAAGCCGGCGCACCCAAGAAGCGTCGGTTCATAGTAAGAACCCTCCCCAAATTTCAGAAGCGCTGGAAACGTTATCACATCCGGGCGGGCTACATCTCTATGCCGTGAGGAAATCTTGTTACCCTCTCGCAAGGCTCAAGAGGCCAACCCGTACCCCAGCGTTTCCCAACAAAGCTTTGTCCACTTCTTAAGCCTTTGTCAAGGCGATTCTTGGGGGTGTTGACACCGTAGCAAACCGTAACAGACGCTACTCCAACCTGCTGTGTCCGCGCGCCTGCCGTTTGCTGGAGTGTGATCACGCCGACTTTATCTCAGTGATGAACGCTCAAAATTTTTCCTACGAACTTCTTGACTTTTGAATAGCTTTAGAGAACACTTTGTTTGAGGCCACAACAAACTACGTGGCGTTTGGGAGGGAGTACAACAAAATGAGCACACGGACAACGCTCCGGTGGGGTGTAGTGCTGCTTGCGGCAGCGCTTTTGGTGGGCGGTGCGAGCGCCCAGGTACTTTATGGATCGTTAACCGGCAACGTCACCGATCCGAGTGGCGCGGCAGTGCCGGGAGCGAAAGTTGATCTCCTCAACGTGGGAACGTCGCAGACCAAATCCGCGACGACCGACGAACGAGGCGTTTATCGTTTTACCGATCTTCAGATGGGCACCTATAAACTCACGGTGAAAGCGGCATCTTTCGCTACCGTGGTGGAAGACAATCTCCAAATCAGCAACAACGAACTGCGCCGCGTCAACGTCGCGCTGACGATCGCCAAAACGACGGAGAGCGTGCAGGTTTCCGCGGAAGCGATCGCGCTGCAGACGGATAAAGGCGACGTCGAGCGCGTCATCACCAGCCAGGAAGTCACCGATCTGCCCGAGAACGGACGCAACGGCCGCAATTTCCAAGGCCTTCTGTATCTGTTGCCGGGCGCAGGTAACAACGGCTCGCGCGAAGCGAACTCCGAAGCCGGAAATCCGGCGGGCGCGCAGACCGTGTTTGTGAACGGCCAGTCGTCGCAAGGCAATCAGACGCGTCTCGACGGCGCCACTATTTCCTATCCGTGGCTGCCGGTGAACGTTGCCTACATTCCTCCGACCGACGCGATCCAGACCGTCAACATCGTCACCAATAGCTTCGACGCCGAGCAGGGAACGGCAGGCGGCGCGGCGGTGAACGTGGCGATCAAGAGCGGCACTAACCAACTGCATGGCGGACTCTTCGAATACAACCAGAACAACGCCGAGACCGCAGTCGCTTACTTCAGCCACACCAACACCGCGCCTCCGCCCAAGAACGTCTTCAATCAATATGGATTGTTCGTCGGCGGTCCCGTGTGGATTCCGAAACTCTACAACGGCCGCAACAAGCTGTTCTTCTTCTTCGATTGGCAAGATACGAAGCGCAATCAGTTCGGACAATCGCCCAACCTGACGCTGCCGGTGGCGCCTTGGCGCACGGGCAACTTTAGTGCGCTGAACTGCAACCCGGCGGCCATCACGTCCACCAATTCGGCGCCGCAGCAGTGCATTTGGGACCCGCTCACCGGAAACGTCAACGGCACGGGACGCATTCCGTTCCCGAGCAACACAATTCCTGGGGCGCGCATCAGCGCGGCAGCCGCCACTCTCACAGGGCAGTTGCCGGCGTTGACGCGCCCGAATCAAACCACTGTCAATTACGACGCGTACGGATTCACCTACTCGCATCGCAACAACTACGACGCGAAGATCAACTACAACGTCAACGACAAGATTGGCGTTTGGGGCCGTTATAGCGCCCTTCCTATGGACATCTTCACTCCGCTCGTTCTGGGACCGATCGCCGGCGGCGATGCGTTCAACGGCGGCAACCCCGGTCATGCGGGCGGAAAAGTGCAGACCACCGCGATCGGGTTCACGTACGCCATCAGCAACACGCTGTTCTTGGACGGCAACGTCGGCTATACGCGCCAGCACATTGGCGCCGACGGTGACGAGTCCAACGGGGACTACGGAAGCTCGCAGTTGAACATTCCGGGAACCAACGGTCCGGGTCTCGACTACCAAGGCGTCCCCGGATTTCAGGTGAGCGGATTCGCCAACATTGGCAACACCAATACGGGCAGCCCGTTCCTGTTCCGCGACAATCAATACACCACGTCGTACAACCTGACCAAGGTTCACGGCTCGCACAACCTGCGATTCGGAGTCCAGTACGATCACTACGCGTTGAACCACTTCCAGCCGCAAGGCGGAACGTTCGGTACGGCGCGCGGTACGTTCGGCTTCGACGGCCTCCTCACCGACCTGTGTGTGAACGGCGGCGCGTCGGCCGCTTCTTGCGGAACGTTTAACACCGTCAATTTTGCGGGTGGAGCCTACAACTCGTGGGCGGCCTTCCTGTTGGGCGACCCGTCGCACATGGGCAAGGTGACGCAGTTCACCGATCCCAACTCGCTGCGCTTTTCCGATTACAGTTTTTACGCGCGCGATCAGTGGCAGTTCAACTCCAAGCTGACCATCAGCTACGGAATCCGCTGGGAGTATTACCCGATCTATGCGCACGATCACTACGGCGCGAACCGTTTCGATCCGGTCACCGATACGATCTTGATCGGCTGCGAAGCATCAACGCCCTGCGACACCGGCGCCAACGCCACGAAGAAGGGTTTCGCGCCGCGCTTGGGCTTGGCGTATCGCTTGACGGAAAAGACGGTGGTCCGCGGCGGTTATGGAATCACAATTGATCCGGACAACTTCCGCAATCAGCGCAACCAGTTCCCGTCAGTCGTGAATCAGGACTTTTCGCCGGCCAACAGCGGCCAGTTCATCACCAACGCCGGTGTCACGCCGGCGGCCGGTTCGCTGGGCGGCTCCACGCTGGTTACGGGTATTCCGACGCCGACCTATCCGGACATTTCCAAAGGCGTATTCACTTCGGCTTGCCCGAACGCCGCGTGCACCGGCCCGCTGGTGCAGACGACCACGAACTTCTTGCCTTCGCTGTCGACCGGAACCTTCCAGCAGAACCAGGATCGCGGATACATTCAGGCCTGGAACTTGTTTATCCAGCATGAATTCTCGTCGAGCTGGGTCGGGGAAGTCGGCTACGTCGGTTCGCACGGATTGCGGTTGATGATGCAAGCCAACATCAACGGATCACTGCCGGGAACCGGCAACAACGGCCGCTTGCTGGCGCCGTTTGATACCAATGACATGAACTCGTACTATCCGTACGGCGGCACGAAGTACGAATCGTTGCAGGCCCAAACGAAGAAGCGCTGGGGATCGTCGCAGGTCATCATCGCCTACACGTACTCGCACGCGCAGGACAACATCAACGGCGACAATGGCGACGGTACGCTGTGGCGCACTTGGCCGTACAACGCGCTGCAATCCTGGGGCAACTCGGGATTCAATCGCGGACAAACGTTCACGCTGTCCGAGATTTACCAAGTGCCTTTTGGTCACGGACACAAGTGGGCGCAAAACGGCGTGCCGGCGCTGCTGCTGGGCGGCTGGCAACTTAGTGGCACCTTCGTCCGGTACACGGGACTCCCGTTCACGGTGGGATCGGGGATCACGTGCAATTGCGGCGGACAAAGCCAGAGCGCCAACCAAGTGAATCCGGTGGTTAAAGTCTACGGTGGGCACGATGCCAATTCGCCGTACTTCGACGGCACGGCTTTTGCCAATCCGGCGACCAACACGCTCGGAAACACGCAACGCAACATCCTAACGGGGCCGGGTTTCCTGAATATCGACTTCCGCGTGGCTCGTACCTTCGACTTACTGAGGGAAGGCCGCCTGAAGTTCCAGCTTCTGGGTGATGCGTTCAACTTGTTCAATCACCCGAACTTCGGCAATCCCGGCGCCACGTTTGCCAATCAGAGCGTGACGTCAACCGGCCAGACCAACTACAACGGCTACAGCGTGATCACGTCGCAATGCGGCTTGTGCACGCAGCGTCAGTTGCAAGTCGGGGCGCGTCTTACGTTCTAAACACCCTTAAAACAGAAAGGGCGCGGACCTCACGGACCGCGCCCTTTTTGTTTTGGCGCCTGGGCTGCCGACCAGCGCCCCGGACGGGAATCGAAATCAAAAATCAAAAATCAAAAATCAAAAATCAAAAATCAAAAATCAAAAATCAAAAATCAAAAGGCAAAAGGCAAAAGGCAAAAGGCAAAAGGCAAAAGGCAAAAGGCAAAAGG
>JAJPHL010000055.1 GCA_021325275.1 Terriglobia bacterium | reverse complement strand
GCGCATCACGCCCACGTCGTCGAAACCCAAAGAATGGGATTCGTTCAACTACTGGTCGAACACGCCGAGATTCGCGGTGTCGCTGATGAAGTCGATGTACGGCGCGAACGCCACGAAGGACAACGACTGGGGCTTTGCGTATTTGCCGAAAGTGGATCGCGAGTATTCCTGGACCCACATTTGGGACGACATGTACAAGGGCAAGGTCAAAGGCATGCTTGCCTTCGGCATGAACGGCGTGACGATTGGACCGAATTCACAGAAGAACATCGACGCTCTGAAGAAAGCCGACTTCCTCGCCGTCTGCGACATTTATCCCGACGAAACAAGTGAGTTCTGGAAGTCTCCTGGAATCTCGACAGACGACATGAAGAAGATTCCGACCGAAGTCTACCGCCTACCCGGCGCGGGATTCGCGGAGAAAGACGGAACATTCACCAACTCCGCGCGCTGGTTGCAATGGAAATGGGCCGCCGTGCCGGTGCCCGGCGACGCCAGGCTCGACCAAGAAATTTTGTCGCGCATTTTCCTGAAGGTTCGCGATTTGTACAAGGCGGAAGGCGGGAAATTCCCCGATCCGATTCAGAATCTTTCGTGGGCGTACACGGTGCCCGCGAATCCGTCGCTCTCGGAAGTCGCGAAGGAGCTCAACGGCAAGGCGCTCTCGGACGTCGAGGACAAAGCAACCAACACCACGATGAAAGCGGGTCAGCAATTGCCGGGCTTCTCCTGGCTCCGCGACGACGGCTCGACAGCGTCGGGCAACTGGATCTGGTGCGGATCGTGGACCGAAGCCGGATCGCTCGCGCAGCGCCGCAACACCGACGATCCTTCGGGACTGGGCATTTATCCGAACTGGGGATGGTCGTGGCCGATGAATCGCCGCGTGCTCTACAATCGGGCTTCTTGCGATTTGAACGGCAAACCGTACGACCCAACTCGCCCGCAAGTTTGGTGGAACGCCACAACGAAGAAATGGGCCGGCAACGACGTGCCCGACTTCAAGGCCGACTCCGACCCGCACGATCACATGGGTCCATTCATCATGAACGCGGAAGGCGTGGGGCGTATCTTCACACCGCTCGGCTTGATGGCCGATGGTCCGTTCCCCGAACACTACGAGCCGATCGAGAGTCCCATCGCGAATCCGCTGCATCCGAAGCAATCCAACAATCCGGTGGTGAAGAAATACTCCACCGATCTCGACAAGTACGGTACGACGGAACAAGGCTTCAACATCGTTTGCACGACGTATCGCTTGACCGAGCATTATCACTACTGGACGAAGAACAATCCGATGAACGTGCAGCTCGTGCCGGAGCCGTTCGTGGAGATTCCCGCCGAACTCGCGGACAAAATGGCGATTCGCGGCGGTGAGCGCGTGAAAGTATCGAGCGCGCGCGCGTCGTACACCGCGAAAGCGATGGTGACGAAGCGCATCAAGCCGATGCAAATCGACGGCAAGACAACTTATCAAATCGGGATCCCGATTCACTGGGGATATCGCGGAATCAAGGAAGATGAAGGCAAGACAGCGCTCAATCCCCTGAATTTACTGTCGCCCACGGTCACCGATCCCAACGCGTACACGCCGGAGTTCAAGGGTTTCCTCGTGAAGGTGGAAAAGGCATGAGCAACAGCATCCTGCAAATCAAACAGATTTCCGGGCACAGCGGCGTGGCGCCGGGCGCGAATTCCGGAGCCGGCCGGCAGGACTACACCGTCGCCAAGCTCATCGACGTGACCACGTGCATCGGATGCAAGGCGTGCGAAGTGGCGTGTCTCGAATGGAACGGCTATCCGTTCCGCGAAACGCAATTCGACAACACGTATCAAACGATGCCGGATCTCGAGTGGAACTACTACAACTTGATCCGCTTCAACGAGCACACGCACGCCGACAACACGTTCCAGTGGCTGATGCGCAAGGACGGCTGCATGCATTGCGCCGATCCGGGATGTTTGCGGGCGTGTCCCGCCGACGGCGCGATCGTGCAGTACACCAACGGCATCGTCGATTTTCAGCAGGACAATTGCATCGGCTGCCAGTATTGCGTCACCGGATGTCCGTTCGATATTCCGCGTTTCAATCCCGAAACGAAGAAGGTCCACAAGTGCACGCTGTGTTCCGATCGCGTCGGTGCGGGACTCGAGCCGGCGTGCGTAAAGGCGTGTCCCACCGGTTGCCTGCATTTCGGCAGCAAGGACGACATGCTCGATCTCGCGGAAAAACGCGTGGCGCAAATTCGCGAGCACACGTCGTACAAAGACGCCGGCCTCTACGATCCCCAAGGCGTGGGCGGAACACACGTGATGTACGTGCTGCACGACACGAACAATCCCGAAGCGTACGGCGGGTTGCCGAAGGATCCGCGCGTGCCGTGGATGGTAAAACTGTGGAAGGGTCCGCTGAAATGGCTCGGCAATTTCGCGATCGTCGCGGGCATCGCGGGCACGGTGATGCACTACATGCGCTTTGGTCCCAAGGAAGTTCACGAAACGCAAAAGCGTGAAGGAGACCGGCCATGACGGAATCACGCGCGGCTATTCGGCGTTACACCATGGCGGAGCGCTTGGGCCATTGGTTTGCAGCCTTCGTCTACATTTATCCGTTGCTCACGGGACTCGCGTTCTACTCGCCGCATTTTTTCTGGCTCGCGGTAATGCTGGGTGGCGGTCCCACTTCGCGATTCTGGCATCCCTGGGTCGGCCTGCTGTTCGCGGCGTCGCTTTTGTGGATGCTCGGCGAGTGGGGCGCGGACATGCGCATCACCGACGCTGATCGTCAGTGGGAAAAAGCGATCAACCACTACATTCGCAACGAAGACGATCAACTGCCGCCGGTGGGCCGTTTCAACTACGGTCAAAAAGTTTTCTACTGGGTGATGTTGTTCGCCGGAACGATGCTGCTTTTTTCGGGCCTGGTGCTGTGGTTCCCGGAAGTTCTCGCCCGACAAGCCCACTGGCTCTTGTTGCTCGCGATTTTCGTTCATGTGGGCGCGGCGCTCATCAGCATCGGCGCGTTCATCATCCACGTATACATGGGCACGGCGATGGTGCGCGGCGGATTCACATCGATCGTGCGGGGTGAAGTTTCTCCCGCGTGGGCCAAGGAGCATCACCGCTTGTGGTACGACCGCGTTACCCAGCAGGCCGCGCAGACGCCGCCGAAATCATGACGTCGGTTTGGGACCAGCGGATCGCACGCGCGCAAACTCTCTCCCGTTCCCATCCGGCCGCCGCCGAACTGCTCGATCTGTACGTGCGCCTGGCCGGATTGCAGCGCGGCATCTTTGACGACGTGAACGCGTCGCGGGAAAGCGATCCCACGGCGATGGCGCGATATCTTCCGAAGCTGCGCGAAATCGTGATCCTCTCGGGACCACCCGAAGCGCGAAAGTTTCTGAACGCGCGCATGAAGACCACGAAGGAAATCACGGAATCGATCACGGAGTTTTGGGACGATCCTGTGACGCAGGACGTGATCTTGCGATTCGTCATGCTATCGCTGCTGCAACCGTTCGCGGAATCGCTGGCGACCCGTGGTCAACACGTGCGCGACACGTTGGCGCGCCGGTGCCCGTTTTGTGGCGCCCCGCCGATCGCCGCAGTCCTCCGTGAGGAAGGCGACGGTGGCCGGCGGATGCTGCTCTGTTCGCTCTGCTCGATGGAATGGGAGTTCCGCCGCGTGCTGTGTCCGAATTGCGGCGAAGAGGACAAAGAGCAGCTGCCGATCTACACGAGCGACGAATTCACGCACGTACGCATCGAAGCGTGCGACAAGTGCCACACGTACCTCAAGGCCATCGACATGACGAAGAATGGTCTAGCGATTCCAGTGGTGGATGAACTCGCGAGTGTGTCGCTGAACGTGTGGGCGGAAGAGAACGGCTACACGAAGGCAGAACCGAATTTGTTGGGGTTGTAACTGTCCGAGTTTTCAACGCAGCGTGCTATCCAAGGAACCAGGGGAATACGTATCCTCGCAGATAGTCGCGAACCGTCGGGGGCAGCCATTTTTTCGCGTCAACTAGCTTCGAGCAGTTCGGAGAGCTTGTAGTAGAATTTTAGTAGACTTGGCCCATCTCAACACACTAGCCTCATGGTTGATCTCCAGATCTATTTCCACTGTATGTCCTTGTCGGCCGCAAAGCCTCTTGATTCCACAGAACTCGCTTCAAATGGGATCGTGAATAGATCGATAGTTAATATTTCTCCAGGTCGAGAAAACTCCTTAGCTTCGCCGCGACGATTGTGCGCTCGCCAAACTCCAGATTTCCCAATCCCCTGGTAATGGCGCGCGCGTGGATCGTGGCGAGCTTATGCAGCCGCAACGCGGAACGCACTTTTAGCTTAGTCGACCGGAACCGAGGAAGTTCTGGATCGATGATAAGGTCGGAGGCAAGCAGCGGGACGGGAATGACAGACGAAATGTAAGCAACTAGGACTTCAGGAACAGTACCAACAGGCACGGTTAGTAAGAGAACCGGACGAAGTTTTATTCCCGGGCCATCGCCAAATGGAAATGCCGCAAGGCATATGTCACCGCGCGATATCAATTGGGTATCCGTCTTCGAGCGTGTAAAGGTCCTGGCGAGGATCGGCTAGTTCTTGAGACCATTCCCCGGCGACGAACCGAGTCCACCTATCCTCTGCGGCCTCTTCCAGAGGAAGGACGGCAATGCGCACCGGTCCCGGCGATACATCGTCGGACACGTCTGCGGTCAGGTGTCGCTGAGCGTCAATGTTCCCGATCACGTCAATGATCTTCATTACCGCCATTTTACCATCTCCGCCGAACCGGAAACTCTAGGAAACCACTCGCAATTCAGACCACGCAAGTTTTATCGGAACCGCAAGCGAGGCGGCTTCTTCCGCATCCGACGCCGGCAACATTTCACCAACCAAACTATTGGGAGTCGCGCCAGTCACCGCGACCCACGCGTACGTCCCCAGGCGATTCCGGGGCGGCGCGGCAGCCGGCACCGTGAAATTCAGCACGCGATTCTCCGTGGTGCGTCCGATCCATTGGTTGAGCTTTTCGTTGCGCCCTTCCACCAACACTTCCGACACCGACCCGATGAGGGCACGATTCTTGCGCGTCTGGATTTCGCGCTGGCGCTCTTGCAGCAGTGACAAACGACGGCTGCTTTCGACGTCCGCGATCGCTTCGGCGTAGTCGCGCGCCGGGGTGTTGGGCCGCGGCGAATACTTGAACGAAAAAATCGATTCGTACTCAACGGTATCGAGCAGCGAGATCGTCTCCGCGAAGTCGGCTTCCGTTTCGCCGGGGAATCCCACAATGATGTCGGTGGAGAGCGCGATCCCGCGCGGCGAGGCGCGCAACATTGCGATTTTTTCGAGATACTCTTCGCGCGTGTACCCGCGGAACATGCGTTCCAGCGTTCGCGTCGATCCCGATTGCACCGGCAGATGCACTTGATTGCAAAGCGCCGGATGCGCCGTGATCGCGTCGACGATGTCGGGCCCGAAGTAGCGCGGATGCGACGTGGTGAATCGCACGCGGCGGATGCCGGGAATTTCCGCCATCGCCGAAAGCAATTCCGCAAACGTCAAGCGTGCTGGGTCCGGATCGATGTAATGATTCACGATCTGCCCGAGGATTTGGATTTCCGTATAACCAGCGGACGCGAGCTGCCGCGCCTCTTCAAGAATTAGTTTGCTCGACCGGCTGCGCTCCGGACCGCGCGTGTACGGCACCACGCAAAAGGCGCACTTTTGGTCGCAGCCTTCGATGATCGTGAGATAGGCGCGAAAAGGATTGTCGCGGCGCGTGACTTCCGTTTCGAACGTTTCGTCGGTGTCGGTATCGAGTCCCGCGACGCGGCGGCTGCCGCCCTCGAGTTGCGCGAGCAATTCCGGCAGGCGGCGATAGCTGGCCGATCCCACCACCAGACCCACGTGCGGCGCTTTCTCGAAAATGCGTTCACCTTCCTGCTGCGCCACGCATCCCAGCACGCCGAACATTTTTCCTTCGCCCAAATCCTTGCGATATTGTCCGAGGCGCGAAAAAACTTTTTGTTCCGCTTTGTCGCGAATGCTGCAAGTGTTGTACAGCACCAAGTCGGCGGCGCGGGGGTCGTCGACTTGGACGTAGCCCTGCGCCACAAGCGTGCCCGCGACTTTTTCGGAGTCGTGGACATTCATCTGGCAGCCGAAGGTTTCCAGAAAAAACGTTTTGCCTTGCTCGGACATCTTTATCGATTATAAGGCGTTTTACTAAAGTTCGGCCGCCTCAACCTCGGGCATGAGGATGTCCAGCGTCTCGGGCGGCGGGGCATCCGGTGCAAGCAGACGCGCGCCCGACTCCGGCATGCGCGCGACGAGCATGGCGAGCAACCCGCCGGTGAAATAAAAACTCCCCACGGCGTAGAATCCGTACTTGATCGCGAGATGCTCGCTCAACCAACCGCACGCCATCGTTAAAACGAGTTGCATCACGATGGCCGTGAAGTTGATCACGTTCTGCGTGCGGCCCATCAATTGGCGCGGCACTTCATGCATCAGCACGCTGTTGATGCCCACGCCGGCCATGCCACGGCCCGCGCCCATCACCACGTATCCCGCAACACCGACAATGAGGATCGCGAAATGCGGCAACACGACACACGCAACGCCCGCCAGCACCAGCGCCCCCGACAATACCCACAATCGCGCCGAACTTTTACTCAAGACGGTTCCGGCGACCACGCTGATGAAAATCGCGCCCAAGCTCCAGCCGGCGGCGCAGTATCCGAAGCCCTCCGGACCCGCCTTCAGAATCTTGTCGCTGAACGGTGCGGTCAACACGTTTTGGCTCATCATCGCGGCAGTGAACAGCGCGGCCACAATGCCAAGGATCATCACACGCGCGTTCGACGCGGCGTAGCGCAAGCCCCCGACGAAGTCGCGATTGAATCGTCCGAGATTCAGCGGCGTCCTTTCGTTATGCACAAGATGTTTGCCTTTGCGCACGCGAAACATCAAGAACACGGAGAACGCGTAGCTGGCCGCGTCCATTGAAAGAGTGCCGCCGAGCCCGATGCGTCGATAAAGGAATCCGACGATGGCGCCCGAGATCATCCAGCCTGCTTGCGCCGATCCTTGCACCAGCGCGTTCAGCGGCACCACGTCGGAGTGCTCGGCCATTTCCTGCGTGAGCGCCTGCATGTTGGGCCAGAACATGAACGCGCCGAGACCCAGCGCGATGCCCATGGCGTAGATGTGCCAGACTTCCGCGCGTCCCATGAACGCGAGCGCCGCGACGATCGCCACGGACGTTCCGCGGCAGATGTCGAGGGTCATCGAGACGTAGCGGCGATCGAGGCGGTCGATGAGCACGCCGGAGAATGGCAGAAAAAACAGCGACGGCAGCGTGATCGCGGTCACCAGCAGCGCGACGGCTTGCTCCGAATGCGTCTTTTGAAGCACGAACCAGATGATCGAGGCGTGGTTCAGCCCGCTCCCAATCAGCGAAATGAAATTCGCCGTGAGAATAATCCGGTAGGGGCGGCGTTTAAGTAATTCAAACATCGTCGTGCACCACGATCAGATTGCTCGCGAACAGGACGCGACAGCCCCGCGTCCACCGCGAGCCACAACGTTTGGTCTGTCGCGTCCGTTGTGAGCGAAATAACCTGTGAGATACCTTACGGAACTGGCCCCAATCGCGCTTAAGTTAAGTTTACCGCAGATTCGGAATCCGTTAGTGAAGGGTGGGCCAACTGCCACGGATCGTGCCGGTGTGGAATCGAAGGCTGTCGCGCGCAATGGCATATTGAAGCTTCGGCAAGTGTCCGGTGAAAAGATCGCCATTGGAATCCAACACGCACGTACCCGAACGTTCGGGCGGCAATGCCGATATCAACGCGCGAGCGTCTGCGAGCATGTCATGCCATGAACGCGAAAGGGATGCGGCGTCGGGTGGAGGACCGGAAAAAGAAAGCGCAGCGACTTCCGTCGTCGAATAGCGCGCGGTTCGCGCGGCGTGCTCGAGAATCGCGGAAGGACTGAAGGCGGGGTCTTTGCCGCACGCCGCCCACGCCAAAAATCCGAGCGGCTGAATTTTTTCGTGGCACTGAATCACGTCAATCCAATCGCGAACTTCAAGCCGTCCGACCAACGCGAGCACTTTGTTCGTCGCCAGGTCGAAAGGATGAAGCGCAAGACCGAAATCGTCGTTGAGTATCAAAGGAAAAAAACGAAACGCGCTGTCGAGCGCCCATTCCAGCACCAGACTCTCGGATGCCTTTGAGGCGATCGCCTCCACAAACGAATCGCGCTCTCGTAAGACGCGAATCGTGTAGCCGGCGCTCTCTAAAGTTTCGCGGTCGGCGGACCAACTGGCGGCAACGGCTTCGCGCACATCGTGAAAAATATCGATGTCACGCGACTCTCGCGGCGAATTCGTGAGCGCATTCAACGCCGCACCGCCCGCCACATAGCTGACCCCGCTTTCGATGCGCTGGCGAGCGATTAGACGGCAGACGGCGCGCTGGAATTCCGTGATAGCCATTGTCTCAACTCCGCGGCGCGGCGAAACGCAGCCAGGTCGCCGTGACGTTCAATTTGTTCCAACACGCGCCAGGCTTCCTCCACGTTCTGCGGGTAATAGTCCTGCCGCAGGAACCAGAGGCACGTCGTCCGGTATTCGTCGACGAGCGCGCGAACGGCCTCCATTGGGGACGATTCTGTAAGCATGTGGTTTCAATTATACGTGCGAACGTGGAACGTCGCTCGGCCGCTATTCGCAGCGCATGGTTTCAACTGGATCAAGACGCGTGGCGCGTCGCGCCGGCCACCAACACGACACGGCTGCCACCAGCAGAAAGAGCGCGCCCGACGCCGCATACGTCGGTGCATCGCTCGCCGAAATGCCGTAGAGCAACGCCGCGAGTGTTTCGCGGATGCAGAGCGCGCCGATGGCGCCGGCGACAAGCCCCGCGATCACCGGCGTCAGCGCATGGCGCAATACCAGCGTTCCAATGTCGCGGCTCTGCGCGCCGAGCGCCAGGCGAATTCCGATTTCCCGGTAGCGTTGATTCACCGAGTACGAAATGGTCCCGTAAATCCCGAGTGCCGCGAGCAACAACGCCGCACCGGCAAATGCCGTGAGCAAGAGCGTTTGGAAACGGCGCTGACCGACGGCCGTCGCGACAATCTCGCTCATGCTGCGGATTTTCGGCACCGGAATCGCCGGATCCACTTGCCAGACCGCTTGGCGAATCGAGCGAGTCAGTGAGTCGGGCGGCATTTTCGTACGCAGCACAAAGGAAAAACTCATTCCGCGATTGTTCGCCGGCGGCAGATACACGATCATCGGCGCGGGGCTCTCCAGGCCGGCTTGCCGCACGTCCGCCACCACGCCGGCCACGCGCCACACACGCGGCTTCGGCCCTTCATCGATCGTAAACTCTTGCCCCAGTGGACTGCCACTAGGCCACAATCGCCGCGCCGCGCTTTCGCTCACCACGGCGCTCCACATTTCCCCCGCTGCTTCGGAATAGACTCGCCCGGATTCGAGCGTCACGCCCGCGGCCTGGAAGTATCCCGGCGTGGCGAAGCGAATTTGCGCCATCGGCAGATCGGCGATGCGGTCGCGCGTGAGCGCCTGGCCTGGGAAAAAAATCGGATTCTGGTATTCGTTTCCGGAAAGGGGTAGCCAACTGACGCCACCCGACGCCGTCACGCCGGGAATGCTTGACAATCTTTGTTCGATCTCCCTATAGGCTTCACGGATCGCCGGCTCGGTGTAGCGCGGCCCTTCGAGCGGCAAGTCGGCTGTGATGACGTTGTGCGTTTCGAATCCCGGATCGACTCGCGCGACGTTCGCGAAACTTCGCAGCACCAGCCCGCAGCCGATCACGAGCATTGTGCCGAGCGCTACTTGCGTTCCAATCAAGCATTGACGCAGCGCGCTCGACTTACGCGTCTCGCTTGCGCCGCGGCCCGCTTGTTGCAGCGCCTCCTGCGGATCGGCCTTCGAGAATCGCCACGCCGGCAGCGCGCCGAACAGGAGCGCGCTAAAAAATGTCGCCGCTAAGCAAAATAGGAGAGACCGCGGATCGACGGAGATCGCGCCTTGATGAGGCAAGCTCGCGGGAAGCTGCGCGAGAATCGCGCTGACGCTCCATGACGCACAGATCACGCCGGCGACTCCTCCCAGGGCCGACAAAGCTAGGCTTTCGTTAAAGAGCAGACGCACGATTTGCCAGCGACTGGCTCCTAACGCCGACCGCACCGCGATTTCCTTGCGGCGCGCGAGTCCGCGGCTCAGCATCAGATTCGCGAGATTGCCGCACGCGATCAGCAACACGAGTCCCACGGCCGCCATCAACAGCCCAAGTCCCTGACGGACGCGCGCGGTCAAGTTTGTTTCCAGCGGCGCGGCGACGGCGTTGCGCACCAGATCGCCTTTGATCGTCGCGAGAATCGTGTCGAGTTCGGTGCGCGCCTGATCGAGGGTCACGCCAGGTTTCAAGCGCGCCACGCCCCAATAGCCGTGATTCATCATGTTGTCTGGCGCGAAAGCCACGGGAAGCATGATGTCAAAGTGCGCCGCGTGCTCCGTCTCGAGATCGATGGGCACTTCGAAACCGGCGGGCATTACGCCGATAATCGTGTACGGCGTTTCGTTCAGTTGGATCGCGCGGCCGAGCACTTTCGGATCGGCAGCAAAACGGCGGCGCCACAACCCATCACTGAGGATCACGGCTTTCGGACCGTCGTGCGTGTCTTCGCTCTCGGTGAAGCTCCGCCCGATCGCGGGCCAAACGCCGAGTGTCTGAAACACCGACGACGAAACGCGCGCGCTTAGCAACCGATCAGGTTCGCCGACACCCGTGAGATTGTCGGAGCCGGGCCGGATCACCGCGATACTCTCGATCGTCGACGCGTTCCGGCGCCACAACTTGTAGATGTATGGAGGAAGCGGCAGCACGCCCAAGTTCTTCAGCGTGGTGATGCGAAGATGGAGACTGATCAAACGGTCTGGTTGACGGTAGGCAAGCGGCTTTAGCAACACGCCGTCGATGATCGAAAACATCGCGGTGTTGGCCCCGATTCCGAGGGCCAGGGTCAGCACGGCGGCAGCCGTAAAAGCCGGATTTCGCGTCACGGAACGCAAGATGGAACGAAACATGACTTCATTCAGGCATTCCGGTGTCCAAACCGGATGTCGTGCGTGTACAACGATTTCTTGTCACCGGCTGTCCGGCGGCGGACGCTCAGTCCCAATTTCGATCACGCCGGAACGTGTGGCTTATTAGCGGTCCAATTTCACCCGGAACGCCTGCGACTGCATTTGGTCGCGCGCCGCGTCGGCCGACGAACTGATACCGGAAACGCGCAGCTTGAAGTCGTCGGGATTGCTGGCTTGGTGCAGCGCTTCCTCGTACGTGATCAATTTCTGCGCGTACAAATCGTAGAGCGATTGATCGAACGTCTGCATGCCGTACTGCGACGTACCGGTAGCGATCGCTTCGCGGATCGAGCGCGTCTTGTCGGGATTGATGATGCAATCGCGCACGAATCCCGTGGCGACCAGCACCTCCACCGCCGGCACGCGGCCGATCCCGTCGGCGCGGCGCACGAGCCGCTGCGAGATCACGGCTTTCAGCACCGAGGCAAGCTGCAAGCGCACCGGTTTCTGCTCCGGCGGCGGGAAAACGGCGATGATACGTTGGATCGTCTCGACGGCGTCGAGCGTGTGCAGGGTGGAAAACACCATGTGGCCGGTTTCTGCCGCGAGCAGCGCGGTGCCGATGGTTTCCAAGTCGCGCATTTCGCCGACGAGAATCAGGTCGGGATCTTGCCGCAACGCCGCCCGCAGGGCCACCGAAAAATTGTGTGTATCCACTTCCACTTCGCGCTGGTTGACGAAGCTTTTCTTGTCGCGATGGAGATATTCGATGGGATCTTCCACCGTAATGATGTGGTCGGCGCGGGTGGAGTTGATTTTATCGATCATCGAGGCGAGCGTCGTCGACTTACCGCTGCCCGTGGTACCGGTCACCAGCACCAGGCCGCGGCGCTCCTCGCAAATTGAGCTGATCACCGGCGGCAAATTCAGTTCGTCGAGCGAGCGAATCTTGGTGGGAACGAGGCGCAGCACCAATCCCACATTGCCGCGCTGCTGAAACACGTTCACGCGGAAGCGGCCCAAGCCCGACACACCGTACGCAAGGTCCATTTCCGACGTCTCCTTGAAGCGGGCTTTCTGGCGATTCGACATCATGCTGAAAGCCATGTCGAGCATGTCTTCCGGCGTGATGCGCGGCAGATTGTCCATGGGCATCAGCGCGCCGTCCACGCGCAGGTGTGGGAAGTTACCGACTTTCAAGTGGAGGTCGCTGGCCTTTCGATCCACGGCGAGTCGCAAGAGTTCTTCGATAGTCACAATGGGTCACATTATAGGACAGAATTGCGCTCAGAATCGTCTGCGGTAGCAGACGGGTACCCGTTCGCTACCGCGAATGGTTCTGACCAGACCACAATTCGCGCAACCGGAACCGCTGGATCTTGCCGCTGGCGGTCTGCGGAAAGGCCTCGACGAACTCGACGTAGCGCGGGACTTTGAAGCGCGCGAGCTTGGCGCGCACATAGTCGCGGATTTTCTCGGTATGCGCGGTCGCGCCAGGCTTCAAGCGGATCGCCGCGGCGACCTCTTCACCGAATCGCTCGTCGGGCACGCCGAAGACGGCCACGTCGCTGACGGCGGGATGCGTACGCAACACTTCCTCGATTTCCTTGGGCGCGATGTTTTCGCCGCCGCGAATGATCAATTCCTTCAGACGTCCGGTGATGGAGTAATAGCCGTCCGAGTCGCGCGAGGCGAGATCGCCCGAGCGAAGCCAGCCTTCCGGCGTCACGGCAAGCGCCGTGGCGGCCGCGTCGCGATAATAGCCCTTCATGATGTGATAGCCGCGGCTCCATAGTTCACCTTCGGCCCCATCGGGCACGTCGCGCAATGTTGCTGGATCGACGATCCGAACCTCAACGCCCGGCAGCGGCGTGCCGACGGTATTCACGCGCTTCTCGAACGGATCGCCGGGACGCGTTTGCGTGATGACGGGCGACGCTTCGGTAAGCCCATAGACAATCGTGATTCCGCTCATGTGCATGTCAGCGATCACGCGACGCATCAAACTCTCGGGGCACAGCGAGCCGCCCATTGCGCCGGTGCGCAGCGAGGTCATGTCGAAACGACCGAATTCGGGATGCTCCAGTTCCGCGAGAAACATCGTAGGCACGCCGTACACCGACGTGCAGCGCTCTCGGTGGATCGTTTCGAGCACGCGCTGCGGATCGAATGTTTCGACAAGCGCGATTGATGCGCCGTGCGTGTACGCGCCCAACACGCCGATCACGCAGCCGAAGCAGTGGAAGAGCGGCACCGGTACGCAGACGCGGTCGTCGATCGTGTAGGTCAGCACCGTGCCGATGGCGTGGCCGTTGTTGACGATGTTGCGATGGGAAAGCATCACGCCCTTGGGGAATCCAGTGGTACCGGACGTGTACTGCATGTTGATTACGTCGTCGGGATCTTGCGCCTCGTATTCGACGGGCCCCGATTCGCGCTCGAGTTCGAAAAACGAACGCATTCCTTCGGGAGCGTCGCCGCAGTCGAGAAAAAAGACGTGACGCAAGTCGGGCAGGGGCGGCAGCGCGCGAAAAATGTCGACGTAACTCACGTCGCGAAATCGGCCTGTGAGAAATAACGCGTTGGCCTGCGACTGCCGCAACAGGTACTCGACTTCATGTCCCTTCAGCGACGTATTCACCGTGACCAGAATCACGCCGGCGCGCGCCAGCGCAAATTGCAAGAGCACCCATTCCGGGCGATTCGTGGCCCACACCGCGGCGCGGTCGCCTTTGCGAAATCCGGCGCGGACGAGCGAGCGCGCGACGAGTTCGGCGCGCCGATCGAGCTCTGCGAATGTCCAGCGGATGTCGGGCGTCACTAACGCCTCACGATCGGGCTGATCGCGCGCCAGCGACCGGAGCAACGCGTCGACGGTGATGTCGCAATAAGGCATTGGTGACGTTATATCATCGCTGGCGTGACACGACGTTATGCAGGGCCCGTCTTTCTCGGCGCATTCCTGCTTTTCGCGCTTCAGCCGATGGCCGGCAGACGCATTCTGCCGAATTTTGGCGGCGGCCCCGCCGTGTGGACCACGTGTCTCCTGCTGTTTCAAGCGCTGCTGCTGGCGGGATATGCGTACGCGCACGTCGTCGCGCGACTCTCTACGAGAACATCGCGCCGCGCGCATGTCGTCGCGCTGGCGATTTCGGCTCCGTTTCTGTGGCTGATGCTTGATGCCGAGCGATGGCGGTCGGCGGCCACGGGCGGCGATCCCGTGTTGCGAATCCTGCTGCTTCTCGGAGGCGTGATTGGTCTTCCGTACTTGATGCTGGCGTCGACGAGCCCGTTGATGCAAGCATGGGCGCGTGGCGACGACGTGTACCGCTTGTACGCCGTCTCGAATGCCGCAAGTTTTCTGGCGCTGTTGAGTTATCCCGTGGCCATCGAGCCATGGATTTCCGTGCAACATCAATTCTGGATTTGGAGCGCTGGATACGTCGTGTACATCGTCCTGGCGATTCGCGCGGCGCTCGATCCCACCGCAGCCTCCACGCCGGCCGAGCCTGCGCTGCCAATTTCAGCGCGCGAGACTGCCTACTGGCTCGCGCTCGCAGCGTGCGGGTCGACGATGCTGCTCGCCGTAACGAATCAGATGTGCCAGGAAGTCGCGGTGATTCCCTTCCTGTGGATTCTGCCGTTGGCGCTCTACCTGTTGACGTTCACGGTGTGCTTCGACCATCCGCGATGGTACAACCGCCGCGCGTTTGGGCTGGCGCTGGCGATTCTCGCGCCGGTGGCCTGCGCGTTGGCCGCGCTGAGTGTGAGCGTTCCGGTCTGGCCGCACATTCTCGTCGATACACTGACGCTTGTCGCCGTGTGCATGGTCTGCCACGGCGAGCTCGCGGCGTCGAAACCCGCACGCGGAAACCTGACGCGCTTTTATCTCACCGTTTCGGCGGGCGGCGCGCTGGGCGGCGTCTTCGTGGCGGCGATCGCACCGCGTATCTTCACCGACTTCACGGAATTTCCGCTGGCGATGGCCGCCGCGTGTGCACTCGCGTTGATCGCCTGGTATCGCAGCGGCACGCTGCTGAAGCTTTCCGTACAGCCGATGCTGACCCAATCGGCGATTGCAGGACTCGTGATGGCCGCGTTTCTCGGCGTTGATCTCGCGTATGGGGGCGGCGATAGCAATGCGCTGGCGGCCACGCGAAATTTTTACGGCATTCTTAGGCTGAGTGGGGCCGGCAACGTTCGCACGTTGACGCACGGCCGAACCATCCACGGATTCCAGTATCAAGACGCCGTCCACAGAGATTGGCCAACAGCATATTTTGGTCCCGATAGCGCGCTAGGTCTGGTCATGGATTTTGAGCGAAAATCCTCGCGACGCATCGGCGTAATCGGTTTGGGTGTGGGAACGGCGGCGGCCTACGGACGAGCGGGCGACACGATTCGCTTTTATGAAATCAATCCGGCCGTCGACCGAATCTCCGCCGACTACTTTACGTTTCGGCGCGAGGCTCTTTTACGCAATGTCGGTGTCGAAGTGATTCCCGGCGACGCGCGGCTCGTGCTCGCGACCGAGTTGTCCAAGAAAGCGTCGCCACCGCAATACGACGTGCTGGCGGTCGACGCGTTCACCAGCGACGCCATCCCGGCGCATTTGCTCACTTCGGAGTGCGCGGCGATCTATCGCCGGCATCTGCGCGACGACGGCGTGTTGCTGTTTCACATTTCCAATCGCACGCTCGATCTGGCGCCCGTGGTGCGCGCCATCGGCGCCCGCATGAATTGGCGTGCAGCACGCGTGATTTCCGCGGCGCATCCGGATCGCGGTGAGTTTGAAGCAACATGGATGATTGTCAGCGGCAACGATGCGTTGTGGCAATCGCCCGCGATTCAGCAAGCAATCAACGAATGGACACCGCAGGATCGCCCGCCACTCGAGTGGCGTGACGATTTTACAAGCTTGTGGCGGGTGCTCCGGTTTTAGCGAGGGTCGTAACCGCTCTCTTTCAAAAACCCTTCGGGATCTTTCATCTCGAGAATCGTGCGCACGGCCGCTTGCTTGTCGGTGGCCTTGTTGTAGTACGCTTGGCAGATTTTGTAGCCTTCGTAATAGCCCATGTCCGCGGGACGGCCCTGGGCCTTATCGCCTTCGTAGAGCCAGCGGTTCGTCTCGGTGCCGTGCATCGCCGCGCTGAATTCGGTCCAAAGCTCTTGTTCATGGTCGTCGCCGAATTTCCGCTGTACGCGATTGATGATTCCGCCGGAAATGATTTCGCCGAGAAAATCGCCGGCTCCCTCCCCGAGGGCGGCCGACAACAGCGTCTGTTTGCCACTGAGCCCGTGCAAAGGATTCGCGTGCTGCTGCTCGATGTGAATCAACTCGTGCGCCACGATGTTCGGCATCACGTCGATGGTGCCGGTAACCGCGCGCGACCATGGGTCCAATTCGTCGACCGGCGTTTTGTCGTCACGCGCGTTCATCTCTACTCCGATCAGCAGACCGCCCGCGCCGGTGGTGCCCGCGGAATTCATCCGGCCGATCAGGAAATAGACGTCTGGAAAAATCGCGTCGGGATAAATCTCCTTCATCTTGCGAAAACTCGCGTGAATCGCCGCTTTGATTTCCGGCTTCCGATCGAGCGACAGCGTGTTTTCACGGATCGCCGCATAGTATTTCGGCCGCGACGCCACGGTGCCCGCCAACACGCGTCCGTTTCCGATGCGGCCTTGCAGAAAACCGCGCATGCCGGGCGAGCCTGCGTCGATGTAATCGCGCTGGAAGACGTCGCCGGCGTTGGCGAGCGTCGCTTTGTCGTAGGCGTTCCAGAAATTGACGATGTCGGTCGTGACCAATCGCGCCTTCATGGGATCGCGATTCGGTTCGGGCGCTTGCGCGACGGCAACGAATGAGAAAAGCAGCAACACCCAGCAGCGGCGAAGTGACATGCGGAATCCCCCCGAGGTTGGACGCACCAATGCGCCGGACGTTAGCTGTATCGCCTGCGCAAATCCTGCGATAACAAGCGCGCTTTTTCGCCTAGCGTCGTGGCGCCGACGACGTCGCCGGCTTTCAGCAATCTTTGCGCATCGCGCAGGAAGGTGGCGGCTTGGCGCAGCGTCGATTGATCGTCGCGGCTGATCCGCGCCTCTTTCAGAACGTCAATATTTCGTTGCGCGTCCAGAATCGCGCGCTCGGCGCGCCGGCGATACGCGTACTGCTCGGCGGGCGGCAGCGAAGCTACGATCGTCGTCGTCGGCGCGGGGACGGTCGGCGCAGGCGCCGGCACAGGATCTTGTTTCGGCGGCGCGGTGTCTGCTTTCGGCAGCGGCGGCGCGAGCGGCGGCGCTTTCGGCGGACGCAGCGGGTTCCTGGTGGGCGGCGGTTTGTCGGGCATCACCGGCGGGACGTCTTTGGTTTCCGGTGGCGGCGTCGCCGGCGGCACGGTGGGCGGTGCGACTTCCGGCGTGGGCTCGACTTTCTTCGGTGGGACGTCTTTGGACTCGGCTGGCGGCGTCGCGGGTTTCGTCGGGGGCGTGGCGTCCGCGGGACTGCTCGATGCTCCCGGCTGAGGTGGCGGCGGTCCGGCGTAGACTTTCGGCGCTTTCTGGCACGCTGTGAAAGACAACGCCAGCGCGAGCAGCGCGAGAATGAAGAGAGCGTTTTTCATACTGACGATGCCAGCGGCAAACGCATTTGAAAAACCGCGCCGCCCTCCTGTCGATTGTGAAATTCCACCGTTCCGTTGTGCAGTTGAAACGCGCGGAAAGCCATCGGCAATCCCATACCCGAGCCGCGCTCGCGCGTGGTGAAGTACAAGTCGAAAACTTTGTCCTGAATGTCGGGCGGAATGCCGGCCCTTGATCGCTCACCGCGATTTCCACGGCGCCGCCGGAAACCTGCTCCGTCACTTGCAACTCGCCGCCCTCGGGCATCGCCTGGCAACCGTTCAGCACGATGTTGAGGATGGCTTGCTTGATCAAATCGCGATCCACGCGCACGGTCGGCCGCACGCCGTCGGGATCGAATGCCAGATGTACATGGCGCGTGTCTGCTTCGGCGGAGGCGAGTCCCACAACTTCGCGCAGCAGCGCGTTCAAATCCGTCTCCTGCAAATTCAAACGCACGGGACGCGTGAAATCGAGGAATGTGCGGACCACGCGATCGAGGCGATAAATCTCGCGCGCCACAATTTCCAGATGCTCGGAAATCGCCGCGTCCGGCGACTTCAGTTTCGCCTTCAGCGCGTCCACGTGCAGCACGATCGCGTTCAGAGGATTGCGCACTTCATGCGCCACGCCCGAAGTGAGGCGTCCGATCGCCGCCAAGCGGTTCGACATTTCGATCTGCGACTCCAGGCGCCGCACCGACTCGGCGTCGCGCAAACTCACCAGCGCCGCGCCCGCCGTGCCTGAAGGCGGGTGCTCCGACGTCCCATCTTCCGGCACAAGTCCGCTGATGAATTGCACCGACACCGCAACGCGCCGGCCGTCGAGTTCGATTTCGCGCCGCAAGAGCGGCACTCCCGCGTGAATCGCCTGCGAGACAATTTGCGACAACTCCGGCTGCGACGCGAGAACTTCTTCTACTTGGTGGCCGAGAATCTCCGCCGGCGCGAGACTCAGGAATTCGTGTACTTTGTCGCTGGCCAAAATCGCGCGGCCTTCGCGCGTAAAGAGCATCAGCGCTTCTTCCAAGCCGTGCAGAAGCTGCGCCATGTTCTCGCGCACATCGCGGAATTGCTGCCCCAGAAGCGAAATCTTGCTGGCCACTTCGCCGAACTCGCCGGGACGCGTCGGCGCCACCTGCGCCACTGCGTCAAATTGACCCTTGGTCATCAAGTCGAGCGATTCGCGGATCGATCCAAGCGGGCGCAGGAGCACGCTGGTGGCCGCCCACCCGAAGGCCAGCGCGGCGGCCAGAGAAAATCCGATCAGTCCCAGAGCTTGGCGCAGTTCTTGCTTCAGGAAAATCGTGTTGCCGAGGAAAACGGAGCTGATTCCCACGCGTACCTGCACGAACGGATAAGCACGTTCGTTGATCGTTAAATCGAGCGAGTTGGCAATCTCGTAGACCTGCGCGGGGCCGAGGGCCACGCGAAGCTGCTGCATCACGCCGGCGTTGGTCAGCGGTTCAAACGCCGGCCGCGGCACGGCCGGTTTGCCCGCTTGCTCGGGATCGGAGTGCGCGATGATCGTGCCGTCCTGGTCCACCACTTCGGCGTAGATGACCGTGTACGAGAAACTGGGAATTGACTCGAGCAGCGACGTCAGCGCGGGATTTGAGGCCATAGCGCGCTTGACCATCGATTCCACTTTCACCGGATCGCCGCTCGACATCAGGCCGGGAGCGGCGGCCTTGGCGTCTTCCAACGCCTGCATCGCTTTGTCGGAAATTTCGCGGCTCACGTAGACCGCGAGATCGTTGGACTGCTCGAATTCCTTGTTCGTGAGAAGAGAAATGTAAAGCCAGGAATAGGCCAGCACCACGGCGAAGACAACGCCGAGCAATGCCAGACGGAGCTTGGTCTTCAGCGTCATTGAGCGGACGCCTACTCCTCTCGGTATTCCTTCAGCTTGTTGTGCAGCGTCTTCAAGCTGATGCCCAGCACCTCGGCCGCGCGGGTCTTGTTGTTATTCTGCGCTTCCAGTGTTTTCAAAATCAAGCGGCGTTCCGCCTCCGCGACCGTGGTGCCAAGTTCCAGACGCACGGCGTCGCCGGAATCGCCGGGCGCGGCTTGCAAACGGCTTTGCCCGAATTGCGGCGGCAGATGCGAGGTTTCAATCGTTTCGCCGGGAGCCACCACCAACGCGCGCTCCAGCGTGTTGCGCAATTCGCGCACGTTGCCGGGCCAAGTGTACTGGCGGAATCGCTCCATCACCTCCGGGGAAACGCGCAGCACTTGGCGGTCGTGTTTTTCGTCGAGCGATTTCAGGAGCGATTCGACGAGTTTTGTAAGGTCGGATGGATGCTCGCGCAACGGCGGCATGTAAATCTGAAACACGTTCAAGCGGAAAAACAAATCCTGGCGCAAACTGCCGTCGCGCACGGCCTCTTCGGGGTCGCGATTGGTGGCCGCGAGCACGCGCACGTCGACTTCGATCTCCTGCTTGCCGCCGAGCCGCCGAACTTTGGAATCCTCGAGGACGCGCAGCAGTTTCGCTTGCGTCGCCGCCGGCATCTCACCGATCTCATCAAGCAGCAGCGTGCCGCCGTCGGCGAGTTCGAAGCATCCCGCACGGCGCTCTTGCGCGCCGGTGAACGCGCCGCGCTCGTGGCCGAAGATTTCGCTTTCCATCAGCGTTTCCGGAATCGCCGAGCAGTTGATCGCCACAAATGGGCGATCTCTCCGCGGACTCAAGTCGTGAATCGTGCGCGCCACCAATTCTTTTCCGGCGCCGCTCTCGCCCGTAATCAACACGGAAGCCTTACTCGGCCCCACCATGTTCAGCAGACGAAAAACTTCCTGCATCGCGGCAGAATCACCGACCAGCGATCCCAATTTTCCGGCGCGCGCCAGGTTCAGTTCAGCCACGCGCTTGCCGCGCTGCTCGCGGCGCAGCATTCCCGCGCGATCCACCAGGACACGGAGCATGTGCGTGCGCAACGGCTTTTCCAGAAACCAGAACGCCCCGAGTTCCAGCGCTTCCTGCAAGGCCGCTTCGTCGCCGTGCGCGGTGAGCACGATGGCTGGGGGCGAATCGGGTTCCTCGCGCAGTTTGCGCAGCAAGCCCAAGCCGTCGAGTCGCGGCATTTTCAGATCGGTGATCATCACCGCCGGCGCGACCGCTGAAAGTTTTTCGAGTGCTTCTAATCCATCTCGGGCCGTCGCAGCGCGGTAACCCCAACTCTCCACCACTGCCGCGAGTCCCGCGCGCGCGCCGTCTTCGTCTTCCACGATCAGCACGCGGTCGGGAGCGGACTTGTCAGTTTCCATCTCCCCATTGTAACGTGCTGCGGAGCAAGGGGGTTACACACGAACAAAAACGAGGCCTGACTTCCCAGGCCCGAGGCCCGAGTTTCTTGTCCGCCTGCGAACACCGAGTGCCCGCAAGCGACGCCCAGTTTGCCCGGCACGGTCACGCAAGTGGAAGAATACAAGACCGTTCCGTGGTGGTCGGCAAAGTGCTTTGAGGGAAGCATGATCCAGGACATCCGTTTCGCGCTCCGGACGCTCGCGCGTCAAAAGGGGTTTGCCGCGATCGCCATTGCCGCGCTGGCCTTGGGGATCGGCGCAAACACCGCGGTCTTCACGGTATTGAACGGCGTGTTGCTGCGTCCGCTGCCGTTCCCGGACGCGTCCCGCCTGACGCTCGTGTCGTTTCGCTGGATGGGCGGGCCGTTTCAGTTCGGACCCTCGATGGTGGATCGCGATTATGTGAGCTTCGAAAAATCGAACCGCGCGTTCGAGCACCTGGCCATGTTCAACGGCGGCGACATGACGCTGACCGGCGCGGGCGATCCGGCGCGCCTGAAAACCACGCGCGTCACCGCGAATTTCCTGGCGACGCTCGGCGTGAATCCGGCGATTGGGCGCGCGATCGCGCCGGAGGAAGACCGCCCGGGCGGGGAAAGCGTCGTGATGCTGAGCGATCGAATC
This sequence comes from Terriglobia bacterium, assembly GCA_021325275.1. Classification (GTDB taxonomy): domain Bacteria; phylum Acidobacteriota; class Terriglobia; order JAJPHL01; family JAJPHL01; genus JAJPHL01. The sequence goes on along the minus strand of JAJPHL010000055.1, from coordinate 231,436 downwards.
TGGCGCTCGCGCTTCGGTGCGTCGCGGGAGACGGTGGGATCGCGAATCCTGCTCGACGGCGTGCCGCACACGGTAATCGCGGTGATGCCGGCGGGATTTGCATTTCCCGCCGACAGCGAAGTGTGGGTTCCGCTGGCGTTGAATTTCAATTCGCACAACTCGCTGGCCTCGTCGGTGATCGGCCGGCTGAAACCGGATGTCACGCGGGAACAGGCGCTCGCGGATTTGACGGCGTTCACGCAATCCGTCCGGCCCCCCAGCAAGAAAGAACGGGCCCTGGCGGAGGTTCTTCCGTTGAAAGAGTTGCTGGTGGGCGACGCGCGCAAGTCGCTGGAGATTTTTTCGTGGGCCGTGCTCTTCGTGCTGCTGATCGCATGCGCGAACGTGGCCAACTTGCTGTTGATTCGTGCGGTGCGCCGGCGCCAGGAGATCGCGGTGCGCAGCGCGTTAGGGGCTGGACGCTGGCGCGTCATGCGCCAGTTGCTCACCGAAAGCGTGTTGCTATCGCTCGCGGGCGGCGCGGCCGGATTGCTGGTGGCGACGTGGGGCGTGCCGTTGCTGCTTTCGCTGGCGCCCAAGGGAAGCATTCCGCGAACCGCGGAAATCCGCGTGGACGCCGTGGTCTTCGCGTTCGCCTTCGGAATCTCCCTGGTCACCGGAATTGTCTTTGGACTCGCGCCCGCGCTGCAAGCCGTGTGCCGCGATCAACTCACGGGATTGAGTCAAGGCGGCCGGACGTCGTCGCGGCGCGGCGGCGGATTGCGCCACATTCTGGTGATTTCGGAACTGTCGCTGGCGCTGGTTCTCCTTTCCGGCGCCGGGTGGATGGCCAAGAGTTTTTGGCAAATGCGTTCGACGAATCCCGGATTTCGCACGGGCAACCTGATGACCATGACCGTCGACTTGCCGTCGTCGGTGTATCGCACCGCGGAGCAGATGCGGGAATTCCACGCGCGCACGCTTGAAAAACTGGCGGCGCTGCCCGGCGCGCAGTCGGCGGTCGCCGTGAATTGGCGGCCGCTGGGACGCGTGCTGATTAGCGGCAACTTCAACATGAGCGGTGGACGGAAGATGCCGCAAGGATTTATCGTCGCCAAGCCGGCCGTGAATGCCGGATACTTCGCGGCGATGGGAATTCCGCTTCTCGCGGGCCGCGAGTTCGACGCGCGCGACGGCGCGGGCGCGCCGCTGGCCGCGGTGGTCAGCGAGTCGGTGGCCAAGGAATTGTGGCCCGGCGGTCCGCAAGCGGCGCTCGGCCAGCAAATCACCATGGACGACAATCCCACGCCCCAGTCGCCGTGGATGACGGTCGTCGGCGTGGTCGGCGAGGTGTTGCAGCGCGATCTGCGCGACCGTCCGATGGCGGCGTTGTATCAGCCGTACACGCAACTGGAGTCGAAATACTTCCTGGACCACATGACGTTCGGCGTCCGCACGGCAGCCGCGCCGGGAGACTCGCTCTCCGCCTCCATGCGCGACGTGCTGCGCGAGGTGGATCGCGATCAGCCTGTGCAGTCGCTCGCGACGATGGATGACTTGATCGCGCTGACCACCGCCGAGCCGCTTTTTCAAACGCGATTGCTCATGGCGTTCGCGATCATCGCGCTGGCGCTGGCCGCGATTGGGACGTACGGCGTGCTGGCGTATTCGGTGTCGGAACGCACCCACGAAATCGGCATTCGCATGGCGCTGGGCGCGCGAATCTCGGACGTTCGCAACATGGTGCTGTCGCGCGTGATGATGCTGGCTGCCACGGGCGTTGTGTTCGGCGCGGTCGCGGCGTTGGCGGCGACCCGCGCGTTGGCGCGCTTCGTCTTCACGCGTGCCGGCGACGCCGGGACGTTTCTCGCCGCGTCGCTCACGTTGCGCGACAACGCGACGTTGCTCGCGGTCGCGGCGATTCTGGCAGCCGTCGCGCTGGCCGCGGGATGGATTCCGGCGCGCCGCGCGTCGCGCGTGGATCCGCTGGTGGCCTTGCGACACGAATAAGACCGAGGCCCGAGGCCCGGCCAAGAATGCCGGCCCAGCTTCCTGATGCGAGTCCGTGCTCCTTTGGAAATTAACCACGGAGAACACTGAGAAACACAGAGAACACAGAGATGCTCAACCAATGGTAAACGTTCTCTGAGTCCTCTGTGGGTACTCAGTGTTCTCCGTGGTTAAATTTGCTCCTTTAGTGAACGTAGGTTAGACCTATTCAACTGACCCCTCGCCGTTTGGCAATCGATTGCGGTACAATCTGCTTCCATGACGAAATTCTTTCTTTCCCTCGCTGTGTGCGCCGCGCTCGCCTGCGCGCAAAACCCGTTTTCCAAAGTCGCTCCCGACAAGAAAGCTTCGGAGGCTTTCGAAAACATCAAGGTGCTGAACGACGATCCTTCTACCAGCGTGCGCGGCGCGATGGAGTATTTCAATCAGGCGCTCGGCGTGACGTGTGAAGGGTGCCACGATCTGCAAGCCTTCGACAAAGACGCGAAGAACATGAAGAAAACCGCGCGCGAGATGATCACGATGACGCGCGACATCAACAAGAATGCGTTTCGCGGACAGCAGCGCATCACCTGCTTCACGTGCCATCAGGGCAACCAGCAACCCACCGGTGTCGCGCCGACGCCGAAGCCGGTGAACGCGCCACCGCCTCCGATGACGCGCTTCCCGCAGGGCCAGGCGCCGAAGGCCGATGAGATCATCGCCAAGTATCACACGGCGATCGGCGGCGCGGAGAAGGCCGCGAAGATCAAGACGTTTGTCGCCAAGGCTTCGGAAACGGAGCCGGACGGCAAGACGGCCTCCGTGGAATTGCGGGCGTCTGGTGACAAAGTGTCCGTCGAAACCAAGACCGCCGATCGCGCTGTGACGGAAGTGAGCGACGGAAAAGACGCTTGGGGCAAAGCCGCCGGCCAAGGTCCCGCGGGTGTGTATCACGTGACCGACCAACTCGCGCCGCTGCTGGCGCACGAGAGCGAAGTGTATCCCGGCAGCCGGATTTTGAGCGCGGCGCCCGCGATGCGCGTGGTGGGTACGACGAAAATCGGCGATCGTGACGCGCTGATGATGTTCCCGGCGCAGCGCTCGGCGACGAATGATCGCTTCTACTTCGACAAGGACTCGGGGCTCCTGTTGCGGCAGGTCTATTCAGTCGGCACGCTGTTCGGCCCGCTGCCCACGCAAATCGACTACGAGGATTATCGCGACGTGGAAGGTGTGAAAATGCCGTTCAAGGTGAAAATCACGCGGCCCGAGGGAGTGTGGTCGCGCACGATCACTTCGATCAAGCCGAACGCGCCGGTCGACGACGCGTCATTCGCGAAATAAGTAAGACGTGCGGCGGCGGGCTTTTGTGCGCGGCGGCCGCCGCACGCTACTACTTCACCACAACTTTTTCTACGCCGCCGTTCTCGCACTTATCAAACACACGCACGGCGATCACGTGTTCGCCGGCGCTCAATTCGCCCGTGAGGAACGAATAGTCCTCTTGCAGCGAATCGGCGATCTGGTCGGCGGGCAGGACGAATTGCCAGTCGCCGCCGTCGACCGAAAACTCGCCGCGGTGGATCACCGATAACGCGTCCGCCGCGCGGAAGGTCACGCGCACGCGGCGTCCTTCGCGCACCGCTTTCAGGTTCTGGATTTCCGGCGGCGTGTTGTCGATGATGAACGGCGCGCTCTCTTTTTCGTCGGTCAAGGCGTCCTGCTCGGAATTCGACGGCGCATCGGAGGCCACGATTTTCGCGACGTACGATCCGTCGGGGAACGTGTTGGCGTCCCAGAAATACGATTTGTCCGTCAAGTGATCCTTCAGCAGCTTCCACGACGTCTCATTCACGCCGCGAATGTAGACGCTATAGGTCAATTGATCGTCGTTATCGTCGTGCGCCGACCAACGCAATCCTTGCGAGCCGCGTTGCGCCGTCAACTGCATCGGCGGATTGAATTGGTTCACCACCACGGGCTGCGGATTGTTGCGCTGGCCGAGCGGCTGGAGCTGCAATGTTTGCGGCTGATTGTTCGGCTGGACCGTGTTGACCGATCCCTTGAAGCCGCCCGGCGTCGCTTCCACTTCATCGATCACCGGCGCGACGTTTTTCGGCAGATACGCGATCTCCACTTCGTCGAGTAGCGGTGAATGCTTGCCGTCGCCGGACGTGAGCGTGGCTTTCCATTGCAAGAAACGCGCTCCGGGACTGGCCGACGGCTGTCCGGCCTTGGTTTTGTAATCCGCCGACCACCCGCTCCAGTTCCGCGTAGGATCGTCCACGTTTCCGCTGCGCGTGTTCAGCACAACGCTGGTGGATTCGGGCGTTTGATTCTTCCAACTCACGCGGCCCCAGCGCGCGAACAAGTGCGTATCGAAAACTTCCGATTCAAACGTGCCTTGCTGCTCGAACTCGGGACGCAGTTCGAAAACTTTTCCGATATTCCCCGATCCCGTGTACGTCACGCCCTTGGAGGAAAGCAAGATGGCGGTGAGTTGCGTCACCGGCGCTTTCACGAGCGCGGTGTGCAGGACGTCGGAGTCAAGTTGATAGAGCTTGCCTTTGTTTCCCGTGGCCATCAGGATTTTTCCAGCGGGAGAAAAGCCCAGCGCGTAGACCACATCGTCGCGCGAGAACCAAACCTTGCGCGGGAATCCGTCGGATTGAATGCGATACAACTCCGATCCGCCGGGAACCGACGCGGGCAATCCTTGACCCGGAATGAACACCGGCGGCGGCGCGTTGTTGATCATGAAGGGTTGTTGCGTGGGAAGAATCGGCATCGGCAGCACGCGTTGCGGCTTGTCGCCCACCGCAGCGGCGTAGATGCTGCCCGCTTCCGGACCGTTCTCCACCACCGCCAGCGCCGTGACTTCCTTCTTGCCCGATTCGTACATCACAAAACCTTCGCCGGTGCCGTCGGCTTTCGGCGTCACCCGCAGAATCAATCCGCTGGGATCGGTGCCCACGATCAAAGGACTATTGCGAGTCTTGCGTTTTTCCAACACCATCGAGCGCGCGTGTAAGTCGTCGGTGGAGAAGAAGATTTTGCCATCGCCTCTTTGATCGACGCGGAAAATTTCGCCTTTGTCGCCGGTGGCCACGTACAAATATCCCGCGGGATCCCAGGCCAGCGCCCACACGTACTTGGCTTTCGGTTCCCAGAAAACATCCGACTTCCCGTCGGGCGTGATCTTGTAGATTTTCGGATCGGGCGAGGAAGCCGCGTAGACATTGTCCTTGTCGTCGACGGCCAGGGCGTGAATTTCCAGTTCCTTCGCGGTCAGCACCGTTTCGATTTTCGCTTCCACGCCGGGCTTGGCGGGATCATTGGTGATCCGCACGACTTTCCCCGGCGAACCGCCCGCGGCGTAGAGCCGGCCTTTGCTATCTTCGACGATCGACCAGATGTAGGTGAATTGCGGATCGGCGAGGGCGCGGAAGCGCGGCGCGAGCAGCAACACGCCGTCACTGCGCATGGAGACGTTGGTGGGCGTGCCGCGATCGAAGTCCTCGAAGCGGTCGGTGCGCCAAACGTGCGTGTTATCGGAAAACAGCGGCAACGCGGCGGCCAGCGCCGCGCAGGCTAACAACAACTGAGATTTTTTCATGATCGATAACTCACTTGATCGTTACGGTCACGATCTGCATGCCTGACAGAACGTGATCGAGCGAAATGATTTCCTGGGCCAGCATGGATTCCCCGGTGATCGCCAGGCGATTGTTGGTGCGCGCGCCGTCCATCACGGTGGCCACCGACGAAGGAATGCTGGGAAGGATTTTGTCTTCCACCAGCGCCGTGGGACTGGTCTGCATCATGGAGATGTAGAGTTGCCCGTTGGCCTGCTCTTTGTTCAGCAGGTTCACGATTTGTCCCAGGGTCTGGGCGCGGTTTTGCATCAACAAAAAATTGTGATAGCGGTTCACGTAGTCGGCGTCGGAGAACTGAATGCGCAAGTCGCCCTTGGGCGCGTTCGCCGGGATGCGAATCTTGAAGTCCTTGGTGACCGGTTCGCCGCGATACGTCTGCAAAAAGACCCGGCCGGAAAGTTCGTCGCCGGCGTGCGCTTCGGTTTTGTCGAGCCATACGTGCTCGATGGTCGCGCTGCGGCGTTCCGGCAGCAAATCGAAGTCGAGTTTCACGCTGGTGACATCGGGACTCTCAAAACTGTTGTTGAAGATTCTTCCGAAGCGATCGCCGAGCCAAAAACTCAACGTGAGCGGCGCTGGCACCGGCGCGTTTTCCGGCGCGGCGTAAAGCTGTTCGAGATTCACGTCGGGATAGCCCGCCAAACTGAACTTGGCGTGCGCGTGATACGTGACTTCCTCGCCGAATTCGTTGATTCCGGAAATCGTGTTGAACGCCGCCAGCACTAGCACGAACGACGTGAACTTGGAATTCTGGAACATCTGATAGTGATACGTCTTGGTCTTGCCGCCGGCGTGCACCGTGGCTTCCACCGGGATCATGTGGGCCTTTTCTCCGAGCATTCCCAGCATGCCGGAGTGCCGGTCCTGCACGAATGCGCCCACGGTGTGCTCGGCGTTCATCACTTTGGTGGGCTGGAAGGCCGATCCCAGCGTCGTGACGACGTCGGAGGTGGTCATGGGCATTTCCACTTTGCCGAAATTCAAGAAAGGATGGCCGCAGATCAGCACGTGCTTCAAATCGTTGTAGGTGACGGTGCATCCCGAGGCGATCGAGAGATCCCCGTCCATCAGCACCATCGACACGGGAGCGCCGGGCGGAAGTGACGCGGCGAGTTTCGCCGGGTCCTTGGTGATTTCCTCGTTGGCGAGCGCCGAGCTCGCGCCTCCCAACACAGGATTCATGCCGAGTTCGCGGAAGGTTTGCGTGAATTGCTCCATGACGCCGGGATTCAGTCCCGAAAAAGTGACCGGCGTTTCGATCGGAGTGAGATACGCGTCGCCGCTGGATACGCGGGCCGGATCGAGCATCGCGCGCATTTCCGCGGACAGCGGCAGTTTCGCCGGCGCGGACGCTTGCATCGTCGCGGGACGCGTACCGTCTTTTTCGTTGATCTCGAGCATCAATCCGATCGGCGTGATGCCGGCCATCGGATCGTTCAGGAATTGTCCGAAGCGCAGCGAAATCGCGCCCAGCAGTTTGCCGTCGATGTACACGGGCGATCCGCTCATGCCGCCGGCCACGCCGGTCTTGGCGGCGCGTCCGCCCACTTTCGCCATGATGATGTCCTGGCCGGGTCCCCACTGATTCTTCATGAGGCCGATGATCTCCACGGGAAACGGCTCAGGCGTGTTGCCTTCGAACGCCGTGAACGCGGTGCCTTTCATGCCGGGACGCAATTGGTCGAGCGGGAAAATCTCCACAGGTCCGGCGACCGGCAGTTTGATCGCGGGATCGCGGGTTTCACCGGTGGTGGGTGTTTGTGCGCTTAAAAGGACGGACAAAACAAGGACGGCAGTGGCGGCGAAAGCCTTGGGCATTTACAACTCCCTCTAAAAACGTAATACCTCTTTGTACCACTAATAGGACGCTGGCTGCAAGGTACGCGGGTACGTAGGACCTCAATCTGGAGATATAGATGCGGCGGCAAAGCCTCCGCACGACATGGACCGTAGGGGTGACACTCGCGACCGTCCCTTAATTAGCCGGTTAACACTATGGTTCCCAGGCGAATTGGCACTAAGGGTCCATGGTAGACTCGGGCCTGTTGTGGTGTAGTTTTTACGACGCCCCCCTCGGGAGGAAAGAATGTACGGACTAATTTCAGCTCTACTCGGAGCTCTGTTGTCGCTGACTGGCGTGAGCGCGAATCCGAACAATGTAGTAGGAACGGCGCGTCTCGCGGGACCGGTTACGGTCAACGGACGCACGGTCACGTCCACGGCGCTGGTGACCAGCGGCGATCGCGTGGAGACCGGCGCGGGCGGCGTGATGGTGCTGAGTCTGTCGTCAACGGACCGCCTGATTCTGGGCGAACATAGCTCCATCAACTTGCGCACCACGGCGGAGGGCGTCACGGCGGAAGTGAACATCGGCCGGATGCAAGTGAACACCACGCACCAACGCCTCCATGAAGTGCGGCTCACCGACGAGGGAATCGCCATCAACGCGGAACCCGGCCAGCCTCGCGAGTACATGGTCACGCGATTGGCCAACGCCAGCTACGTGGCGGCCAAGCGCGGATCGCTGCGCATGGTCGACGAAGGTTACGGCGACAGCGAAACGATCCCCGAAGGAATGGTGGGAACCGCGCGCACCGTGCCGACCCACATCGATCCTCCTGACCCGCAGCGCACGCAGCCGGTGTCAACGGGCAGCGGCGCTCGCGCGGGATCGATCACGGCGCTGAATCCGAAGGGATACATCCAGCGCACCAATTCGAGAGAAGAGGCGGCCAAGGGCAAAGATATTTTCTTGAACGATAAGGTTAACACCGAGGCTGCCGGACGTATGCGCATGGTCCTGGCCGATGGTTCGATCCTGAACTTGGGATCGGGCAGCTCGATGACGATCCAGGATCACAATGCGTCGACGCGCAATAGTACGATCGAACTGGCCAGCGGACGCATCCGCGCGCAAGTTCGCGGCATGGTGAATCCGTCGGGCCAAGAGTGGCAGATCAAGACCAACACGGCGATTTGCGGCGTACTCGGTACCGACTTCTTCGTGGAAACCGACGGCACCAAGACGCGCTTGGTCGTGTTCGAAGGCAAGGTCAAGTTCACGCCGCTGGTTCGCGGGCTAGTCGCCGCCGCGTCGAGCGCGGTTACGGTGATCGCCGGACAGACGAGTTCTGCGGTGGCGGGCGCGGTAGCCTCGCCGGTTGCTTCCGGCGCCAGTGCGTCCTCCGCGGCAGCGGCTACGTCGATCGCCGGACAAGGCGCGACTTCAGCCGGCACAGCGGCGGCCACGTCGGCAGCGCGCATCGGTGTGGTGACGGCGGCGGCGGCGCCCACGGCGGCCGGCGCGGCGGTCATTGGAGCGTCGGTGGCGGCCAACTCCAGCGGTCCCAACTCCAGCCTGACGATCAGCAACGGCGTGGTCAGCGGTACCAATCCATAGAATCCCAGACCTGAATTCTGCTTGCCGCTCCGGAACGGCCTCTAAGGGCTCACCGGAGCGGCAGTGGAAATTACGTGATAGTCTTTTCCGATGCGGTCTAAGTTGGCAGTAGGGCTCTCTTCCTCTCTCATCCTCGCGGGCCTTTTCTCTTTGCTCGCGGCGCTTCTTCCCGCGCAAAGCGTAGTTTCCACAGTTGCCGGCGGCGCCGCCACGGGTCCCGGCGACGGCGGCGCGGCGTCACTGGCATTCCTCAATAAACCAACCGGCGTCACTTGCTCGAACCCGCAAGGGTCGCCGAGCTGCGGCAACTTGATCATTGTCGACCAAGCGGATCAGCGCATTCGCCAAGTAACGGCCAACGGCATCATCAGCACGCTGGCCGGCACCGGCATGGCGGGATTTCAGGACGGCGCGGCGGCGCAAGCGGCCTTCAATTTTCCGGAGTCGGCGATGTATGACGCGAAAGGCAATCTATATGTCACCGAAGTGGTGGGGCATCGCCTGCGCAAGATCGATCCCAGCGGCAACGTGACCACGGTGGCGGGCAACGGCACCGACGGCGATAGCGGCGACGGATGTCCTGCTACCAACGCCACGTTTCATCAACTTTTCGGAATCGCCATCGACGGCTCGGGCAACGTCTACGTCTCCGACTCGCAAGCGAATCGCGTGCGGCGCATCACCGTATCGACCGGCTGCATCGCGACGATTCTTGGCACCGGCGCCGCAGGATTCGCGGGCGACGGCACGGCCAGCGCGACGCTCAACGGGCCGCAGGGATTAGCTTACGATCCCAACAGCGACACGTTGTACGTGGTCGATAGCGGGAATAATCGCGTGCGCACGCTCAGTCATGTGAGCACGGGCGCGAACAGCGTGGTGAACACCTTCGCCGGATGCGGCAATCCCGGCGTGACGGCCGGTTGCACAGGCACCATCTCGTCGAAGCCGACCACGGCGACGGCATCGCCGCTCTTTAATCCGCAGGCCGTGGCGATCGGCCCCGACGGAGTGTACGTTCTGGACGCCGTAAGGTTTCCCGGCCAGATTATTTCGCTGATCTATCGCATCGACAACACCGGCACGATGACCCTGCTGTATACGCTGGGAAACGGCAACGGTTTTTCGGCATCGTCGCTGACCGTGATTTCGCAGACGCAGATTTATGTGACGGAAACGTTGTTCTCGCGCACGGTGCAACTGGTGACCGGCGCGGGTCCGCAAAAATATGCGGGCGGCGGATTGCTCGACGGCGCGCAATCCTCCTCGGCGGGCATCATTGGTCCGATTTCCACGTGCCCGCTCTCGGCGGCGGTGACTTGCGAGCCCGCCGGCATCAAAACCGACCAACTCGGCAACATCTATATTTCAGATTTCGGCGAAAATCGCGTGCGCAAGATTTCGCCCTCGGGCGTGATTACCACCGTCGCGGGCAACGGATTGCTCGCCTCGTCCGGCGACGGCGGGTCGGCGCTGCTCGCGTCCATCGCGGGTCCCTTGGGCATCGATTTCGACGCGTCCGGCAATCTCTACATCGCCGAAGCGTTCACCAGCAAAGTGCGAATGGTCTCGGCGGCCACGGGAAATATCTCGACGTTTGCGGGTACCGGCAACGTCGGCCAATGCGCCGCGACGTGTCCCGGCGACGGCGGCCAAGCGACGAGCGCCGGCCTATTCAATCCCACGGCGGTCGCCGTGAATCGCTCCACCGGCTCGGTGTACATCGCCGACAACGGGAATAGCCGCATTCGCGTGGTGAACTCGGCGGGCGTGATCAGCACGTACGCGGGCATGGCCGCGACGAATTTGTGTAACGGCGGCGTTTCGCTTTCCTGCGGCGACGGCGGTCCCGCCACCAGCGCTACGCTCGCCGGCCCCGTCGACTTGGTGCTCGACGGCTCGGGCAATCTCTACATCTTGGAGCGATTCGTGCAAGTTTCCCTGGCCTCCTCGTATGCTGGCGCGCGGATCCGTAAGGTAACAGCTTCTTCGGGCGTGATTACCACTATTGCGGGAAATGGCGGAACATGCACCACTTCAGGTTGCTTCTACGATGCCAACGGCGAAGGCAGTGCGGCGCTTTCGGCGAGCCTCGGCACGCCGTCGGGGCTGGCGATTGATCCCAACAACGGGAATCTTTTTGTCTCCGACGATCGCAATCACCGCATCCTGCGCGTGAATGCAACTGTTACGCGCATCGTCGGCATTGACGGAATGGGCGGTTTCAATGGCGACGGTCAACCGCCGACGGTCACGCAGATTCTGCGGCCGCAAGGATTGGCGCTCGACGCCGGCGGCAATCTGCTCTTCTGGGATACCGGCAACAATCGCATCCGCAAAGTTCCGGGCATCGGCACCGTGAGTCCTGAAACGATGCAGCTATTGAGCGGAAATCACCAGACCGCCAACGTGGGCACGGTGCTGCCGCAGAAAATCGCGGTGCAAGTGTTGCAAGGAACCACCGGAGTCGCGGGCGTGGTGGTGCAATTCGCCGTTGCTCCGGCGAATTCCGCGACCTTAAGCTCGTCGAGCGTCACCACCGATTCCACGGGAACGGCGAGCATCACCGTGACCGTGGGCGCGAGCGCGGGAACGTTCACGATCACGGCGTCCTCGACGGGTTTGCCTGCTGTCACCTTCACGGAGTCGGCGCTATCGGTGGTCAACGCCGCGACCAACGGCGCAAGTTTCGCGGTAACGCCGCTGGCGCCCGGCTCGATCGCGTCGCTGTTCGGAATGGGCATGGCCGCGAGCACCGACACGGCGTCGTCGACGCCGCTGCCCACAACGCTGGCCGGCGGAACGTCGGTGAGCATCATCGGATCGACGAAGACGTACACCGCGCCGCTCTACTACGCGTCGCCGACGCAGATCAATTTCCAACTGCCGTTTGAAGTCACCGATTCCTCGGTCAGCGTCGTCGTCGCGACCGGTGGAAGCAACGCGCCGCCATTGCCCTTGGCGATCGCCGCGACGTCGCCGGGAATTTTCACGATCAACACGGCGGGCCAGGGCGCGATTCTGCACGGAACGGGCTACGGGCTGGTGTCGGCGGCGAATCCCGCGACAGCGGGAGAAGTGGTGCTGATCTACTGCACGGGTTTAGGCGCGGTCACCCCGACGCTCACAAGCGGTGTGCCGACGCCGAATAACGGCACACTCTACAACGCGACGATGCCGACCGTCTCGATCGGCGGAATGAACGCGGTTGTCTCGTTCGCGGGCCTCGCGCCGAGTTTTGTGGGACTCTACCAAATCAACGCGGTGGTTCCGAGCGTAACGCCGGGATCGACGATCCCGGTAGTGGTGACGGCCAACGGCGTCGCGTCGAACACCGCGATCATCCAGGTGCATTAGGTCGCGCTAGTTTTCCGACGGCACGCGATTGGTTTTCTCAATCGTGAGCATTTCGGTCTCAAGCTGCGCCTTCACCAACCGCAATCCTAGTTGTGATTTCAGCGCATCGTAAATGGTCGGGACGCCGGGAAGGGGCGCCTCGCTCCCGTCGATTGGGGGTGCGGGGGCCGCTCCAATTTGGTGTTCGAGAACAAACGTATAGTTCCCGGTTAAGCCTGTGCGATCCACCACGGGCTGCCGAAGCGTGTCCGACACAAAGACAGCGAACGCGTCCATCTTGAACGTGTAAAACTTGGTGCGGATGCGATCCATCTCCGGTTTAATTTGCCGGCCTGTCCGGCCTGGCGGGTAGATGGGAAATCCATCTTCGCCCTTTGCGTAGGACTCCCACGGTTCGTCGGCCGGCGGAGGCGTGTCGGCCAGCGGCTTCAACTTCGATCCTTTGTCGTTCACGCGCAGCTCGAACCCGGTCGCCATTTTCTTTTCCTTCCGGAACTCGATGGCGAACCGCTGGATCAACACGCGCTGCAACATCTGACGGTATTGCTCCATCGTCGTGCCTTCCGGAAGAACGGCAATAATTTCAAAAAGGTCCGGGCCCGTCGCGCCCGCGTTCGCAAGCCCCGGCCCGGAGAGCTGATACGGCCGCACGTTAAACGCGTCGAGAATCAAACTGCGGAGCGGATAGTGGCGGAACGTCACGCGCGTGGGGCTGGACGTTCCGGGTCCGCCGGTCTTGGTGATTGCCGGAAAACCTCTTCCGTCCGGCGGCGGCTCGAGTTTCACCGACACCACTTCAAAAGTTCGCTCGGTCGTTTGCGCTTGGCACCCCCATCCGATTGTCAGAAGACATACCGCCGCCAGCCTCATCGTGCTTCGGATGGTATTCGCCTTGACCGCAGGTGTCAAGTGATAGACAATCGCTGCGAGTGACTTCGCCCTCGGTTCTCTCGCCCACAGGTCAACGAGCGCGTCACCGGATTTTCCTCCGGCTGATGCCGTTTCTCTTTTTGATCTACATCATCGCGTATCTCGATCGCGTCAACATCAGCTTCGCCAACCTCGACATGTCCAAGGATCTGCATTTCTCCGATCAGATCTTCGGCACCGGCGCGGGAATTTTCTTCTGGGGATATTTTTTGCTGGAGATTCCCGGCGCGATCATCGTGGAGCGCTGGAGCGCGCGCAAATGGCTGGCGCGTATCATGATTTCCTGGGGCATCATCACGGCGGGCTTGGCATTCGTGCACACGTGGTGGCAGTTTTACGGCGCGCGATTCCTTTTGGGCGCGGCGGAAGCGGGATTTTTCCCCGGCTTGATCGTGTATCTCACGCACTGGTTCCGCCAGCAGGATCGCGCCAAGGCGGTCGCGCTGCTGATGTCGGCCGTGCCGCTCTCGCAAGTGGCCGGCGCGCCGATCGCGCGCGCCTTGCTTCACGTTCACTGGATGGGACTCGCGTGGTGGCGCTGGCTCTTCGTCGTGGAAGGAATTCCGGCGGTGATTTTCGGATTCGTCACGCTCCTCTGGCTTACCGATCGTCCCCAGCACGCCGCGTGGCTTCCCGACGACGAAAAAGATTGGATCATCGGCGAGCTTGATCGCGAAAAGGAAATCAAGAAAGCGAAGCACTCCTACACCGTCTTCAAAGCGCTGGCGCATCGCGACGTTCTCACGCTGGCGGGCGTTTATTTCTGCGCCGTCACCACGTCGTACGGCTGCACGTTCTGGTTTCCCACGATTTTGAAGCGCGCCTCGGGCCTCTCCAACGAAGTGGTGACGGTCGTGGCGCTGCTGCCGTTTTTCGTGAGCTGGTTGTGCATGATGTTCAACGGCTGGCACTCCGATCATCACCACGAGCGGCGCTTCCACGTGGCCGTGCCGCAATTGGCGGCGTGCGTCGCGCTGGCCGTGGCCGCACTCACTGGTGGATCGAACGTAGTGCTGCTCGTCGGCCTGTTCTGCGTGGCGATCGGCGGAATCAACGCGTATCTGCCGGCGTTTTGGGCGCTCTCCACGTTGACGCTGACCGAAACGGCGGGCGCGGCAGCGGTCGGTATGATCAACTCCGTGGGGAATCTCGGCGGATTCATGGGTCCCTACGTGATGGGATATTTGCGCGATCATACGAGGTCGTTTGCCGCGGGAATCGGCGCGTTATCGTTCGCGGCTTTCCTGGCGTCGGTGCTGACGCTGACCGTGCGGCACCACCGCGCGCACCCCGAGTAATGAACGAACACGCTCCCCATATTTTCGAACTGCACGGCGACACCATTCGCGACGATCTCGCATGGCTTCGCGACGAAACCAAGAAAAATCCTGACGTCCTGGCGCATCTCGAAGCCGAGAACGCGCGCACGGAAGCGGCTCTTCAGCATTTGGCTCCGCTGCGCGAGACGCTCTACAAAGAGATGCTCGCGCGCATCAAGGAAACCGATCTCTCCGTTCCCTATCGCCGCGGCGACTGGCTCTATTACTCGCGCACCGTCGAGGGATTGCAGTATCCACTCTATTGCCGCAAGCGCGATGAAAACGCGCCCGAGCAAATCGTGCTCGACGTGAATCAACTCGCGCAGGGCAAGAAATTCATGGCCGTCAGCGCGTACTCGATCACCGACGACGGACGGTTCCTCGCGTTTTCCACCGACGACACGGGATTTCGCCAGTACACGCTCTTCGTGAAGAATCTGGAGACCGGCGAGTTGGGTCCCGAGCAAATCGAAAAAACCGGATCGGTGGCGTGGTCGGCCGGCGGCTCTTATTTCTTCTACACGATTGAGGACGCCGCCAAGCGGCAGTATCGCGTCTATCGCCACAGAGTAGGAACGCCGGGCGGTCCGGAAATCGACGCGCTGGTGTACGAAGAAACCGACGAGCGCTTTCGCGTGGGCGTGGGGCGGTCGCGCAGCCGGGAGTGGCTTTTCCTGGAATCCGGCAGTCACACGTCGAGCGAAATGCGCTGCCTGCGCGCGAACGATCCCGAAGGCGTGTGGCGCTTGATCGCGCCGCGCGAGGCCGAGCATGAGTACGACGTCTCGCATTGGGGCGATCGCTTTTTCATTCGCTCGAATCAAACCGGCCGCAACTTCGCGCTCTTCACCGCGCCGGTGGCCGATCCGCGGCGCGAGAACTGGCGCGAAGCGATTCCGCATCGCTCGTCGGTGATGCTGAGCGGCGTCGAGTTGTTCCGAAATCACATGGTGTTGCATGAGCGCGAAGACGGATTGCCGCATTTGCGCATTCAATCTCTGGCTGCCGGCGAAGGCGCGAGCGATCCTGTGCTTGGATCCTGGCATCGCGTGCAATTTCCAGAGCCTGTGTACTCCGCCGGCAGTCATGTGAATGCGGAGTTCGACACAAAACTCTATCGCTACGGCTACGAGTCGCCGGTGACGCCGTCGTCGGTGTTCGACTACGACGTAGAGACGCGCTCCGCCGTATTGCTGAAGCAAACGGAAGTGCTGGGCGGATACGACGCGTCGTTGTACGCCTGCGAGCGCCTTCACGCCGAAGCGCCGGACGGCACGCGCGTTCCAATTTCCGTGGTGTATCGCAAGTCGACGCCGCGCGACGGAAGCACGCCGGCACTTTTGTACGGCTACGGGTCTTATGGCGTGGTGATTCCCGCGGGTTTCAATAGCAATCGACTCAGTTTGCTTGATCGCGGAATCGTCTACGCCATCGCGCACATTCGCGGCGGCGGTGAAATGGGCAAGACGTGGCACGATCACGGACGCTTGCACAACAAGCTGAACACGTTCACCGATTTCATTGCCTGCGCCGAGCACTTGATTGCGGCGCGCATCGCCGCGCCGAAGAAACTGGCGGCGATGGGCGGCAGCGCCGGCGGCTTGCTGATGGGCGCGGCCGTCAACATGCGGCCGGAATTGTTTCACGCGGTCGTGTCGCTCGTGCCGTTTGTCGACGTGATCAACACGATGCTTGACGAGTCGCTGCCGCTGACCGTGGGTGAATTCGAAGAGTGGGGCAATCCCAAAGTCCGCGCGGATTACGAATACATGAAGCGCTACTGCCCGTACACGAACTTGGCGGCGCGCCCGTATCCGAAGATGCTAGTGCGCACGTCGCTGAACGACAGTCAAGTGATGTACTGGGAGCCGGCGAAATACGTCGCGAAATTGCGCGCGCTAAATCCTGAGGCGGACGTGTTGTTTAAGATCAACATGGCCGCCGGACACGGCGGCAGCTCGGGGCGTTACGATTATCTTCGCGAAATCGCGTGGGATTACGCGT
The DNA here is from genome assembly GCA_021325275.1 of Terriglobia bacterium. GTDB lineage: Bacteria > Acidobacteriota > Terriglobia > JAJPHL01 > JAJPHL01 > JAJPHL01. The sequence goes on along the minus strand of JAJPHL010000055.1, from coordinate 214,799 downwards.
TCTTGATCGACGCGCTAGTCGATGATCGGCACGAGTCCTGACTCGATAATCCGCACATCTGAAGTGACGAGACGCAGCCGATGAACCCGCGCGGTCGCCACAATGGTGCGATCGGCCGGATCGCGCAGATTGTCGCCCAGCGCCGCGACCTCTTCCGCGATTTCGTACGTGATTGGCAGAATGGCCGCAGACGGGTTTTCCTGAAGCATCGCAAAAGCCTGGCGCAGTGAGATGTCGAGTTCTAGTTTGCCCGCGGTATGCAGCGCTGCCATTTCAAGCAAGCTCATCGCACTGATCGCGATCGTCTCGCCGCGATTGGTAACAACGTCGAGAACCCGCGCCTGCTCGCGGGAGAGACGACGCCCGCCGAACAACCATCGAACGACGATATGTGTGTCGGCCAACAGGGAGGGCATGCTATTTCAAGTTCTCTGCGTCGAAGGTCCAATCGTCGGCCCAGCCGGTGTTTACGATGTCGCCGACGATCCTCCCCTTGCCCGCCCACAGGCCGCGCAGGGACTTGAACTTCTTCTTCGGCGCACCGTTAACAACCGCGACCGGACGGCCGCGCTTGGTTATCGTGATTGACTGGCCCCGTTTCTCAATTTCGTCGAGAAACGCGGAATACTTAGCCTTGAATTCAGTCGCGCCGACGGTCTTCATACAATCCAGTGTAACAGGAAATGGTCATTTGACCATTTCCAGCCGCCACCGTGCGCGACCCTCAGAACGTCAGCCGCGCGGCCAGTTGCATCTGCCGCGGATTCGCCGCCGCCGTGTATTGTCCAAACAACCCGTTGGTCTGCACGCCCGCCGTACTATAGGTGGCGGACGTGTTCACGGTAGTGAATTGCGTGTGATTCAGCGCGTTGTACATCTCCACACGCAATTGGCCGCGCCAGCGTTCGCCGAACAGGAAGTTCTTGAAGAACGAAAGGTCGAAGTTGTTGATGCCCGCTCCGCGGAAGACGTCCTTGTTCGCGTTACCCCAACAACTGAACGAGGGATTCGGCACTTCGCACGCGGTGTAACTCGGCGGCGCGAACGCGCTGGGATTGAACGCATAACCCGGCGCCACGTTGGCCCTGGGATTACCGACCACCAATACACGCCCCGTGTCGGTCGATGTTCCCACCACGTCCTGCGACGGCGAGTACGCATACGAAACGCCGGTCGGCGCGCCGCTTTGCGCGGTGAAAATGCCCGACACTTGCCAATTATCGAACATCTGCCCGGCCACTTTGTTGTTGTGAACCAAAGTCGACGCGCGCGGCAACTTGTACGTCGCGTAGGTGCGGAAGATCTGCGTGCGATCGAAGCCGGCCTCGCCGTAATTCCAAACGCGCGGATTGATCAACGAACTGATCTGCGTGGTGGCCGAGGAAGTTTCCGTATCGCCGTAGTCCATCGCCTTCGAGTACGTATAGATCGCGCCATACGTCAGATTCTCGCGATACCGCCGGCGCAATTGCGCTTGCAGCGAGTGATAGCTGGAGTTTCCTCCGTAGAAATAATTGGTGATGTTTCCCCAGCCCAGATAGGGACGCATGAACTGCGACGGAAGCACTTTGTTGCCGTTGGTGGTATCGAGATTGCCCGTCTGCCAGTCGGTGCCGAGCGGTTCGCTGTTCAGATTCACGGCTTCCACCAAGTGACGCCCGAGCGCGCCGACGTAGGCCACGTCGAGCATCATGCCCCAGCCCAGTTCCTGCTGGAATCCGCCGCTGAAGCTGTAGGTTTGCTGGATCGGCCGCTCAGGATTGAATCCCGTGACGGCGCCCGGAAAGACATATCCCTGCGCTTGCGACAGATTCGTCAAGTACGAGTAGTAAATCACCGGATTGTATTGCAGCGGCGGTGTGTTGAACTCGTAGCCGTAACCGAAATTGTCCACTTCATGAAAGTCGTAGAAGATCGCGCCGCCGATCCGCAAAACGGTCTTGCCCTTGCCGAACGGATCGTAGGCGAGTCCGAAGTGCGGGCTGGTCTTGATTCCGCCGGCGTAGCGCATGCCTTCCGGATACGACGGATTGGTCTGGCGATTCACGATGCCGTTCAGCAGTGTCGGCGACTCGGGCGCGATCGCGCCGATGGTGAGCGCCGGCAAAATCGCGCCGGTGTAGGGATCCTTGCCCATGCGTTTGCCGCTGACCGTCACCGGTTGAATCAACTTCACCACATTGGACGGATTCCAGGAACTGGTCACCCACGCCGCTTCCTGGTTGTGATTGGCGTGCCACGGCGTGCCCCATCCCCAGCGCAGTCCGTAATCCATGGTGAGCTTGCGATTGACCTTCCAGGCGTCCTGCGCGTACCACTCGACGCTGGTATTCAGTTCATACATCGCGAAGCGATTCGTGGTTTCGGTGTATTGATCCGTCACGGCGAGCAACGCATTGCTGTAGGCGTAGCCGGTGTCCAGCGGATTGCTGGAATCCTGCGTGAAATTCATGTTGCCGGCAAAATTCGCCGCGTTTTTTCCCTTCATCGCCAGCCAATGTTCCGGTGTCACGCCGAATTTCAAGGAGTGATTGCCCCAAATCTTGGTGAGGCTGGCGTTCCAGTTGAAAGTGTCCTCCACGCCTTCCAGTGGAAAGCGCGACGTGTAGCCGGGATTCGCGGAATTGCTCACGCCGAAGGTGGCGGCGGGCACTAGATTGTACTGATTCACCGACGGGTACAATTGCGGAATCGTGAAGCCCACCGTCGAGCGCTGGCGCGCGGTCAGGGCGGCTTGGGTGAGCGGCGGTCCCGCTTCGCTGAATTGCGAGAATCCCATTTGCGCCGTGAAAATCAGCGTGGGACTGAAAATGTGGGTGGCCGAAAGCACGCCCGTCAGGGTGATCGCAGTGTAATGCTGCGGGAGCCAGCCCCAACTGGTGTTGGAGGCGGAAACGGCGCTGCCTTGCTGGTCCTCGTACCAATAGTTGAAGCGCGCAAAGAGATTCGTGTTCGGCGAGAGGTAATCGTCGACGCGCGCGCTGTTCAGCCACTTGGGAACGTTCAAACTTTCCTGATAAACGTAGTTGTACGCGCCCGCCGACGTGAGCAAATTCTGCGCGCTGACGAAATTCGGCGTCGGCAACAGATTCAAGTAGTTCTGCATCGACGGGATGATGCGGTTCGACGGAATCATATCGCTCGGGAAGGCCAAGCCCGTGGTGGGATCTTTCACCGTGATCGCCGTAGCCCCCGCCGCCACCGGTTTCGCGTTCGCGCCCGATTGCGTGAAGTTTCCGGCACGCTCCAGCACGGTGGGAACGGTGACGGTCACCAGTCCCTTGGGCCGCTGTTCCTGAATATTTTCCGCCTGCACGTAGAAATAGAGTTTCTGCTTGAGTTGCGCCTTGGGAATCCACAGCGGACCGCCGAAGGTGATGCCCGCGTAGGAAACGCGGTTGGGCGTCTGCGCGATGCCCGACTTGTTGTTGAAAAAGTTGTTGGCGTTGAACGCTTCGTTGCGATCGTAGTAGTAGAACGCGCCGTGATAATGATCGGAGCCGCCTTTGGTCACCGCCATGATCGTGGCGCCGTTGTTGCGTCCGAACTCGGGCAGGAAATTGGAGAGTTTCACTTCCACGGTTTGCGTGGAATCGAGACTAATCGTGTAATTATCGTTGCCTTGGTTGGTATTGTTGGTCGGCAGACCGTCGACAGTGATGTTGTTGGCGGTGGTGCGTCCGCCGTTCACGTTGAACGTGTTGTTGCCGCTGAAGGTTTGCACCAGCGCGCCCTGTGTAATCACCACGCCGGGTTGCAATTCGGCGAACGAGGTGAAGTCGCGATTGATCACCGTCAGATCGACGATTTCCTGGCTGGTGATGATTCCCGAGCGCTCGCTGGTGGAGGTTTGCACCAGCGGCGCGGCCGCGGTGACTTCCACGGTTTCGCTGACCGCTCCGACCGTCAACTCCAGCGTGCCGAGCGCGATTTTCTCGCCGGGAGCAAGCTCGATATGCGAACGCTCGTACTTCTTGAATCCCGATTTCTCGACGGTGACCGTATAGAATCCCGGCTTCACTTGGGAGAAGACGAAGTTTCCCGACGCGTTCGATACCGTGGTGAGTTCGGCGCGCGTCGTGTCGGACACCAGGCGGAGTTGAGCGTCGGCCACCACGCCGCCATTGGAATCGGTGACCAGTCCGGAGACCGAGGCCAGCGCGTCCTGCGCGGACGCACTGGAAACGCCGCAGAGAACGGAGCAGCAGAGAAAGAGACACGCCGAAAGTCGACTAGACATGTTGAATCGCCCCCTTGGCAAGGCAGGTTAGCGCCGCGGACATCTCAGTGTCAAGCGAAAAGTTACCGTTAAAGTATGAAAGCTTGACCGATAACTCCAAAGGCGCGAGTTTTCGGCGAACGCGCGTGTGGCATAATTGGGAAGATTTTCTTGGGGAGGAAATGTGAATCGCACCATCAATCGTCGGGGAATGTTGACTCTTTTGAGCGGCGCAGCCGCCGGACTCGCGAGCAAGACCGCGGCGCAGGAGAAGCCGGCGGCCAAAGCGAAATCCGCGCCCGGTGGAAGTCCACTGAATCTGAATCCGCCTGTGGTTCAAGTCAGAGGAGGAAAGCTCCGTGGATTCCGCGACGGCAAGACCGTCACGTTTCTCGGCGTTCCCTACGCCGAAGCGGAGCGCTTCGAAATGCCCAAGCCGGTGGCCGCATGGGAAGGGGTGAAAGGCGCGCAGGTATGGGGACCGGTGTGCCCGATCCCGCCGGTGTCCACGGTCGGCGGCGACGACTTCATCTTCCCGCACCGCTATTGGGTGGAAAACGAGCACTGCCAAGTGCTCAACATCTGGACGCAGAGCACGGCGCCCGCGAAAAAGAAACCGGTGATGGTGTGGATGCACGGCGGCGGATTCACCAACGGCTCGTCGATGGAGTCCTACGCGTACGACGGAAAAACGCTGAGCGAATTCGGTGACATCGTGGCCGTCAGTTTGAATCACCGGTTGAACGTCATCGGCACGCTGGATCTTTCGGCGTACGGCTCCGAGTACGCCAACTCCCGCAACACGGGCATGGCCGATCTTGTGGCCGCGCTCCAGTGGATCCACGAGAACATTGAAGCATTCGGCGGCGATCCCGGCAACGTCACGATTTTCGGACAATCCGGCGGAGGCGGCAAGGTCACGCGCCTCATGCATATGCCGTCGGCGAAGGGCCTCTTCCACAAAGTGATTTGCGAGAGCGGCAGCAACGTGAATTACCGCGATACGAATCCCGCCGACGTGATTAAGCGTCAGCAAGCGATCGCCGCGGAGGTCCTAAAGAATTTGAATCTCGACGGAAGCCAGATCGACAAGCTGAAGAAAGTTCCATATCGCGATCTGCTCGCCGCCGCGAATTCCGCCAATCAGAGCGTGGGCGGCCGGGGAACGACTTGGGATCCGGTCGCCGACGATCAGTATGTGCTGCGGGAATTCTGCGATTGGGCCCATTCGATTCCGTACATCGCCGGCACCACGTTGACAGAGTTCACCAGCAACGTGGCCCGAAGAGAGCCTGCCAAGAATGAATGGAGCCGGCAGGAAATCGACGAGCATCTCAGCAACGCTCTCGGCGACAAGAAGGATCAGATCGTCGCGCAGTTCAAGAAACTGCATCCGCGCCAGAAAGTTCAGGACGTCTTATTCCTCGACGGCCGCTTCCGCCCAGGAACCAAAGCAATGCTGGCGCGGAAACTGGAAAAAACGACGGCACCGGTTTACAACTACATCTTTTCCTATGAATATCCGGTCAACGGCGGCGTCACGGCATTTCATTGCGCCGAGATTGCGTTCGCGTTCCATGCCTTGAGCGAGCCGCACATCCGGATCGCCACGGGCGGCGCGCCGGCCGCGCTCGCGTTGCAGGACAAAGTGTCGCAAGCATGGGTGAACTTCGCGCGCACCGGCAATCCGTCGCAACCGGGACTCGCGTGGAAGCCCTATACGCTGGCCGGCCGCGAGACGATGGTGTGGGACACCGTCAGCGAAGTCCGGTCGTTGAACGACGACGAACTGTTGCCGCTGTTGCCTGCACCGCCACCGCGTGGCGGCCGGGGAGACTGACAACAGCACGTCGCTCGTGGGGTGTTAGTTGTGACCCCACGGAATCGTCACGGTTGGAGAGCAACCCGCAGATTTCAGAGTGACCTTTGCCGTTCCGCGCGAGACACCTTGCTTGTAGGGCCCCAGCGCTGTCATGTATTGCCCATCAGTGCCGGCCTTGACTTTTGCGCTATGGTGTTCGCCTTCTGAGTCGGCGTCCATTGTAAGCTCACTACCGGCGGGAAATCCGGAACCTGTAACCAAAACCAACTCGGCGGCGGGCGTCAGCAGGACGCCTTCGATCGAGCAGCCGCGATCCTCTCCGCGCAACGGAACCGGCACGATCTTGCCCAATACTCGCGTGTCGCCATCCTCCGAAACCAGGCCAAGACGCAACGGCTCACCGGCGACCGGCAGTACGAGAATGTCGATCGGATCGTTGGGTTCGTCGCTGCTGCACGTGCCGGCGGTGCCGGCACAGACTGCTTGACCAGTCGCATCGAGCGTGACGCCGCGAATGATGGCAACCGGATCGTTGTGCGTTACCGGCCATTGCACAATCGTATAGATCTTGTCTCGTGGCATGCCTTTCGCGCGTAGCCGGAATTTCATCTCATTCCCGGATCGCGAGGATTCCTTGATCTCCAGCGACGTATTCGGGGAGCTCATTTTAGCTCCCCACGCGTTGTGCGCGTTCACGAGACCTTTCATGGCATTTTGAGTGTCAGAGTTGTCCTGACCTTGTAGCGTCAGAGACAACAAGATGATCGCGTGAATGAGGGCCGGGAACATGCCGGGATTATATACAGAATGCTTTGCGCGGGCCGGGCTAATTTCTTCAGGCCGGCCAAAAAGGCTCGGGCGCCGCGACAAAATCGATCGGCACTTCGCTGATGAATCCCTTCAGCCACGACGCGCAGTATTTCATTCCCGCTTGTTCCGACGCGACGTGACCGATCAGGATCAGCGCTTTCTTCTTGCCCGACGCGATGATGTCTTGTGCGTACTCCACCACTTCCCATTCGCGCGCCTCGCCGGCGATCAGCACGTCGACATCCTCGCGCGCCAGCACGCGAATTCCTCCTTCGCGGCTGTTGTAGCCCCAACTGGCGGCGGCGCGAGTCACTGGCATCTTGGGATCGCCCACCACACGCATCGTGGCGGCCTTGAGTTTGGACTTGATCTCGGCGGCCAGCGCGCTCAACGTTATTGGCGGGGTTGCCGGAAACACAAAGCGATTGCGGCCCTCGGGCGCGGCGTATTTCTCCCACCCGAGTTCTTGCATCATGCCGGTGGCGATGCCGTCAGGATTCCGGGCGTGCCAGTGGTCGTGAAAGCGAAAAACGGCTACGTTATGCTCGCGCATGAAATTGCTTTTGAACGCGACGGTGGGATCGTTCGGGAGCGCCGTAGTGGTGTCCTGGTGTTCCCAGAAGGTCGGCTCGTGCGTGACGATGAAGTTCCGTCCCAAGGCGCTGGCCCGTTGGATCACCTCAAGGGTGGCCATCATTGTGGTCGCGACGCCTTTTACGGCGATGTCCGGATTGCCGAAGATGATCTTGTCCACAGTCTCGGCGCGCCAGGCGACACCGACATTTTTTTGGATGCGCTCAATGATCTGTCCCACCGTGAGCGCGCGCGATTCCTGAGCGGAAGCGAGGGCAACGCCGGCCGAGCCAGCTAGAAACGAGCGCCGTGAGAGATTTTCGAAGGCTGACATACCCGACATTATGGCGGAACAACGACGGTTCCACAATCGGCCGGCACCTTGGTGAATCCTAAAATCCCCACAAAGGCGTGCACCCGCAGTGCCGCCCTGCGGAGGCGCACGATGAGTTCGCCCCTATCCTTTAGCGGTAATAGAACCAACAAATATCGATAAAGGTACTTGACGGCCTCAGGGCAGGCCCCTATAATCCGAATCCAGCGGCCCCTGTAGCGTTAAAGTAGGGGCGAGCTTGGGAGGTGGGCCATGGCCCGTCATGCGAGTTTGGGGTTCCTCGTCTTCACAGTTCTCGTTCTGTCATTCAGCGTTGCGCTGGCCGCGCAAACACCCACCGCCGTTGTGAACGGCTCGGTGGTCGATTCGCAAGGCGCGTCGGTGCCGGGCGCCAAGGTGCGCGTGACGAATCAGGAAACCAATGTCGCCAGTGAAAAAGTCACGGGGCAAGATGGTTCGTTCGTCATCATCAACCTGTTGCCGGGAAACTACTCGCTCACGGTGGAAAAAACCGGCTTCAAAAAAGTCGCGCTGCCCGCCTTCAAGCTGGAAGTGAACCAGACGCTCACCGAACAGATCGCCATGCAGGTGGGCGACGTGTCGGAAACGGTCACGGTGAGCGAGTCGTCGGTGGCGGTGATGATTCAGCGCTCCACGACAGAGTTGGGCACCACCATCGACGAAAAGGAAATGCACGAACTGCCATTGAACGGCCGCAACTTTACGCAGTTGCTGATTCTCCAGCCGGGCAACGGATCGGTGAACACGGCACAAGGCGGAAACGGAATTGGCAGCGCCGACGGCGGCAACATCGGCATCCCCGGAACGGTGGTCTATCGTCCGGCCGTGAACGGCGCGGGCAATCGCTCGAACGCGTATTACATGGATGGCATCATCAACACCGACGATCGCGGCGGCGGCTGGGCGATTCCTCCCATCGCCGACACGGTGCAGGAATTCAAAGTGCAGTCGCACAATAACGACGCGCAGTACGGCAACGTGCTCGGCTCCGTGGTGAACTTGGTCACGAAGTCGGGAACGAACCAGTTTCACGGCGCGGCGTGGGATTTCGCGCGCAGCCAGATTTTCGACGCGCGCAATCCTTTCTCGGGATTCTGCTCGCCGGCGTTGTGCCCGTCGCAAGCGTCCGCGTTGGCCGCGCAGGTGGCCGCCGGTCAACAGACGGCCGCAGGCGCCTCGGCGATTCTCTCCGGCACGCCGGTTTCTCCGCTCGGCTATCACCAGAATGAATTCGGTGGACAAGTCGGCGGTCCCATCAAGAAGGACAACACGTTTTTCTTTTTTGCCTATGAAGGATGGCGCTACGCCAAGCCGAACTCGAGCTTCGCGATCATCCCCAGCGCCGCGGAACTCGGTGGCGATTTCACGGGAACCGCGAGCCCCGAGCTGATCGGCACCGTGAACGCCACCAAGACGGCGATTACGCCCTCCACCATCTACAATCCGTTTGCGGAAACGGGAGCCAGCCAATCGGTGCCGTTCTACTGCAACAATTCCGGCGCACCGATGCCGTTGATGAATCCGGGCGCGACGTTCGGCGCGGCCGGCTACGGTTTGCAAGTCACCCAAGGCGGAACGCCGTGCAATCGCATACCTACCGGCCTGATCGATCCCAAGATTGTCAGCGTGATTCAGGCGTACTCGAACACCAACTGCACGTTCACGCCGAACTTGTCGTTTGCGGTTGACAACTGTCTCGATTCGCGCAATACCACCGACTCGAACAACAATTGGGACGTGCGCGTCGACCATCGTTTCGGCACGCACGACACCGTTTTCGGCCGCGCTTACATGATGTGGGATTCCACCGTCGGAATCGTCGCGGGGACAAACTCGATTTCGCCCAATCCGTATCACGTGTGGAACATGGGCGGCGCGTGGGATCACGTTTTCTCTCCGAACCTGATTATGGAAGTGCGCGGCGGCGTCAACGCGCGGCCGGTCACCGTGAATCCCACCAACGCCAACGGATTTGCGCCGGAAACTTCGGCGGGATTCAACAATCTCTCGCAAACCCAGGGATTCTTCCTGAATATCGGCGGCTACGTCGGCTCGGCCAATAGCGGACTCGGCAACGTCGGCCCGCAATATCGCGCCAATCCGGAAAGTTCGTTCAACACTTCGTTGACCTGGGTGCACGGACATCACACGGTCCGCTTTGGCGGCGAGTATTTGTACGAGAATCGTCTCGAGATCAACACTTACGAGACGTTCACTTCCTCGGCGACGCAAACCTGCCCCACCAACGCCTCGGGACTTTACTCCTGCGGCTCGAATCAAGGGAACGCGCTGGCGTCGATGCTGTTGGATTTGCCGAATGCGCTCACGGTAAACGTTCCGCAGTACGAGGAAGTTCACGCGCGCTTCAATCCGATGGGATTCTTCGTGCAGGATGAGTGGCACGTGCGGCCGCACCTGACGGTCAACGTTGGATTGCGCTACGATTACGTGCCGGCCGTCGCGCTGCTGAACACCGGCAGCGGGGAAACCGTGAACGCGCTCAGCTTGCCGACCGGACAGTTCATCATCGGTGCGGCCAACACGGCGGCGTATTCCACCGGATGTCCCACGCCGCAACTTCCGCCGTGCGTTCCGAACGGCTTGAACGCGAACAACCCGGCGTTCCAGGTGACGGTCGGCGGAGTGACGTACAACACGCTGAACAACATCGTGTTTTCGCCGAACAGTCAGCCGACGCTGAAATCGGTGAAGGACAATATCGGTCCGCGCATCGGATTGGCGTGGGAGTTCCTGCCGCGCACCGTGCTACGCGCGGGCTACGGAATCTTCTTCGACACCATCAGCTATCGCAGCCAGAACGCCGAAAACACGCTGCAAGGATCGATTTGGCCGTGGACGCGCGGCGTCTCCGACTCGCTGAACTCCGCGCCCGCCGGCACGTCGTCCACGCCCACGGTGAATCCGGTTTGCAACAGCGCGTCGGCGTGCGGTCCGTACGGCGGATACACCACGTCGTATTTACCGGGACTCGCCGGCAGCAACCCGATCGTGGTTGCGCCCACGCCGTGGGGTTCGACATTCGGTGGATACACGAACGCTCCCGATTACGCCGACCCGAAGTCGCAGCAGTGGAACATCCAGATCGAGCGGCAAATCGGATCGAGCAGCATGGTGTCGGTGGCCTACGTGGGCGGTCACACCACGCGCCTCGATTGGTGCTGCTCGGCGAACTATCCGCAAGGCGGACCCTTCTGCGAGAACAACGCTGCGCAGAACTACACTTGTGCCTCCACGCCGTTGACGCAGGCGCAAATCAATCAGCGCGAGTACATGCCGTTCGCGGCGCAAGGCTGGCACTACGACGAATCGACCGGGCAATCCACCTACAACGCGCTGCAAGCGCAGTACAACCGCCGCTTCTCGCACGGATTGCAGACGCTGGCGGCGTTCACATGGTCGAAGTGCCTGGCCGACACCAACGGCGACTATGGCGCCGAGAACGGATCGGAAGGCGCGCCGGTGGAATACTACTTCAACCAGAAGCTTTCCAAGGGCGCCTGCGCGTTCGATCTACCGTTCATGTTCAACTGGAGCGCGATCTACGAATTTCCGTTCGGGCGCGGACATCGCCTGTTGAGTCACGGATGGCTGTCGCACGTGGCGGGCAATTGGGCCACCACTTTCTCGCTGAACGCGCGCTCCGGACAAGCGTTCAATCCGTCCTGGGGCGGCGTCAGCAACGAGTGCACCACGGCGGTCACGGCGAACTGCGTGCCATCGTCGATCGGCGGCGTCGCGCCGGTGGCGACCGATCCCGCGAATCTCTCGAACGCCGCGGGCAGCATCACCGGCTACAGCCGGCCGAGTCTACTCTCGGGATGCAATCTGTATCAGAACCAAAGCATCACGCAGTGGTACAACCCGTCGTGCTTCGTCAGTCCTTCGTCGCTGCAAGTGGGACCGGGCTACGGCTTCGGCAACGCGCCGGTCGGCGACCTGCGGTCGATGCGCTTCATCAATATGGATGTGGCTCTGACCAAGCAGTTCTTCATCACGGAGTCGAAGCGGCTGGAATTCCGCGCCGAGGGATTCAACGTGTTCAACCACCAAGTGTGGGGAGTGCCGGGCACGTCGATCGCGCCGTCGTTTTCGGGCGGTGCGGTGAGTTACGGTACCGCGGGCACGATCACCGGTATCGCGAGTACGCCTCGGCAGTTGCAGTTGGCGTTGAAGTTCATGTTCTAGGAACAAAGCACCGCCGATGAACGCAGATAAACGCCGATAAAAACTAGGATCAGGTTTTATCGGCGTTCATCTGCGTTCATCGGCGGTTGCTTTTCTGTGTTCTCATTCCCGCGATATTGACTTCATGCACGGTTTGTGGGTACTCTGTAATTACACAGGATTTCCATGACCATCGACATTGTACGCGTCGGCAATTCCCGCGGGATCAGAATTCCCAAAGCATTCCTTGATGAGTGTGGCTTCAAGACAAAGGCTGAGTTGGAAGCCAGCGAAGGCGCGCTGATCTTGCGGCCGGCGCGGAAGGCGTCCGCGCCAAGGAAAGGTTGGGCCGAAGCTTACCAGCGGATGGCGGCCTTCGGCCATGATGAGTTACTCGATGGCGAGCAACCGCTCACCGAATGGAAAAAGGGCGAGTGGGAATGGAAGTAGCGCGATTCGACGTCTTCCTCGTTCGTCTCGATCCCACCGAAGGCTTTGAAATCAAGAAAACGCGCCCTTGTATCGTGATTTCTCCCGACGAAATGAATCGATATACGCGCACGATCATCCCATGACGACCGTGAAACGCGACTATCCCGCCCGAGTCGATTTCATGTTTCGGGGCAAGCGCGGACAGATCGTACTGGATCAGATTCGTACCGTCGATCGCTCGCGCTTCGTCAAGAGACTCGGACGGCTTGATGCGTCAACCGGTGAGGCTGTCCTCAATATGCTTGCGAGGATCTTCGCGCCCTAACAAAAGCAACCGCCGATGAACGCAGATAAACGCCGATAAAAACTAGGATCAGGTTTTATCGGCGTTTATCTGCGTTCATCGGCGGTTGCTTTTCTGTTCTAGTATTTCGGAACCGAAGGATCGATCTGATCGCTCCACGCCAAGATCCCGCCCTTCAGGTTTTTCACCTTCCGGAATCCGGCCTTGCGCAGGAAATCGACGGCTTTTCCGCTGCGCACGCCACTGCGGCAGTGCACCACGATATCGTCGGCGGAGTTTAGCTCGTGTACACGCGATGGTAGATCACCCAGCGGGATCAGCGTGCCGTTCAAGTGGCAAATCTGATATTCGTGCGGCTCACGCACGTCCACCAGAACGAAATCGTCTTTCCGATCCATACGCACCTTCAACTCTTGCACGGTAATCTCCGGTACGGCGATCTCTTCCACAAACTCCTCGCCGCGGATTCCGCAGAATTGCTCGTAGTCGATCAATTTGTGAATCGTGCGATTCGGTCCGCAGATCGGGCATTCGGGATTCTTGCGCAGCTTCAATTCGCGGAACGACATCGCCAGCGCGTCCACCAGGAGAAGGCGATTCACCAGCGGCTCGCCGGCGCCCAAAATCAACTTGATCACTTCCGTGGCTTGGATCACGCCGAGCAATCCCGGCAAAATACCCAGCACGCCGCCTTCGGCGCAGCTCGGAACTAAGCCCGGAGGCGGCGGTTCGGGATACAAGCAGCGATAGCAGGGACCATCGGGCATGCCGAAGACCGACGCCTGTCCCTCGAAGCGGAAAATGCTGGCGTAAACGTTTGGTTTGCCCAACAGCACGCTCGCGTCGTTTACGAGATAGCGCGTTGGGAAATTATCCGTGCCGTCGGCGACGATGTCGAAGTCTTTCAGGATCTCCATGGCGTTCGAGGAGTCCAGCCGCGTCTCAAAGCCGATCACTTTCACTTCCGGATTGATGTCGGCGAGACGCGCGCGCGCCGATTCCATCTTCGGGCGCCCCACGTCCTTCGTGCCGTGCGCGATTTGCCGCTGCAAGTTCGTGAAGTCCACCACGTCGAAATCGACCAGCCCAATCGTGCCGACGCCCGCCGCGCCCAAGTACAGCGCCATGGGCGATCCAAGACCGCCGGTGCCGATCAGCAGGACTTTCGCCTTCTTGAGCTTGAGTTGGCCCTCCATGCCGACTTCCGGCATGATCAAGTGTCGCGAATAGCGCAGCACTTCGTCGTTCGAAAGTTTCACCGGCGGCTCGGCCGCGGCGGCAGGCGATCCTCCGGCGATGCTTGGGACGATGCTGATCACGTCTTTGTCGGAAATCGCCGTCGCTTCCTTTTGCAGATAGCGAATGTCTTGTTCGTTCACGTAGACATTCACGAAACTGCGCAAGCGTCCGTCGTCGGTGAACAGATGGCGGCGCAGACCGTTGTGTTGCGCGGTGAGGTTTTCCATCACCTCGGCGATGGTCGAACCGGTGACTTGCACTTCGGCGTTTTTTCCGGCGTAGGGCCGGAGCGGCGTGGGGATCAGGATTTTGGCTGGCATATTTCTAACGGTTCCTCTTCAAACTTGGTGCGATCCTCGGTGAGAACCCACGAGGTCATGGCGGCGGGTTGCCGCTTCTCCACAGCTAAAATGATATACGACATCCACGGCCAAGCGTGTTCGCGATCGTACTCCGACGGCCGCGCCGGATGGTCGGGATGCGAGTGATAGAAGCCCAGAATGTCGAGCTTGGCTTGCTCGGCGTGCTTTTCTCCCTCGCGCCAATCTTCCGCGGTGATCAAGAAACGATTGCGTGGCGAGTCGTGACGCGAATTCGGCGCGGGCCACGCTTCCACCACGCGTTTGTGCCCGTCAGTCTCGGCGCCCAGCAGGAATCCGCAACATTCATTTGGATAATCCGCGGAGCCATGCTGGCGGATTTTCTCCCACTCGGCTGTTGGCAATTCAATAACGGTACGTTCCATTTTTTAGCGTTGTAAGTTCCTAAGTCCGCGGGCTTTACCCCCGCGGTAGGTTCGTTTTGTAGTTTTGCCCCTGGCGATGTTTTAGGACCTTTCTTCCCAGAAATGTTCGCTCAAATACTTGTCGGCGTTGTCGGGAAAAATCGTCACGATCACACCTTTTTCCCCGCTCGACCGCAGTTGCTCCGCGACCTGGAAGCAGGCCGCCAGCGCGGCGCCGCTGGACACGCCCACGAGCACGCCTTCCTCGCGCGCCAATCGCTTCACCATGCGGTAGGCGTCTTCGGTGGACACGGTGAGATTCTCGTCGGCCTGCTCGGGATCGTAGATTCCCGGCTTCAGTGCCGTTTCCATGTGCTTCAAGCCTTCGATGCCGTGAAATCCGGAGTCGGGTTGAAACGAAATCATGCGGATGCGCGGATTCAACTCGCGCAATCGCCGCGACGTTCCCATAAACGTGCCGCTGGTGCCGAGGCCCGCGACGAAATTCGTGATCGCGTGATCGGTCTGCTTCCAGATTTCCTCGGCGGTGCCGTTGTAATGCGCTTGCCAGTTCGCGGGATTGTTGTACTGATCCGGATAAAAGTACAGGAACGGATCGTTCTCCACCATCTCGCGCGCTTTGCGAATCGCGCCGTCGGTTCCCTCGGCGGGATCGGTCAATACGAGGTCCGCGCCGTACGCCTTCAAGATTCGCTGGCGTTCGGGACTCGCGTTCCACGGCAGGCACAGGCGCACGTGATAGCCGCGCGCCGCTCCCAACATCGCGTAAGCGATCCCCGTGTTGCCGCTGGTCGCATCGAGGATCACTTTGCCGGGGCGCAGCAATCCGTTGCGTTCGCCATCGAGAATCATGCTGAGCGCCGCGCGATCCTTCACCGATCCGCCGGGATTCACCCACTCGGCTTTGGCCATGATCGAGATGCCGCGAAATTCCGCGGTGACTTTTTTCAGATGCAACAGCGGGGTGTTCCATACGCAATCCACAACCGACGCGGGTACGGCGATGCGTTGAAACACCGGAAGCGACGGATTGGCGGCAGTGACCATTGCGAGCGCTGGTGAAACTTCCGCCATCTCAAGGAGCATATGGAAACAGATTGCGTGAGGCGGAAAAAGGGTGCAGAATCCTACCCTGGGAGCTATAGTAGCTAGAGAGTCACTCTGTGTCAACGGAGCGGGAACCATTTATGCCCACCAAGAAATCCGCGCCGAGCGTGGAAGAACAATTGCAAAGTCTTCGTTCTTATGGAGTTGAAGCGAAGTCCACGGGCGGCGGCAAGTGGAGTGTTCAGAAAGGCGATTGTGTCGCCGAAATCGAGCAAACGTCGGCAGGACTACGCGTTGTTGGCTCGCCGGGATTCCAGATCGGCGCCGAAGTCGGACAGCTTTTGGACGGGGGATATCAGAAATTCCTGAAGACGCCCACGCGCAAACTCCCCGCCACCGCCGATCATCTTCACCGCATGCACGGATTCCAGGAAGCGCTGGCGGCCGCCCTGGGCGAGCCCGCGTTGTACAACTTGGCGCTGGGAACGGTGTCGACCGCCTATCACTACGATCGCGTGAAGGGTCGCGCGAATCCTTAACATCTCAATCCCTAGCATCTTAAGATTTGTTGCAACTCCAATCCCTCTTGGCGTGCGGCCTCTCCAGAGGGTATGCTGGACCACATGTTTCGCACGACAATCGCATTTTCCCTCTTGCTTGTTTGTTCCGTGGCATTCGCCGAGGCGCCGGGAAGCCCGCTGGCCGCGTTCAGCGCCGATCCCGAGCTCGCTTCGATCGTGAAGGAAATCGACGCCGCGCACATCGCGCACACGATCCAGACGCTCGGAAGTTTTCACACGCGCCACACGCTGTCGGACACGAAAGATCCGGCGCGCGGCATCGGCGCGGCGCGCAATTGGATCAAGGCGGAGCTGGAAAGCTACGCCAAGGATTCCGGCGGGCGCATGAAAGTGGAGTTCGACGTTTTCACCGCGCCGAAGGGCCGCCGCATCCCGGAGCCGACCGAAGTGATGAACGTAGTCGCGACGCTGCCGGGCACCGATCCCAAGGCCGCGACGCGCGAATTCGTCGTCGGCGGGCATTACGATTCCATCTGCGGCAGCCAGAGCGACGTGACCTGCGAAGCACCGGGATCGAACGACGACGCCAGCGGCACGGCCGTCGTGCTGGAATGCGCGCGCGTCTTGAGCAAGCGGTCGTTCCCGGCGACCATCGTGTTTGTGGCGTTCGTCGGCGAAGAACAAGGCTTGATCGGCGCGACACACTTCGCGCAAGAAGCGAAAAAGGCAAATCTCAACGTCACGATGTTGAACAATGACATCGTCGGCGGAAACAAAGGTCCGGCCGGCGCCCCACCCAACGATTGGGTGCGCGTTTTCTCCGATGGTCCGCCGCGCAAGGAGACGCCAGAGGAAATCACGGCGCGCTTGGCCGGCGGCGGCGAGGTGGATACGCCGCAGCGCCAGCTGGCCCGCTACATTGAAGAAGTCCAAGGAGCGTACTTGCCTGGATTCCCGGCGCGCATGATCTGGCGTCGCGACCGCTTTGGCCGCGGCGGCGATCACACGCCGTTTTCCGAACAAGGTTTTCCAGCGGTGCGTTTCTGCGAGGCCGCGGAGGATTTCACGCGCCAACACGCCAACGTCAACGAAACCGACGGCGTGAAGCACGGCGACCTTTTTGAATTTGTCACGCCGGAATACACGGCGAATGTCGCGCGGTTGAACGCCTTGACGCTGGCGAACCTGGCGTCCGCGCCGCCGCCGCCGGAAAACGTTCGCTACGGAACCGAGCGCGGCAAGAACAACACGTTGCTTTCCTGGCAGGCGTCGCCGGACAACGCCGCCGGCTACGAAGTGGTGTGGCGCGATACGACCGCTCCGCGCTGGGAGCACAGCGAGCCGGCCGGCAGCGAACTGAAGTTCAAATCCGATATCTCGAAGGATAATTTTTTCTTCGGTGTGCGCGCCGTCGACGCCAAAGGGCATCGCAGCATTGTGGTATGGCCCAAGCCGCCTGCGCGTCCCGCAGGCGCGCCGCCGCCCGAGGTTCCCAGCAACAACTAGCGTGGCAGACAAACGAGAATTTCCGGAGCGCCCGATCGTGGGCGTAGGCGGCATCGCGATCGATGGCGATCGCGTGTTGCTGGTGCAGCGCGCGTTCGAGCCGCTGAAGGGACGCTGGTCGATTCCCGGCGGCGCGCTCGAACTCGGCGAATCGCTTACCGGCGGGGTGGAGCGCGAGTTACTCGAAGAAACCGGCGTCGCCGTGAAAGCGACCGATGTCGTGAAGGTCTTGAATCGCGTGCTCGAAGAGAACGGCCGCGTGAAGTATCACTACGTTTTGATCGATTACCTCTGCCACCCCATAGGATCGACTACGCCGCAGCACGGCGACGATGCCAGCGACGCGCGATGGGTCGCGCGCGGCGATCTTGCCGGCTATCACTTGAGTCCCGAGATGCTGGAAGTGATCGAGATCGCGTTTGGGATGGCCAGGTAATCGCGTTTCAGCTTGATTTGGTTTCGATCCCGCAGGGATCTTAGCTTGTAGCCGGCGGTTGAGCGTTTTTTGCGACACCACCGGTTCATTTTGGCAATGAAGACTGTCGATCCCGGAGAGGGGATCGCAGCGAACGCTTTGGGTGCTGCGATCCCTACGGGATTGATCTGTCTTTGGTGTAGGGTACCGGTGGTATCGCAAAGAACGCTCAACCACCGGTTACATGCTGGCATCCCTCTGGGATGCATGAGCCACTAAGCCCGTGCTTCGAACGCGGCGATGCGATCTTGCTGCTTCAGCAAATACCCAAGCTGATCGACGCCGGCCAACAAACAGCTTCGGGAGAACGCATCAATTGGAAAGCCCACGCTTTTGCCGTCCGGCAACGTGACCGTTTGTGATTCCAGATCAATCGTGATTTCAAGCGACGCATCCGCGACCGAGCGTTCCATCAGCGCGGCGTGAGTCGCCGCGTCGAGCGCCACCGGAAGCAAACCGTTCTTCAGCGAGTTGTTTCGGAAAATATCGCCGAATGACGTGCTGACGACGGCGCGAAATCCAAAGGCCAGCAGCGCCCACGGCGCGTGTTCACGGGAACTGCCACAGCCAAAGTTGTCGCCCGCCAGCAAAATGCTCGCGCCGGTGGCGCGTGGCTGATTCAGGATGAAGTTAGGCTGCAATC
Source organism: Terriglobia bacterium (assembly GCA_021325275.1). Classification (GTDB taxonomy): domain Bacteria; phylum Acidobacteriota; class Terriglobia; order JAJPHL01; family JAJPHL01; genus JAJPHL01. Next base: position 195,923 of record JAJPHL010000055.1, on the reverse strand, counting down.
GCCAGTCGTTGAAAAGCGCTTCGCCAAGACCCGACTTCACAGTGGTCTTCAGAAATCGCGCGGGAATGATTTGATCCGTATCGATGTCACGCGTCGGCAACGGAACAAGGCGGCTCGTAAGTTTCGTAAATGGTTGCATGTCGATCACCCTAACAACGTGCGCACGTCGCTCACCACGCCGGTGACCGCGCACGCCGCCGCCGTCAGCGGACTCGCGAGCATGGTGCGTCCGCCTTGTCCCTGGCGTCCTTCAAAATTGCGATTGCTCGTGGAGACGCAGTATTGCCCAGCCGAAAGTTCGTCGCCGTTCATCGCGATGCACATACTGCAACCGGGTTCGCGCCACTCCGCTCCGGCGGCGCGGAAAACTTCCGCTAAGCCTTCCGATTCCGCCTGCTTCGAAACGTCGGCCGATCCCGGCACCACCAGCATTCGTACTCTGGGATTGATCCGCCGTCCGCGCAACACGCTCGCCGCGCCGCGCAGGTCGGCGATCCGCGAGTTCGTGCAGCTTCCGATGAACACCACGTCAATGGGATGGCCGAGCAGCGACCGCCCCGGTTCGAGTGCCATGTATTCGAGCGCCTTGAGGAGCGCGCTGCGTTGGCCGGAGTCGGCCACCGCCGCCGGATCGGGCACGGGACCCGTCACCGGAATCGCCATGCCGGGATTCGTTCCGTAGGTGATCATCGGTTCGATGCGCGAGGCGTCGAGCGACACCGCCTGATCGAACGTAGCCCCATCGTCGGAAGGAAGCGTCCGCCATTTCGCGACGGCCGCATCCCACGCGGGTCCGTTTGGCGCACTGGGCCGGCCGTTGAGATACTGAAACGTCGTGTCGTCCGGTGCGATCATACCGGCGCGCGCGCCGCCTTCAATCGACATGTTGCACACGGTCATGCGTTCGTCCATGGTGAGTGCGCGAATGGCCGATCCTGTGTACTCGAAGACGTGTCCCACGCCGCCGCTCACGCCGATTTTCGCGATCACCGCGAGAATGATGTCCTTCGCGGAGACGCCCGGCTGCAAGCGGCCTTCCAGACGAATTTCCATGGTGCGTGGACGCGTTTGCAACAGGCATTGCGTCGCCAGCACGTGCTCCACTTCACTTGTGCCGATGCCAAACGCGAGCGCGCCCATCGCGCCGTGGGTCGAGGTGTGACTATCGCCGCAGACCACGGTCATTCCGGGTTGCGTCGCGCCGATTTGCGGCCCGATCACGTGCACGATTCCCTGATGCTCGCTGTTCAGGTCGTAAAGCTCGATGCCCCACTGGCGGCAGTTGTCGCGCAGTTCGGTGACCATGCGCGACGCTTGCGGATCGAGAATCCGGAAGCCCGGCAAACTGCGGCCGCGCGTGGGAATAATGTGGTCGATGGTCGCGAGCGTGCGATCAGGGCGATGCACGGGCAGTCCGCGCTCGCGCAGTCCTTGGAATGCTTGCGGCGACGTGACCTCGTGGATCAAATGAAGGTCGATGTACAGCACCGCCGGGCAGCCGGTCTCGTGGTAAACCACGTGGCTGTCCCAGATTTTCTCGAACAGCGTCTTTTTTTCCAAGGGGGGCATCGCCTTCTATTGGACCACGGAATCACCGGGCTGAAAAGGCGGCCTGCCGTTTTTCGGCTCGGAACTCGGGCCCGGGAACTCGGAACTGAAATACAATGAATCTCATGACCACCACTGTGAATCCAATTCAACAGGGTCAGGATGCTGACGCCGCGGTTGTGGCGCGGGTCCAAGCCGGAGAGACCGAGGCCTTCGCGGATCTGGTGAAGCGCCATGAAAAGCGCGTCTACCGCACCCTGATGGGAATCACCGGAGTGCGGGAAGACGCCGAGGACGCCACGCAAAGCGCGTTCCTCAAGGCGTACCTTCATCTCGGCGATTTCCACGGTGCGTCGCGTTTTTCTACCTGGCTGTTGCGGATCGCCATCAATGAGGGATTGGAACGCTTGCGGCGACGCAAACAAACCATCTCCATCGATGACGATCAGGACGACAAGGACGAGCAGCACTTTCGCCCGCGGGAATTTCGCGATTGGCGGGACAATCCGGAAGAGAAATACACCAAGACCGAATTGCGGGAACTGGTGGAAAGCGAAGTGATGAAACTGCCTGTGAAATATCGCGTCGTGGTCATGCTCCGGGACCTGGAGGAACAGTCGACGGAAGAGACGGCAACGGCACTCGACTTGGAAATCAGCACGGTGAAGACACGCTTGCTGCGCGGCCGGCTGATGTTGCGGGAAGCCCTGGCGCCCTTCTTCCTGCGCGATAACGAAAAGGAGCACGTCCATGCTTAATTGCGGTCAAGTTTTGCGAGAACTTGAAAGCTACCTGGACGACTCGCTAGCGGCGGATGTCCGCAAGGACTTGCAAGCCCACTTGGGGGGATGCCATCACTGCGAGGTCGTTCTGGATTCGGCGCGTCACACGCTGCGAATCGTTGCCGGTTGCAAAACGTTCGAGTTGCCGGAGTCGCTTTCGGATCGAATCATGGCCAGCGTGCGCGCCCAAAAAACGTCGTAGATTGGGCCCCGGCGCTTAACGGAGCCGGTAGTCGCCGCGGCTGAAGTATTTCTCCAGCCAGCAGTACAGCGTGATGAAAAGATACCGGCTGCCCATTTCCTTCAGCATCAGCTTCGATTCTCCGGTGCGCCGATTCCGCCACGTGATGGGAACCACCGTCCACGAGTAGCCGCGCACGATCGTCTTCAGCGGCAATTCCACCGTCAAATTGAAATGCGGCGATAGAAACGGCCGGCAACCGTCGAGCGTTACGCGCCGGTACGCTTTGAAGGCGTTGGTGAAGTCGTTCAACTTCACATTGAAGAGAAATCGCAGAAAAAGATTCGCGCACCGATTGATCCACAGCTTGAACCACGGATAATCGACCACCCCGCCGCCCTTCACGAAGCGCGACCCGAAAACGGCGTGCCATCCTTCGTTCAAAACTTCCCAGTAGCGGACCACATCGCGCGCGTCGTCGGACGCGTCCGCCATCATCACCACGATCGCGTCGCCGGAGGCGTGGTCGAGTCCCAAAACGACGGCGAGGCCGAATCCATGCGGTCCGGAATTTTGCACCGGCTTGATCTCAGGCATGCGGCGGGTGGCGTCTTGCAGCAATTGCCACGTGCGATCCGTGCTGCCATCGTCGACCACCACGATTTCATGCGGGATTTCGTGTAGGCGCAGTTCTAAATGTAGATGCTCGATGGTCGAGACGATGCAGCCTTCTTCGTCGCGTGCCGGAATCACCACGCTAAGCTTGGTGAGCGGAGAGAGCGCGTTGTCCATCATGCGACTCCGCTGATTTCGAGCCAGCGCGGGTTTTGCTCGGCGTGCCGGGCGATTTCTTCGAGGATCGAGGCCAACGGTTTTTCGCGGCGCCAGCCGAAGTCCGCTTCGGCGGCGCGCGAATCCATCGCCACCCAAGGGACGTCGTACGGCCGCGGGCGCGGGTCGCGCGCAACTTCGTGTGGTCCGAAGCGCGCGTCGCACCAGGCGGTGAGTTGCTTCAGCGACATGCCATTCGCCGGGCCGCCTCCCACCGTATAGGTGCGCGCGCCGGCCGTTCGCGCGCAATCGATTTGGTGGAGGAGCAGCGCCGAAAGATCGTTGGGATGCAGCGCGTCGCGCGACTGAAATCCACTGCCTTCGAATCCAATGTAGCGCAACGGACGGCGCCGCAAGTGCGCGTTGATCCAATAAGAAAAAATACCTTGCTCGGCGGTGCCGAATTGTCCCGCGCCGGCCAGGACGCCGCATCGATCGATCCACACGGGGAAGCCGAACGCCGCACCGTACTCGAGCGCCGCGATCTCCGACGCGCGCTTGCTCGCGCCGTAAAGAGAAAGCGGGGGCTCGGTGGAAAAATCCACGCCGATGCCGGCGGGCGAAACACCGCCGGCTAAATTGCTCGAACCATCGAGGGTGAACGCATCGTTCGCGGATTTCAGCGGCAGCGCGGCCAGCGCGGCGATCGAGTAAACGCGGCTGCTGCTCAACAAAAGCAATCCTGCGCGATGGCGCTTGCAATACTCGAGCACTTCGATCGCGCCCCAGAGATTGTTTTCCATCAACTCGCGGCTCGAGGATTTTCCGTCCACGCCCGCCAGCACACTGGGATACGCCGCCGCGTCGATCACCCAATCGGCGGCCGGCAACGCGTCCATATCCTTCGCGTGCCGGATATCCCCGTGGACAACGTTGACGCCGAGCGCCGACAGTTTCGACCGATTCTGCTCCGATCCGCGGCGCACAAAATTGTCGATGCCGAAAACCTCCAGCCCCGCGCGATTCTCGCGGAGCGACGCAGCCAGGCAGCTTCCGGTGAAACCGCAAATGCCGGTGATGAGGATTCTCATGACGCGGCCGATTCCTGAGTGCGCTCCGCCCAGGCGCGGGCGATCTCCTCGAAGATCACCGGCAGCGATTTCGTCAGCGTCCACGACGGGAAATGCGCGCGAATCTTGCGCAGATCGCTGTAGTAGCAGATGTGATCGCCTACGCGGTTCTCATCCACGTAGTGCCATTTCATTTTGTGACCGGTGGCCGCCTCGGCCATCGCGAAAGCTTCGAGAATGGAGCAGGAGTTTTCTTTGCCGCCGCCCAAGTTGTAAACTTCCGCCGCGCGCGGACGATTGTAGAACTCCAGCATCAGCGCCGCAACGTCGGTGGAGTGAATGTTGTCGCGCACTTGCTTGCCCTTGTAGCCGTTGACGCGATATTCACGGCCTTCGAAGCAGCACTTGATCAAGTAACTCAAAAAGCCGTGCAGTTCCACGCCGGAATGGCTCGGTCCCGTGAGGCATCCGCCGCGCAGGCAGCACGTGGGCATGCCGAAGTAGCGGCCGTACTCCTGCACCATCACATCGCCCGCCACTTTCGACGCGCCGAACAGCGAGTGCTTCGATTGATCGATGGAAAGAGTTTCCGGAATTCCGTGCGCAAACGCGGGATCGTCGTAGTCCCAGCGCGTTTCCAGTTCCTTCAGGGCGATGGAATTCGGCAAATCCCCATACACCTTGTTGGTGGACATGTGAATGAAGGGCGATTCCGGGCAGGCGCGCCGCGCCGCTTCCAAAAGATTGAGCGTGCCGACGGCGTTGACTTCGAAGTCGAGAAAGGGAATCGCGGCGGCGCGATCGTGGGAAGGCTGCGCGGCGGCGTGAACGATCAGGTTCGGGCCGATCGCGGCGACTTGCTCCAGCACGCGGTCGCGATCGCGAATGTCGAGGGAGGTGTGGTGATAATCGGGGACGTTCGTTTGCAGGCGGCGCAGGGACCACGAAGTGTCGCCTTCGGGTCCAAAGAAAATTGCGCGATGGTTGCTATCCCAGCCGTGGACTTGGAAGCCGCGCGCTCCGAAGAACTCGCATACGTCCGAGCCGATGAGTCCGCAGGAGCCGGTGACCAGGAGTACGGGAGGCTTCATCGAGATCAGCCGCCAGTCTAGCACAGGGGCGATTCGGCCGGAGCGATCCGAGAAAGTCGTGCACGTGCGGCCGGGTCAGCGCGCCGCGTGCAATCCACGTACTGCGGGACGGCGTGCGCTCGCGTCCATGATCTGCCCGCCGTGGCCTGTCATTGAGTTGGACTGACGCGCGCCGACGCTGACCATTGTCTGCGATGATTTTTCCATGTTGTACTCGGCGGTGATCCAGTCGGCTGAGCGCGCCGTGTTTGCGACCCGGAATTCGTCTTCAATTCCAATGAATCCAGAACCGCCGCCCGATGGGTTCTTGCCGATGCTGAGACCGTCGCCGTGATCGGTACTTCCGCTGTCGGTGAATGTCGTCGCCGTGCCGTTATTCACGCTGATGCGGTTGCTACTTCCAGAGCGCGTCCACACGAAGTAATACCATGTGCCGGTACTCACAGAAGGACTTGAAAGAACGTTCGCATTGCCACCGACGCCGTAGTAGGCGAACGTGCCGCCATTGATGAAGATCGAGTAGTCACGATACGTCACGCCCCGGTCGAAGAGCGCCGCGTAACTCCCCGTCGTTGTTTGCTTGAACCAACAGGAGATCGTGAAGTCGCCCGTGTTGACTTGAAGCGACGAACTGTTGGGGATCAGAAGCTGCTGGCTGCCGCTGAGAGATGCCCCGCCGTCGATTTGTCCCGTCGATGCGGTGCCCGTCACCGATGAGGCGTTGTTGCCGTTGCTCGTCGAGTCGTTTCCGGAGAGGCTGGCGCCGTTGGCGGCATGGAGCACCAGTTTGAAATGAGTCTCCCACGCGCTTGTCGCGGTGCTTTGGTACGTGGTGACAGCGGAGTTGTCGATGCAAATGTAGAAGACCGTATCCGCGGTGTGCGAAAGCGTTCCTTGATTCACCCACAGCTCAACCGTTCCGCCCGTTGCCGAATACGACGCCACTTCCCACGCCGTGACTTTGGTCGCGCAGCCGGAATCCGTCGTGACAATCAAGTCGGCCGGCACGGTTTGCCCGTTCAGTGTCACGGTGTTCTGAATGGACCCGCCGTTAGCGGACGTTTTGAAGTCGCTGGAGGAAAGCGAAACGAGAATCGGGAAATTTGCGGAGTCGCTGGAGCCGGCCTGCGTATGGTCCACCGTGACTTTGTACTTGTAGCGATAGCCGGCATGCGCGAACGAAGCCAGCGCGAGGGTGAAAGACGCAGCGAGAAGGCAGTGTTTTTTCATTTGTTCCCAGAATACGAAAGGCGCATGGGGCGAAAACCCGGCCGGTCGCCGCAACACGCTGATTCGCCGCGCAATAAAATGGCAATAACATACCTGATGGACTAGCGGCTTGGCACGATGGTATCTCCAAGCACATTAGCTTATCCGCTAATACCACTACTGCTACTACTACCGCCGTCAACAGCGTCGCACAAGTCCGACAAACGACAAGGGATCAATCACTTCCGAAAACAACTATATCTTGTATACGTGGTCGCTATTAGGTCCGTGTATTGTGGTAGGCTGATGCACTCCAGTAGTCCGCTGAAAAAGTGCTTGACAGGACTTAAGCCGAGCCCGATCATAGGGTTATGGCCTACAAAGTTACGTACAAGGGCTTGGAAGTAGTCTGCGAAACGGCTGACGAACTCGATGCCCTCGCGGAGCGTGGCAAAGAACGCCGGAGGGATGACGTCCTCACCTATGAGATGGCATCACCACTTTCAGCCCTCGCGAGTGTGGTCAAGACATTTAGGTCGTCGCAAAAGAAACTTCTTCGCCTACTCGTCGAAGGTGGCCGCACTGACAAAGAACTGAGAGACGCCCTCGGTCTGGAGTCCAACAAAGGGCTAGCCGGTATCTTTGCCGGAATATCCAAAAGGCTGGTTAAGGCCAAATTCGATGCCGAGATGGTCTGGCAAAAGGAAACTCGTCGCGACGGAAACGAGCAACGTTTGTACTACTACACCCTAATCGCTGACGCTGCTCCGCATGTGCGGAAAGGATTGGGTATGAACTAAAACACCAAAGGCCACGTTGGTAGCGTGGCCCAAGGTGAAGTTTCTGCTTTTTAACACGGGCGCGAACGCGGGTTCCGGCTAGGGCTTCCCATCCTGCACCGGGCGGGTTCGATTCCCCGCCGCGTCCACCAGAACCAAGACTCTTTGGGAGAGAAGGCTCTACGTGTGTTTATACTACATTCGCGGACCACCAGTCAATGGCCCGTTCGTTTCGGGCCAGTCACGACCCTGCTACCCTTGCGTCCCGTTTTGGCTGTTTTCCTGGGGCGGTTCCAGTAGGGACTCTTGCACTTTGGGCAGACGGCAGGCTCTAGCGCCGTGTCGCTTGTGTCCCTGGGGACCCAGGTGTGGTCGCATCGCTGGCAACGATAGCCCCAAACGGTGATTTTTTCTAACGGCATGTGTACCTCTTTAACTACAACCTGAAGATAGCACACTTCAAAGGGTATTACAAGCAAAGATTTCCCTTGACAGGTATATACCTTTGTAGTAGTATACTTTGTATGGATACGACACCCAACTCGCTGCAAGCCGCAATCATCCACTTCTCGAATTACGAGAACTGCCACAAGTTCATGGTTGAACTTCGTTGGCCGGACGGCAAGGTGACGTGTCCCACGTGCGGCTCTGAGAAAGTCGTGTGGATCGCCAAAACGCGTCAGTGGAAATGCTACGGCAAGCACTCGCACGCGAAGTTCTCGCTCAAGACGGGAACGATTTTCGAGGACAGCCCGTTGCCGTTGTCGAAGTGGCTACCGTGCGCGTGGCTGATTCTGAATTGCAAAAACGGCGTTTCGAGCTACGAGATTCACCGCGATCTGAAAGTCACTCAGAAAACCGCTTGGTTCATGTTGTCGCGGTTGCGTCTCGCGATGCAGGACGATTTGAGTGGCGGAACGCTCAACGGCTTCGTAGAAATTGACGAGTCATTCATCGGGGGCAAGGTGCGCAACATGCACAAGAGCCGCAAAAATCGTGTGCAATCCGCGCATGGCCGTTACGGTGGAAAGTCCATCGTGCTAGGAATGTTGGAACGCGAGACGGGTCGCGTGCGCGCGACCGTGGTAGCGGATCGCACGGCTGAGACGATTCGGCAAGAGGTACGCGGAAATCTCGGACGCGGCGCAATGATCATGTCGGATGAATTCGGCAACTCCTGGGAAATGCCGGATGATTACTTCCACCAGACCGTGAATCACCTGGAAACGTATGTGCGCGGCAACGTCCACACCCAGGGGATCGAAAATTTTTGGAGCTTACTCAAGCGTGGAATCGGCGGAACCTACATCAGCGTTGAGCCGTTTCACTTGTTCCGGTACGTTGACGAACAGGCGTTCCGCTTCAATAATCGCAAGGCGACAGACGCGGAACGGTTCGAGATGGGCATGGCGCAAATCGTAGGCCGTCGCATCACGTACAAGCAACTCACCGGCAAAGAACCGCTAGACAGCAGACCATGATCCGCGTCTGGCTACTCCGACGCCCGACGCGAGGAAAACGGAAGCGTGGTACACTCAGCACATGAGCAAGACCTTTGAAGAAACACCAGGATTCCAGCGGCTCAAGCAAGCAATGGGTCGTGTGGTGAATCTGCCAAAGGAAGAGACTCAACAAATCAGAGAAGCGGTAAAACCACCCAAGAGAGAAACCCGAAAGCGCAAGTAGGATTTTAGGTATTTATTATTCAGCGACGGGGAATAGACTAACTTTGGCTTGCTGGGCGGCTAGTTGTCCGGTCCAAGCGATGGGCATACTGCGTGGTCCGGATCCCACCAAAGCAAATGAAGCACACCACCAGATAAGATCCCCCAAACACGCTGCCTTCCGGTCAGGCGTAGTGATACGAGATTGCTGAGCCCTTGGTGGTGGCTTCTCAATCTAGCTTGAGCAGTAGCGCTCATTTTTTCTATAGAGACAGCGTGGTTCCTGGTTCGGCCCGGAGTTCCGGGCCAAAGAATCTCTCGCCACGTCATTGTCTCGAAGTCCTTTAGCTTATCTCGCACATCATGCAATGTTTGATGGTCAAGCCGATGCCAGCCGTAAGGATCACAGAACTCCATCCTGGAGAATCTCCAGGAAGCTCTATGTTCGTAGGACTCGCTCGGATCGACACCTATTCTCGGGATTTTACGGTTGTCGGGATGGAATGCGCTCTTGGGCTTTTTTTGGCTCAAGCAGAAGACTCTACGGAAGGTTTCCGTAGTAGTCAAGCATTGAATTTAAGGTAATTTCACGATTTCCAATATCGCCAGGGGCTAGACCGCGCCTTGCTAGCAGCCATGGCCGCTCCATGTGGGTAAGCTCGCTCAACCACTGAGGAGAGCGCTTCCCGTAATACTTGATTACCGCATTTACAGTAGCGCGATCATCCTGATCGAGGTTAGCTGGTTTTCCAAGCGGCCACTCCTTCACCTGAAACTGATGACGATGGTGCCGATATAGTTCTGGTATGACGGGTCCGTTTGACCACGCCTCAATGCGAGCACGGAAAATCGGACGATCTTCCCAAACCAAGGACCACGCTTGGGAATAATAAACGAGTTTCTGAAGCTTAACCACGCTCACTGGCGCAAGCCTCTTTACGATGTAGGCGGCAACGTCATGTACGGTCGTCATAAGCCCTCCCTGCAAAGGGGGTTCCACTGCCTTGTGACACCTTTTGTTACTTCGTGCTGTGTGCGGTCACACCCAGCCGACCCTTTCAAGTGCAGTCCTATTGCCAAATCCAACGTTATGAAAATGTTAGACAAACTACTTGACAGGAATACGAAAAGAGTGCAAAATGTGGCACCTTTTGGACAATTTATGTAACACTTTGCATGTTAGACGTACTGCTAACGCATGTGACTGTAGAAAGTCAACTCTTTTTACAAAAAACTTGAACGAACGGCTAGCCGTCAAGCCCGATCCGTTCCGCTCGGACCACTTCCGTTCCGTTCGGAACGCTCTGTTCCAAATTCGTAACACACAACGCCAGATCGGTTGACAGCTTGCATGGTGTAGTAAAATCCCCCACCGGGCATGGTCACGCGGCGTATTCACATAGGATATTCCTATAATGGGAAATTGAGCACCGACAGCACGTTAGTTGGCTCCGAACGCGACATCCCCCAAAAAGGAACGACAATCGAGCGCAATGGTCAGGAGTGGATCGTCCACGGCGTCAAGCGGTTGATCGAAGGCGGCTGGTACGCATTCTTCGTCGTTCACCTGGAAACCAAAGACCCTCGCTAAAACACCGGCTTACGCACCGTTCGCCACCTCTGGCCACCTAGCGCCGCGTTTGGCCCCTTAGTCCATCAGGTATGTTATTGCCAATAAAATCCGCAGTGTGCGGAAATGGAACCCCGCCTGAATTTCGTATCGACTTGACGCCTCAAGGTTTTGCGCTGGTGCGCGGCGCTCCCGTTCGCAACTCTGTCAAGCGAAATCGCGCATGATAGGATTCCGGTGTCGCGATGAATTGGAAAGTCAAAGGTGTAGTTCAAAAAGTTTTGAGCGCGGTTCCCGGCGGCATTTGGTTAAACGACCAAATGCAGCGCACGGTCGGCGAGTTGCGCCACTTCGACGCAACCGTCGACAGCAAAGTGATCGATGATTGGATGGTGCTGGCGGCGCACACGCGCGCGCTGAATCGCCCGCTTCGCAATCTGGCGGTAATGGAAATCGGCACCGGATGGTTTCCCACGCTGCCGATGTGCTATTACCTGGCGGGCGCGCGCGAGTGTCAAACGTTCGACCTGAATCGCCACCTAAACGCGGGAGAAACGCTGCGGATGGCGCGTCGATTGCAAAAACACTTGCCGGCGATCGCCCAATTATCAGGCGACGCCTCGCGCGAGGCGCTGGCCGACGTCGAAGCGCGATATGCCGCACTCGCCCCGGCGCTTGCCGCCAACGATGCCGCGGATTTGCTGCGGCGCGCCGGCATTATTTATCACGCCCCCGGCGACGCCGCAGCAACCGGACTGCCCGATTCCTCCCTCGACATGGTGTTTTCCAACAGCGTGCTCGAGCACGTGCCGGGTCCCGTGATCCAAGCGATGTTTCACGAGCAGCGCCGCGTGCTGAAACCCGGAGGACTCGCCGTGCACAGCGTGAACTGCGGCGACCACTACGCGTATTTCGATCGCGCGCGAAATCCCGTGGAGTATCTCACCTACAGCGAAAACGAATGGAGCTTTTGGAACAACGACCTGCTCTACCAAAACCGTTTGCGCCCCAGCGATTTTCTGAACATGGCGCGCGCCGCGGGTCTCGCGCTGCCGCTGATCGAGTTTCGCCCGAAGCCCGCGCTGCTGGAAAAGCTGCCCTCGCTGAAGATCGATCCCCGGTTCGCGGCCTACCCTCCGGCCGAGCTGTGCTGCACCTCAATTGATTTTGTGGCGCGGCGGGAATAAACCGGCCGGCCTTCTGGTCTATGCTGGTGAGAGGTGCCGGCGCCTAGCGATGCAGAGCGGTTTCGCGGCTTGATCGAGGTTCATCTCGATGCGGCGTACAACCTCGCGCGCTGGCTGGTGCGCAATCCGCCGGACGCCGAGGACTTGGTGCAAGACGCCGCGTTGCGCGCCTGGAAATCGTTCGGTGGATGGCGCGGTGAAAACCCGCGGGCGTGGTTTCTGGCGATCGTGCGCAACACTTGTTACACGCATCTTTCGTCGCGCCGCTTGCGCGACACAGCGCCGTTCGACGAAGCGCTGCACACGCCGGAAACGGAGTCGCCGCAGCAGGAACAAATGCTTCTGCGGCAGGCCGATGCTGGAATGTTGCGTGATGCGCTGGCGGAGCTGCCGTTGGAATTTCGCGAGGCTCTCGTCCTGCGAGAGTTGGAAGGCATGGCGTACAAGGAAATTGCCGAAGTGGCAGGTGTGCCGATGGGCACGGTGATGTCGCGGTTGTCGCGCGGCCGCCAGATGTTGCAACAGAAGCTCCTCAAGCCGGGGGCGCCAAGATGACCTGCGAGAATGCGCGCCCACTGGTGACCGCGTACGTGGACGGCGAATTGGACATGGTCAATTCGCTCGCCGTGGAGGAGCATTTGTCCGGCTGTCCCGCGTGCGCGCGGGCGCGCGACGCCCAGCGGGAATTGCGTTCAGCGCTTGCCGGTGGCGGACTTCGCTATACCGCGCCGGCTGACTTGCGGCGTAAAGTTCGCGCCATCGCGCCGGAGCCGCGACGCGCATGGTTTAGTCCATGGTTAGGAAAAGCCTGGCTCGCGCCGGCGTTTGCGGCCCTGATCGTCGTGGCCGGCGCGGTGTGGCTGCGTCCGCAACCGGAAAGAGTGCTCGGTGCGGAAATCACCGCCGCGCACGTGCGATCGCTGCAAGCGGCCCATCTTCTTGATGTGCCATCGAGCGATCGGCACACTGTGAAGCCATGGTTCGCCGGCAAACTCGATTTTTCGCCGGCCGTTCCCGATCTCGGCGACAAAGGATTCCCGCTCTCGGGCGGCCGCCTCGACTACATTCAGGGGCGCAGTGTTGCCGTACTGGTGTATTTGCGCAACAAGCACGTGATCAACGTGTTCGTGTGGCCCGGCTCATCTTCGAGCGGCGAGCTCGCGACGAATGGCTACAACGTGGTCCATTGGTCGCACGGCGGCATGACTTATTGGGCGGTATCCGACCTGAACGAAACGGAATTGAAGGAATTTAGCAAGCTCCTGGAATAAATCCGCACTCGTTCCAGTCATGAGGTATGTAAGGCGACTTCACGATTGGAGACGAACGTGTCACAAATTCACGACCACATTGTTCACGACCACAACGACGACGGCGTCGACCGCCGCGGATTTCTCTCCTGTATGGCCTGGGCTGGCACCGGCGTTCTCTGGACGCTCTCGGGCGGCGTCGGCAGCTCGCAAGTCCTCGGGCAAATGAAAAAGTCCGCCGGCGATTTCAGCTTCGTGCAGATCAGCGACAGCCACATGGGCTTCAACAAGCCCGCGAATCCCGACGTCACCGCGACCTTGCAAGCGGCCATCGACAAAATCTCCGCGCTGCCCGACGCTCCCGACTTCATCATTCACACCGGCGACTTGAGTCACACCTCGAAGGCCGCCGAGTTCGACACGCTCGATCAAGCGCTGAAGGGTGGCAAAGTGGGCCAGGTGTTTTTCGTGCCCGGCGAACACGATACGTCCGTCGACGACGGCAAGATGTATCTGGAACGCTACGGCCGGCTTCACGACGGAAGTGTCGCGAAGGGGCGCGGGTGGTACAGCTTCAATCACAAGGACGTTCATTTTGTCGGCCTCTCGAACGTCGCGGCGCTCGAAGGGCTCGGGAAACTCGGCGCGGATCAGTTGGCGTGGCTCCAAGCCGACTTGAAGGGCCAGCCCGCCAGCCGTCCGGTGGTGGTTTTCGCGCACATTCCGCTGTGGTCGGTGTATCCCGAGTGGGGATGGGGCACCGAAGACAGCGAGCAGGCACTGGCGATGCTGAAGCGGTTCGGAAGTGTCACGGTGTTGAACGGGCACATTCATCAAGTGATGCAAAAGGTGGAAGGCAACGTCACGTTTCACACCGGAATGTCGACGGCGTTTCCGCAACCGGCGCCGGGGACGGCGAAAGGTCCCGGACCGATGAAGGTCGAAGACGCGAGACTGCGCAGCGTGCTCGGCATCGCCAACGTACACGCGATGGTGAAGACGCACAGCCTCGCGATTGTCGATTCCACACTGCAACCATCATGATTCGCACAATCATTCTTCTCGCCGCGACGGTGATCATGGCGCAGTCGCCGCGGCTCGATAGCGCCGCCAACGGCAAAGAGCTATTCGCTAAACGATGCGGCGGCTGTCACGCGCTTGATCGCGACAAAGAAGGGCCGCGGCTCGGTGGTGTCCACGGCCGCAAAGCCGGATCGATCGCGTCGTTTGAGTATTCCGCGGCGCTGAAGAAATCGGGGATCACCTGGACCGACGACAATCTGAACGCCTGGCTCACCGACACTGAAAAACTGGTTCCGGGAAACGAGATGACCTTCCGCGTAGTCAGCGCTGAAGAGCGCCGCGCGATCATCGATTTTCTGAAGTCGTCGAAGTAAGCGCGACTGAAGACCGCGAGTACTGCCGTCGTTGGAACACGGAATACACGGAAAAACAAGACACGGGAAAACACGGAAAGCATTTGCTTCCCGTGTTCTCCCGTGTCTCTTTTTCCGTGCTTTTCCGTGTTCCAAAGATGCCAGAACGGTCACCGTATCGCCGCTGACGCTGGTCATATAAGACGCTCGCCAGCGAGCCACCTCGTCGTACGATGTGGTTATGAACACGTCGAATCTTTTTCCCGGCATGGTGGCACGAGTCGTGCTGGCAAGCTTGATGGCCCCGCTTTGCCTCCACGCGCAAACGGGCCCGTTCAGCGGAGAAGTCCGGCAAGATTACCAGTCGGTGCGCAATTACATCCTGCGAGCAGCGGAGAAAATGCCCGCCGACAAGTACACGTTTCGGCCGTCGCCCGATGTTCGCACCTTCGCGCAACAAATCGCGCACTTGGCCGACGATCAATACAATCTTTGCGCGCCCGCCAAGGGCGAAACTCGCAACGCTGCGTACACCGCGATCGAAGACTCACTGCACTCGAAGACAGAGCTGGTCGCCGCGCTCAAAGACGCGTTTGCCTATTGCGACGGCGCCTATGACGCGCTGACGGATGCGAACGGCGCCGAGCCGGCGAAGTCCGGCCGCACGAAATTCGGCATGTTGAACTGGAACCTGTGGCACACCTGGGAGCACTACGGAAATATCGTGGTGTACCTGCGGATAAACGGAATCGTTCCTCCGTCGAGCGAAAAGTCGCCGGCGAAGTAGCTCTATTCCGTCACCGGACCCATCACGAAGAGCGTGTTTCCCGACGGATCGAGCAGATCGAACGTGCGCGCGCCCCACTCCTCGTTTTTCGGCGCACGAAGACATGTGACCTTGACGCTCCACTCGCGATAGTAGGCGTCGACGTCGTCCACATGCAGCGACACGCAGGCATTGCGGCCGTGTCCACTCATTGGACAATCGATTGTCAGTTGAATTCCGCCACGCTCGAGACCCATGAGTCCTCCGCCGGTGTACGGCGATTCGAACGTCACGCGGAAACCGAGGCCGTCCACGTAAAACGCTTTCGCGGAGGTCAGGTCGTCGGCGGGAAGAATGGGAACAGCGCGTTCCATACCTTGTTTTAACACGCGCGCCGGTCGCGCGGCATATAATCGCGCTTATGCAGACCGTCCGGCTGATCGTGAGCGTCATTCTGCTTGCCGTTGCGGCTTTTTTCACGCGATCCGTCATCGACGGGCTGGAACAACGGCGCAAACTGCGCCAGGAACTTGCCGAAATCAGCCACGTTCGCTATGGAATGCTCAACGCCGACCAGTGGGTAAATCGCCTGGTGCCGATTCTCGAATCGAAAATTGACGCGTTCGATCTCACCGCGAGCAAGGATACGCTGAAGCCCGTCGTCGAGAAGTCGCTGTATCGCGTGCTCGACGAAATCAAGGACCGCATGAGCAAACCGGCGCCGCCCGCGCCGAGCGCCGGCGTCACCGGAGCTACGGGCGCTACCGGCGCCGCGCCGAAACCCGCCGCGGGCTTCGGCAACGCCATGATGGCCAACATGATGATCAACGCGCTGCGCCCGCACGTGCCGGAGTACACGGGTGTGGTGCTGGCGCAGCTCGGTGGTCGCGACACGAAAGACGCGGTGAAGAAATTCTTTCGCCAGGTGCTCACCGACGGCGCGAAGAATACGTTCGGCGTCGCCGATATGACGTGGCATGACGCCATCCTGAAGAAATATGCATGCGTCTCGGTGGCCCCGTGCCAGGAAAAACTGTGGACCGAGATTCATTCGGCCGACCAAACGATTCTGCGGCAAACCATCGGCGTGCTTCTCTCCGCGGCTGTCGGCTTTCTCGTACTGCTGACGCAGCCCGGCAAGCTGACCCGCGCGGCCACGATTGTCTTGCTGCTCTACTGCGTGACGTTGCTCGTCGGCGGCATCTTTACGCCGATGGTCGAGGTGGAAGCGCGGCTCACCTCGGTGTCGATGACCTTTCTCGGCGAGCCGGTGAAATTCACCGAGCAGATGCTCTATTTCCAGAGCAAGAGCGTGCTGGAAGTTTTCCGCGCGCTGATCGACGCCAACCGTCCCGACATGTACATCGTCGGAATTCTCGTGCTGATGTTCAGCGTCGTGTTTCCGATTCTCAAGCTCATCTCGTCGTCGCTGGCGCTTTGTTATCCATCGCTGCTGGAGCGCAGCAGCATCGTGAGGTTTTTCGCTCTGGAATCGTCGAAGTGGTCGATGGCCGACGTGATGGCGCTGGCGATCTTCATGGCTTTCGTCGCGTTCAATGGACTGATCCCCAACACCATGGCCGGACTCACCGGCCGCAACGCGCAATTGGCCATCCCTACCGATAGTTCGCGAATTCTACCCGGCTACTACATTTTTATCGGATTCTGTCTGGCCAGTTTGTTCCTCGCCAAACGCCTCGCGCATGGAATCGCGACGGCCGGCGATCCGCAGTGAAATGTGTTAATTTATCGGCGGGGTTCAATCAGGGGGCTCATACATGGCATCGATCACAGAAGTCGCCGAGGCGTTTTTTGCCTCCTGCGAAACAGGCAAGGGTTGGGACGTTTGCAAAGCGTATTGCACTTCGAATGCGACATTTTCCGCGCAAGCTGAACCGCTGCTCGCCTTCAAGACGCTCGAAGAATACACCGACTGGATGAAGGGCATCATGACGGTGTTGCCCGACGCGCGCTATGACGTAAAGTCGTTCGCCACCGATGCCGCGCGCCAGAATGTCGCGGCGTACGGCGTTTTTCACGCCACGCACACGGGCCAAGGCGGTCCTGTGCCGCCGACCGGACGCAAGACCAGCACCGACTACGTCTACGTGATGCAATTCACGGGCGACAAGATCAGTCACATGACGAAGATCTGGAACGCGGGCTTGGCGCTTAAAGATTTGGGCTGGGCTTAGCGCGAGCGCCGAACCACAAGATCCATCAATTTCTGTGGTGGCCGCGCGCCGATGACGATGTCGGCGTGCTCGGTCCATTCGCCTTGGTCATTGATGCGCAGCGTCGATTGCGTGTGGATGTCGCCGAGCGCGAATCCCCAACTGAGACTCTTGCCGTCGTCGAGAAGTTTCACGTCGGATTCCAGCCAGCGGCCGTCGTTGAAGGCGCGCATGCGGTACGTTCCAACGGCATCGTCGTAGCTGATGAAGCCGAGCGCCTGCAGCGACGGCTTGTTATCGGACTTGGTGCGGCCGACGCCTTCGATCATCAACACCAATCCCCCGAGTTTGTACTGTGCCACTTGTGTTCGATTTATCTCGACGATCGTGCCGGGTCCCCGCAGCACCGAGGCTTCTCCGGACCATTCGCCAATGAGGAAGCTGAGCTTCTTCATCGCCGCGCGTTGCGCTTCGATATCGGGAGTGCGCACGGTCTGCGCTGCAAACAAGAGAAGAATGGCGGCGGCCGCAATGTGCATTTTTGGTTAGACACCGCGGCTTATGAAATGTTCCGATAATTCACCACCGACAGGCCCTTGGACGCGAGCAGTTCACGGATTTCCGGCGCCGTCAGCGCATCGATTTCCGCGGAGCGCGAGGCTGTCAGGCGTGTTGGCGACGCGCCGAGGTCGGCGTCGTTGAATCCCGGATGGCACATCAGCTCGGTGAGTCCCGGACGCAGGCGCGTAAGTCTGTCGGCGAGCGACGTGCGCGTCATTTTCCCCGTGAGATCCAGTCCCGCAAAGTGATCCGTGGCGCGCATACCGTTGGGCGGGCGCCAGCCAGGACGAAATAGCGGCCGCCGGACCCACGCAATCCCGTGTGCTCGCGCCGCCGCGAGCATCGCGCGCGTCACGTGCGGCAGCGTGTGCGTATGTTTGTGCGTGTCCACGTGCGACGGCGCGATTCCCACGCTTTTCACGTGTGCAATTTGCTCCGAGAATAGTCGCGTGATCTCGGCCGTGGACATTTTCATGGCGCGCATCACGAACCAAGGCAGCCGCTGCGGCAACGCGGCTTCATCCCACAGGACAAGGTGCACGCCCACGTCGAGCGACGGATGGGCGCGCGATAACTCCACCGCATGATCGAACGCCGCGCCGTGCGCCATCAGCGTTGTCGCCGTGACGATGCCGCGCAAGTGCGCGTCGACGATTCCAGCGTTGACGCCGCGGGTCAACCCGAAATCGTCGGCGTTCACGATCAAGCGAAAGGACATTGCTTGATTATAGGTTTGGGTTAAGATCGCTGAGATGAAAAGCACGATCTTCGTCACTCTAATTCTTCTCGCCGCGGCGACGGCCACCGCGCAGCGGCCCACACCGCCCACCCGCGACCCGCACACGCAGGGCTACGTGACGGCCAAGGAATTGCCCGACGGCGAAAATGCTCCGCCCGATGCCGACGGCAACTTCATCATTGGACCCACCCACAAGGACGCGCCGGAAACCAAAGTGCATCTCGACATCCCGCGCGGCACCGTATTCACCTTTAGGATGCGCTCGGAGGACAGCAGGATTTATCCCGGCATCGCGCGCGATCCCGGTACGTTCGGCACGCCCGATCCCAACGATCCGGCGAAACTCATCGTCACCACGAGTCATCCGGCGCCGTACGTACGGACCATCGCGGTGTACGTGCCGAAGCAATACGTGCGCGGGACCGAAGCGCCGTTCATCGTTGGAGCGGATGGTCCCGACAATCTGCTGTTCACGACGCTCGACAGCCTCATCGCCGAGAAGCGCGTTCCCGCGATGATCGCGATTTCCATCGGCAACGGCTCGGGCGACGCGCAAGGCAGTGAGCGCGGTCTGGAGTACGACACGATGTCGGGACTCTACGCGGAGTTTGTGGAAACCGAAGTTTTGCCGCGCGTGGAGAAGGAATGCAACGTGACGCTCACGCACGATCCCGACGCGCGCGCCACCATGGGCGGAAGTTCCGGCGGATCGGCGGCGCTGGAGATGGCGTGGTATCGCACGGACTTGTATCATCGCGTGCTGACGTACTCCGGAACGTACGTGAATCAGCAATGGCCGCCGAATCCGCGCACGCCGCACGGCGCGTGGGAATTTCACGAGCACTTGATTCCCAACAGTGAGCGCAAACCGATTCGCATCTGGATGGAAGTGGGCGATCGCGACCTGCTGAATTCCAACTTGATGCGCGACAACATGCATGACTGGGTGGTGGCCAACGAAAAGATGGCGGCGGTACTCGCCGAAAGGGTTATCACTATCAGTTTGTGTTTGCGCGCAACTGCGGACACACCGACGGCGCGGTGAAAAGGCAAACGCTTCCCGAAGCGCTGGAGTATGTCTGGCAGGGCTATCGCGCGAAGTAATGTTTAACTCAAAACGTACGGTTTGCGCTGTGGACGCGAGAGCATCGCATTCGCCGCATCGTCGTTCTTGAAACGCTCCTTCGCGGGATCCCACTGCAGCTTGCGCTTCGTCTTCATGGCGATGTGATGCAGCAGGCACGCCGAGCACGAGCGGTGCGCGATTTCCGCGGTTGTCGCGGGCGGTTTGCGTGAACGTACGGAGTCGAGCCAGTTGGCGTGATGCTCGGCGCTCTGGTAAAGATGCAGTTCGTTCGGGCCGATCACGCTGTCGAGGATTTTCGGATCGCTCGCGATCAACGGCTGCACCGGCAACTCCGGCTTGCCCGGCACCGACATTGGCGACGTCAGTTCGTCGCGCGTCACAAAGATCCAGCCCTTCGTGCCGATGAACTTGATGCCGTTCGGATAGTCGCCGCTCACCGACATTGTCATGCCACTGGCGTAGCGCGCTTCGGTCTTGAATTTGCCGTGGACGTTCCACAAACCGCTTGTCGGAAACTCCGCCGTGCCCCAAATTTCCACGGGACCTGTGAGTTCGGTGTTCATTCCCCAGTGTGCGGTGTCGATGTGATGCGCGCCCCATCCGGTGATCATGCCCGCGCCGAATTGTTCGCAGCGCAGCCAGCCCGGGCGATCGAAACCCTTTTGCGGATGCACGCGCTTTTCAGTATAGTAAACGTCCGGTGTCGAGCCGAGCCAAGCGTCGTAATTGAATCCCGCGGGCACGGGCATCGGCGGCTCTGCGTTGCCCGATGGATCGCCAGGCAATCCCACTTCCACATGCGTCACGTCGCCGATGCGCCCGTTGCGCACCAGTTCGCAACAACGATGAAATTGCTTCCATGACCGCTGCTGCGATCCGATCTGAAAAACTTGTCCCGACGCCATGATCACGTCGCTCATCTTTCGGCCTTCGACAATCGTCAGGGAAGCCGGCTTCTGCAAATACACGTCTTTTTTCGCGCGCACCGCGTCGACGGCGAGAATCGCATGCTGATGGTCGGGCGTGCTGATCACGACAGCATCAATATCTTTGTTGGCGAGCAATTCGCGATGGTTGCTGTAGCCGATCGTTCCGTCGTACGGTTTGCCGGATTGCTTCGCATAGGTGTTGTTCACAAGCTGCTTGCCCAACTCCACGCGTGACGCGTCGAGATCGCACACCGCGACTACGCGCGCTTGCTCGTACTTGAAGACCGCCGGCAAATCGTGACCGCGCGAAATGCGTCCTACGCCGATCGCGCCGACGTTCACGCGATTACTCGGCGCGGACGAGCCGAACACGCTCGAAGGAACGATGGACGGGAAGCCGAGCGCGAACGCACCGGCCGACGTTTTCAAAAATGTTCTGCGTTTCATGATTCGAACCTCAGAGACTCAAAAACTTGGCGTTCTTCTGCGCCTTCAACACCAGTTCCGTCGCCAGCAGCGCTTGCGCCTGATCCTGCGCGACGTGTGTGCGATTCACGATATCGCCGACAAATTGCGGACCGAACGGCAGCACCACGTCTTTGCAATCGATGTAGCGCGTTTCCTTGCTATTGACCACGAACAAGTGGTTCCCCGCGGGCCGGCCTTCGATGTCGATGTACTTGCGAAGCTCGATGTAGCCGTCGGTGCCCGAGATGAACAAGCGCCCGTCGCCAAAAACGGGCAGACGTTCCGGCGTGAACCAGTCGACGCGCACGTATCCGGCGCCGCCGTTTCCGTGCATCATCATGTCGCCGAAGTCTTCGAACTCGGGATGATCCTTGTGCGCCACGTTGGCCACTTGCGACGCCGCTACTTCAGCGGTCGTCGAATTCGTGTAGTACACAAATTGATCGGCTTGATGCGATCCGATGTCGCAGAGGATTCCGCCGTAGCGTTTCTTCTGCCAGAACCACTCCGGACGCGTAGCGGGCGTGACTTTGTGCGGCGCGATGTTGATGGTCTGCACCACTTTTCGGATGGCGCCCTGTTGGATCAACTCGCCGGCCTTCACCGCGGCTTTCACTTCCAGGCGTTCGGAGTACATGATGGCGAACATTTTCTTTGTCGCTGCGGCGGTCTTGCGAACTTCGGCGAGTTGTTCGAGCGTGGTGATGCCGGGTTTGTCGACAAGCACGTCTTTGCCGTGCAGCATCGCACGAATTCCGATGGGCGCGCGCAAATCGGGGATCGCCGCGCTGCAAACGAGTTGGATCGACGGATCGTTGATGATTTCGTCTTCGCTGGCGGCGAGTTTCGCGTCGGGATAGCGGCGCTTAAAATCCTCGACGCCCTTGGGAGTGGCGCCATAGACGGAAACGAGTTGTCCGCCGCCGCGAATCACCGCCGCAGTGATAGAAAAAATGTGAGTGTGATCGACACCGATCACCGAAAAGCGAATCGAGTGCTCCGGCTTCGCTTCTTGTCCCTGATTGGGACCGGGCGATGCGATTTCGTGAATGATGGGGCGATTCGGCAAGGCGCCGACAAATGGCGCGGCGCCCATGAATTGCAAAAGCGATCGGCGGTCGATTTCAGAATCTGGCATGATTGTGTTTTCTAGGCGAACTTTATCGCATTCGCGTCCGCCCGTGCAAGGGTAGGCTAGAATAACCTCGTATGGAACAGCCGCGCTGGAACTTTGAGCAAGAGCCGTTCGCCGCCGACGAGAAGGACGAGACCGCGGTCAACCTGCGCGCGTATTTCGATCGCATGCCGGACGACAAAATGCGGCAATACCGCGACGACTGGACCGACTCGCAAGTGATCGAGTGGGACGGCAACTTCAAAGAAGGTGAGGAGTCGCTATTTCTGATTTGCAGCGAGCGCGACGTCGGCGTGGCCGAATATCGCCGCGTGCTGCATCAAGCCATCGCCTACCGCAATCGCGTGCGCGACAAGCTGGCATCGTGAGCGCTCCCGTGCCAATTGGACACGTAACGATCGGCGGGGGCGCACCGCTCGCGCTCATCGCGGGACCGTGCGTCATCGAGAGCCGCGAGCACGCGGTGAAGATGGGACGCGCGATCGCCGCTGTCGCGGCGCGGTTGAAACTTCCGTACATCTACAAAGCGTCGTTCGACAAGGCGAATCGAACGAGCCGGAATTCCTATCGCGGTCCGGGGCTCGAGGCGGGACTCGAGATTCTGCGCGCGGTGAAGGAAGAAACCGGCGCGCCGCTGCTCACCGACATTCACGAGCCGTCACAAGCGGTGGAAGCCGCGTGTTGTTGCGACGTCTTGCAGATTCCCGCGTTCCTCTGTCGACAGACGGATTTGCTCGAAGCCGCCGCGAGGACCAGCGCCGCCGTGAACATCAAGAAAGGACAATTCCTCTCGCCGTGGGATATGAAGCACGCGGTGGAAAAAGTGCGCGCCGCGGGAAATGGGCGAGCGTTTCTCACCGAGCGCGGTACAACTTTCGGATACAACAATCTCGTGGTCGACATGCGGTCATTGCAAGTGATGCGCGAGTACGCGCCGGTGGTTTTCGACCTGACGCACTCCATGCAATTGCCCGGCGGTGCCGGAGAAAAAACCGGAGGGATGCGGGAATTCGGGGAGACGCTGGCGCGCGCCGCGGCGGGCGCGGGCATCGACGGACTATTTCTTGAAGTGCACGATAATCCCGCGGCGGCGCTTTCGGACTCCGCGACTCAGTGGCCACTTGATCGCTTGGAGCCGCTGCTCGAACAAGTGCTGGCAATTCACAACGTTCATGCCCACTCCCGGTAAATCATCGAGTCTCGAACTCGCGCGCCGCGTCCTTGGCATTGAAGCCGCGGCATTGAACGACCTCGCCTCGCGTCTCGACGCGCGTTTTGACGCGGCGGTCGACCTTCTTGCAAAGTGCAAGGGACGCGTGATTGTCGCGGGCATGGGCAAGTCCGGAATCATCGCGCGCAAGATCGCCGCGACGTTTTCGTCCACCGGCACCCCGTCGCTGTTTCTTCATCCGGCCGAGGCGGTACACGGTGATCTTGGAGCGATGGTGGCGGGCGACGTGGTCGTGGCGCTCTCGTACTCCGGCGAAACCGAAGAAGTGGTGCGCTTGCTCGAGCCGATCAAGCGTCTGGGATTGCATCTCATCTCCATGACGGGCGTGGCGGCGTCGACACTCGCGGCGTCGAGCGACGTGGATCTCGACGTGCGCATCGCCGAGGAAGCGTGTCCGCTGGGACTCGCGCCGACCGCGTCCACAACCGTGATGCTCGCGCTCGGCGACGCGTTGGCGCTCGCGCTGCTCGACCGCCGCGGTTTCACACCCGAGGATTTCGCGCAACTGCATCCCGCCGGCAAACTCGGCGATCGCTTGCGGCGTGTCGGACAGCTCATGCACACCGGTTCCGACATTCCCCGCGTGCTGCCGACGACGGCCATGCCCGACGTCATCTATGAAATGTCCCGCAAGCGGCTTGGCGTGACGGCGGTGGCGTCACCGGACGGCAAATTACTCGGCGTACTTTCCGATGGCGATCTCCGGCGCCTACTCGAGAAAAACAAAGACGTGCTCCATCTCACCGCCGCCGATTGCATGACCACGATGCCCGTCACGATCGACGGCAACGAACTCGCGGCCACGGCGCTGCGCACGATGGAGACGCGGCGCATCACGGCGCTAATGGTGGTCGATTCGACCGGGCGTCTGGAAGGTGTCGTGCACCTGCACGATTTGTGGACCACTGGCTTGGTATAACCATGCCCGACATTTACGAATCCGAAGTTTTTGTGCAGTACTACGATCTCGCGCCGATCTACAACGACCGTAGCGACGCGGCGTTCTATCTAGTGCGTGCCAAGGAAGCGCGCGGTCCCGTGTTGGAGTTGGGATGCGGCAGCGGACGCGTTCTCGTGCCGATCGCGCGTGAGGGCATCGAGATCACGGGCTTTGACGCGTCACCGGCGATGTTGAAACAATGCCAAGCTAAGCTCTGCGAAGCCAACTTGGGTGCCGAAACGATTCTTGGTGACATGCGCCACTTCGATCTCGGCCGAAAGTTCGCGCTGATCACGATTCCGTTTCGGCCGTTCCTTCACTTGCTCGATCCGCCGGATCAAATCGCGTGCCTGGATTGCGTGCGGCGGCATTTGGCTCCCGGCGGACGATTCATTTTCGACGTGTTCGATCCCCGCCTCGACATTTTGGCCAGCGAGAACAGGCTCGCCGCCCTGGAATACGAATTCACCGGCCCGCAAGGACATTCCATGCAACGCAGCGCGCGCCGAGTGCGTCACGACCGGGCCCGGCAAGTCATCCACATGGAGTTGATTTTCACCGACAAGCAGACGGGCGTTCAGCAAACGATGCCGCTTGTGATGCGCTATTGCTTCCGCTATGAATTGGAACACTTACTGGACCGCTGCGGCTTTGAAGTGATCGAAGTGCTCGGCGATTTCGACGGCAGCCCGGTGGGCGACGTCTGCAAGGAATTAATTTTCACCTCGATCGTTTCGTCTTCACAGTGAAAGCGATCATGCCGCCGGAGAAATCGGGCCACATTGCACCCTTACCAGAAAGCCAATCCAGCGCGTGAGCTCGTTGAGGCGCTCCTCTAGCCTGGCGATAGGGGTGCTCAGGACCCTTCTTTAGGGGCCTCTGGAAGCTTTACGGAGAAAAACCTCTCGATCTCGGCACGGTTTTGATCAACGAAAGCGCCCGTCCACGTCCGAACTACCTTTCCCGACCGATCTACCAAGATCATCTGGGGTGTTATTCCCAACTGGTATTCGCTCACGGCAGTCTCGGAGAGGACAGAATAAACTGGGAAACCGGCTCCGTGGTTGTTAATGTAGTCGGCAAGATTTCTATTGGAGAGCGAGACTCCGACAAAGCGGTATCTCGATCCGACCTGCTGCGCAAGCGACTTGATGTCCTGCTCGTTTCGCCTGCACCAGCCGCAGCTCGGGCTCGTAATGTATAAAACCGTGGCGTAAGAAACATCATCGTAGCGGATCACAGACTCTGTTCCGAACTGGTCTTGGACTTTGAGCGGGCGGACCATTTGACCGGAGCCTATTCCTGTCGGCTTGCGGGGCGAGCTTCGCAATGCTGGTACTCCCAATCGATATGCCTGTACAAGGTTCAGGGCCAGGGAGCCGACCAACAGCACGCCCACACACACACCAAACATCCTGTCCTTCGACATCGTTCCTCCTGCCTTGTACTAACCTCACTTATGAGATCGTCTCGCGGTACCACCTAATGGCCGGCTTGGATATCCTCCAAGAGTTTCTGGGACTCGGGCTGTCTTCCCAGGCCCCAGGTGCTGCCATCATCGAACACAGCTAGGTCAACCTTCATTTTGAACTTATGTGGAATCCCTGACTTGTTCCTCCCAAGCGGCAGGGGCAATACGGACGTAACGTCTCCAGGAGCGTAGTAGACCGGCTTGCCGTCTTTTGCTGGCTTCCAAAGCCTCAGAGCAACGTGATTTCCGCGCGCCCCGGTTGTCCCATCCCAGAACTGGACGAATATCACAAAGCCACGAACGGGCTTGCTTGAAATAATCTTCAGGCTCGTTAGGATTGCGTCCTGATCGCCGTCTGACGACTTTTCCTTTCCCATCGTCCATGAAATGTCGATCGGTGAATCAACGGCTTTTTGTGTTCCGCCGCCCAGCATTGGAACCGCGAAGGCGGTAGCCAGAATCGTGACAGCTAGACCAGAAGTCAATCTCATTTCCTGCCCTCCTTCGCCTCTTGCCGGTTGCTCGTCCGAACACGCTCAGGAAACGTCACCGCAATAGCCGTCCGACTGGCACGAGCCGCTGCAGCAATCGTCATCAAACTCGCACGCTTGACCGTTCGGTACGCAGTTATTTCCGCCTCCGCAATAACCGGTGTCACTCGAGCATATACTTCCGGATGCGGTAAAAAACTGCCCCGGATAATCTGAGTTAATCCATGAGCAACCCCAGCCATTACCATTACACGATGCACTAAAGTCTGATGCATTTCCCCCATCACAGCAGCGAATGTATCCGGACGAATCGCAGCCACATCCGCCGACGCAACCGTAGTAGATGTAGTTCCCCGAGTAGTTAGACTCGCAACCCAGGAGCCAGCAGCCGGGTGCACAGTAAATTGTTTGAAGCAGTCCCGGCAAGGCGGTGCCTACTGAAGCCACGGCAAGGACAGCAGTGGAAAAGACTAGAACCGCGATTCGCGCTGCACCGAGCGAGGAGATTCCGACAGGCATGCAGCGGATCGTGCCACACCAGGATGATTAATGTCAAGAGTTAATATTATTAATTTGTTAATTTACAGAAATCAGGATCCGAAATCGGTCACCCGGAGAAGTCGGCGTTCGGAAAATCCCTGAACCAAGGGTCGGTCAGCCGTATTTGTTTAGCCTCTGACGGTGCTGTCACGAGCGGGTAGCAGGGATAGGGATCGCGGTCGGCGAGCGGAAAGAATCCGCTTCAGTAAGGGAAAGGGTTCGCCGCCCGTTGGATCGCCTGGCACAGCCCGCTGCGGGAAACTCTCCGGCGTGGCGAAGGGCCACAACCACCAACTCTGTTCGCCCATCCGCCCGCCGGTTTCATCCGGCGTCAGCTGCGGCGAGGCACGCACCGCCCGCACCAATCCCTGATGGGTCGGTTGGACCTGTGGAAACGAGTCAGGCAGGAAAGAGAGAACGATTAGCTCAACCGTTTCGTCTTCACGGTAAACGGCACGGTGATCACGCGTCCGCCGCGCTGGAACTGGATCCACAAGCGGTAATTGGTCGCGCGCGGGAAAATCAAATCCAAATTCAGTTGCGTCGCGCCATCGTGATTTGAATCCATTGTCGCGTGACCATGAACGTAGTCGCCCATGTCTTCGCTCAGCATCAGGAGATGCGCCCATGCGCCGAGATATTGTTCCATGTCCTTCACGGGCTGCCCGGTGGCTTCGTCGGTGATGGTGAACGTGAGGGTTTGTTTGAATTCCGCGATGTAACCGCTGGAATCGAGGCGCACCCGCGTGCCGTTGACCGTTTTTTCCAGCTGCGCGTCCGGTGTGAGATGGGCCCGCGCGGCGAGCAGGCTGCCCGTGTATCCCGCGGTCACAAAAGTTTTCTGCACTACTTGCGGCGATCCGCCGCTCGGGAAAAAGTCGGAGAACGTTTGATACGGCCCGGGCTTCGGCACGGTCGTTTCGATCACAAACGATCCGTCTTTTTGTTCGGTGGGATGAATGTGCTCGAAAAACGTGAAGTCGTGGCTGATCACGAAGAGATGGAAAATCTTCGTGTGGACCAGCTCGAAGTTTTTTACCACCGCGTCGGTGTGCGGATTGTGAATCGCAAACGTCAACTTGGCCGGCCGGCCCGCGGCCACGGGCGACGGCACGGTCTTCAGCGTCACCGGATACTGCACGTACTCGCCGGGATCGAGCGGCACAAGCTGCATGCCGCACTTCGGACACTTGCCCGGCTTCGACGATCGCACTTGCGGATCCATGGGGCACCAGTACGCGTCCGCGCCGACTTCCGAGTCCTCGGCGATTTCCACGCGCAATCCTTCGGGACCCTCCACCATCACACTTTTCGGCAGCGTCTGTAGGACGCGCACGCCTTCTTTTTCCAGGCGCGGCAGGACGTCGGAGATGTTGGGATAGCTGAATGCAATGTGATCGATGACCGTGCCGTTTTCGAGTGGCGCCGTAGTCGGCAGAAAAATGATCGGCGTTTTCCCGTCGCCGACGCGCACGCCTAAGTGCTTTTCGAACCACGCGCGCGACTGCGCGGGATCGTGGCTCAACACTTCCATTCGCGCGATCAGTCCCGTGTCCGGCGGATACATTTCCAGACGCGACCGTGCGTCCTCGAAGCAGCGGTCGGCGTCAGTGCAGGGAAGCGTGCCGGCGGGCAGCGGCGTCGGCCATTTCTTGACCGTCGCGTCTTCATCCAAACGCTCGAACAGCGCGTACGACTTGTCGGTGCGCACGCCGACGCCGAATCCTTGGAGAATCACTTTGACGGCGCCGTTGTGACTGGAGAAATACTCCATCGACCCGGCCGGTTCAATCACATTCACGTGGAAATGATGGAACGTCGCGGGTTCAGTGCTAGTGGGAGGAGCCTGCTGCGAAAACGCCAGAGCCGCAAACAGAATCAGTCCACGAACGATCGTACTTACTTCTTCCACCAGGAGAAACCTCCGAACAGGAACATCGAATTGATTCCGGGATTATGCATGCCCAGGCCGGCATTCGAAATGTGCTGATAGCGCACGCCCGTTTGAAACGACGGCCGTCCATTGCGCACCCATTGCACGCCGAGGCTGCCCTGATCGATAAAGTTGAAGCGATACGTATTTTCCGGCAACTGCGACGACGAGCCAAGCATTCCCGCGCCGATTTCGAGGTAGGGAACCACTTTATTCTTGGTGAAAAAGTTGTAGCGCAGTTGCAGCGGCGATCCGCCGCCCGCGAACACGGTGTTCGATTGCTTTACCACCATCGCGGGATACACTTCCACGCCGTATTCGAACGCGCCGCCGCCGAATTCCGCCATCACGCGGCTCCAGCGTCCGGCCAGCATCCAGTAATCGTGCGATCCGGGGATTCCCCCAGGGATGGAGATGCCGCCGCCGGTGTAGAATCCCAGTTCCTGCGAGCCTTTGGTGAGAACGTCCTGCGCGCCGAGCGGGCCGGACGCGAGTGTCAGCAGAATCGCAGCCATCAAGATTACGAGCGTGACCATACGCATATTTCCAGTGAATCAAAGCCTGTGAAGAATTGCAACGCATTTGGCCGGGCCCGATCCGGCTTTGTCCGGCAGTGCTATACTCAGGTGAGGATGCGCCTGCACCACCTGTTGATCGCGCTGGCTGTCTTCACGCTCGACCAAATCACCAAAGCGATGGTCGAGGCCAACATTCCCTTGCACGATTTCCGCACGATCATCCCGGGATTCCTGCATTTGACGCACGTGAAGAATCGCGGCGCGGCGTTCGGCATTTTCGCCGATGCGCCGAGCCAGGGAAAACTGATGCTGGTGGTTTTTCTCTCGATCGTGGCGCTGGGCGTGGTCGTGACGTTGTTGTGGCGCAATCAACCGGGCGCGAAACGCACCGGCTGGGGACTCGCGTTGATCCTCGGTGGCGCGGTCGGCAACCTTTTTGATCGCCTGGTGCACGGCAGCGTGGTGGATTTCGCGGAATTCTACTTCCGCAACTATCATTTCCCAGCGTTCAACGTGGCCGATAGCGCCATCGTGATCGGCGCGGGATTACTTCTGCTCGACATGATGCTCACGCAACAGGCGCCGCAGTCGAATATGCCGAACATGGAACAGCATCCACCGGCGAATAACGTTTAAGGCACGCGGCCTGGCGACACCGACTTGGTCGAGGAAGGCGAAGCCGCGATGGTGTTTCAGTTTGAGTTTCTAGCGGCTCCGCCGCTGCTTTGTGCGGAAGGGCTACGCCCTTCCGCGAAGGACTTTCTTTAGAATTGCGAGGCTATGTCTTGCTCAAGCAAGACATAGCCTCGCAGGAAGGTGGCTCCAGTCCTTCGGAAAGGCAAAGCCTTTCCGCACAAAGTAGCGGCGAAGCCGCTAGAAACTCAAACTGACCCACTACGGAAGCCGCCTTTTCGAAAAAAAATGTTCCCCCGGCTATTCACCATCGGCGGATTTACCCTGCACACCTACGGCGCACTGGTGGCGACCGGCGTGGCAGTAGGGGTGTGGATGTCGCAACGGCTCGGCCGCCGCCGTGGACTCGATTCGGGCACGATCATCGACCTGGGAATCTGGATGTGCGTCGCCGGCGTCCTGGGATCGAAGCTGCTGCTATTCCTCGAAGATCCCCGCGATTTTTTCACCATGGCCACGCTGCGAGCAGCGGGCGTTTTCTACGGCGGATTCATTGCCGCGGTCGCGACGTTCTTGTATTTCGTGCATCGCAAGAATCTGCCGCTGTTGTCCACCGCCGATTGCTACGTGCCGGGACTGGCGCTGGGTCACGCGATCGGACGCCTTGGTTGCTTCGCTGCGGGATGTTGCTGGGGCTCGGTTTGCCCGTATCCGTGGGCGGTGACGTTCCGAAATCCTTACGCGCATGAAATTGTCGGTGTGCCGTTGGATGTCCCGCTGCATCCGGCGCAGTTGTACGAATGCGCCGCGCTTCTGGCGATTTCCGGAATTCTCTTGTGGACCTTCGGGCGCTCGCGATTCGCGGGACAAACGTTTGCGGCGTATCTGATGTTGTACGGGGCGGCGCGTTTCCTGCTGGAATACACGCGCGATCTCTCCGACGATCCGGTGTTTTTCCACCTTCTCTCGCTCTCGCAGATCATCGCGCTCTGCTTGATTCCCGCCGGCGCCATGATCTGGATCACGAATCGACAGCCGCGCCCTTCGGACGCCGCGCATGCCTGAGGGCATTTATGCCTGAATTCAGTGTCTCCGCCGGCGAAGCCGGTCGCCGCATCGATCAGTATTTGGTCACGCACTTGGTGAAGCTGAGCCGCGCGCGCGTCCAAGAACTGATTTCCGATGGGCGAGCCAAGATCAACGGCGAAGTGGTCGCGCGGGCCAGCCAAAAAGTAAGAGGCCACGACGTAGTAACCGCGGAATGGGGCGCGCAAGCGCCGGTGCGTTCGGAAGCGGAAGACATTCCGCTCGAGACGCTCTATGAAGACGACGACCTTGTCGTAATCAACAAGCCCGCGGGCATGGCGGTGCATGCCGGCGGCGGCGTGCGCACAGGAACGCTGGTGAACGCGCTGCTCCATCGCTTCCGGTCGCTCTCGCGCGTCGGCGGCGAAGCGCGCCCGGGACTCGTGCATCGTTTGGATCGCCAAACCAGCGGCGCGCTGCTGGTGGCGAAGAACGACCAGGCGCATTCCAAGTTGGCCGCGCAATTTTCCGGACGCACGGTGGAAAAAACGTATCTCGCCCTGGTTCAGGGACTCGTGAAAAAGCCAACGGGCGAAATCGACCTGCCGATCGGCCGCGACATGGTGCGCCGCACGCGCATGACCGCGCGACGTCGCGAAGGCGCGCCCGGCGTGCGTTCGGCGCTGAGCTTCTACAAAGTTGTGCGGCGATTTCCCGGCGGGCTCTCCGCCGGATACGACGCGACGCTCGTGGAAGTGCGCATTGCCACCGGGCGAATGCATCAGATCCGCGTGCATATGTCGAGCATTGGTCACGCGGTGGTAGGCGACACGATGTATGGCGCGCGCGGCGGCGTGCTATCGCGGAATTTCCTGCACGCTTTTCGGATTGTCTTCACGCAGCCGACGACGGGTGAGCGGATCACGATCGAGGCGCCACTGCCGCAAGAATTGGATGAGTTTTTGCGCACCTTGACACCCCAGTGACCTAACGTGAGCCTCCTTTGGTGTTCGGTTCGTTTGTTACAAGTTGGCCGCAGAGGCGCCGGATCGCTCTGGGCGGCGAGTCCGGCGGCCATTTTTCGGCATTGCAACTGCGGTACTTCTCGTTGACGCCATTAAGCCACACGCAATCTCACAGTCCAAAGTGTTCTTTGCGGCGAAACGCCCCATCTTTCGACAGCCTGAACGGTTAAGAAGATCGGGCCGAACGTAGTGCGCGAAATCGCCCAGACTGTGTCAATTCGGGTGTGATATCTTCCTTTTTGGGAGGGTTTCTCACAAATGAAAAACGGGACCAAACTGGCCTTGTTCATTCTTCTTTCCACCGCGTTGGTGCTGGTGGCACAGAGCAAGGGAATTCTGCAACCGCAAATGAAGCTGGCCGCCGACGCCGGCTCCTACGAAGCCCCGATGGGCACACTGGGAGAAAAAAGCGCCGAGCCGTGGAGCGCCACTACCATCGAAGCGGCGATCGACAAGAAACCGAATGCCGGAAAAGCCATCACGGTGGTCGGTGAGATCGTGGACTTCTCCTGCTACATGCAAGTGGGCAAACACGGTGAAGCGCACGCCGCGTGCGCCAAGAAGTGCTTCGCCAACGGCCAGCCGATCGGCTTGGTCGCCAAAGACGGATCGCTTTACACGCTGATGGAAGAAGAGCACCATCCGCGCCGCGACGCGCAAACCACACTGCGCGACGCCGCCATCGCCCACGTGGGTCACGTGATGTCGGTTACCGGCACCGAATCGACGGTCGCGGGACAGAAGGCAATCTTTGTGTCCGGGTTCGTTAAGAAATAGCTAAGACAAAGAATTAACCACAGAGAACACAGAGAAACATCGAGAGGACACAGAGAATGTTCACCTTAGGTTGAACTTCTCTGTGTCCTCTAGCTTTTTCTCTGTGTTCTCTGTGGTTACCCTGCCAAGCGATACTAACCCCCCGGGGCATTCCTGCCGATTAGATGACCGTAAGCAACCTCCATCGAAAAGAGCGAGTACATGTTTGCGATCATTGGAATTGTTGTCGTCATCGGAGCCATCCTCAGTGGCTACTTGATGGAGCATGGCAACTTGCTCGTGCTGATTCAGCCCGCGGAGTTGCTGATCATCGGGGGAGCGGCCGCCGGAACGGTGCTGATCGGCAACCCGATTTCGAATGTGAAGGCGCTGGCTGGCTCGTTCAGCAAGGTTTTTGGCTCTAGTCCCTACACGCGCGTGTTTTACCTCAACCAATTGCGCATGTTGAACGCGCTGTTTCAAACGGCGCGCAAGGAAGGCTTGGTGAAACTCGAGGCCGACGTCGAGAATCCCACGCAGAGCCCCGTATTCACGAAGTTTCCCGATTTCCTGAAGAACCATCACGCCGTGGATTTCGTTTGCGACACGTTGCGCATGGCGATCTCCGGCGGCGTCGGACATTTCGAACTGGATCAAATGATGGAGCAGGACATGGACGTGCATCATCACCAAGCGGAATTACCGGCGTCGGCGCTGACGACGGTGGCCGATTCGCTGCCGGGCTTGGGCATTGTCGCGGCGGTGTTAGGCGTGGTCATCACCATGAGCGCGCTCGGCGGACCGCCGGAAGAAATCGGCAAAAAAGTGGCCGCGGCGCTGGTGGGAACGTTCCTCGGCATCTTGATGTGCTACGGATTTCTCGGGCCGATGGCGTCGTCGATCCAAAAATTCAACGAATCGGAACATCAGTATTACCATTTCCTGCGCGTGGCGATCATCACGTTCATCCGTCTGGTGTCGCCGATCACCGCGGTGGAGTTTGCGCGCCGCACGATCCCCGGGGAAGCGCGGCCGTCGTTCACGGAGATGGAAA
Organism: Terriglobia bacterium; assembly: GCA_021325275.1. Classification (GTDB taxonomy): domain Bacteria; phylum Acidobacteriota; class Terriglobia; order JAJPHL01; family JAJPHL01; genus JAJPHL01. The sequence goes on along the minus strand of JAJPHL010000055.1, from coordinate 161,968 downwards.
AAGCGTGCAAAGGCAAGTTGGAATAAAGAGGACTCGTGAGCGAAAAAGATCAAGCAGCGCCGATCATCATCATCAAGAGGAAGAGAGGCCACGGCGGTCATCATGGCGGGGCGTGGAAAGTGGCTTACGCCGATTTCGTCACGGCGATGATGGCGTTGTTCATCGTGCTGTGGCTGATGAACTCGAACAAGCCGGTGCGCGACGCGGTCGCCGGCTACTTCACCGATCCCACGGGCAGCAAGGGAATCATGCCGGGCGGCACCGGCGTGGGGAATCCCGGAAAAGCGCCGGAAGTGGCCAAGGAAAACTTCGAGCAACTGAAGATGACGCTCGAAAAAAACTTCAGCAAACTGCCCGAGTTCGTGAAATTGCGCGACCACGTGAAGATGTCGGTGACCTCTGAAGGCTTGCGCGTGGAATTGCTGGAAGGCGAGAAGGGCACGTTCTTCGAGAGCGGCAGCGCGACGCCCAGCCGCGACGGCCAAGAAGTGATGTCCATCATGGGCGAGCAACTTGGCAAGATCAACAACCTGATCATGGTGGAAGGTCACACCGACTCGAAGCCTTTCAATCGCGGCGGCTATTCGAACTGGGAACTTTCCGCCGATCGCGCCAACGCCGCGCGCAAAATCATGCAGGAGAACGGACTCGGCGTGTCACAGATCGCGCAGGTTCGGGGATTCGCCGACCAGCAGTTGCGCGATCCCGCGAATCCCGAAAACGCGGCGAATCGCCGCGTGACGATCATCGTCAAATACATCGGGAAAGATGGCAAGGCCGCCGATGCGCCGGAGTTGAAAGGCGCGGCCTCCGATACGAGCAAGTAGAGACGGGAGATACGAAGGCAAAAGGCAAAAGGCAAAAGTCAAAAGGCAAAAGTGAAGAACTGGGCGTCCACCCCGGTCGGCTCTTCGAATCGTTCCTAAGGAGCAGCACAACGCTTTTGGAACCAGCGGCTCGTTCTTCACTTTTGCCTTTTGCCTTTTGCCTTCGTGTTTGGTTCTATGATGTCGAGGTGCCTTGTTCCCGCCCCACGGTCCTCGCGCTGATCGCCTCCCTCGGCGCGCTCACCTACATGGACCGCTTGTTGATCTCCGCGGCCGCCCCGGCCATTTCCGCGGAGTTCGGTTTCACGCCCACACAAATGGGATACATCTTCGGTGCGTTCGCGCTCGGCTACGCGTTGTTTGAGATTCCCACCGGATGGTGGGGCGACTCTTTAGGCCCGCGGCGGGCCCTCACGCGCATCGTGCTGGGGTGGTCGCTGTTCACGGCGCTGACCGGCGCGGCCACGGGACTTCTCTCGTTCCTGGGCATCCGATTTTTCTTTGGCGCGGGAGAAGCCGGCGCGTTTCCGAACATCGCTCGAGCCGTCGCCAATTGGTTTCCGCTCCGCGAGCGCGGCCGCGCGATGAGCGCCTCGTTTTTGGGACTCGCGGCGGGCGCGGCGCTTACCGCCGCGTTGGTGCTTGAGGGCGTAGCGCGGCAAGGCTGGCGCGTCGTCTTCTTTGAGTTTGGATTGCTCGGCGTCGTGTGGACCCTGGTGTGGCTGTGGCTTTTCGAAGATCGCCCACGGGAAATCGGCGGACGCGTGATCGACGCGCCGCCCGAACACGTTGATTGGCGCGATTTGCTGCCCGGCGGCAAACTTTATCGCCCGAATCTTGGAAAGATTTGCGCGATGTATTTTGCCTACGGCTACAGTTTGTATTTCTACATTTCGTGGCTACCAACCTATCTTCTAAAAGGTCGCGGATTCTCCATCGCCTCCACGGGACTCTTCTCCGCACTTCCGTGGATTTTCTCCGGCGCCGGATATATGACCGGCGGCTGGCTGACGGATCGCATTGGCAAAACGGGTAATCTCAAAAAGGCACGCTGCGGCGTGGGAATGTTTGGCTATGCGGCCAGCGGAATGCTGCTGATCGTCGTGGCGAACACGCCCAACCGCGTGACGGCCGCCGCGGTGCTGGCCGGCGCATCGTTCTTTCAAGCGCTGACGGTTTCCCCTGCGTGGACCGTTTGCCTCGACGTGGGCCATCGGCGCGCGGGACTCATCACCGGATGCATGAATACGGTAGGAAACTTGGGCGGCGCGATCGCGCCGGTAGTCACCGGGTACCTGGTGCAATCCACGGGATCTTGGGACTATCCTTTTTACCTGATGGCCGCCATTTTTGCGATTGGCGCGGTCATTTGGACCAAGGTTGATCCCATGGAACGCCTTGTTTAGGCTTTCTAAAAATTATCTTGCATCCCTAAAATCTTTCTGCTAAAACCGTTGATTCATCGAGGTTCTGTTCGGGTCGGCGCGAATTAAGTTGGCAGTTTTCTCGTGTGTTTGCGAGAGGGATGGTGTGCCTGTGCCGCAAAAAAACATTTTGTCGAAAATAGCCAAAGTCGTCGTGATGTGGCTTGCCGCGTTCGCTTTGATTCCCGCCGCGTCGGCACAGAACCCGGCATTGCGCGCCTTGCTGGCCGAACGTCACAGTTCGGACGGTCCCCGCGGCGTGTTGAACGACGCGTTCGATGCTTGGATTCGCGCCAACACTCTGCACGTTCGTAGCGCGAAACTGCCATTGACCACGCCATACCAGGAAATCACGCTCGAACAGAACGCCCGCCAGATCGCCGCCGACTCCGATTACCTCTACGTTTGGATTGCAGCGGACCGCCTGTTACGCTTCACGCTGGACGGCGAAAACCGCGTCAACGTACCTGATTCAATCGCCATCGACGATACAGCCGCGGCACAAGCGCTGGAACGCCGGCGGCTCCGGCCGTCGCTACCGGCGACGTCGAAAACGCCCGATGCCGAGCGGCCCGGAGACGCTGTGGTGGTGAATCCACCGTTGTTGTTTGTGACAAATTCCGGTGGCAATGTCGCGAACAAGATCGCGGGCGATTCCGTGACGGTCATCAACACGATCACGAATACCACCACGGGTAACATGCTGCTGACCGCCGGCAACGGACCCATCCAGGTTGCGATTACGCCCGACAATAGCAAGGGTTACATCGTAAACGGCATGGTCGATTGTTTTACGTGCCAAGGACGCGGCGTGACGCCATTCAATCCCGCGACCCAACAAACAGCGGGACCAACACTCGGAGCGGCGTTTCCTTTCGCGGCCGCAGTCAGCAACGACGGCACACGCGTCGCGGTTGGTGATTTCCTATCCCTCAAGATTTACGACCCCAGCGGCACACAAGTGGCGACCTCCAGCGTGCCGGTTCCGATCCAAGGGTTGGCCATCAGCCCCGACAATAAGAACGTCTACGCGCTCCTATCGGGCACACTGCAGGCCAACGGAACCACTCTGGATTCTGTTTACGTTGCGTCTGTGGCGACTGCGCAGGTCTCCGTGCAGATTCCGCTTCCCACCAACAGCGGATGCACCTCGATGGCGGCGTCCGCCGATGGAACGCGAATCTATGTAGGTTGCTACGTAACACCGGCGATTTTCGCTTTTCAGTACAGCGGCGGCTTCCTCTCTCAATTGCAAACCGTACCGTCGCACGGCGTGGGCGGGCTGGCGGTTTCGGCGGACGGTAAGACTCTGTACGTCGCGTATAGCGACATCGATGCCCTCGATGTGCTCAACACATCTTCTTTGACACGCAAATCTCTGATCAACACCGATTTCTCTCCGCTCGGGGTTGCCGTCAGTGCCGATGGCACGCGCGCCTACGTCGCCAACTACGGCGCCAATGACGTTTCAGTGCTCGATTTGACGAACAACAACAGCGTCGCCACCATACCCGTTGGTCCGCAACCGTGGGGCGTCGCGCTCACCACCCCGCCGCCGACGATTGGCGTTACGCCCACGCAAATCACCTTCACCGCGAGCGCCGGACAATCGAACCCGCCGTCGCAAAACGTCGCGCTTACCGTCGCGCAATTCGGACCCGTCACAAGTACTTTCACCTGGACCGCTACGACGACCACAAAGACCGGCGGCAGTTGGTTGACCACCACCGCGGCGTCGGGAAATTTTCCGGCGACTCTCGGTATCGGCGCGAACACTTCAGGACTCGCGCCGGGAACTTACACCGGCACCGTGTCGATCGCGTCGGCGAACACTGGAAATACGCCGCTGACCATCAACGTATCACTCACCGTGAACCCTTCAGGCGTGCTGGCCGTCGATCAGCCGCAAGTTGCGTTCCAGATTGTCGCGGGCAGCCCGTCGCCCACACCGTCGACCGTCAACGTGACGAACACGGGTCCAGGCGGCGCGATTTCCTGGAGCGCCGTGGTTTCTCCGTCGTCGTCGTGGCTCACGTTGACGCCCGCGTCCGGCGCCACGCCTACGCCAATCACCGTGGGCGTGAACACGCAAGGGTTGCCGGCGGGACAACTCTCTGCGACGGTTACGATCAGCTCGGCAGGCGCGCTCAAGCCGATCACGTTTACCGTCGGCTTGACGATTCTGCCGGGTCCCACGATTCCCTCGGCCGGCATCGTCAACGCTGCGAGCTTTACGGCGTCGCTCGGCGCGGCGCCGGGATCGCTGATCTCGCTTTTCGGCAGCAATATGGGGCCGGCCGCAGGCGTCGGCGCGTCCACCGTGCCGCTGCCCACAGCGCTCGCCAACACGCAAGTGACGATCGGCGGATTCTCCGCGCCGCTGTTCTACGTGTCGGCGTCGCAGATCAATTGCCAAGTGCCGTGGGAAGTAGCAGGGCAAACGTCAGTGCAAGTTGTGGTGCAAACGGGAACCGCGGTCAGCCCGCCCGCCACGTTGACGATCGCCGCGGCGTCCCCGGGCATTTTCACCGGCGTGATCAACGGCGCGAGCGTGGGCGCGATTCTCAATCAGGATTATTCGCAGAATACGCCGGCGAATCCCGCGCACGTGGGACAGGTGATCCAGATTTTCGCCAACGGTCAAGGCGTCGTTGCGAATCAACCCGGCGACGGTGCGGCCGCACCCAGTGGTCCGTTGGCGACCACGGCGAGTAATCCTGCAGTGCTGATCGGCGGGCAGCCGGCCGCCGTGGGTTTCTCCGGATTGTCACCGGGATTCGTGGGATTGTGGCAAGTGAATGCCACCATTCCGGCGACCGTCACGCCGGGGACCGCGGTCTCGGTGCAAATTATTGTTGGCACCGCGATCAGCAACGCCGCGACCGTGTCGATTGTTGCTCCCTAAACGTCGTGTTAAGCACTCATTCGCTGCGGCGAAATGGTTCTGACAACGTAACGTAGCGAACGCCGCCATCGTCTCTCTGTAGAGACTCCAACCAAGTAAGCTATCCTGTTGATGGCTCACTTTCGGCCCGAAACATTGCCGGGTGAATGGGGTTGAGAGGATTACGGAGGTACGTTTGAAGGCCGGACGCTTGGTGACTTTTTTTCCTTTAGTGATCGCAATTGCTTTTCCCGTTAGCGCATTCGCGCAGGATCCCGCGCCCGCCCTCGCCGCGCAAGCGCGCCTGACCGCGCGCACAGCCGCGAAACGGCCGACGCCGTCTTCGCGATTCGCGCGCATCGCCGCCAATCAAGCTGTCATCGGCGGCGAATGGGACTTCTTTATTTCCGGATCGCGGCTCAGTTTCCGCGCGGGCTCCGCGCCCATGACGGAAAGGTTCCAATCCATCGCGCTGCCATCGGCCGGCCAAAAACTTTCCGCCGACAGCCAGAACGTTTACGTCTGGCTCGACGCCCTGCACATCATGTCGTACGCCATCGGCGACAGTGGACCATCTCCTAACGGCGTGGCGCGTTCCGGCGACGACGGAGCGGCCAACCTGGCGTTGGCGCGTCCCTACGTTTCGGCGTCGCGCAAGCGCGTGCAAGCGGCGCCGTCGACGATCGTGACGATTTCGCCGCAGCGTCTTTTTACGGCCAATAGCGGTCTCGATAGCGTCACGGCGATCGACACGAGTTCCAACGCCATTTTGCAAACCTTCTCGCTGGTTCCCGGCGCGAATCCGCAAGACATCCAGGTCAGCCCGAGCAATCAGTTTGGATACACGGCGAATGGCGGCGGCGGCTCGACTTGCACGTCCACGTCCGGATGCTTGAGCTTGGGCGCGCAATCGTTCGATCCGCTCGCGATGTCCACGGCGGGCAATACGGTTCCGGCGGCGTCTCCCTTTGCCGTTACTTTCTCGCCCGACGCCACGACGCTGTACGTGGCCGACGATCTCACCGTCCACGCCTACAGCACGTCAACCGGCGCTTCCACGGCGAGCGGCACCACATCGGCGTTTACGTGGGGCATGTATCAAACGCCCGACGGATCGACGCTGTACACGATCGACGACGACGACTATTTTTACGAACACGTCAGCCAAAACGACGAGCCGGTCAACGCGATTTCCGTCTTCACCACGCCGGGACTCAGCGGGGCGCTGCACTACCGCATTCCCGCGGGATCTCAAAATTCCGGCGACGGATTGGGTTGCTACTCCATCACGGCGTCGCCGACCACCGGCAATATTTACGTCGCTTGTGATTGGGAAGACTATCAATCGCCCACGCCGGCGGTTTACGAAATTTCCGTCGCGGGTGGACAGATCAACATTCTGAACACGTTTAACACCGCGGGATCGCCGGTCGCCGTGGCGTTTTCACCCGACGGATCGAAGTTGTACGTGGCGATGTTCAACTCCAACACCATTGTGGTGATGGATCCGAACACCGGAACGCAACTGGCCACGATTCCCGTGGGCCAAGGTCCTACGAGTATCGCTGTGAATTCCACCGGCAATCGCGGATACGTCGCCAACTTTACGAGCGGCACGGTGAGCGTGTTGGATTTGACGGCGAATACCGTGATCGCCACGGTCACGCTGCCGGCGGGCGCGGCGCCGGTGGCCGCTTCGCTCACCTACGCACCTCCGGGATCGATTATCGGCAACGTCGCGGCCACGGTGAACGGCGCGAGTTTCGCGTCGGCCACGCCGGTCGCGGTGGGATCGCTTGTCTCGTTGTTCGGCTCGGCCATTGGACCGGCGACCTCCGCTTCAGCGAGTGCCACGCCGTTGCCCACTACCCTCGGCGGGTATCAGGTGAAGATCGGCGGGATCTTTGCGCCGCTTTTGTTTGCGTCGAGCGGGCAGATCAACGCGCAAGTGCCGTTTGAACTTGCCGGACAATCGAGCACCACCGTCAGCGTGACGAATGGAACGGCGACGTCATCGAACTCCACGGTGAGTCTCGCGGCGTCGGCGCCGGGCATTTTCGTCGGAGCAGGGACGCAGGGCGCGGTGTTGAATCAGGATTTCTCCGCGAACTCGGCGGCGAATCCCGCGGCGCGCGGATCGGTGGTGCAGATTTTCGCCACGGGTCAAGGCGTCGTGAGCAATCAACCGGCCGACGGCGCAGCGGCGTCGACGTCAGTGCTCGCGACAACCTCGGTAACGCCCGTCGTCATCATCGGCGGCGTCGTGGCCCAGGTGCAGTTCTCCGGGCTCGCGCAAGGTTTTGTGGGATTGTGGCAAGTGAACGCCGTGGTTCCGTCGACCGTCGCGACGGGTGGCGCGGTGAGCCTGCAAATCATCATGAACACGATCAGCAGTAACGTGGTTTCGATCGGCGTGAAATAGAGATTTTAGTTGCTGATCCTGCTTGCTGGTTATGCTCGTCTACGAGTTGTTTTGAAGGCGACTCCTTCGTAGATGTCCGCAATCTTGACCCTCGCGCCGATCGACGGTAAGTCGACGACTCCCTGGGGATCCGTGATTAGCGTGAAAACCCATTTTGCACCATGTAACTCATGGTGTTCCACGCCGATTCGATCCTGCGCGATCAACACGTATTGCTCCAGCGACGGCATCTCGCGATACCGTGCAAATTTCTCTGTGCGATCGTAGCGTTGCGTGGATGGTGATAAAACCTCGATGACGACTCTCGGGTTTAGAAGATTGTCCTGTTCCTCTTCGTCTTCCACACGCGCTTTGCAGGCGACAGCGATGTCCGGGTAATAGTACGGACCGCGGCGGCTAACGCGCACGCGCATGTCGCTCACAAAAGGCCGGCAGTGTCCGCCTTTCAACTGCGAATGAAGCGCGGCAAATGTATTTCCAGTAATGATCAGGTGAGCTGTGCTGGCGCCGGACATGGCGTACACATAGCCGTCCACATACTCGCTCTTGAACTGGGCTTTCCGCTCGGCCTGGAGGTATTCCTCGGGCGTAACCAGGGACGGGATCGCCAACGTCGACATACCGCAAGTTTAGCAGGAAACCCAACCAGCAACCAGCATCGGCAACCAGCAACCTGTTTCCTTGATATGCTTGAATTTTAGCTGTCACAGCTTCATATCACGGAGACATCTTACGCCTTGAAACCTGCTTTCACGTTTCACGTTGTCCCGGCGCTGCCGAAACGCCTGGCGCGATTGCTCGACATCGCCTACAACTTGCGCTGGTCGTGGGATCACGACGCGGTCGATCTTTTTCATCGACTCGATCCCGAAGTTTGGGAGGCGTCGAAGCGCAATCCCGTGCTGCTGCTCGGCACAGTGAGTCAAGAAACGCTGTCGGCCGCCGCGGCCGACGACGGATTCCTCGCCCACATGGACCGCGTGGCCGCGCGTCTCGACTCGTATTTGAACGCGGAGTCCTCGTGGTTCCGCCGCCGTCACGCGACGGTGAGTTTCACGCGCCGCCAGCCGCTGGTCGCATACTTCTCCGCGGAATTTGGACTCGCCAGTTGCCTTTCGATTTTCGCCGGCGGCCTGGGCATTCTTTCGGGCGATCACTTGAAGTCCGCGAGTGACCTCGGCGTTCCGCTGGTCGGAGTCGGTCTGCTCTATCAGCAAGGATATTTTCGCCAATACCTGAACGACGCCGGATGGCAACAAGAAGGATACGAGGACAACGACTTTCACAACATGCCGGTGACGCTGGAGCGCGACGCCGCCGGACAGCCCGTCACCGTGGAAGTCGATTTGCCCGGACGCGCCGTGCGCGCGCAAGTGTGGCGCATTCAAGTGGGGCGCATCGCGCTCTACTTGCTCGATACCAACGTCGCCGCGAACAGCGCGTCGGACCAAAACATCACCGATCAGCTTTACGGCGGTGATCGCCAATTGCGCTTGCAGCAGGAAATCGTGCTGGGCATCGGCGGATTTCGCGCGTTGGAAGCGATGGGCATTCAGCCGCAAGTTTTTCACATGAACGAAGGCCATTCTGCGCTGATGGCGGTGGAGTACGCGCGCACCTTGATGCACAAACACGCCGCCAGCTTCGAGGAAGCGCGCGCCGCGGCGTCCAGCGCGCTGATTTTCACCACGCACACGCCGGTTTCCGCCGGTCACGATTTCTTCGCGCCCGATTTGATCCGGCAGTATTTTACGGAGTACTCGAAGGCGCTGGGAATTTCCGTCTCCGGCTTCCTGGGACTCGGCCGCACCAAGCCCGACAACGACAGCGAGCAATTCTGCATGACCACGCTCGCGCTGCGCATGTCCGAGCGCGCCAACGGAGTCAGCCGTCTGCACGGCGCGGTGAGCCGCGACATGTGGAAGGAGCTTTGGCCTGGCTTGCCCGAGGAAGAAATCCCCATCGAGTCCATCACCAACGGCGTGCACTTTCGTTCGTGGATTTCCACCGAAGTGGAGCAACTCTTTGATCGCTATCTGGGATCGCGCTGGCAGGAAGAGCCCACCGACCATCAACTTTGGTCGCGCGTCTCGCGCATTCCCGCCGAAGAATTGTGGCATCACCACGAACGCCGCCGCGAACGTCTCGTGTCGTTCACGCGACGCCGGCTGCGCTCGCAACTCCAGCAGCGCGGGGCGACACAAGCGGAGATCGCCTCCGCCGACGAAGTACTCGATTCCGAGGCGATGACCATTGGATTCGCGCGCCGCTTCGCGACATACAAGCGCGCCACGCTCTTGTTGCGCGATCCCGAGCGTTTGGCGCGCATTCTGAATCATCCCACGCGTCCCGTGCAAGTGATTTTCGCCGGCGCCGCGCATCCCGCGGACAATCAAGGCAAGGAATTGATCCAGAAAATCGTCAAGCTTTCGCGGCAGGAACAGTTCCGGCATCGCATCGTATTCCTGGAAGGCTACGGCATCACCGCGACGCGTTATCTCGTGCAAGGCTCCGACGTTTGGTTGAACACGCCGCGGCGTCCGCAGGAAGCCAGCGGCACATCGGGTATGAAAGCCGCCGCCAACGGCGTGCTCAACGTCAGCACGCTCGACGGATGGTTCGACGAAGCGTGGAACGATCAAGATCCCGCCGCCGAGCCGATTGGATGGCCCATCGGACGCGCGGAAAAATACGACGACGAAGCGCGCCAGGACGAAGTGGAGGCCAACGCGCTCTACGATCTGCTGGAGCGCGACGTGGTGCCGACGTTTTACGATCGGGGACCGAACGGCGTGCCGCGCCGCTGGATCGCGCGCATGAAAGGGTCGTTGCAAGCGCTCTGCCATTTCTTCAATTCGCATCGCATGGTGGAAGAGTACACGGAGCGATTCTACTTGCCCGCGGCGGAACGTTCCGTACGTCTGCACGAAAACGATCTGGCGCGCGCCCGCGCGCTTTCCGGTTGGACCTCGCGGGCCCGCGGATTATGGCCGCAAGTCCGCGCCGAAGTTCTCGACGGCGCGGGTCTCGGCGACTTGCCCGTGGGCGGCGACGTGAAAGCGCGGGCGCGTGTTTATCTCGGTGGTCTCACGCCGGATGAAGTTACCGTCGAGATGTATCTCGGCGAGATTGACGCCGACAACCAAATCATCAATGGCGTGGCCACACCAATGCAGCCGATGGGATTCGAGGACAACGGATCGTGGTTGTATCACGCCGTGGCCACGTGTTCGCGCAGCGGACTCCACGGATACACCGTGCGCGTCCTCCCAAAGCATCCTGATTTGTGCAATCCTTATCTAGAAGGTTTGATCGCCTGGGCCAAGTAAACCCCAGCTACTGCGTTCAGGCGAGGGGGGATCGCGCGTGCCGAAAACTCCGGAAGAAATCCGCGTTGAAGAATCGCGACGCCGCATGGTTCATTGGAAACGCTGGGGACCCTATCTCAGCGAGCGGCAGTGGGGCACGGTTCGCGAAGACTACTCGCCCGGCGGAACCGCGTGGGAATATTTTCCGCACGATCACGCGCGTTCGCGCGCCTACCGCTGGGGCGAAGACGGCATCGCCGGCATCTCCGACCGTCATCAAATCATTTGCTTCGCGCTGGCGCTGTGGAACCAGCGCGATCCCATCCTGAAAGAACGCCTCTTCGGACTCACCGGGAACGAAGGCAATCACAGCGAGGACGTGAAGGAATGCTACTTTTACCTCGACTCCACGCCGACGCACTCGTACATGAAGTATTTGTACAAGTATTGTCAATCCGAATTCCCCTACGCGCGGCTGGTCGAAGAGAATCGCCGGCGCACGCGGCAGGATCCGGAATTCGAACTGGTTGATACCGGCGTCTTCGACGAGAGTCGCTACTTCGACGTCGAGGTCGAGTACGCCAAGAATACTTCCGAGGACATCCTGATTCGCATCACCGCGCACAATCGCGGTCCCGAAGCCGCGCCGCTGCATCTCTTGCCCACGCTGTGGTTCCGGAATACGTGGAGTTGGAAGCCGGGCGCGTTGCGGCCACATCTGTGGGCTGTCTCCGATACGACGATTGAAGCGGACATGCCGGAGTACGCGCGGCGCACACTGATCTGCGGCGGGACACCTGTGCTCTTGTTCACGGAAAACGAAACAAACTCCGAGAGAATCTTCAATTTCCCGAATCCCACGCCGTTTGTGAAGGACGCTTTTCATCGCCACCTGATTCAGAAAGAGGCCGGCGCGGTGAATCCGGAATACAAGGGCACGAAATGCGCCGCGCACTACAGTCTCGAAATTCCCGCCGGATCATCGACGGAAGTGCGCCTGCGTTTCACGGATTCGCCCGACTCGCAATCCTCGCTGGGCGCGGAGTTCGATCACATCTTCGCGCTGCGCATCGACGAAGCCGGGCAGTTCTACAAGCTGCGGTCGCCGGAAGGCGCCTCGGTCGACGCGCAGAATGTGCAGCGCCAAGCGTTCGCGGGAATGTTGTGGTCGAAGCAGTTCTATCACTACGATGTGCGGCGCTGGCTCGACGGCGATCCCACCATGCCGCCGCCGCCCAAGCAGCGCAAGGACGGCCGCAATCGCGATTGGACGCATCTCTACAATGCCGACGTCATCTCGATGCCGGACAAGTGGGAGTATCCGTGGTACGCGGCCTGGGATTTGGCGTTTCATTGCCTGCCGCTGGCGCTGGTGGATTCGGAATTCGCCAAGGAACAATTGATCCTGATGCTGCGCGAGTGGTACATGCATCCCAACGGCCAGTTGCCGGCGTACGAGTGGTCTTTTGACGACGTGAATCCGCCGGTGCACGCCTGGGCGGCGTGGCGCATCTACAAAATCGAGAAACGCATTCATGGCCACGCCGACTACCCGTTTTTGGCGCGCGTCTTTCACAAGCTGCTGTTGAATTTTACGTGGTGGGTCAATCGGAAGGATCTCGCGGGGAAAAACATTTTCCAAGGCGGCTTCCTCGGCCTCGACAATATCGGAGTCTTCGATCGCTCGCGCGCCTTGCCCACCGGCGGGTATCTCGAACAATCCGACGGCACCAGCTGGATGGCGATGTATTGCCTCAACATGCTGGCGATCGCGTTGGAGCTCGCCCGCGTGAATCGCGACTACGAAGACGTGGCCAGCAAGTTTTTCGAACACTTCGTGCACATTTCGCTGGCAATGAACGATATCGGCGGCGAAGGCCTGGAGTTGTGGAGCGAAGAAGACGGCTTTTACTACGACGTGCTGCATTTGCCCGACGGATCGCACCATCCTCTGCGCATCCGTTCGATGGTGGGATTGATTCCGCTGTTCGCCGTGGAAACGCTGGAACCGCAGATTCTCGAACGCCTGCCGGGATTCACGCGGCGCATGATGTGGTTCATCGAAAACGTGCCCAACGTGTGCAGCCACATCGACACCACGGACACACCGAACGGTCCTCGGCGTTTGCTGTCGCTGGTCAATCGCGACCGCCTGCGTCGCGTGTTGCGTTACATGCTCGACACCGAGGAGTTCTTGTCGCCGTACGGAATCCGCGCCCTGTCGAAGTATCACGCCAAGAATCCCTATGTGTTGGCGATGGACGGCGAGGAGCATCGCGTCGACTACGAACCCGGCGAATCCACCACCGGTTTGTTCGGCGGCAATTCCAACTGGCGGGGACCGGTGTGGTTTCCGGTGAACTTTCTGTTGATCGAATCGCTGCAAAAATTCCACCACTACCTGGGCGACGATTACAAAGTGGAGTCGCCCACCGGCACCGGACATCAGATCACGCTATGGGAAGTGGCCGCGAAAATCTCGCGCCGCTTGAATCGCTTGTTTCTGCAATACCAAGGGCGACGCCCCACCAACGGCGGCAACGCGCTGCTCGACTCCGATCCGCACTGGCGCGATCTCGTGCAATTCCACGAGTATTTCCACGGCGACAACGGCGCGGGTCTGGGAGCAAATCACCAAACCGGCTGGACGGGACTCGTTGCGAAGCTGCTCGAACAGAGCGGCGAATAAGACCAACCATCCGGCCAATGTTTCGATCCCGCAGCCAGCGCGTGCAATTGGCATTGTTAGTGGCGCTGTTGCCGCTGGCGGCCGTCCATGTGTTGCGTTTCGTCGCGGATCGGAGTGTCACAGTTTGCAGCGAGAAGGTGGAACCAGGCAGCCCCATGCTGCCGCAATACGTGCCTTGTGTCGAAGCGGGAGAGTGGTTGCCGTGGGCCACGTGGAGTTCCGACTACCTGAACGCGCAGATTGCGTACTCGATCGGGTCGTGGTCGCCGGCGCTGGGTTTGTTGGTGCTATACCCGGAACTCGCTTTGCTGGCGGAGGCCCCACGGAAGCGTCTAACTAAAAGATGGAAGGCCGCAGGCGAGGCGGCCGCGCTGGCGGCGGCGTGCGCGGCTATCGCCTGGTTCACTTTGCATTTCGGAAATCGCTACTTCGGCGGCTTCGACTTCAGCATTCTGATCGAAAGCGGCTGGCGGCTGCTGCAAGGACAACTTCCGTATCGCGATTTTCCCTGTCTGCTGCCGCCGGGATTCTATCTGGGATCGAAGTTCGCTTTGCTGTTGTTCGGCGTGCGTTGGAACGCGATCCTGTGGGCGAGTGCGCTTTACTCTGGCGCGACATTTCTCTGGATTTACACACTGCTGAAACGCTTGTTGGCCGCGCCGGTGGCGGCGTTTTGCGTGGCGGTCTGTATCGAATCGTGCGGAATGCTGCTGTTGTGCTTTTGGTGGTACAACAACATCACGAGTGTGGCGGCGGTGGTGTTTCTCCTGTCGTGCCTCGCGTACTTGCGCGACGAGCGCAGCACGCCAGTTCAAGGCATGCCAGAGAAAAACCTGCCAGAGAAAAGCATGGCCGTGCCCGTTTCATACGTTGCCTCCCTGGCGCTGCTGGGACTGATGAAACCGAACGTAGCGTCGCTGGGATGCGTCTCGGGCGTGCTCCTCGTCGGCTTCGGCGTAAGGGCGAGCCTGCGCGCGCGCGGACGGTTCGTGGCGTTAACCTTGCTCGCGATCGCGCTCAACGTTGGAATCCTATGGACGAATCACGTGAGCGTGACGGAGATGGTCCGCAGTTATTTCGCGGCGGCGGGCGAGCGTGGTCAGGATCCAGCTTTCGGTTTTCGCAATATACGAATCGAAGAAATCGAGCGCTACGTCGTCCTGACGGCGTTGCTCTTGATTCCCTGGCGGCGCTGGTGGCCCCGGTGGAAAACGTCGAAAGCGTCCGGCGACCGTGCGCGCATCGCCGAATGTCTGCTGTTGCTAGCCGCACCGATTACAGCGGCTGTTGCGATGTTCACCAACGGTGAGTTCAAGGAAGTGGAATGGCCGCTGATCCTAGCCGCGGCGAGCATCCTGTTATACGATCCGCAGCCGTTGCTGCCTGCGCCATCGAGGCGAACTCCGCCTCTCGCTTCGGCGGCTCCCTCAGGACGCCTGGTGCGCGTGTACGCAGCTGTGCTGTGCGCGATTCTCGCGTCCAACATTTATATCGGTGCGGAGCGCATCCGCGTCTATTCCGTCGGCTGGCACCGCTTCTTCGAGTGGCATGAGGATTTTCCCGCGACCACGGACGCCGTCCCGCCTTTCTTCGCCGGCATGCAGGGCAGTCGGCGCTTCCAACGAATGCTCGACGAGCTGCGGCAAGCGCTCCGCGAGAACAACGGAACCATCTACTTCGGCCCGCGCATGGAGTTCGCTTACGCCATGTTCGGATTGCCCTCACCGCGCGGCCTGCCGATTTGGTGGGACCCCGGCACGTCGTTCCCGGCATCGCAGGAAGGCGTGTACGAAAACGTATGGTTCGACTCGCGCTTTCAAACCCTGATTCTCTCGAAGCGCGATACAACATACTACTCGTGGCGCTTTCTGAAACGCTGGGAATCTCTTTACATCGAGGACAAGCGCTTCCCCGAATTAACAATTCTGCGGCGCAAGAAGAATTAGCGCACCGCCGGTGCGCCCTGTGTCCCCGGAGACACGCGTGTCAACCGGCACACACCGTTCTCCTTCGTTAACTCCCGATAGATCAATGACATAACGCTTGGCCCGTGCCCTGCAATTCTCCAGGGCATGAAGCACACACACAATGCGCAACTGATGAAGATGGCGGCAGGGTTGGCCGTCGTCCTGATGCAAGCTGTGGCCGAAGCCTCCGCGCAAGCGAAGCAAGTTTCCGTGAAGCCCGCGGCTCCCAAAGTCGAGACGCGACGCATCGTGGTCAGCTTGACCGAACACAAGCTGGTGCTGATGGACGGCGATCGCGTCGTCAAGACCTATCAGACCGCGTCGGGCAAATCCACTACGCCGACGCCTCCGGGGAATTACACCGTCGTCAGCAAAGTTGCGAACCCTGTGTACCGTGCACACAAACAGGACGTCGCGCCGGGACCGCGCAATCCCGTGGGCACGCGCTGGATCGGGCTGAGCGCCAAGGGCTACGGAATCCACGGCACCAACGATCCGAAATCGATCGGCAAGGATGCTTCGCACGGATGTGTGCGGATGCGCAACAAGGATGTCGAAGAGTTGTTCGAACTCGTCACGGTCGGAGTGCCGGTGGAATTGCGGATGGGGCCGCTGCCTGAAACCGGAAAGGCTGAACTCGCAACGTCCAAGGCCGCCGACTAAAACCTAAACCACCATCAAAAACGAGCGCCCGCGGCCCGAGCGCAGCGCGTTTGCGAAGCGGAGCGGAGCGCGCGGAGCGATCAAAAAAGGAGAAACTACCATGCTGTTCTTCAAGTATCTGCTGCTGATCACCGGATCGGGATTGCTCACGGGAGCCGCCGCGATTCTGGCTTACGATTTGTATCGCATCTTCAAACACAAGGACGCCACGGAGACATCGCTGTTCCCTTTGCTGCGCTGGCGCGACGCGCAGCGGCTCGCCGCGCCGGCCGCCGCCGCGATTCTCGTGGGAATGGCGATCGTCGTGATCCCCGCGGGATCGGCGGGCGTGCGAGTTAGCCAGTTTTCCGGTGCATCGCCGAACGTGATGTATCCCGGCGTGCACCTGGTCATGCCGCTGGTGCAGCACATCGAGGAATTCAACATTCGCGACAGCGTTTACAACACACGCGCCGCCGCCGGCATCAGCGATCCGAAAATCCTGCTGGGCCCCGACAAGACCACCGACGTGTTGCGCGTGCAAACCAAGGAAGGCTTGGAAGTGGGACTCTCGCTCGCCGTGCGTTATCGTCTGAATCCGGGCAAATTGCCAAGCGTCTACACGAATCTCCCGCAGCCGGTGGAAAAGGAACTCGTGCCGCCGACGGTGGCCGCGGTTTTCCGCGAGATCGCGCCGAACTACGACGTGCGCGAGCTGTTTTCCACCAAGCGCGACGAAGTGCGCCGCGCGGCTGCCGATAAAATCACGGCCAAACTCGGCGCCGACGGCATCGAGGTGAAAGAAGTGATGCTGCGCGACATCCATCTGCCTGACGAATTCGCGAAGAGTCTTGAGGGCGTGCTGCTGAAGGAGCAAGAAAACGAACGGCTCGGCGTGGAACTGGAAGTGAAGCAGAAGCAAGTTCGCGCCGCGGAGTTGGAAGCGGAAGCGCAAAAAGCCCGCGAGGTCACCGAGGCCATGGCGCAAGCGCAGGTCACCGTGCTGCAAGCTAAAGCGCAGGCCGATGCGATGCAGTACACGCTGCCGCTGAAGGAAAAACAGATCGAGCAGACCCGTCTGGAAGCCGCGGCCCGCAAGGAAGCCACGGTGAAGAACGCCGAGGCCCTGGCGGAAGCGAAGATCATCGACTCGAGAGCGGAACTCGAGAAGCGCAAGCTGACCACGGAAGCGGATCAGGATCGCATCCGCCGTGTGGCCGTGGCCGACGCCGAGCGCATGCGCTTGGAAGCGGATGTCCTGAAGCAGAATCCGCTGCTGATCCAAAAGATCATCGCCGAAAAGCTTTCCGACAAAGTGCAGATCATGATGGTTCCCAACGACGGAAAGTTCTTCTTCGCCAATGACGTGTTGCGAGGTCTGACGCCGGCCTCTCAAACGGAACCGAAATAGTTGATATGATCCGAGGCTAGCCGGCACATGCGACGACGCGCCCTCTTCGTATTGCTTCTATCCTCGCTTTCCGTAGCGCATGGGCAGTCTCTCGACGAGGCGGCCCACGCGCTCGGTCAGAAAATCGCGGGGCACTTGAAGGCCGGCGAAGTCCCGCACTTCACTTCGCACAACGTCAGCACGTTTCTCTTGGCCGATCTGGGACGCGCGCGCGCCGAGATCACGCGTACGCTGCGGCGCACCGGACGAACGCCCGTCGAAATCACTCTGACGCTTTCCGAAAACATTCACGGCGGATTGCTGGTGGCGGAAATTCGCTTGGCGGACACAATCGCAACGGAAATGGAGAGCTATCAGCCGCAACCGCCGCCCGCTCCGGAATTGCACGCGATTCAAAAGACGCTGCTGTGGCAGCAGTCCGAACAAATTCTCGACGTGATGCTGCGCGGCGATCGCTTAGCTGTACTCAGCGTCACGGGACTGGCGCGCTTCACTCGTGTGGAAGGGAAATGGCAAGCCGGCGCCGTGACGCCGGCATCGGCTCCGCCGATTCGCGACCCACGGGGACAAATCTCCGCCGACGGCGAGACGTTCACGATGTTTTCGCCGACGAATCTCTTGCCCGGCGATCTGTTTTCGCGCGCGTCGT
Source organism: Terriglobia bacterium (assembly GCA_021325275.1). GTDB lineage: Bacteria > Acidobacteriota > Terriglobia > JAJPHL01 > JAJPHL01 > JAJPHL01. The sequence goes on along the minus strand of JAJPHL010000055.1, from coordinate 143,745 downwards.
GGAAGAATCTCGATTTCGCCGCCGAGCCCGATGGACTCGTTCACGTTTACAACGACAAACACGCGGTCATCGCGACGATCGATAACTGGGGCAGCGACATCGCGACAATGCCGGGTTGCGGCGTGATCGCAACGGCGGCGGTCGATCGCACCGTCAAGGATACGGTTACGGTTTGGGATTTTGTCGATCGCAAACCGAAGGCGGCGAGCGATCCGCTGGAATTGCCGGGGCCCGTGACGGCGCTCTGGCCGTCGCCGGAAGGCGCAATCGCCGTGGTGCAAAGGTTCGGGGAAAAAAGATTTGAAGCGTATCTTCTTACTTTCGATTGCAGCCGTTAGCGCGATCGCGCTGTTGGGAGCCGCACGACGCCCGCACTATGGCGGAACTCTGCGCATCGAAACAAACGCTTCGCCGGCGGACGCGAGCGCGTCTCCGTTCGCGGGACTCGTCTACGAAACGCTTATCCGCTTCGACGAAAAAGGCGATCTTCAGCCCTCGCTCGCTATCAGTTGGACTCACGACGCTGCGCGCAAACGTTGGGTTTTTACGCCGCGCACTGGCGTCACGCTGCATAACGGATCGCCGTGGAATCCTGGAGCGCTCGAATTTCCCGATGATCGTCCGATTGAGGATTTCGCGCGCGCCGCGCGCGCCATCGTGATCCACACGCCAGAAGGTCAATCGATGGGTACGGGTCCGTTTCACGTGACGAAGTGGGAAGCGGGCAAACAGGCTGTGCTCGCCGCGAACGATTCTTACTGGGGCGCGCGGCCGTTTCTCGATTCCGTGGAAATTCAAATGAATCGCGCGGCGCGCGATCAGGCGCTCGACTTCGATCTCGGCAAAGCGGACGTGGTGGACGCCGCGCCGAGCGAGTTGCGGCACTTGCGGCAACGCGGCGTGGCGATCGTGTCGTCGCGCAATTGTGAATTGATCGCGCTCGCCGTGGAAGGAAACGCCGGCGACGCCCTGGCGTTTTCCATCGACCGCGAGGCAATCCGCAACGTGATCCTGCAAGGTGCGGGTGAGTCCACTGGCGCGATCTTGCCGCCGTGGCTTACCGGCTACGCGTTTCTTTTTCCGTTCACGCGCGACATCGCGCGGGCTCGTGCAACCGGCGGCACGGCAACGTTCTCGGTCGACGGCGACGATGCCATTCTCCGCGCCATCGGCGAGCGAATCGTATTGAACGCGGAGGAAGCGGGAATCCACTTGCGGCCCGGAACGAATGCCGGCGTGCGGTTAATGCGCTTGCCGATCACGGAACCGAACGCGGCGCTGGCGCTCTCGGACATCGCCGACACCGCCAAGATCACGCTGCCGCCGGGCGGCGCGCTCGACTCCGAACGGTCGCTCATCGCATCGCGGCGTGTGATTCCGCTATTTCACTTGCCGCTGTCGCACGCCGTCGGCCTGCGTGTGCATGATTTCCGTCTCGGCGCGACGGGGCGTTGGCATCTGGAAGACGTTTGGGTTGGCGGAGAACATCCGTGAGATTCCGCACGCGCCTGCTGTTGATTTTCGCGCTGACCACCTCGGGCGTGGTGGCCCTTGTCACCGGCGCGGTGTCAGTGTTGACGCGGCGCGCCTTCGATCGCATCGACAACGATCGCCGCGCCGCGTTGCTCGCGCAGTTTCAGCAGCGTCTCGCCGACCAGGGCGAAGAAGTCGCGAGACGTGTCGAGCGCGTCGCCGCTTCGCGCGAAATCTTGCGCATCGCCATCGACGCGTCGCAGCGGTCGCCGGATTTTTCCACGTACTTCGGTGAAGCGCAGGCGCAAGCCGAGGCCGCGTCGCTCGATTACCTCGACATTCTGCGCGACAATCGCACGATCATTTCTTCGGCGCACTGGCCGGCGCGCTTCAATTACGCCAACGATTGGTTGGCCGCCGGCGAAACTCCGCCGGCCGGCGCGTTTCTCACGCGCGTCCCCCGCCGCGACGGCGCCGATCTCGCGCTGGTGGCGTTTCGGACCGTGAAAGCCGGCGACGCCGCGATTCTCGTGGCCGGCGGCAAGCGCGTCGACGAGGCGTTTCTCGAGTCGCTTGGCGCGGCGCCGGGCATTCACGCGATTCTCGTGAACGTCGACGCGCCGGTCGACACGCGGCTCAAGGACTTGGTGTCGCGCGTGGAATCATCGCATCACACCGAAAACGCCGTGGTGCCATGGAGCAGTGCGCCCCTGGACCGCTACGCCGTCGCGGCCATGCCGCTTGAGCGCGCCGGACATTTGCTCGGCGTCTTGGCGGTCGCGACGTCGCTGGCGGAAGAACTGGCCCTGGAGCGCTGGATTCTCTGGGTCGGCGTGATCGCGGGAGTTTCTGGAATCATCCTCGGTGTGTTAACTGGATGGTGGGTGACGGAGCGAGTCACGCGTCCAGTGGAGGAATTGGCGCGCGGCGCGCGCGCCGTGGCGTCGGGCGATTGGGAGACGCACGTTGCCGAAACCTCCCGCGACGAAATCGGCGAACTCGCCCGCGCGTTCAATCGCATGACCGAGCAACTGATCGAGCAGCGGGAACGCGCGATTCAAGCCGAACGCGTCGCGGCGTGGCGCGAATTGGCCAGAAGACTCGCCCACGAGTTGAAGAATCCGCTTTTCCCTCTACAAATCACGGTGGAGAATCTGCGGCGCGCGCGCGAACAAACGCCTGGTGAATTCGACGAAGTGTTTCGCGAAAGCACCGACATGCTGCTCGGCGAGTTAGGTAAACTGCGCGCGATCATCGGCCGCTTCAGCGATTTTGCGAAAATGCCGCAGCCGGAATTGCAGCAGGTGGACGCCAACGCGTGTGTCGCCGAAGTGATGCGGCTCTTCGACGCGCAGATTCGCGAGCATCAGCCGCCCATCACGACGGAACTGGATCTCGACAAAAGCGCGCCGCGCGTTTCCGCCGATCCCGAGCAACTCGGCCGCGCCCTCCGCAACCTTGTGTTGAACGCCATGGACGCCATGCCGCAAGGCGGAAGACTCTCGGTTCGCACGCGCGCGCTCGACTCTCTCGGCGGAGGCGCGCGGATCGAAGTATCGGACACCGGCCAGGGACTCACGGCCGAAGAATGCTCGCGCCTCTTCACGCCGTACTACACCACGAAGCAGCACGGCACGGGATTGGGTCTCGCCATCGTGCAGAGCGTGGTGAGCGATCACAAGGGACGCATTTGGGTGGAGAGCACGCTGACTGAAGGCGCAACCTTTATTATAGAGTTGCCGGCGAATCAAAAGCCGGAGTGCAGCGGGATGGGGCCGGCATGAGCAAACTCTTGATTGTCGACGACGACGCGAATACACTCGCGTCGCTCTCGCGCGCCTTTCGCCTGGCGGGCGAGGAAGCCGTGGTCGCCGACAGCGGGCCGCGCGCGCTCGAACTTCTAAAATCGCAGACCTTCGATTTGATTTTCTCCGACGTCGTCATGCCCGGCATGGACGGCATCGCGCTGCTCGAAGAAATCCGCGCCTTGGGAATCACGACGGCCGTGGTGATGATCTCGGGTCAAGCCACGGTCGACATGGCGGTGCGCGCCACGAAACTGGGCGCGGTGGATTTTCTCGAGAAGCCGATTTCATCGGAACGTCTCTTGCTCTCGGTGGAAAACGCGCTGCGGCTCTCGCGGTTGGAGCGCGAGAATCGGGAACTGCTGAAGCGCGCCGGGACGCATGAGATTATCTGGAAGAGTGAAGCGATGCGGCGCGTGATGCAGCAAGTGGAGCGCGTGGCGGCGGGCGAGTCGCGCGTGTGCATTCTCGGCGAAACAGGAACCGGCAAGGAACTCGTCGCGCGCGCGGTGCATGAAGGGAGTCCGCGACGCAAGCAGGCCTTCATCACCCTGAACTGTGCCGCCGTCCCGCAAGAACTGATCGAATCGGAATTGTTCGGACACGAAAAGGGCGCGTTCACCGGCGCGGCCTCGCGGCATCTGGGGAAATTCGAGCAAGCGAATCGCGGCACACTCTTCCTCGATGAAATCGGCGACATGCCGGCGATCATGCAGGCGAAATTACTGCGCGTCCTCGAAGGCGGCGAGATCGAACGCGTCGGCGGCGCTGGACCGGTGCGTGTGGACGTGCGTGTGGTCGTGGCGACGCATCGGAATTTGGAAGAGCAAGTCCGCAAGGGCGCGTTTCGCCAGGACCTGTTTCATCGCATCTACGTTTTTCCGGTGATGCTGCCGCCGCTGCGCGAGCGTCACGGCGACATTCCTGCGCTCATCGATCATTTTGTCCACCGCATTTCGGAAATGAACAACTGGAAGGTCAAGCCCGTCGACGCCGATGCGATGGCGCTGCTCGAAAGACACGCCTGGCCCGGCAATGTGCGCGAGCTACGCAACACGGTCGAACGATTACTGCTGCTCTCGGGCGATTCCGTCGACGCCGAAACGGTGCGCCAAACGCTCCCCGCTGTGTCGGCATCGCTTCCCGCCGCCGGATCGGGCACGCTCGCCGCGCGGGCCCGCGATTTCGAACGCGCCACGATCGAAGCGGAATTCGAAGCCCGCGGCTACAACATGACGGAAACGGCGCGCGTGCTGGGTCTCGAGCGGAGTCATTTGTACAAGAAGTGCGCGCAGCTTGGCATCGAGTTGCGCGGCAAGTGATTACTCTTCCCGCAGGGTCCTCAGCGGATCCACTTTCGACGCGCGATACGCCGGCAGAATACTCGCCATCGTCGACACGGTGAAGAACAGCACCGCGACCGCCGCCAACGTCGCGGGATCGGACGTGCTGACGCCGTAGACCAAGCCGGTCATCAGGCGCGCCAGCGCCAATGCTCCCGCCGCACCGGCGGCGATCCCTACGAGCGCGGGTTTGAGTCCTTCGATCAGCACCAAGCGCACGATCGCGCCCATGTCCGCGCCCAACGCCGCGCGAATTCCGATTTCGCGCGTGCGGCTGCGCACGGCGTATGCCAGCACCCCATAGATTCCCACGCCGGCCAGCGCCACCGCGAGCGCCGCGAACACCCCCAGCAGCAACGCGCTCAAACGTTCCGGCGCAATTGTCGTGTCGACCAATTCTTCCATCGACTGGATGTTCTGCGCCGGTTCGTCGCGATCGACTTGGTGAATCACATCGACGATCGATTTCACAAATCCGTTGGGATCGCCCGACGTGCGCGCCACGAGCGTCGCAAACGGGCCGGCCAATTTGTTCGTGCACTGATAAACCGTCGATCGCGGCGACTCCGCCAAGTCGCCCGTCTTTACGTCACCCACCACGCCGATCACTTCCCACAAGTTTTCCGGGTGGAAGGTGAATCGCATGTGGCGTCCGAGGGGATTTTCGTTTGGCCAGAATTGACGCGCCATCGATTCGCTGACCAGCACCACGTACGCGTCGTCGTCGCGGAAGTCGCGTCCCAATCGCAGCGGCAGGCGCATCGTTTGCAAATATCCAGGACTCGCCCGGCGCGTGGCCACTTCTGGTTGCTCCGACATCGCGACGATCGGTTGTCCTTCAATCGTGACGGGCTGCATCGATCCTCCCGTCAACGGCGGATTGTCGACGAACGCGGCCGCTTCGATTCCCGGCAGCGCGCGTGTGCGCCGCAGGGTTTCGTCGAAGAATGCGGATTGCTGCGCGGGTGTCGCGTACTTCGCGGGAGGAATGAACATCGACATGGTGGCGACGTTGCGCGGATCGAATCCTGGATTCGCGGCGCGCAGCGCCCAAAAACTGCGGATCAATAATCCCGCGCCAACCAGCAACACAAACGACAGCGCCACTTCCGAGACCACCAGCAGTCCGCGGGTGCGTGCGCCGGTCGCGCGCGTCTCGCCACGTCCGCCTTGCTTGAGTGTGTCGTTCAAGTTCACGCGGCCGGCGCGCAACGCCGGCACGATTCCGGCGGCGACGCCCGCGAACAACGAGATCGCGAACGTGAAGATCAGCACGCGCGGGTCGAGCGAAATCTCGCTGGCGCGCGGGAGTTGACCCGCCAACATCGCGCGCACCGCCGGCATTCCGAGAGACGCAAGCGCCAGGCCGATGGCGCCGCCCGCCACCGAAAGCAGCAGACTTTCCGCGAGTACGAACTGCAGGACTTGCCCGCGCGTGGCGCCCAACGCGGCACGCACCGCCATTTCCTTGCGGCGTCCCAGAGTGCGCGCCAAAGTGAGATTCGCTACGTTGGCGCTGGCGATCAACAGCACGAACCCGACCGCTCCCAGCAATACCCAGAGCCGTTCGCGCACATCGCCGACGATCATTTCACTCAGCGGCATGATCGTCGATCCCCATCCGGCGTCGTCTTTGGGATACGCTACGGCGAGCCGCTTCGAAATGGCGTCGAGCTCGGCGCCCGCGCGCGCGATCGTCACGCCGGACTTCAGACGCGCTACCACCAGATAGTTGTGATTGCCGCGCACCGCGCGGTCCGCATCGTCCCAGACGAGTGGCACCCAGAGTTGCGCGTTGGTCGCGCTCCACGCCTTCAACTCGATTCGCGCGGGCATCACGCCGACAATCGTATAGGTCTCGCGATTGAGAACCAGCGTTTGTCCCAGCACGTTGGGATTCGACGCCATGTGCGTGAGCCAGAATGAATGGCTGATCACGGCTTCCTTCGGGTGTCCGGGCCGATCGGAATCGGCGGAGAAGGCGCGGCCGCGCTCCGGCGACACTCGCGTGACCGTGAAAAACTCCGGTGCGACCACGGCGGCCAGGAGCGCTTCGGGTTGATCGCCACCGGTCAACGTAAGTTGGCGAGTTGCGTACGCCGCCATGCTCTCGAACGAAGTGCTCGACGCTTTCCAGTCGAGATAATTCGCCGGCGAAAGCACGAATCGAGTGATGCCCGGAAACTGCGCTTGCGGCGGGACATGGAACAAACTCACGATCGAAGCGGAGTCCTCAAACGGCAGGGGACGCAGCAACACCGCGTTCACAACGTTGAAGATCGCCGTGTTCACACCGATGCCGAGCGCCAGCACAACCAGCACGGCGATCGTGAATCCGGGATTTTTCCAGAGTCCGCGGAAGGCCTGGCGCAGGTCGCGCTGCCACGTTTCGAGAAAAGCGATGCTGTTCATGTCGTAAATCTCCTCGCGGATGAGAACGGTGTTTCCAAGTTTGCGTTGCGCTGCGTAGCGTGCGTCTTCCGGCGGCATGCCGCGCGCGATGTTGTCGAGCGTTTCGTTCTCGAGATAAGCCTCGAGCTCGCGGGCGCGTTCGTCGTCCCAGCGTTTGCGCCGCAGGAAACGGAACCAACTCATTTGGTTATTCCTCGACGAGTTTCAAGACGCGATTCACGGCGCCGGTCAAGCGCGCCCAGCGTGTGGTTTCCTCGCTGAGCCGTTTGCGTCCCGCGGGAGTCAGGCGATAGTAGCGGGCCCTGCGATTGTGTTCGGACGTTCCCCAGAAAGACGCGATCCACCGGCGATCTTCCAAGCGATGCAGCGCCGGGTACAGCGATCCGTGTTCGACTTGAAGCACGGAATCGGAGCGATGCTCGATGATGTGCGCGATGGTGTGTCCGTGCGCCGGACCGGGGCGCAAAGTTTGCAGAATCAACAGGTCGAGCGTCCCCTGTAGCATCTCCCCGTCGCGGGTGCGTGCGTCTTTGGAAGCCATATTCCATAGTGTATCCGTTCCCATAGACGGTCTAGTGGAAAAAGGGTTAGCAAGAAATCCCGCCGGCTGGCTAGTTCTTCTGCGTGGCGCGCCGATGACTCCGGACAATCCGATCGATTTCGGCCTTCGCCACGAGGCGGCCTCTTATGACGACGGCGGAAATCCGGCTGACGTTGTGAATGTCCACCAGCGGATCGCCGTCGAGGAGAACCAAATCGGCGCGCTTGCCGATTGCAATGCCGCCGATGCTCGACTCGCGCCCGAGGAATCGCGCGGGATTGACGGTCGCGGTTTGCAACGCTTCGAGCGGCGAGAATCCGGCTTTCGTGAACCATTCCAGTTCGTCGTGTAGACAGAAGCCAGGCACGATTCCGTCGCAACCGGCCAAAAATTGATTTCCCAGCGAGTGCATGTCACCAATGACCTGAAGGCTCAGTTTCCCGGCGAGGCGATATTTGTCGAGGGCCTCCGCGGGAACATTCGAGGCCTTGATATTCCCGCGCGTCAGCTCCAGCAGTGAGTCGCTCGCGTACTCGGCGTGGGCCAGAGGCTTTCCGGAAAACATGTCGGGGATCGATTCAAAGAACGCCAGCGTCGGCGTTTGCCACACGCCCTTGGCCGCGAGTTTTTCGAACAAACGGCGGCATCCTTCGAGCGTGTAGTCATCGCCCTTCATACACTGGCCGAAGACTTCGTAGTTCGAAAGATGCTCGATGCTCCGTTGGCCCGCATCGGCCGCTTCCTCGATCTTCACGCCCATCGGAACGTGCCCCGCGAACGTCAGCCCGAGTTTGGGCGCTTCCTCGGCGATCGCGAAATAAGCGTCACGCGGAGTGTGGTCATGGACCTTGATGAAGTCGACGCCGAGGCGCTTCAGATCGGCCACCGCGACTCTGGCTTCGGCCGCGTTGGTCACGCGGCGGCGATAGGGAAACGCCGCCGGCGCGTCGTCGAGGATCGGGCCCGACGCGACGATTTCCGGGCCGAACACCGCGCCCGACTTCACGCGGTCTCGCAGCGGCAGAATGAAGTCGGCGTCGCCTCCCATGTCACGCGTGCCCACAATGCCCTTGGCGACGAAAAGGTCAAGGCACTCGGCGCCGGTGCCTTGATGATGCGTGTGCATGTCCCATAGACCGGGAATCAGGAATTTTCCTTTTCCGTTGACGCGCGCGGCCCCGCGCGGAATGGCTGCGCCGCGGCCGACTGCGGTGATCTTGTCGCCTTGCGCGACCACTGTCATACCGGCGTCGCGCCGCCCGGTGACTACGTCGATCACCGTGACGTTGGTAATCGCGATGGGCTGGGCGCTGAGCGCGGCGACGGCCAACGCAAGAACAATCGCGAAACATGGCAGGAGACGGAAGTGTCGCATCAAGTTGACGCTAACATGAAGAGTATGAAATCCGCCATCCGCCTGTTGTCGCTCGTTGCCCTCGCGACCGTCGCCGCAGCGCAGCAACCGATCTCTCTTCGCGCCGACGATGGCGGAAAGATCTGCGCCGACCTCTATGGCGGGGGCGTCCGCTCCGTAGTTCTCGCGCACGGCGGTCAATTCAAGAAAGAGAGCTGGAGCGCGCAAGCAAGAGAGTTGCGCGCGAAAGGATTTGGAGTCATCGCCATCGACTTCCGCGGATTCGGTTGCTCAAGCGGCCCGGGGCAAGCGGATTTCGACAACGCGCCGTTTGAAAAAGATGTGCTCGCCGCCGTTCGCTACATGAAGTCGCACGGCGCCAAGACCGTCTCGGTGATCGGCGCGAGTTTCGGCGGCAGCGCCGCGGGCGACGCATCGATAAAAGCCGCGCCCGGCGAGATCGATCGCATCGTTTTCCTTGGAAGCGCGCCGAATCTCCCGGCCGACGGCCTGAAGTCGCGCAGTCTTTTCATCCTGGCGCGCGATGACCGCAATGCGGCCGGGCCGCGGCTTCCCGCCATCCGCGCGCAGTATGAAAAAGCACCGCAGCCGAAAGAGTTGATCCTCCTGGATGGCTCCGAGCACGCGCAACATCTTTTTGAAACGGATCAGAGCGCCCGCGTGATGCGCGAGATTCAGCGGTTTCTTTCCTTGCCGTAGGCGGACCGTTTTTTCCCCTCATATATTCCTTGACACGTATATACCAACTGAGGTATATTCTGAGGCGTGGAAACCGCCTTTGAAATCATTGCCGAGCCGAACCGGCGCGCGATCCTGAGCCTGCTGATCACCTCCCAGCAGTCGGTGGGAGAGATTGAGCGCCAGCTTCGCATGCCGCAACCGATGGTTTCCAAGCACCTGCGCGTGCTGCGCGAGGCGGGTTTTGTGGAGGCAAAAGTGGACGCACAGAGACGTCTTTATCAGTTAAAGCCTGAGCGGTTCCAGGAGCTCGATGAGTGGCTCGCCCAGTTCCGCCGGTTCTGGTCGCGTCACGTGGATGCTCTGGAACGCCATTTGGACCGCATCCATCCACCGGAAGAAACAAAAAAGAAACCAAGGAGAAGAATCCAATGACCGCACACGAACAATACATGCCGGCGCCCGCCCACGGTGCGCAAATCAAAAAAGTCGACGGGCCGAAGTGGGAGCTTGTTGTGGTACGCGAACTGCGCCACTCGCCGGAAAAAGTTTGGCAGGCGCTTACCGATCCCGCGCAACTGCGCGAGTGGGCTCCTTTTGAAGCCGACACGAGTTTGGCCACCGTGGGCGCGAAAGTGAAACTCACCACCGTGGGTCAGCCGCCGCCGTACAACGTTTTCGAAACCGTGGTGACGCGCGCCGACGCTCCTAAGGTGCTGGAATACACGTCTTGGGGAAATCCCATGCGCTGGGAACTGGAACCGCGTGACGGCGGCACGCGCCTGACGTTGTGGACCGCCATCGATCGCCGCTTCATCGCGATGGGCGCCACCGGTTGGCACATTTGCTTCGACGTTCTCGATCGCGCGTTCGGCGACAATCCGCTGGGCCGCATGGCCGGTCCCGAGGTCATGAAATTCGGCTTCTTTCACAAACTGCACGCGGAGTACGCGCAGCAGTTCGGAATCGAACTGCCGAAATCGGGGCCGATGTGACGGGACGGAATTCTTCAGGCCAGGAAAACAAACCCAAACGCAAGGAGGCAAACATGAATCGCACACTGTGGACTTTGCAAATCATCTGGGGATTTTTCTTCAGCGTCAACGGATTCGGCAAAATCGTCTGGGTCAACAACGCGCTATGGGAACAGGCGCAAAAACAAGTCCCGTGGTTCTCCGCCGTGGGACAGGACTTGCTGATCTTCATCGGGGTCTGCGAGTTTTTGGGCGGCATCGGCCTGATCCTGCCGGCGATGACCGGCGTGAAACCGAAACTCACGGCGTTTGCAGGCGTGGGACTCACGACGGTGATGGTGCTCGCAGCGGCATTTCACGTCGTGCGTGGCGAGTACGGCTTTGTGATCGTCAATGTAGGTCTGGGCAGCGTCCCTGCGTTCATCGCGTATGGACGACTCGTGGTGCGTCCGATCGAGTCGGCGGCCATCAACGCTTCGCGCGTCATGAAAGCGGCGGCAGTTTTCACCGTGTTCTTGGCGCTCGATCTCGCGCCGGTGTTGTACCGTTATCGTTTAACACGCTCGCATTAGCAAGCGCCCGCGGCCAAACAAGCGCCTGTGGCCAGACAAGCGCCCGCGGCGAAGGGAGACGGATTACGCCGTCTCCTTTGATCCGGGCGTTCCCACGCCGTTTCCTTGAAGCATCTTGGCGATCAGCACGTTGATCAAGCTGCCTTGATCGCCGCCGCCGCCGGCCATGATGTCGGGAACTAGTTTGATCTTGTTGGACGCCAGCGCTTGCGCGATCTGCACGGCGGCATAGTTGCCGGATTCCATCGAAGCAATCTTCATTTTGATGACATCCGCTTCGGATGTGCCAACGGCTTTCGTCTTCTCCGCATCCGCGTTGCCGACGGTGATGATCACTTCGGCGTCGGCCTTCGCATTGATGGTCTTCGATTGCGCCTCGCCCTCGGCCTGCTTCACACGCGCGCGCGCCTCGAACTCCTTGATCTCGACGGTGCGCTGCGCCGTCACCACTTGCGACTGCGTACCGGCCATCGCGCGCGCCTGCTCCAGTTCCTTGCGCGTCTCCTCGGCGAGTTTCTGTGTTTCGTAGGTCACTTTTTCCTGCTCGGCGAGTTTGCGGTCGGTCAGCGTCTTCATCAATTCCGCGGGAGGTGTGATGTCGCCGATCAGCGTGTCGATCGCATTGACGTTGTAGTCGATCAGCGCGGCGGAGATGGCTGTTTTGGCCTGCACCTGACGTTCGCTGCGCTTTTTGAGGAACTCGATCACGTCGGAGGTCTGGGCGGCATTGCGAAAATAGTTGCCGATGGTCGGCTCGAGCACTTGCGTGACGAGATTCACCATGGTGCCGAAGCGCGCGATCACTTTGGGCGCGTCGTTGCGCGGCACGTGGATAATCTGGCTGACGTCGAGGTTGAACGTGAAGCCGTCCGACGATCGCACCGTGATCGTACACAAGCGCTCGTCGAGTTTGTGCGCTTCCGTTTTGCCCGTCGCCCAGTTGAGGACGATGTTCGCCGTCGGCACCAGCTCCACTTTGTGCGTGTAGGGATTGATCGCGTATTTGCCTGGATCGAGCGGCTCGACCCACACGCCTTTTTCATTCTTGGTCACCAAGTTGCCGTGCTTGAACGCATCGCCGGTGACGTCCTTGCCTTCTTTCCCGACGTACGCGATCACCACGCCGACTTGCGCGATCGGGACCTCGGTCATTTTCACGCTCTCGACCGTTGCAAAGCGTGGATTGATGAAATACCGGCCTGCAAGAATCACTTGCTCTTGTAATCCCTTGTTTCCGCCGTTCTTGATGAACGCTTCGGCGTCTTGAAATGAGTTGTGTCCTTCGATTGCCGCGCCGGCGATCTCGCCCACCGGCAAGGGCGTGCCGTCTTTCGTCGTGACGATGCCCACCATGTTGTCGGCAATTTCCATCACCGGTTCCATGTAGACCGCGAACATCATCGGATTGATGCGATACTGACCCTGCGGAATGATCCGCATTTGCGGCCCGCGCTCGCCGCCGTTGGTGATGAACTTCTGCACGTCCTGATAGCTATCGCACTCCACATATTTTCCGAGGACGCGCCCGCCCGAGAGCGGCTGGCCGTCGCGAGCTTCCACCACGCCGAGCAATCCCGGCGGAACGAGCACCATGTCGGCGACGCGGAACGTAAACACGAACGTGTTGATGCGCCATGTTCCCGGCAGTATCACGGCCATCTGTGGACCGCGCTCGCCGCCGTTTTCGAGAAAGGCGCGGGCGTCTTGAAAGTTGTCGCACGGAACTTGGTGGGCGAGGATTCGTCCGTCGGGCATCGGTTTGCCGTCGCACGCTTCGATCAATCCAATTTTGCCCGGCGGCACGACGATGAACGGATTGACGGTCACCTCGTATTGCCATGGATAAAGTCCGAAATGCAATCCGGGCGCCAGCGTGTCGGCCTGAATTCCCGCCTCACCCTTGAGCGCGATGATTTTTCCCGGCGGTAGTTGGCGATTCGCGCCGACCACCACGAATTTTTTCTTTACTTGGCCGATCGAGTTGTCGGGAATCATCACCATGCCGAAGGCCAGACGTAGAATCGCCTTGTAGAGGAAGATGATCGCGATGACAGCGAAAATCCACCAATAGTGGCTGAAGAAGGAAGCGGGATCCATATCGTGCTCCTGAAGGTCGTGCTGTTGAAGGTCGTTCGCAGTCTAGCACGTTGGAGCCGAGATGAGGTTTTCTGGAGGCGCGGGGGGGAATCGAACCCCCGAATAAAGGTTTTGCAGACCTCTGCCTTACCACTTGGCTACCGCGCCGATCTCACGATTATAGCATTCCGTTCGCCGATCCCGTTAAGCTGGAAGCGTGTCATCCAAGCAAGCCGCGCTGCTGCTCATCGCGATCTCGATCGGCGTGTACGCTAATACGCTGTGGAACGGATTCGTTTACGACGACATTCCCGAGATCGTGGAGGGCGACGCGATGCACATGCCGCTCTCGCAAATGATTTGGGCGCCGTACTCCACCGACGGCTGCTGGCGTCCGGTGGGATTGCTGGCGCATCGCGCGAACATCGCGGCGTTCGGGTTGAACGCGCCGTCGTTTCACGCCGTCAACATCGCGCTGCACGCCGCGGTTGTCGTGCTGCTGTACTTCTTGCTGCTCGAAATCCTGGGGCGGCCGCGTATCGCACTCGTCGCGGCGCTGATCTTCGCCGTCCATCCCCTACACGTGGAAGCGGTTGCGCCGGCATTTTCGCGACTCGAGCTGTTGGCCGCGTTGTTCATCTTCGCCGGATGGCTTTTGCATTGGCGTGGGCGGACGCTCGCGGCGGCGATCTGTTTTTGGCTCGCGCTGGCGTCGAAGGAATCGGCTATTTGCTTTCTCCCGATCATTCTCCTGACGGATTTGGTCTATCAGCGGCAAATTCGAAAGTACGCGTACGGCGCCTACGCCGCGGCCACAATGATTTTCTTGGCTTTGCGCACGTACGCGGTGGGCGTTTTCGGAATCGGTTCCGTTTCGTTCGTCAATAATCCACTCGTGGCGTTGACCGCGCCTCTACGGATGGCCAACGCGATTCGCCTTTTCTGGACCATGTGTTCGCTGCACGTTTGGCCCTCGCCGCTGACGTTTGACTACTCGTATAACGCGATTCCCGTCATCCTGGACTGGACCAAGCTTGCATTGTGGATCGTGCCGGCCGTTGCGCTCGTCGCGGGCTGGATTTGGCTCGGGTTTCGCGGCGGCCGAGAGCTTTTCCTCGCGGGAACGATCTATCTCGGGGGACTGGCGATCACCGCGAATTTCCTTTTTCCCAACGCCGTGAATTTCGCGGAACGTTGGGCGTACTTTCCGTCCGCGGGATTTTGCATCGTCGCCGCGCTCGGCTTCAAGTGCCTTGAGGAAAAGGCGCCGCGCGTCGCCGTGCCGCTTCTTGCGATCGCGGTCGCCGCGATGGCCGCCCAAACTTTCGCCCACAATTTCGCCTGGAAAGACGCGATGTCGCTAGCCACCGCGGCGCAAAGTGTCTATCCGAGCACGGTGCGCGGCAAAGCGCTTCTCGCTTGGCAATACGTCGAGCGCGGCGACCTTAACCGCGCGCAACGACTTCTCAACGACGCGGAACGCATTTACCCGGAAGATCTTACGCTGCAGGAAAACTTGGGATCGCTGGCCGCGCGAAAGCGCGATTGGACCGCCGCCGAACGACATTTCCGAAAAGCTGTCCGCCTCAGTTCCGTCACCTCGGTGGAAAACGAAGTGGTGATTTCCTACGCCGCGATCCAAGTGCAAGCCGGCAACGACCGCCAGGCTCTGGCGATCCTCAACTGTGCGATGGTCTCATGGCCCGGCATGACGCGCGCGTACTCGAATCGCGCGCTCTTGTTCCTGCGCGAGAATCGCTCCGGCCTGGCACGCGCCGACGCGATCCACGCGCTGGAGTTGAATCCCAACAACACGCAGGCGGCGGCGATTATGCGACAGCTCGATAGAACAGGCCCCCGGTAAGCCTCAGCAATTTCCCTGGCAGGACTGCGATATCATCAGTACATCAAGCCGTCAGGAGGCTGTCATCCATGAAACATTTCCAGAAACTATCGCTGCTTCTCTGTGCGCTGGCGCTCCCGACTGTTTTTGCCGTCGCGCAACAGCCGCCCATCATCGATCGCGAACTCATCTTCGGCGATCCTGAAATTTCCGCCGCGCAACTGTCGCCCGACGGAAAATTTATGTCGTTCGTGAAGCCGCTGAACGGCACGCGCAACATTTGGGTGAAGAAAGCGGGCGCGCCATTCGATTCGGCCAAACCCGTTACCGCCGATCCCAAGCGGCCGATCCCCCAGTATTTCTGGACTCGCGACAGCAAGTGCATCCTCTACGTGCAGGACAACGCCGGCGACGAAAATTTCAACTTGTACGCCGTGAATCCCGCCGACGCGCCCGCGGCCGGATCGCAGGTGCCCGCCGCGCGCAATGTCACCGACCTGAAAGGTGTGCGCGTGGAAATCTTCGACGTGCCGAAGAACGATCCTGACACCGCTTATATCGGATTGAACGATCGCGACAAAGCTTGGCACGATTTGTACAAACTGAAAATCTCGACCGGCGAACGCACGCTGGTGCGCAAGAACACCGACCGCATCGCCGGCTGGGATTTCGATCACGCGGGCGTGCTCCGCTTGGCCGAGCGCTCGGCGGAGAACGGCGACAGCGAAATTTTGCGCGTCGACGCCGACAAGTTCACGAAAATCTACTCCTGCACGGTGCTCGAAAGCTGCTCGGTGGCCGGATTCACCAAGGACAACCGGTCAGCGTATCTCGACACCAATCACGGCGCGGGCGATTTGTCGCATCTCGCGGTGCTCGATCCCGCGACGGGCAAGGAAACGCTGGTGGAATCCGATCCTTTGAAGAAAGTCGATATCAGCAGCGAAGTTTTTTCGCCCGCCACCGACGAATTGCAAGCCGTGGTCTACATCGACGACATGCAACGCCGCACGTATCACGACAAAGCGTACGAAGCGGACATGAAGTTGCTCGAGAGCAAACTGCCGCACAAGCAAGTGGGACGCAGCTCCACCACCGCCGACGATCAACTGTGGCTCGTCTCGGCGACCGCGGACAACGATCCCGGCTCGGTCTACTTGTTCGATCGCAAAACCAAAGTGCTGACCCTGCAATACAAGAGCCGCGAGAAACTGAATCGCGATTATCTCGCGAACACGACGGCGATCCATTATCCATCGTCCGACGGCTTGATGATTCCCGCGTATCTCACGCTGCCCAAGGGCGTGCCGGCAAAAAATTTGCCGCTGATCGTGTTTCCGCACGGCGGTCCATGGGCGCGCGACGTTTGGGGCGCCAATCCTTACTGGCAATTTTGGGCCAATCGCGGATACGCGGTGCTGGCGCCGAATTTCCGCGGATCGGTGACGTTCGGCAAAAAATTCCTCGACGCCGGCAACAAACAGTGGGGCGACAAAATGCAGGACGATCTCACCTGGGGCGTCGACTATCTCGTGAAGCAAGGCACCGTCGATCCCAAGCGCGTGGGAATTTCCGGCGGGTCCTATGGAGGTTATGCCACCTTGGCCGGAGTGGCCTTCACTCCCGACAAGTACGCGGCGGCCGTTGCGATTGTGGCGCCGTCAAACTTGATCACGCTGCTCGGCACCATCCCGCCGTACTGGGAAGCGGGTTTAACGATGTTCCACACGCGCATGGGCGATCCCGGGACGCCCGAGGGCAAAGCGCAATTGATGCGGCAATCGCCGCTGAATTCCGCCGCGAAGATTCGCACGCCGCTGATGGTGGTGCAAGGCGCGAACGATCCGCGCGTGAACAAAGCGGAGTCCGACCAAATCGTGATCGCGTTGCGTGATCGCGGATTCCCTGTGGAATACATTGTCGCACCGGACGAAGGCCACGGCTTCGCGCGGCCGGTGAACAACATGGCGATGATGGAAGCCGCCGAAAAATTCATGGCGGCGCATTTGGGCGGGCGATTCCAAGAGGGCGGCACGCCGGAAGTGATGGCGCGCTTGAAGGAAATTACCGTCGACCCGAAGACGGTGGTGCTGGCGAGGAAAGTCGATCCCGCGTCGGTGGGCGCGCCGAAACCGGCGGCGATGTTGACTCCCGGCTCCTATAAGTATTCGGTGAAAGTGAAACTCGGCGAGCAGTCGATGAGTCTATCGCAAACTACCGAGGTGAAAAAAGAAGCCGACGGCTGGAGCGTGGTGCAAACCGCCAACACGCCGATGGGTCCCTCAACCGACACAGTGTGGCTGAACGCGGACACTCTGACGATGCGCAAGCGCACCGTGCAATCGGGGCCGATGATAGTTGAAGTGAACGTCGCCGGCAACAAGGCGTCTGGAAAAATGAGCGGCAACGGACCGGATCGTCCGATCGAAGCCGATCTTGGCGGGCCGCTGTTCGCCGACGGCGGTGACATGTTCCTGACGCTCGCCACGCTGCCGCTGAAGGAAGGCTACAGCACGTCGTACCGCAACTTTGACGTGCTGAAAGCTAAAGTCCAAATGATGCAGGTGAAAGTCACGGGATCGGAGAACGTTGAGACGCCGGCGGGCAAGTTCGATACATTCAAGCTCGAGGGATCGTCCGACACCGGCGACAAATTCACGGCATGGGTCGACAAGTCGAGCCGTAAGCCGGTGAAGATGGAGCAAGTATTGCCGTCGATGGGCGGCGCGACGCTGGTCTCCGAGCTGCAACCCTAAGAATTAGCCACCGAGACACCGAGAAAACCAATCCCGGGTTCTCGGTGTTCTCCGTGTCTCGGTGGCTAAGAATCTTTTTTGTCCGCGAAAAAACCTCACTTCCTGCATATACCGGGTGTACGCGATGGAAACAACGCGCCCAGTCAGGGATCGGAACTCGTTGACCGACGAGCAAGCGGTCCTGCGTGCGCGGCAAGCGGGTGAACTGTCCGTGGAAGATTCTTTCCGCGCGCTGTTCGATCTGCACGCTCGCGCCGTGATGGGCTGGCTGCTGGTGCGCGTCCCACGCGATCATGCCGAGGATTTATTCCAGGAAATCTGGGCGGCGTTTTTCGTGCGCTGGCGCACTTGGGAATTCCGTGAGAGCGTGTCGGCGCCCGAAGCGCGTCCCGTGCTGAGTTTCTTGTTTCGCACCGCGGCGTTCGTGCGCGGCGGACAGTATCGCCGCAAGCGGCAACGCGAAATGCGTGAGGAAGAAGCCAGCCCGGCGATCCCCGATGCGTCCAGCACGCCGGCGGCGTTGGACGCTTGCGTGCAACTCGGACGTTGTCTCGATCTGGCGGCGGAAGTTTGCTCGCCGGAGGAGCTGGACGCCCTGCTCGCGAAACTCGCGGGGCTTTCTGGCGAGGAAATGAGTGTCTCGCTGGGCGTCACGGCGGCCATCGCCGATCATCGCTATCGAAGCGCAGTGGCGCGCCTGCGGCGCCATCTGCAACCGAAGGAAACAACATCATGACGGACCCGAATCTGAACATTCTCGGACAACTCGAACACGAGTGGCGGGATCTGTTGAGCGGGATCCGCCAGGAAAAACTGGAGGAACTCTATATGCAAGCGACCGCCTTAGCACTGGCAACCGTCTCTCTCACCGCCACCGAGCGCACCGACGCGCTGGCGATTCACGACTCCACGGAACGCGACTTTCTCGCCGCCATCGACGGACTGAGCGAAGCGCAATGGACCTTCAAGCCCGCTCCCGATCGCTGGAGCGTGCAGGAAACCGCCGAGCACGTGATCCTTGTGGAAGCATTCATTGCGCCCATCGTGCAGCAAACTCTCGCGAAAGAGCCGGACGCCGCGATCGAAGAAGCCGTCAGTTCGCGCACGGGCTTTCTGCAAATCGGCTCGGCGTGGGAAACGATGCGCGTCCGCATCATGGATCGCTCGACGCGCGGCATCATCGCGCCGGACCCGTTCCAACCCAAGGGTCAATGGAGCGCCGCGGAAACCGCACGCCGCTATAAGGAGGGTCACGCGGCGATTCGTGAATTGCTGAGCAAGCCGGATTTGCCGCTGAAGGCGCACTTGTTCTCAGGCGGTCCCGGCACGTTCACGCTGGACCATTGGTTGACGCTGGCGTCGTTGCACACACGGCGTCACTTGGGACAGATCACGGAAACCAAGATGACGGCGCAGAGCGCGGGGTTTCCGAAGTAAGAACAAGGCCCGAGCCACGAGGCCCGAGTAGTTGAGCCTTGGTTTTACTCGGGCCTCGGAACTCGGGCCTCGGGCCTGTTTTTTATTTCAGCGTCTTCTTCAACCACTCGATCATTTCCGTTTTCCAATGCTGTTGTTCCGGCGCTTTCCACGTGCTCATGCCGTGACCGCCGCCTTCCACCGTGATAATGTCGCACACCGCGCCCACTTTGTGCATCGCGTCGCACATCATTGGCGACTGCTCGTAGGAAACTTGATCGTCCTTCGTTCCGTGGATGCAGAGAAACGGCGGCATTCCTTTGTGCACCGCGAAGAGCGGCGAGACTTCACGCAGCTTGGCGAGACCCGCGTCGCCGGACGGATCGGCGCCACCCACCGGAAGAAAGAATCGCGAACTGCCGCCGTTGGCCAGGTGACCGCCAATGCTCTTCATGTTGAATCGCTCGGGATGGTCGCGACGCTCGACGGCGAGTTTCGCATAATCGACGGGACCGTAAATATCGACGACCGCCGCGACTTTCGTTTCTTTCGTTTCGTGCGTGCCTGCATAGTTCACCAGGAATCCGCCGGCCGATTCGCCTGCCAGAACGATCTTCGCTGGATCGAGGTGATATTCCTTGGCGTGCGCTTTCACCCATTTGATGGCGCTCTCCACGTCCTCGCGCGCCTCGGGGAAACGGAACTCCGGCGCCATGCGATAGTCGATGGTGAACCATGCGAAGCCGACTTGAGAAAACAGATCGAACGTAGGACTCATGTAGCCGCTGCTTCTGCTGCCGCTGTCGAATCCACCGCCATGAATCAGGATGGCGGCGGGAAACGGTCCCGGTCCGTCTGGCACGTGCATGTCGAGCAGCACCGGGTGTCCACCGGGCCGTGCGTACTCGACATCTTTTTTGTCGATGGCAGCGGCGCAGAGCGTCGCGGCGAGGAAAAAAGTCACCGCCAAGAATCGAACGAATGATTTCAGCATGGCGTGATTGTAGCGCACCGAGGGAGCCATGCTACGATCTCTCGACATGCTTTTTGCTTGGGACGAGTCCAAGGATGCCGCATCTGCGTCCTTGAATGCGCGAGCGGCCGTGTCGAACGAGATGCCGTGCTTCTTTCGGTTAGCCCGATTCTTGTTGAGCGCGTGGTCGATAGACAAGAGCGGTGGCACACGATTGGATTGGCCGGTGGAATTACATTAATTCTGGTGGTTCACACTGTAGGGGAACAGAATGACGAAGAAAAGATCAGGATCATCTCGGCGAGAAAGGCTGATCCGCGCGAGCGAGCTCTTTACGACGACGCTCTCGCCTCGCGAGCTTAGGGAACTGAAGCAACTGGCCCGCAAGTCGGACTCCGAGATCGACACGTCGGACGCTCCGCCGGTGAAAACCACGCCAAAGCGCATTCACGTGGGACGTTTCCATCGTCCAGCGCAGCGCCAGATCAGCCTCAAGATTGACACCGACGTCCTGGCATGGTTCGAGGCGCAGGGTAAGGAGTATCAGGCTCATATGAATGAGGCCTTACGCAGGGAAATGACGACCGCGCAGCGCCACTAGCCCGCCGGCTGCGGTATAATCGCCCCGTTACCATTCTCTTTTGCGAGGAACCCACCTTATGCGCATGCTCTATCGCTCGACCCTGGCGCTCGGCGCCATCTGTTTGCTTTCCACCATCGTCGTTCTGGCGCAGGACGCGTCACGTACCGTCGCCGGCGGCGGCATCTCTGTGTCCGGCTGGCAGGGCAAAGTGGATGACAGCGAGGAGAAAGCCGGCAAAACCGTGAACGACGCGAAACTCGCCAAGGAAGGCGACGCGCTGCACTTCGTCACCGGCCCGGCCACCACGTATTGGAATCCCGCGAACAAGGCCAGCGGCGATTACACCGTGAAGGCCACGTTCAAGGAACCGAAATTCCAGAATCTCAACACGCATCCGCATCCGTACGGCATCATGATCGCCGGCAACGATCTCGGCACCGATCATCAGAGCTTGCTGTATTGCGCCGCGTACGGCAACGGCAACTTCATCATGCGTGGATTCGGCCCCGCGCCGTTTCAACTCAATGGACGCCGCGGAGCGCCCGCGGAGTCAGTTCATAAGGCCGCGGGACCCGGCGAGCCGGTGGAACAAACCATCGCCGTTTCCGTGAAGGGCGACAAGATCGAGTGCTCGATCAACGGCGCGGTGGTGGGATCGTACGCGAAGTCCGAAGCCGTGGGTGAAGGCAAGCTGAAATCCACCGATGGAGTGTACGGCGTCCGCGTGGCGCACAACACCGAAGGATTCATCACCGGCCTGGCGATGACCAAGCCGTAATTTCGTTTGGAACGCGCGCGCATTGAGTCCGTAGACGTGGTTCGAGGCGCCATCATGATCCTGATGGCGCTCGACCACACGCGCGATTTCTTCGGCAGCGCGGCCAATCCCGTCAACATTGCTACCACTACGCCGGCGCTCTTCTTCACCCGCTGGATCACCCACTTTTGCGCGCCGACGTTTTTTCTGCTGATGGGCACGGGCGCGTACTTGTCGCTGGCGCGGAAGTCCACCGGCGAGCTCTCGCGATTTCTCTTCACGCGCGGTGTGTGGCTGATTTTTCTAGAGTTGGTAGTGGTTCGCGGATTCGGTCTGCAATTCAATTTTGATTTCCGCGCATCAATGCTCTTAATTTTGTGGGCGCTCGGCTGCGCGATGATCACGCTGGCGGTGCTGGTGTGGTTGCCAATGCCGGCCATCGCAGCCATCGGCCTGTTGATGATCGCGGGGCACAACGCGTTCGATTCGGTGCAATCGGCGAATCCGCTGTGGGTGATTCTGCACTCGCCGAACATTTTGCTCGAAGGGCGTCTTTTCGACGCGTATCCATTGATTCCCTGGGTCGCCGTGACGGCCGTGGGATTTGCGCTCGGGCCCATCTATCGTTGGGAACCGGCACGGCGACGCGCTTTCCTACTTTACGCGGGTATCGCCGCGACACTCGCGTTTGTGGCGCTGCGCGCGGCGAACATATACGGCAATCCATTCCGCTGGTCGACGCAGGGGTCGGCGATCTTCACCGTACTATCGTTCCTGAACACCAACAAGCAGCCGCCTTCGCTGCTGTATCTCCTGATGACTCTGGGACCGGTGCTGCTTTTCCTTCGCGCCATTGACGGCCGCACGCCGGCGTTCTTGCGCCCCGCGCTGGTGTTCGGCAAAGTCCCAATGTTCTATTTCTTGCTGCACCTTTTCTTGATTCACGCGCTGGCGGTGATCGTGTGCGGCGTGCGCTACGGCGCGGTCCACTGGATGTTTGAGTCGCCGGACCTCGCTAATTTTCCATTCACGCGCCCGCCAGATTGGGGATACTCGTTGCCGGTCGTTTATGCCGTGTGGGTTTTCGTCGTGGCGTCGCTCTATCCGTTGTGCCGCTGGTATGCCCAGGTGAAGCGGCAAAGCAAAGCCTGGTGGCTGAGCTATCTCTAGCGACCCGTCGCAGTGGGCGACGCGGCGCGAATCTGAATCTGGATCCATTCCTGCGAGTGATTGGGTCCGCGCCCGATGCCGGGACACGTTTTCTTTTCTTCTTTCCATCCCCAAGCGTTGTCCGCTACGCCCGGCCAAAAAGGATACGTCGCGCACTGGATCGGTTTGATGGCGTGAATGTTGCACCAGCCCTTTTCGTCGTCGCCGCCGAGGAACGGACAGCGCTTCTCCGGGCCGAGAAGTTTTAGCCGCGTCTCGCCGTGGACGCGTTCCGTGTAACGTTCGGAAAACTTTCGTAAACTCAGTTTGAAATGCGCGGCGATCCGCGCGGCGTCTTCGCGCGTGATCACAATCGTGCCGGGACGCCGGCAACATTCCGTGCAGCCGGCCACGCATTCGAAACGACGTTCAATCGCCATGTCTGTTATTGTACGCGACAGATGCTTCATGCCATCACGCGCGAGGTGAGTCCCAAGATCGCGGACTGCGAGTTGACGCATTTGCAGCGGGCGCCGATCCGCTACGATCTCGCCGCGCGCCAACACGCCGCGTATCAACGCGCGCTCACCGGCCTGGGCGCTAAAATCATTCGCTTACCGCCGCGCCCCGAGCACGCCGACGGTGTTTTCGTGGAGGATACGGCGATTGTCCTCGACGAGCTCGCGGTGATTTGCCGGATGGGCGCGGAGTCGCGGCGCGGGGAAGAGCAGGACACCTCCACGGCGATCGCGCCTTATCGAAGCATCGCTCGTCTCGCTTATCCCGCGACGCTCGAAGGCGGCGACGTAGTCCGCGCCGGCCGGACGCTCTACGTTGGCGAATCGTCGCGCACGAATACGGAGGGAATCGCGCAGCTTCGACACATTCTCGTTAAGCATGATTACAAGGTGATCGGCGTGCCGGTGACGGGTTGCCTGCACCTGAAGTCGGCGTGCGCGTATCTCGGAGGCAAAATGATCCTCGTGAATCCCGAATGGGTCGACGAAACCATCTTTCGCGGCTACGAGATTCTGCATGTTCCGCTGAGCGAGCCGAACAGCGCCGACGTGCTACCGATTGGCAGCACGATCATCGCCACGGCCGATTGTCCCGAGCTGCAGGGGATACTGCGCAAGCGTGGTTTCGCCGTCTGCGCGGTCGACCTCTCCGAGTTGCAGAAGGCCGAAGCGGGAACCACTTGCATGAGCATTTTGTTCGACGCCGGATAGAGCTATGATGGTTGCGAGAAATCCCATGAAATTCATCCACAAGCTGCTTCTACTCGCGGACTTGACCGCGTCCCTTTTTGCGCAAAGGATTCCGCAGGCGTCTCCCGCGGAGGTCGCGCGCTGGAGCGATCAAGCCGCACGCATCACCATCATTCGCGACGACTGGGGCATCGCGCATATCTACGGCAAAACCGACGCCGACTGCGTCTTCGGATCGGAGTACGCGCAAGCCGAAGACGATTTCAACCGCGTCGAGACAAATTACATCAACGCCATGGGACGCCTCGCCGAAGCCGAGGGCGAATCGAAAATCTATCAGGACTTGCGGATGAAGCTGTTCATCAATCCCGAGGCGCTCAAGAAAGACTACGCAGAAAGTCCCGCGTGGCTGCAAAAGCTGATGGTCGCGTTCGCCGACGGATTGAATTTCTATCTCTACAAACATCCCCACGTCACGCCGCGCGTGATCCACCACTTCGAGCCGTGGATGGCGCTTAGTTTCACTGAAGGCAGCATCGGCGGCGACATCGAGAAAGTGAATTTGACTCAGCTTCAAGCGTTTTACGGCGGCGGAAAGACGCCGGTCAGCGAAACCGCCCTGTTGCGCGATGAACTAAACGCGCCTCCGCCCGAACCATCCGGATCAAACGGCGCGGCCGTCGGGCCCTCGAACACGGTGAATCATCACGCGCTGCTGCTGATCAATCCGCACACGTCGTTTTTCTTCCGCTCGGAATTGCAAATGGTCAGCGAGGAAGGACTGAACGCCTACGGCGCGTCGACGTGGGGACAGTTTTTTATCTACCAAGGATTCAACGATCGCGCCGGATGGATGCACACGTCGAGCGGCGTGGACGCCGTCGACGAATACCTGGAGACGATCGAGAAAAAAGATAGCGGCTGGGTTTACAAATACGGCGACGAGCAACGCCCCGTGATCACGGAAGAAATCAGTGTGCCCTACAAGAGCGATCACGGCATGCAGACGAAGAAATTCACGGTCTATCGCACGCATCATGGACCGGTGATTCGCGAACAGGCCGCCTTGGCGGGAGCGCCGGGCAAGTGGGTGACCATTCGCTTGATGCAAGAGCCGATCAAGGCGCTTACGCAGTCGTATACGCGCACGAAAGCGCGAAACTACAAGGAATATCGCCAAACGATGGAGTTGAAAGCGAACTCCTCGAACAACACGATTTTCGCCGACGCCGACGGCGACATCGCCTACTTTCACGGTAATTTCATTCCGCGCCGCGACACAGCTTACGATTGGTCTCGACCCGTCGACGGCTCGACGCCCGCCACCGAGTGGAAAGGCTTACTCAACGTCGACGAATTACCGCAATTGCTGAATCCCGCCAGCGGTTGGCTCTACAACTCGAACAATTGGCCGTGGTCGGCGGCGGGCGCGAGCAGTCCCAAGATGAAGGATTACCCGCCGTACGTGGAGAACGGCGGTGAGTCGGCGCGCGGCTTGCACGCCCTGCGCGTCTTCGACGGCAAAAAGGATTTCACGCTCGACTCCTTGATCGCCGCCGCGTACGACAGCTATCTCCCGTGGTTCGACAAAACGATTCCCGCGCTCGTGAAAGCGTACGACGCGCTGCCCGAGAGCGATCCGCGCCGCGCCCAGTTGTCGGAGCAAGTCGCCCTGCTACGCGGCTGGGACTTCC
Source organism: Terriglobia bacterium (assembly GCA_021325275.1). Taxonomy (GTDB): domain Bacteria; phylum Acidobacteriota; class Terriglobia; order JAJPHL01; family JAJPHL01; genus JAJPHL01. Next base: position 118,117 of record JAJPHL010000055.1, on the reverse strand, counting down.
GCTGGGCGGAAAAATCGATTCCAACATCGCTGGCGGTTTTCTGGGGCGACGCGATACAACGCGCGCAGCGAGAAGCTTCGGGCCGTGGCGGACGCGGCGCCGGCGGACGCAATCCCCGCGGACCCGGCGAAATGCCGGAGGACAACATCGCTCGTTTGCCCGGCGATCAACTCTTGCAGGCGCTGGTCGCGGCGTCCGATAAACTCACCGCCGACTTCGGCACGTGGAAAACTCCCTGGGGCGACCTCAATCGCTATCAGCGCATCAACGGCGACATCGTGCAGAAGTTCGACGACAGCGCGCCGAGCATTCCCGTGGCGTTCACTTCGTCCGCGTGGGGATCGCTCGCGTCGTTTGGCGCGCGCGCGTATCCCGGCACGAAAAAGTGGTACGGAACCAGCGGCAACAGCTTTGTGGCGGTCGTGGAGTTCGGCGACAAAGTGCGTGCCCGAGCTGTTACGGCCGGAGGCGAGAGCGGCGATCCGAAGTCTCCGCACTTCAACGACGAAGCCAAGCGCTACGCCACGGGAAATTTGCGCGAAGTTTATTTCTATCGCGAGCAACTGAAGGGTCACACTCAGCGGGAATACCACCCGGGAATGTAGTGCCTCTGATAGAATCAAGGATCTTATGTCCGAAACAATTTCTCGCCGCAGCATGATCGCAACTGTGGTGGCCGCGGGCGCCGCCGGTGCCTTAGGCGAAGCCGCCGATACCGCCAAGAGTTCGTACTACGAACTGCGCCATTTTCAACTGCGCACCGATTCCACCGCGCAGGAGAAACGCACCGCCGATTTCTTGACCGGCGCGTACATGCCGGCGGCGAAGCGCGCCGGCGCCACGACGATCGGTCTGTTCGGCTCGTCGATCGCGCCATCGACACCGTTCACGATCGCCCTCACGACGTATCCGACGTTTGCGCACGTCAACGAAGTGCGCGAAAAACTCTTGGCCGATAGCGCGTATCAAAAAGCGCTGGCCGATTTCGATTCGTCCACTTCCGATACATCTCCGAGCCGCGCGTACGAGCGCATGGAAACATGGCTCCTGCGCGCCTTCGACTTTTTTCCGGCGCCCGAGCCCGGTTCCGGCGACGCCAAACGTCCCGCGCGCGTTTTTGAAATGCGCACCTACGAGTCAGCGAATCAAACGCTGGGCGCCCGCAAGATTAAAATGTTCGGCTCCGGCGAAGTGGGAATCTTCCGCCGCTGCGGATTGCAGCCGGTGTGGTTCGGCGAGTGCATCGCGGGATCGAACATGCCGCGCCTCACGTATATGGTCGCGTTCGACGACATGGCCGCGCGCGACAAAGCCTGGACGGCGTTCCGCAACGACGACGAGTGGAAAAAGCTGCAAGCCGTTCCGGAATTCGCCAAGCCGCCGCTGGTATCGAACATCAGCAACGCGATCCTCGTTCCCATCAACGGATCGGACATCCGTTAGAAGATGCACGAACTTTGGGAAGCTCGCGAACTGCTGTGGAGTTTCGCGATTCGCGAGCTAAGCATCCGCTACAAGCAAACGTTTCTCGGCCTCTTGTGGGCGATCATCCAGCCGCTTTCCCAGATGCTGGTCTTCACCGTGGTCTTCGGACGCGTGGCGCATCTTGATTCGAGCGGCCTGCCGTATCCGCTTTTCTATTTCACGGCGCTCTTGCCGTGGACGCTCTTTTCCGGCTCGCTCGGTCAAGCGATTCCCAGTCTCGTGACCGCGAGTGATCTCATCAACAAAGTTTATTTTCCGCGCATGGTGATTCCGCTGTCGTCGATCATCGTGGCCAGCGCCGATTTTCTGGTGTCGTCCATTCTTTGCGCGGGAATCATGATTTGGTATCACGCCAAGGTGCAATTCACGTTGACGGCGTTGTACGTTTTTCCGCTGCTGGCGATTCTCATCGTCTTTACCTCGGGTGTCTGCTTGTTCTTCGCGGGACTCAACGTGTTCTATCGCGACATCCGTTACGCGCTGCCGCTGGTGTTGCAATTGTGGATTTACGGCGTGCCGGTGGTTTACTCGGCGGACAAAGTCGCGCAGCAGTATCCGAAATTGTATTGGCTGTACATGGCCGATCCCGTGGCCGTGGTGGTCGACGGATTTCGGCGGTGTCTCGTGATGGGACAAGCGCCGCCGCTCGCAAATCTGGCGATTGGGTCGGCCGGCGCGATCGTCGGATTGTCGCTGGCGGTGCTTTATTTCCGCTGGGTGGAACAGGCGTTCGCCGATATTGTTTAACTCTTAAGCGTCGCTTTCGTGGCGTTGTAGTTTTTCAATCCCACCACCGTTCCCAAGAAGTGCCGGAGGACGCGATCGGCAAAAATCGTTCGCGGATTCACCCGAAACGCTTGCAGGAAGCAGCGCCGCGAATCGGCTTCCATCCCCGCGCCGAAGTATCGCCGCGCGAATCCCAGATACTGCGCGCCGTACACTTGCGAGCGCGCGCGTTGTTTGGCGCGTTCCAACTCCGCGGATTTTTCGGGCGTCGAATAAATCTTGTCGAGCAGCCATACAATCGACTTTTCCTCGGATCCATCGCGCGCGATCCGCCCATGCCAATTCGTTCCATGGACACGATAGTCGGCCACCACAACGTTCCGGTAGCAGTAATCCCAATCGCGCGCGATCATCCAGTTGAACCAAATGTCGTTGAAGGCCAGGTGCGAGGGAATCGGCAGCGCTCCGCGCCATGCTTCGATGCGCGCGAGCGCGGTGGGCGCACAGATGAAGTGATGTTGCATCAGCGCGACCAACTCGTTGCCAACGAAGTCTCGGCCGCCGTGTACGGAATCGAGCGCCGCTTCCTGCACCACGCCGTCGCCGTTGATCATCGCGGCGTCGCCATACGCCATGCCGATTTCCGGATGCGCTTCCAGCACCGGTACGAGGGTCGCGAGAAAATTCGGATGATAGCGATCGTCGGGATCGATGCGCGCCGCGTATTTTCCGCGGGCCGCTTCGAAACCGTGGGTGACGGCGGCGAGCGCGCCCTGATTCTTCTCGTGCGTGATAATCCGCATTCGCGGATCGCGATAACTTTCCAGAATTTCCCGCGAATTATCGATCGCTGCGTCGTCGATCGCGATCACTTCAAAATCAAAGTCGCTTTGCTGCTCAAAAATGCTGCCGAGACAATCAGGCAGATACCGCCCGTAGTTGTAGCAAGGAACAATGAAGGTTACGAGGGGGCGGCTCATAGCAAAGAAAAACAGAGAAGGGTAAAACCTCTTACCACGCCCGCGATTGTATCATGCGTGGCTTCTACAACTGCCCGCCGGTGAGGGGAAGAACCTGACCCGTTAGAAAGGCCGCGTCCTCCGAGAGAAGGTAACGCACGGACGCCACGACATCCGCCGCCGAGCAGAGTCTTCCCAGCGGAACTTTGGCGCTTTCGCTGAGGATCGCACGGTTGTTGGCTGTCCGATTCATTCCTACGGGCATGAAGGAAGGCGACACCGCGTTAACCGTAATCTTCTTACGCGCCAGCTCCGGCGCGAGCAAGCGGATGGTATGTTCCAGGGTCGCCTTGCCGAGGGAATACGCGGAAAGGTTGAGCACTGGTTTCAGAGATGCGGCCGTGGAGCTGAGCGCCACGAAGCGGCCACTGCCCTGAACGTGCCGGCTGAGCCAGTTCGCAAGTCTGATCGTGACCGCGCTTCCAAAGCGGACTTGGCGAGATACAACGTCCGGTTCCGCATCCATCAGCCCGCCCATCGGCGCGCCCGGCCAGGCCGCGTGAACAACTCCGTAGACGGCATTGCCATCGACCGCAGCATCCAGAGTCGATTCCCAATCCGGCTCCTCTAAGTCGCAGGACAAATACTCGACGCCGGAGCGAACGGAGGTTTGCGGCGATCTAGCCAAGGCAAGAATACGAAATGAATGAGGCAGCGATGCGACGAGATCGGATCCGATTGCGCCGCCGGCCCCGGTCACAACCAAAAGGGGAGATTCGTTTTCACCCCGTGGAGCGCCCCGAGAAACAGAAGCGACCTTGGCGGACCCTTGCTCGTGCATTCCGAAATTTACCGTGATATCCGCCGTTAGATTTGAGTTGCTTTGCGCCACTACGGTGACCCGCAAGACGCCCGTACTGGTGGAAGGGACCCAGTGCACGATTACGCCGCGTACCACGACAACGCACGGCGCGTACAAAGGCGCTGGGAAACGTGCTTGGAAAGATCCCACGACGACATTACGTCCCGGCAGATACATTCCCGCCATCGTTGACGCCAGGGCTACTTGAAAGGCTCCGTGGACGATGGGACTCCCATAGTTGGTTTGGCTGGCGTAGGCCCGGTCCACGTGAAGCGGATTGAAGTCACCGGAAAGCGTCGCGAAGGTGGCGATATCCGCTTCTTCGATCTTCCGCTCGAAAGAGGCCGTTAGACCGGTTCTCAGGTCCTGGCTCTCGAATGTTTGTGCCTTCGCCGGCTCATCCATGGCTCGGTTGGCTTTCCATGAAGTCGATGATCAAATCGTAGGAAGTGAGCTCCTGAAAATCGGCGGGCGAGAAGGTCAGCGAGAACTCTTCTTCAATTGCCATCAGAAGCGTCACGTGGGCAAGCGAATCCCAAGCCGCGAGTGACGCCATGCTAGCGTGAGGAATCTCCCCTTGGGGGAGTCCGGGGAAGACGTTTTGAAAACAGCGACTTGCTCGTTCCCGCACGTCCGTGCTCATGACCATACCCTCACTTCATGTGGCAATGGGGGGCGTCGTCGAAAATCCCCGCGCGAGAGCCGGAGGGGTTCTGCCGCTGGCGTGAACACGCCCAGATCGCGGAAGAAACTCTGCAGCGGTTCGTTGCGGGAGGTCGCCCGGAAATCGAAGAGCAAGCACTCCACATCGAATTCACCGAACATACTATCCAACAGATGGTATTCGATTTTTCGGGAGAACGCTCGGCAACTCATCGCCCAAGCGGTTACCCGAATGTGGTCTGGGGCGCGGCGGCCCAGCAGGACGGCGATCCTCCCCAATGGTCCGAACTTGTCGCGGTAGGAAACGGTGACCGCGACGGCGCCATCGGCGTGCAAGGCTGCGTTCCACTCCGCTTGCGTCATTCTCGCACCGTTCAAGTTGAATTGATTGGTCTTGTTGATGAGTTCCAGATACCGCTCGTCGGCGGAGGCGAGTCGATAATCGATTTCGACGCAGCCGCCGAGAGAAGCCAGGAATTCTGCTCCGGCAGTGCCGTTATTCAGATTCCCGCCCGCCGACCGAAATGCTTCTCCCGCGCGAAGGCTCGATGCGCGCAATACATCCTCGGTGTGGACCTCCTGCTTGCCAAACAACTCGCGCAACTCTCCCAGAAGCCGCCAAACTGCGGCGGGATCGCCCGGAGTAAATCGAAGGCCGGTCACCTCGGGAAATAAGGATCGCACCTCCTCTAGTTCCATCGGATTGTCGTCCAGGATTACGACGCTCTCGGCCCCGACGTTCCAGGCTTGCAAGATCTCTTTCACGGCGGCGGACTTTGGTCCCCAGCCTGCGATCACTGGAAAGAATGAATCGGCCGGAAGCAACAGATCGGGTCGCTGTAAGGCTTGGCGGACAATCGCGGCTTCGTTCTTGGAAGCGATTGCCAAAAGCACACCGCTCTCAGCCAACTGTCCAAGCATTTGCTGCAAGAGAGCATGAATCTGGGTCCCATGTTCTTGATGCCAGGAGATACTCTCCACTCCCACCTCGCCGACGATCCCGGCCCAGAGCGTGTCGTCGAGATCCACGATGAGTCCTTTCTTCGCGACTCTCGGGTAAAGCAGGTTTACAAGCGCCGCGGCCAGCGCGTCAGCATGTTTGAGCGAGTACGGAAATCCTGCAAGAATCTCCAGGCGCGGGTCCAGGCGTTGGCTCAACGGGCTGACGTTCTCCAACCACGTCGGGTGAACGACGCGCACTCCGGGCCTTTCGCTCATACGGCGCAGGAATGTAAGCACGTGTTCCTGAAGCAGAAGTTCGAATGTGGTTGCTTGATCAGGAGGCGTATGTCCGAGAGGCGGCAAGGGCAAGGAAGGACCGGCCAGCGCGACGGGAGTGCCGGAGGCGAGTCCCTCGATCAAGTCCGCTAGCTGCATCAGGCGTGCGGCAACCGTCTTGGCGATATCGAGGCGAATCGATCTTGACCACCCACCGCTGGCCCTCAAGCCCAGGCGGGCGTCCAGATCCGGCCATTCCACGACTACGGCGGCAACGCCTTCCTGATGTTCGGTGGCGCGGGCCAGATTGCCTGTTAGGTCACCGAAGATTCCGGTCTTGACCGCAACGTTCGATCCTTCCAGCCGCTCCATGGCGTGGGCTTGTAGAAACGTGGAGAGATGGAGGGGTTCAAACCCGCAAAGCAACGAGAGGGAATGCTGCACGCTTCCTTGACGGTGAGAATGAATCGTTGCCAAGGCTTGATTCAATGTCATGGCCGGCTGGGGAGATCCTCTCTGCTCATGATCTTGCGAGCCGGCGCACCCATCACCGTGACACCTGGCGGAACGTTGGTGAACACCGTCGCACCGGCTGCCACCACGGACCAGGCTCCGACGGTAACGTTACGAATGACCGTCGCGCCAGGTCCGATGTAGGCTCCCTCTTCAACGCGCACGTTCCCGCACAGGATGCAACCCGGATTCAGGTTTGCGTAGTCTTCCACAACGCATTCGTGCGAAACCAATGCCCGCATATTCATGATCACGTGACGTCCTAGGCGAGCCTCCGTGCTGATGATGCTGCCGGGCGCCAAACAGGTTCCCTCTCCAATCTCGTTTTTCAGGCCGACCGATGAGAAGGGGTGGCGAATGATTCCCGGGACAAGATTCGGGCAGCCGAGCGCTTCCAGTTTGCCCACCATTTCTCGTCGTGCGCGATTGTCACCAACCGCCGTGATGTACTGCAGTGGTTTCGAAGGGTCGGCGGCCGCCATTTGCCGCAGTGTTTCGAAGTTACCGAGGATTCGAGACGAGCCCCATGGACCGGGGGCTTTGTGTTCGTCGATATAGCCGGCCAAGCGCAGCGGACTTCCTTCCCGCGCGGCGTCCAAAAGGTAGGAGTCCAGTTCCCAACCGTGTTTTCCGGCCCCAACAATGATGATTCCAGTCTCGGACATGGAGGTTGACTAGAAAGAGGTGGCGGCTCGATTAGGAATGTTTTCCATCAGGCCGAGGATCTCCCGGTGGCTGCGGTTCCCTAACTCGCTCAGCTCTTTTAACCATTTGGCATTGCGGTAATAGATGGACTCCGGATCGGGAATCTGCCCGTTGATAATCGCTTCTGTGATTTCGACGACACCCGCCTCGACGGTCAACCGGGGCAGGAAGCCGGCCCCTTCCATGCGGCTCGCCCTCACGCGGTAATCGCGACGATCCGGTTCGACCATGTTCAAATGAGAGACCTTCAGGCGCGGGTTCATTTGCTGAAACAATCCAGCGACATCGACGACTCGCAGATTCTCATGCGCGATGTTGTACACAAAATGAGAATGGTCGCGTTTCTCCGCAAAATGAACGAACGCACGCGCGCAATCGTTGACGTGCAAATAGGGCCGCCATTGCAGGCCGTCGCCGAACACCTTGATTTCGTTGTAGAGCGTGCTGTAAAGACTAAAGATGTTCACAACCAAATCAAAGCGCATCCGCGGAGAATAGCCAAACAGCGTTCCGTTTCTGAGCGAAACGGGACGCCACTCGCCACCCGCCATTTGCCCGAGCGCGGCCTCGGCCTCGACCTTGGAGTGAGCGTAGGCGGTGAGCGGCTCGAGCGGTGAGTCCTCCGTCAGTTCTCCCGGCGCTTCGCCGTAGACTGAACACGAAGACGAAAAGACAAAGTGAATCCCTCGCTTGCGGGCCTCTTCGGCCAGCGCTAAAGTGCCGTCGAAGTTCACATGTTTGGTCAAGGTGGGATTCAGTTCCGCCGAGGGATCGTTAGAGATCGCCGCCAAATGGATAATGCAGTCCACTTGATCGAGTAGCTCGTCGCAAAAGCGATGGTCGTTAACAACTCGCTCAATATCTTCGCGGAACAATTCGACCGTCGGTCGAAACGCTCGCAAATGTCCGATTCCGAAATAGCCGATGTCGAGCACCTTCACGCGATGGCCGCGCGCCAAGAGTTTCGGCACCAGCACACTGCCGAGGTATCCCGCACCGCCTGTTACAAGGATCGTCACCTTGAGGCTCCTGCGTGAAAGTGTTTCTGCGCGGACGCCAGCGCGTTGGCGACGTGCTCCATTTCTTGTTCGGTGATGCTGGTGTAAAACGGCAGCGTAATCACGCGCGAGGCGAGATCTTCGGTCCGCGGCAGCGGACGATCGGCGAAACGCGCGAACCATCCTTGTTGATGCACGGGCGGATGGAAGTAGGCGCGCGTTTCGACGCCTTGTTCCAAAAGCGACGCCATCACGGCGTCGCGCGTCTCCGCCGTTCCGGGCGGCACGAGCACGGTGAAATCCTTGAAGGTGTGCTCCACGCCTTGCGGCCAAGGGAACGTGTCGAACGCGGTGCGCGCTTTCACCAAATCCAGATAGCGGCGCGCTTTCTTCTGGCGATCCGCCATAAGTTCGCCGAGACGCCGTAAGTTGTGCAGGCCGATGATGGCGTGAAACTCGCTCATCTTGCCATTGAGGCCCGGCCATTGCGCGTTGTAGTTGGCTTCGATGCCATAGCCACGCATCTTTTTCACCAGCGCGATCGTTTCAGGATTACGGCTCGCGAGCATGCCGCCCTCGACGCTGACGAGCATCTTCGTCACCGAGAGCGAAAAAACCTCGGCGTCGCCGAATGTTCCCACGCGGCGGCCCGCGGCCGACGATCCGAAGGCGTGCGCGGCGTCGTACATCACCGGAATCTTACGACCGCGCTTGCGTCCCGCGGCGTCGACGATTGTTTCGATCTCCGCGGTGCGCGCCGGCAGTCCGTAAGTGTGCACGGGAATCACCGCGCCCACGTTGTCGTGCTTCGCCAGCAACTGCTCGAGGTCCGCGGGCGAGAGGGTCAAGTCGTTCTCGCATTCCGCGAAAACCGGAACGCCGCCGGCGTAGAGAATGGCTTGTCCGGTAGCCATGAACGTGAAACTCGGCAGGATCACTTTTTCGCCTTGCTTCAATCCCAACGCTTGGAGCGTCAACAGCAGCGCCATGGTGCCCGACGACGTAGTCACCGTTTCGGCGCCCAAGTATTCGCCGGCTTCTTTCTCGAAGGCGCTGACGTATTTTCCGAAATTCGTGATTTTTCCGCTGGAAAGAACTTCGCGAAACGAGTCAGCGACTTCCTCCAGTTGCGGAAGATCGGGCTTGATGAGCGGGATTCTTGGCATCCGTATCAGTATACAGCGGCCAGCGGCGCTGCATTCGTCGCGTATCCGCGCCGTCAGTGTAAAATAATGAGGCTCTCGCAAAGCCGCATGAAACTTACCTCGATCACTCGCCGTTTACACGATGCCGCCGGCCGATGGGAGAAGCGCAACGCGCGGATCCGCAACGCGCGGAAAGCGGCCCGTGTCTACGAGCGGTTTCCTCATCCCGTGCGTTTGCACGTGGGTTGCGCTACGGTTCTCTTGAACGGTTGGATCAACACCGATTACTACGACGGCGTTGGAGAGTTCGCGTGGGATGCCAACGATCCTTATCCGCTGCCGGCGGCATCCTGCCAATTTATCTACAACGAGCATTTCTTCGAGCATTTGCCGCGCGAAACAGGCGCGCGCTTCCTAACCGACGCCTATCGCTTGCTGATTCCAGACGGAGTGTTGCGGGTCGCCACGCCGTCGCTGGAAGAAATCGCGCGCCAGTATGGGTCCAGCGAATGGAGGGAGCAAAGTTGGTTGAAGCTTCCCCACAACAGCGGGATCGCCACGCCGTGTGAGATGGTGAATACGGCGATGCGCGCGTGGGGACATACCTGGATTTATGACCATGAGGAACTGCATCGATACATGGAAACCGCCGGATTTCGCACCATTCGGTACTGCCGCAGGGGCGAGAGTGAAGTTCCGGAATTGCGCGGTCTGGAAACGCGCGAGGATTCCTTGCTGATTTGCGAAGCCGTTCGCTAACGCGCGGCGGGAGTTTCCTGCGACGCCGCCCACGCAACTTTGGGGTAAAGCAGTCCTTGACCGTGCCGGTCGGATTGCACTGTCAGTTCGTAGGCGTCCTGGTGATGATCGATAAAGGCCACGCCCGAGGAATCGAAAATCACAGCCGAAACCAGATAGCGGCCGGGAGCCATGTCGAATTGATTGATCGTCGCGCGCAACACGCCGCGCCCGGAGATTTCCTTCAATCGCAGGCCTTCCCAAGAGGCCATCGATGAGCAAACGTGCTCGCCATCGTTGCGCCGGATGTAAGTGGAGAAATCGGGCGCAGGAATGGGCTTGGGCGCGTAGTAACGAATCTCAATCGTGAGCGGCTCGCCGGTGCGGATTTCCTCCACCGCGTGGCCTTGGCCGTCAAGAAACTGGACGCCTTCGATCACCGCGTCGAACGAACCGAACCGAGTGCCGCGTCCGCCTGGCGTCGAACCGCCGAGGGCGCCCGTCCCGCTGCGCATGTCGTCCATGTAGACGTTGATCGCGGTTTGGGGTTCGCCGTCGTACTTCACTTCGCCGTGATTGAGATAGATCACGCGCCGGCAAGTTTGCTTCACCGAATGCAGATCGTGCGAGACGAACACGATGGTTGTGCCTTGGCGCGCCATGTCGTCGATTCCATCGAGACAGCGTTTCTGAAACTGGAAATCACCCACGGCGAGCACTTCGTCCACCAGCATGATTTCCGGATCCACGTGCAGCGCGACGGAAAATCCCAAGCGCACGCGCATGCCCGAGGAGTAATACTTCACCGGCGTATCGAGAAACTCCTCGACTCCGGAAAACGCCACGATGCTGTCGAGTTTCCGCTGAATCTCGGCGCGCTTCAGCCCCATGATGGAACCGTACAGAAAAATGTTTTCGCGTCCGCTCAGTTCCGGGTGAATGCCCGCGCCCACCGCGATCAGCGCGCCGATGCGTCCGCGCATGTACACGGTCCCTTTGGTGGCTTTGGTGATGCGCGCCATCAAGCGCAGCGTGGTGGTTTTGCCGGCGCCGTTCGCGCCGATGATCCCAACGCGCTCGCCGGGGTTGATCCCGATGTCGAGGCCCTTGAGCGCCCAGAAAACCGGGCGGGGGGGCATCACGTTGACTTTGGCGCCGGTGACCTTCGCCACGCCGCGCACGATGGCGGCGCCGGCCCGCGTAAAATCTTCGCGCAAACTGCGATAGTGAGAACCGCCAATGAGGTATTTCTTCCAGACGCCTGCTAAGCGGATGTTGGGTTCCATCGAGTGAGCGCCAATCGAGTCTACGTCATTATACACCGCCGGTTTTCCCGGCCCGTCTCCGAGCCGCCCGCGCGAAACAGGCTAGAATAAAGCAGCAACTTATGAAACTGTTGTTGGCCACCTACAATCTTCCGCCCGAAGCATACGGAGGAACCGAAGTGTATTTAGAGTCGTTGCTCGCGGCTTTCGGCCAACGGCACTCGGTGGAATTGCTCGCGGGATCCACAGCCAGTGGATCAACGTCAACAAGCTCGCGCTTTCACATCAAGCAAGGATCGTGCTGGGGATGGCCGGCGTGGTATTTCAACGTCGACAACATCACCATGCCCGAGCTGTACACCACACGCGCCACCGGCCTGCGCGAGTTTTGGACCGCTTGGCTGAAGCAACGCCAGCCCGATCTTCTGCATATTCACGGCCACAGCATGACGGTATCGCTGAGTTTCATGGAAGCCGCCGCCGCTCTGCGAATCCCCGTTGTCTTCACGCTGCACAACGCCATCCTGCTTTGCCGAAAGGGAGATTTCGTCACCTGGACAGGCGAAATGTGCGACGGTATCGCCACACCGGCGAAATGCATGCATTGCGTGACCGCCTCGCGAGCCGGCGCGGGGGCTGGAGGCGCGGTGAGCTGGATGGCGGGCGCTGCGATGACCGCTGCTGCGCCGCTGCTTGAGCGCCTCACCGTACCCGAATCCACGGGATGGCCGTCTTGGCAAAGCGCTTTGTACTTTCCGGCACTCATGCGGATTTACTTTGAATCGCGGCTCGCCATTACGCAGATTCCCCATCGCTGGCACGTTTTCAGCGAGTGGTCGCGCCATACGCTGATGGTCAACGGTGTTCCCCAGGACCGCATCGTCCTGCTCCGTCACGCCGTGCCATCGCTCGCGCCCGTCGAGCGCACGGCTTCCGACGGCACGCTGCGCCTGGGATTCTTTGGTCGATTCAACAAGACCAAAGGAGTCAGCGTGCTTCTTGAGGCGATCCGTCGGCGGCCGGATTTGAAACTGCGCGTTGATCTCTATGGGCGCGCGCAGAGCCCGGTGGAACAAAGCATCGAGGAGGAGGTGCGGGCCGCCTCTGCCGCGGATTCCCGCATTGTGTGGCACGGCCAGATCGCGAAATCCGAGCAAGCCGCCGCGCTCGCGCAACTCGACGTGGTGGTCGTGCCGTCGATGTGGATCGAGACTGGGCCGCTCACGGTTCTCGAAGCATTCGCGGCCAAGCTGCCCGTGCTGGGATCGGATTTGAGCGGCATCAACGAGTGGGTCCGCCCCGGCGAGAACGGCTGGCTCTTTCCGCACGGAGATGTGGCGGCGCTCGCCGAGCAGATTGGTCGGCTTTGCTCCGATCGCTCGTTGGGAAAAGCATCACTTGTGGAAAAGGCGTGCCGCTTTCCCAAGCTCGATTCAATGGCGGAACACGCCGCAGCGGTCGAAAAGATTTACGACGACGCACTGGCCGCGGCGGGCGCAGCGTCGCCGGCGCGAGATGAATACCCGCAGGAGACTCGCGCATGAAAGTTTGTGTCGCGGCCGGCGGAATGTTTCACATTATCGATTTGGCCCGCCAAATGGAACGTCTGGGCTTCCTGGAGCATCTGTATACCGGCTATCCTTCGTGGAAGCCAACCGGATTGCCCGACGGCAAGGTGAGTCGGCACACGTGGTTGACGGCTCCGGCGCAAGCCGTCTCGCGGCTCAATAGCGGTAAGATTTACAACTATGTGAATCGCGCCGCCATTGAGAATTTCGATCGCTGGCTGGCGGAACGCGTGGCGCCCTGCGATGTGCTGCACACGCTATCCAGTTTCGGCACCAACGCGCAGCGGGAAGCCCGCCGCAAATACGGTTCGCTGCTGGTTTGCGATCGCGGGTCGGCGCACATCTGGTTTCAGGATGAGATTCTCGCAGAAGAGTTCGACCGCTGGCAGGTTCGATATCAACCCATCGATCCGGTGATCGTGCAGCGCGAAGTGGACGAGTATCAGCAATCCGATGTCATCGTGGTGCCGTCGGAATTCGCGTTGCGCTCGTTTATCGCGCGCGGCGTGCCCGCCCGGAAAATGGCCAAAGCGCCGCTGGGCGTGGATCTGACCCTGTTCCGCCCGGAGCCGAAACAGGACGACGTGTTTCGCGTACTGTATGTCGGCGCGTTGTCATTGCAGAAAGGCATTCCCTACTTGCTCGACGCTGTCCGGCAGTTCGGCCCGTCGCGCATCGAACTGACTTTGATCGGTGGGTGCATGCCGGAGATGCGCTCCTTTCTGGCCGAGCGCGAAGGGACCTTCAAGTATCTCGGCATAGTGCCGCGCAACAAACTATTTTATCACTACAGTCAGGCGTCTGTTTTCGTGCTGCCTTCCGTGCAAGACGGGTTCGGGTTGGTGCAGGCGCAGGCGCTGGCATGCGGCGTGCCGGTGATCGCGACGCAGCATACCGGCGCGGAGGATCTCTTCACCGACGGCGTGGAGGGTTTTATCGTTCCCATCCGCGACGCCGACGCCATCGCCGCCAAGATTCGCTTGCTGTACGAGCGCCCGGACTTGCGAATGGAAATGTCGCGCGCGGCCCTGGAACGCGTCAAGCAAGTGGGCGGATGGGAGACCTACGGCAATCGCATCGCGGACATCTACCGCTCCGGTCTTCATCAACGAGAGGAACTCCGCCACGAGGCCATCGAAGCGACGAGCGTGTCGGGGCCGGTGGCGACGGTCACCGGCGCGTTGCCACCCGATCCGGCGGCCGCGGCACGCGGCCCGGCCGCGCGGCGAGAGGCGTTGCCGCCGTTGCGCGTGAGCGTGTCGGTGGGCGGAAAGTTTCACGCGTTCCACTTGGTGGAGCAACTCGCCAAGCGCGGATGGCTGCGGCAATTTCTCACGACCTATTTCAATCCTCGCTCGAACGCTTGGGGATTAGACATTCCCCGCGATCGGGTGGTCACAAACTTGTTTCCCGAGTTGATCGCGCGCGTGCCCACGGTGCTTCACGCGGGACCGTCGCACTGGTTCTACCGCAAGGGCGAGCTTTTCGACCAGTGGGCGGCGCGCACGGTCGAGCCGTGCGACATTCTCGTGGGCTGGTCGGGATTCTCGCTGCACACCATCCGGCGAATGCGCGAAATCGGAGGGAAAGTGGTTCTGGTGCGCGGATCGGCGCACATCCTCACGCAAAAGCAACTGGTCGATGAAGAAAACGCCCGTTTTGGCTTGCACCAGAGCGAGGTGGATCCGCTCACGGTGGAAAAAGAACTGCGAGAGTACGAACTAGCCGACTACATCGCGATGCCCTCGAAGTTTTGCGAGCGATCGTTCGTGGAGCGCGGATTGCCGCGCGAGAAACTGCGCGTATGGCCGCTGGGCGCCGACACAAAGCGCTTCAAACCGCCTACGGAGGAACGCCGTGAAGGCCCCTTCCGCGTGCTGTACGTCGGAGAGATCAGCGCGCAGAAAGGCATTCACTATTTGCTGGACGCGTTTCAGCGCGCCGCGCTGCCGAACAGCGAACTGCACTTGGTCGGCGCGGTGCGGCCGATCATGCATGCGGCGTTGCGCAACCATCCCGCGTCGGTGAAAGTGCACGGCGTCATCCGGTTTCCCCGGTTGCTGGACTACTATCACAACGCTTCGGTCTTCGTTTTGCCCTCGGTGCAGGATGGTTTCGGTCAGGTGGTGGTGCAGGCGATGGCCACGGGCCTTCCGGCGCTGGTGAGCTCGAACGCCGGATCGTCGGAGGCGGTCACCGAAGGTGTCACTGGATTCGTCTTCGAGGCGCGCAACGTGGAAGCGCTGGCAGCGCGCCTGGTCGAGATGTATCGCGATCCGGAAATGCGCCGTCAAATGGGCCGCAACGCGTTGCATTCCGCGCTCCGGTATACGTGGGATGGTTATGGACTCGCCGTGGAGTCGAGCCTGCTCGAAATGACGGGGCGCGCGTAACATGCCGCTGGGAAACATTTCGATCGCATGGGGCGCCGCGGGGGCCGCGGCCGCGCTTAGCGCGAGTATGTACTATGCGGCCGGCGTGCCGTCGTCGCAAGTCTTTGGACCATCGCTGGTGAAGCAATCGAACGCCCGCGCCGTTGCGTTGACGTTCGACGATGGGCCCAGCGAAAGCACGCCCGCCGTCCTCGACGCACTCGCTGAAGCGCAAGCGCGCGCCACGTTTTTCCAAGTAGGATCGAATGCTCGCCGATTGCCGGAGATCGCACGGCGCGTAGCGCTAGAGGGTCACGAGATCGCCGGGCACACCGAAACGCATCCGCGCTTCTACTTGTGCACGCCCGCCATGATCGCACGCGACATCGAACGCGGACAGCGATCACTCGAATCGGTGCACGGAGTCGCTCCGCGCCTCTTCCGTCCGCCGTACGGGGCGCGCTGGTTCGGCATGTATCCTATTGTTGAAAGGTTGGGCCTGCGAGTGGTGATGTGGTCGCTATCGAGCCGCGATTGGGAGCGGCCCGCCGAGTGGATCGCGCAACACGTGGGCACCCACACGCGTCCCGGGGACGTCGTACTGATGCACGACGGCGACACGACACACCCCGGCGATCGCCGCCAAGGAACCGCACGAGCACTCCGTGCGATCCTGGCAGCTTACCGCGCGCAAGGACTACGCGCCGTTACCGTCAGTGATCTGTTCGGGCTTACAACTTAACGACGTTTTCGGCTTGCGGACCCTTTTGCCCCTGGGTGATCTCAAACTCGACCGTGTCTCCTTCGGTCAAGCTCTTGTATCCTTCCGACTGAATCGCCGAGTAATGCACGAACACATCTGCGCCATTGTCTTGACCGATGAATCCGTAACCCTTACTGTTGTTAAACCACTTCACTTTTCCTTGTACTCGAGCCAACGCGACACCCTCCTCCAACTGCCCCTCTAACTGCTAACGCCCGCCATTATTAGGCCGGGTTAAAAACGTGTCAAGCAATCAAACGGCTAATATGGGCGGCTTTTCGAATGATTGGGTGTAGATGGGATGTTGACTACGCGAAGTCATAGCAAAAACGATTTGTTCTAACATCGCTCTAAATCATTGAATGTGATTCTTCGATCAATGTTTACCGAGAATGTTTCGTGAGGAAGTAGCAAAGCGCGGTCTTGGCGTCGAGAATCTCACCATGTTCGACCATTTCACCAAGCTTACGGTGCGAAACCCATCTCTTCTTGATCCATTCGTCGGCGTCGGCCTCCGCGAAGCACGGGGACAGGCCTTCCGCCAGATACAACCACATGCGTTCATCGAGGAATCCGGGACTCGGGTAATAGACGCCGAGTCTGGTCCATCGTTTGGCGGCATACCCGCCTTCTTCGGCTAACTCTCGCTTCGCGGCGGTGAGCGGCGACTCGCGGCCGTCGAGCTTGCCGGCCACGACTTCCCACATCTTCTTGCGCGCCGCGCGGCGGTACTGGCTTACTAGCAGTACCTCTCCGCGATTGTTACGCGCGATCACCACGCTTGATCCGGGATGATGGACAATCTCGCGCAGTGCGCGCACGCCGCCCGGTTCGTCGACTACTTCTTTGGTGACGGAAAAGAATTTTCCTTGGTAGACAACAGGGCTCTTCTTCATCAACTGGAATGCTACCATCGATAAGGAATGAAACCGATCGTTCAGATTTCGCTCGACCTCATCAACATCTCCGAAGCGCTCGACACCGCGCAGAAAGCCGTGCGTGCCGGCGTCGATTGGCTGGAAGCGGGCACGCCGTTGCTGCTCGCCGCGGGACTCACGGCGGTGAAGGAACTGCGCGCCGCATTTCCGACGCATCCGATTGTCGCGGATCTCAAAACCATGGACGGCGGATGGCTGGAAGCGGAAATGATGGCCAAGGCCGGCGCGACGCACGTGGTGGTGATGGGACGTGCGCATCGCGCCACCATCAAGCAAGTGGTGCAAGCGGGCCGCGACTACGGCGTCGCGGTGATGGGCGACAATCTCGGCGCCGGCAGCAAGCCCGATTGCTCGCGCATGATGCAAGATCTGGGCGTCGATTACATCGTGCACCACACGGGCTTCGACGAGCGTCGCGACGCCGAAGAAATTGCCCTGCACGGCGCGGTGCCGTCGCCGCTCGACGAGTTGGCCGCAGTGGTTGCGGCGGTGAACATTCCCGTGCAGGCGGTGGGCGGATTGAGCATCGAACAAGCGATCTCGATGCCGCGTCACGGTGCGCCGCTTGTGGTGATCGGCGCGCCGCTGGCGGTTGACGCCGATCGTTTCAAGACCGCCGCGGGCGATCTGGAAGCGATCTTGCGTGAAATCGTCACGCGGATCCGAACGGAGAACTAAGAACAGTGCTGAGTGCTGAGTCCTGAGTGCTGAGTCGGCGCCTCGCAGCACTCAGCACTCAGCACTCAGCACTAAAGGACTAACCACTTATGAAGAATATGGCGGCTGTCGTACACCACACCTTGACTCCCGGAGGCGTAGAGTTGCGCGAACATCCGGTTCCCGAGATCGGGCCGGACGACGTGCTGCTGGCGGTGCGCGGCGTCAGCGTTTGCGGCAGTGACGTGCATCAGTATCACAACTCGCACAGTTGGCGCGTCAACGTGCCGGTGGTGTTAGGCCACGAATTCGGCGGCGAGATCGCGCGCGCCGGCCGCGAAGTCAGCGCGTTTCGCGAAGGCGATCGCGTGGTCAGCGAAACGGCGGCGGTAATCTGCGGCACGTGCGCGTATTGCCGGTCGGGCGAGTACAACTTGTGCCCGAAACGCATGGGATTCGGCTACGGCGTCGACGGCGCGATGGCGCAATACGTGAAAGTGGCGGCGCGCTGCCTGCACCGCTTGCCGAAATCGGTAACGTTCGAGCGCGCATCGCTCACCGAGCCGTGTTGCGTGGCGTATAACGCGTGCGTCGTGAAGTCGCGCATCCGTCCCGGCGATACGGTTGTCGTTTTCGGTCCCGGGCCGATTGGGTTGCTCTGTTTGCAGATGGCCAAACTCTGTGGTCCCGGCCGGCTCGCGATGGTCGGCGTGGAAGCGGATCGCGAACGTCTCGAGGTGGCGAAGAAACTCGGCGCCGACGCGGCAATTGCGGGCGATCCGATGACGTGGATTCGCGAAACCGGCGACGGCCTGGGCGCGGACGTCGTGATCGACGCCGCGGGCGTCTCGCAAACCTTGCGCGCGAGTCTCGACGTGGTGCGTCCCGGCGGACAAATCACCAAAGTCGGCTGGGGACCGCAGCCGTTGGGATTCTCGCTCGACCCTCTGGTCCAAAAGGCTGTGACTCTAACAGGTTCGTTCAGTCATACGTACAAGACGTGGGAAGCGGTGTTGGCCTTGCTCGAAAACGGCGCGATGAATCTCGACTCGATTGTCGGCGCAGTGGAACCGCTCGAAAAATGGCAGAGCGCGTTTGATGCGATGTATTCGCGGCAAGTCATCAAGGCCGTTCTCACACCCCTGCAATAAATGGATCCGCACCTGGAAAAGAGCCGCATCATCGTCGAAACCTCCTGGCGCTTGGCGTTGATGGTGGTGATTGTGTCGCTCGAAGCGTCGAACCATTTGGTGATTCGCCCGGCCTTTTTGACGCGGTGGTGGCCCACGCTCACGGCCGGCCGCGTGGCGCTCGACTCGACGGGGCTCGCCATCCTCGCCGCGTTTTGGATTCTTGCCGGAGCGGCGGTGCGCGCGATCTTCTTTCGCCGGCCGTTTTTCATGCTCGTATTGCTGCGGACGATCGCGCTGGCTGCGGGATCGGCGGCTGTGTTCACGAGCTATCGCCTGGTGATGTCGATTGCGCATGGCCGCTGGTGATGGAATCGGCGATGAGCGTGGTCAGTGTGTTTTCGCTGGCGATGTATTGTTGTTGGCGCTGGGTGTCGCTGTTGCTTTTGGTGATCGAAGACTCGGGCGCGTGGCGCGACGGCTGGCGGCGTTTCGCGGATTCGGGTCTGCGCCTCGGCCTAGATGCGGCGACGAACTCGACGCTGAAGTGGTTTTTCCTCGCACTGACCGCGATTCCGTCAATTTGGTTGTGGCAGCGTGGATGGCACAACACGGCCGTAGGCGTAGCGGCGCTGCCTGTGACGGTGTCGGGGTATTTTGCCGTTGAATTACACGAGAGGATCAGACAAGGCGCGATCCATCAGGTAAGCGATTAGCCCGGCAATTTCACCACAAAGCACACGGAGAAACACAGAGAACACGGAGGTTTTTCAACCCAAGATGAACGTTCTCTGTGTCCTCTGAGTTCTCTGTGTCCTCTGTGTCGAACTTGCCTGTGTTACGCGGATTGCCAAAGGGCCCGCAGATTTGGCGTAAGATTAAAGCACCGATGGAATACTCTCACTTCGCCCAAAACCTCCAACCGTCTGCGATTCGCGCCGTGAGCAAAGCGATCCACGGCAAGAAGGTGATCTCCTTCGCCGGCGGCATGCCGCACTCCGCGACGTTTCCTCAGGCCGAGTTGACCGCGCTCGCCGCCGAGATTCTGGAGTCGCGCGGCGCCGAAGCCCTGCAATACGGACAGACGCAGGGTTATCACCCGCTGCTCGAGACCATCGCGAAATATCTCGACGGCCGCGGCGTCGCCGGCGTGAAGCCGGAGAACTTGCTGATCGCCGCGGGATCGCAGCAAGCGATCGACTTGGTCGCGCGAATCCTGATCGATCCTGGCGATCTCGTGCTGATGGAGTCGCCGGGGTATCCGGGTGCGAGCGGCGCGTTCTTGAACTTAGGCGCGCGGCTGGAAGGTATTCCGGTTTTGGCTGATGGTCCCGACCTCGAGGCGCTCGAACGCATTGTGAAGCGCGAACGTCCCAAGTTTTTCTACGTCACGCCGAACTTCGCGAATCCCGCGGGCGTGCTGATGTCGGTTGAGAAGCGCCGGCATCTGGTCGAAATGGCCGAGCGTTATCGCTTCTGGATCGTCGAGGACGACGCCTACGGCGAAATCATGTTCGAAGGCAGCACGGCGGACGTTGTGCCCGTGAAGGCGCATGATCACTCCGGATGCGTCATCTACATGCAGACGTTTTCGAAGACCATCGCACCGGGATTACGCGTGGCGGCGATCGCCGCTCCGGTGAAGACAACTGAGTTGCTTGAGACCGTGAAGCAAACCGCCGACATGTTCACGTCGTCGCTGACGCAGATTCTGGTGAACGAGTTCATCGTCCGCGGACACTTTGCCGCGCGGCTTCCCGGCTTGCGCCAAGTCTACAAGTCCCGCCGGGACGCCATGGAAAAGGCACTGCGGGAGCATTTTCCGGGAACGCGGTGGGTTACCCCGAAGGGCGGATTCTTTTTCTGGTTGGAGATGCCGGAGGACACCGACACCCAAGCCCTTTTGGCTCCGGCGCTCGAGTCGGGCGTAGCCTTTATGCCCGGTAACTGCTTCTTTGTAGGACACTTCGACGCCGCAGAGGCGGCGCGCACGGTGCGCCTGGCATACTCGCGCGAGTCGGAAGCGGATATCGCCAAGGGATTGAGTGAGTTAGGGCGGTTGGCAAATCGACTGGTAGGGGCCGTGCACGGCTGATCAGAATTGTAGGGTTGGAGTAACCTGTACTTTCCCGGGCACGTCGTAAGTGGTGTATGGAGATGGTGCTGAATCCGGGAATCGGCATTGCGATCAGAAGCAGTGCGACTCACAAAGTGGAGCCTAACGTCAGCCCGGAAGTGGCTCTTGTTCGCCGCGCGCAGGAAGGCGATCAGGCGGCTTTTCGTCTGCTCATCGAGAAGTATCAGTCGAAGGTTTTCTCCATCATTCACGGCGTGCTGCGGAATCGCAACGACGTGGAGGATATCGCCCAACAGGTGTTCACCAAAGTATGGTTCGCCCTGAAGGGCTTCGATTTCCGCTCGTCCCTCGTCACGTGGCTGTACAAGATCACCGTGAACGAGTGCTACGACTACCTGCGCAAGCAGAAAGTCCGCAAACTCACTTATGAGTCCGATTTGAGTGAAGATGAAGCGCGTCGCGTTGGAGACGTGGAAGACATCCGCCAGTCGGGATCGCAGGCCGTCGACAACACCATGGCCGAGCGCCAGTATGTGATGCGCTTGATGGAGCGCTTGTCGGAAGAAGAGCGGACGCTGTTGATGATGAAAGAAGTGGATGGATACTCGGTGGAAGAGTTGGCCGCGATGAACGGCATGAACGAAAACACCGTGAAAGTGAAGTTGTTCCGCGCGCGCCAGAAGCTGATGAAGGCGGCGCGCAAGAATCCGGCGTTGCGTCCGGATTTCGCGGAGTCGGAATAGAACTTCGGAATGGCGTTTTTACAAAACGAACCTGCCGAAGGGTTAAGTACTTTAAACAGAGGGCAATAGACCCTCGAGTGGGGAGTAGGCAATGCACACGATTCTGAACGACAACTTGGAAAAATACCTGGAGGGCCGTCTGTCGGCTCAACTCCAGGACTCGCTGGACAAGCACCTGACGGAATGCAGTTCCTGCCAGGAAGTGGTGAATGACGCCATGGAAAGCAGCCGGTTGCTGAGAGTGCTGGCCGTTACCGAGGCCGATCCGGCGCCGGAACCAGTGCCCGGCTTCGCCCTGAAAGTAATTGAGGGGCTTCCAGCCGGGCAACCTGCTTTGGCGGCTGCCGGGGCACCTGCATCTTTCTGGTCGAGCTTAGGATTCCTGGGGCTGACCAGTTCGTATCAAACCGCGATCCGTCAAGTCGCGGTGGCCGCGGTGATGCTCGCGGTGCTGGCCGGCGGCTACGCCTTCAGCTTGCAATCGAGCGAAGCGAGCGCGACGGCGGGATTGCTCTTCGACATGCCGGTGGAGCACGACGCTCCCGCGTTGATCACCGGAAGCGAGGCTACCGGATTATTCGGTCACTCCTGCCTGCGCTGCTGGCAGAATTCAGAGACCCCCGCGCCCGCAAGCGAGAGCGCCACCGATCACGCCAATCGCGAACAGACGATGGCCGCGCTTCTAGGCGACTAGCCGGGGCGGACGAAAAACCAATGACCATGAGCCCCCGTGCATATTCCCGCATCTTTGCCTTGCTTGTGTTCGGCTGCGGCACCATCACCGGCATGCTCGCCGACCACTATTGGGAGGCGCGCAGCGTGCGCGCCGCGATCACCGTGACGAACGAGAGCCGCCCGCATGTCATCGAAAAAGTCCGCCAGGAACTCAACCTGACCGATCAGCAGACCAAAGAAATGGAAGCGATTCTCGACGATGCGTCGCGCGATTTCGACTCGCTGCACATGCAGGCGCACGAAGTGCGCCGTCAAACCATGGACAGGATCCGCGCGATCCTGACAGAGGATCAGAAACCAAAGTTCGAAGCGGCGGTTACGAAACTCCAGAGGACGATCACGCCGAGTAGTTCCGCGCAGTAGACACGCGATCAAATCTTCGCGTTGATCTCTATGGTTGTTTTCGGGGGACACGCTTTGCGCGAACCTCGAACAGTCTTGCGCCGGGACCCATTCCACCGAGAATCGGACCGCCTTGCGGTCCTCCGCTCCAAATCCCTGTGAGATTTCCGCTCTGAAGCACGACGCAAAAGCGCATGTCTTCGTTCTCGCCATCACTCGACATGACATCGAAGCACGCGCGATCGCCGAAGCGTCCGGCGTGCTTCACGCGTTGTGAGGGGCCCGGCGCATCGGTTTGGCGGAATTCGCCGGTGATCCAGCGTCCCTTTTCGTGCAGTGTCAATTCGAACGGGTGTGTGGATTCACCGGCGGGATTGTCGCGCGTTCGCGGCTCTGTTCCAGTCGGCATGTCACGAAACGTCCCCCGCCACGTGCCATTGAAACGCGCTCGCCCGCGTGCCGACAACGGAGGACTCAACAGGATGCACAGGATAAGCAGGATGAGAACGTGCCTTGCTCGAATCCTGTGCATCCTGTCCATCCTGTTAATTCAAATCCTTGTCTGGCCATCCTGTCCAGGTAAAAGGTAAAGAAAAGTAGCGGCTCGCCCATACGACTACCCAAACTGCTACCATGTGGTTTGAGGGGATCGCTCCCGGCAGTGGAGCGATCCAGATGAGGGATCTGAAAGCATGAATCGAAATCGCTGGCTGATTTTCATTGGCCTGCCCGCCGTGATCGCGCTCGTGGTATTGGCCGTTGCAATGGCTCGCAAGCAAGAGCGTACTTTTTTCACCGCCAAGGTGGAAAAAGGCGACGTCATCTCCGTGGTGCAAGCCACCGGAACCATCAACTCCACGCATTTGGTGCAAGTGGGATCGCAGGTGTCCGGCAATATCGACAAACTTTACGCCGACTACAACTATCAAGTGCACAAGGGGGATGTGATCGCGCGCATCGAGCCGTCCCTGTTTCAAGCGGCGGTCGACCAGGCCAAGGCCGACAGGGATAATGCCCTCGCCAACCAGAAATCGCTGGAGACGCAGGTGATGGTGGAACGCGCCGACATCGCCACGCAAAAGGCCAACCTGGAAAAGGCCAAGGCGATGGAAGTGCAAACGCAACTGGCGCTCAATCGCTCCAAGGATTTGACCAAGCAGGGCATCATTCCACAGCAGCAACTGGAAGTCGACCAGGCCACGTTCGATTCGAACCACGCGTTGACCGAAGCCGCCCAAGCGCAGTATGAGCAGGCGCAGGCGAAACTGCAATCGCAGATCGCGCAGGTGGAGCAAGCCAAAGCCCAAGTGGCGCAGAAGAAGGCCGCGCTCGATGCCGCGCAAGTGAACCTCGATCACACCGTGATCTACGTGCCCATCGATGGCACGGTGGTCGCGCGCTCGGTTGACGTCGGGCAAACGGTGGCGGCGTCGATGTCCGCGCCCACCCTTTTCACCATCGCCGAGAACCTCGACCGGATGCAAGTGGACGTGGCCACCGACGAAAGCGACGTGGGTAATCTCAAAAAAGGCGGCCCGGTCAGTTTCAAGGTCGACGCATTTCCGAAAGACACGTTCAACGGAACCATTCGCGAAGTTCGCTTGAACGCGACGACCGTGCAGAACGTGGTGACCTACGACACCGTGGTGGATTTCGATAATCCCGGACGCAAACTGCTGCCCGGTATGACCGCATACATCACGATTCCGATCGGCGAAGTGAAGGATACGATCAAGCTGCCGAACGGCGCAGTGCGTTTCCGGCCCGATATTCCCGACGATGAACGCAACGCGGCCTACCAAAAGGCCGGCATCCCGATTCCCGGCGGCGGCAAGGGCAAAGGCATGGCGTCCTCGGGCGAGGGCGGTGGACAAGGCGCACCTGCAGGCGGCGGTGGCGGCGGACAAGGCGGTCCCGCAGCCGGTGGACCGGGCGCAGGTGGACCCGGCGGTGGCGGCGCTGGCGGCCAGCGCGGAGGCGGTGGCGGACGTGGCGGACAAGCCGGCGGCGCGGCCGATCTGGCCGCGGGCATGGCTATGAAGCCGCAGCGCGGCGCTATCGAACGGCACATCGTCTGGAAACTGGTCGGCGACAAGCAAATGGAGCCGGTGGAAGTTCGCACCAGCATCACCGACTACACGTTCACCGCGTGCATCGAGATTTTGCACGGAACGCTGAACCCCGGCGACAACGTCATCACCGGCATGGCGATTCCGAATCGCGCGGCCACAGGACAATTCAATCAACCGGGCGGACGCGGCGGATTCGGACAACCGGGCGGACGCGGTCCAGGACGGTAACCGTGGCCACCGCATCGATTCCGGCAACGCCTGAGGTCAACACGCGCCGCGGCAACGTCATCCATATGGAGGGCGTGCACAAGATCTACGATCTGGGCGAACAGAAAGTCCACGCGCTGCGCGGCGTTTCGCTCGACGTGAACAAAGGCGAGTTCGTCGCCATCATGGGCGCATCCGGCGGCGGCAAGTCGACGTTCATGAACATCGTCGGCTGCCTCGATCGTCCTTCCAAGGGATCGTACATTCTGGAAGGCACCGACGTTTCCACTTTGAACAAAGTGGATCTCGCGCACATCCGCAACCGGCGCATCGGTTTCGTTTTTCAAGGATTCAACTTGCTGGCGCGGACCACGGCGATGGAAAACGTAGAGTTGCCGTGCATCTACTCGGCGATTCCGACGAAAGAACGTCACGAGCGGGCGATGCGCGCGCTGACGCGTGTCGGATTGAAAGGCCGCGAGCACCATTTCCCGAGCCAACTCTCGGGCGGACAACAGCAACGCGTCGCCATCGCACGCGCGCTCGTGAATAGTCCAGCGATTTTGCTGGCCGATGAGCCGACGGGCAATCTAGACAGCCGGACATCGGTGGAGATCATGGACATTTTCCAGGATCTCAACGAAGAAGGCATCACCACCATCATGGTGACGCACGAGCCGGATATCGCGGCATACGCGAAGCGCACGGTGATCTTCAAGGACGGCCGGATTCGCCTTGATCAAGTGGTTCCGTCGCGCTCGATCGCCAGGGAAGTGCTGCCCACGCTGCCCAGCGTGGAATCGGAACTGGCGTCACAAGACGGCGAGCAGGAATAGTCGCGCAAGACGCGGCGCAGGACTGACCTGGAACGAGGAGAAGCGATTATGGATTTTGTCGCCATTCTGAGGATCGCCCTGCGGGCCCTAGCCCGCAACAAACTGCGCAGCGGCTTGACCATGCTCGGCATCATCATCGGCGTCGGCGCGGTGATCGCGATGGTCGGCGTGGGGCAAGGCGCGAACCAGCAAGTGCAATCGCAAATCGCCAACATGGGCACGAATTTGCTCGTGGTGCAGGCGGGATCGGCGAACATGGGCGGCGTGCGCACCGGCTCTTCGGCGGTGAAGACGCTGATCGTCGACGACATGAACGCAATCACGCGCGAATGCACGGCGGTGAAGGAAGCCGCGCCGGGCGTGCAGACGCGCGGGCAGATCATCTACCAGAATCAAAATTGGGCGCCCTCGGGCGGCATCACGGGCACCACGTCGGAGTATTTCGACGTGCGCTCCTGGCCGATCAAAGAAGGCGAATCGTTCGACAAATCGGAAGTGGACCGCGCCGCCAACGTTGCGGTGCTCGGCACGACGGTGGTGGACGTAATGTTCGGCGGCGAAGATCCCCTCGGCAAGACGATCCGCATCAAGAACCTGCCGTTCAAGGTGATCGGCGTGACGGTCTCCAAGGGACAATCTTCGTTCGGACAGGATCAAGACGACATCGTGTTCGTTCCCTACACCACGGTGCAGAAAAAACTGGCCGGCATCACGTGGCTGCAAACCATCCACGTGCAGGCCATCAGCCAGGAAGCCACGGCGTTGGCGCAACAGCAGATCGAAACGCTCTTGCGCGAACGCCATCGCCTGCGCCAGGACGAAGACAACGACTTCATGGTGCGCAACTTGGCCGACGTCGCGCAACTCGCCGAGGAGTCCGGGCGCGTGATGACCTTGCTGCTAGGTTCCATCGCCTCGGTATCGTTGATCGTCGGCGGCATCGGCATCATGAACATCATGCTGGTGAGCGTCACCGAGCGCACCCGTGAAATCGGCATCCGCATGGCGATCGGCGCGACGGAAAGCGATGTACAGCGTCAGTTCCTGATCGAAGCCGTGGTACTGAGCTTGATCGGCGGCATTCTCGGCATCATGGCCGGCCTGGCGTCGTCGGGAATTATCTCGAAGGTGTTGCGCTGGCCCACTTCGATTTCGCCCGTGGCCATCGTGGTCGCCGTGTTTTTCTCCATTGGCGTGGGCATTTTCTTCGGATTTTATCCGGCGCGGAAAGCCGCGCGTCTCGATCCGATCGAGGCCTTGAGGTACGAGTAGAAAATCTTAGCCACTGAGACACGGAGAACACAGAGACCGGGAAAGTCGGGTGTTGTTTTCTCTGTGTCCTCGGTGTCTCGGTGGCTATTTTTCTATCGACCTCTCGCGGCGAGAACTCCCTACCAGTGGAACCGATACTTCAACTGCACATAAATCTGCCGCGGATCGGCGTAATGCGTCCCACCGAACGTGGTGCTGTTGTCCAGCAGGAACCGCCGGTTCGTCACGTTCAACCCGGTCACGGAAACAGTCACGTTCTCGCGGATCTTCTTGCCGAATGAGAAATCGCTTGTTACGTGCGGGTCCAGGTGCGCCGGGTTGGGAAGAGAGCCGTCGGTGAATCCGGAACCGTAGTAGAGGCTTCCAGAGGCCAGGATCTTTCCCGGTAGATCGAAGTTGAAGCCGGTGTGCAACGTCTCGCGCTGATCGTGATCCAGCAGGAAATATCCCGACGACGGCGGCGAGAAATCGGTGAGACCTCCGCTCACCGCACCCTGGCCTTCGGCCACGGCGTGCGCGTAGGTCACGTAAACCTCGCCGCGTCCCGCGAGTTTCGGCGAGCGCGCGGTGACTTCCCATCCGTACAAGCGCGCGCCGTCGATCGTCAAGGGGAAGAAAATATTGGAATCGCCGATATTGTTGTGATCGAAATAATTCTTCGCCCGTTGATGATAGTTGTTCACTTCGAAGGACCAGCCGCGAATGGGAATCGTTACACCAAACTGATGTTCCTGATCGCGCTCACCGTATAGCGGAATAAAACCGAGTCCCTGCGAAACCGCGAAGTCCGCCAACGGTCCGGCCACGGTTGAAAGCGGTGGCGCTTGATAATACGTTCCCCAGAATCCGCGCAGCACCCAGTTCAAATGCGGCAGACGAATGGCCGCGCCGACCCGCGGACTCGCGGCGCTATCGCCAACTGCTCCGGCGAAATGCGTGAGGCGTAAGCCGCCGGTGAGCGTGAGCCACGACAGCGGTTTGTATTGATCCTCCGCGTACAGCGTCCACAACTCTCCATGCGAGTGCTGCGACTGCGTGAGCGAGCTCCCCGAGCCGTCGTTGGCAATCAGGTTGATGAATTCGCTGTCGCGCTGCCCAAACGAGTACGTGCCGGCGGTGAAATTATGCTGCTTGCTGATCGCGCTGACGGAAACTTGCGCGCCCGCGTACGCCGATCCGCGATGCTGCGTGGTAGAGAGCGGCGTATCGTTCGGATCGCCGTCGTAATTGGCGCGATTGTAGTGGAAAAACGGCGACACCGTCACCAGCAAACCCGGCCGCACCGTGTGGATCCAGGAAAAACTGGCCAGGTCATCGCGTTCCCGTTCCACGTCGCGGATTCCGGCAGCCTGCGCATCGGAGTCGTTGGGAATTTGATAATCGTCGCCGCGCAGCGACGTCACGAAGCGAAACTGGTTGTTCGGATCGCGATTGTAGATGAACGTGGCCATTCCCGCCAGTCCCCAAGCGCGATCGTGCAGCACCGCGGGCCCCGGCGTTTCCAAACCGTAGTCGCTGCGATTGCCGCTGAAGCTGGCGTAGTACGCAAACTTCTCGCTGTGACTGCCGAAATTGATCTGGTCGTTGGTCTGATGGAACGTGCCGAAAGTGCCGGTGAACTCGCCCTGCCGGTTCATCTCGAAGCCGGTGCGCGGAATCGCATTGAAAAGCGCGTAGGTGCGATCGCCGGAATCCGCGGAATAGCCGCCGCGCTGGATTTCCAGATAGTCGATGTCCTTCGGATCGATCTGCGGACCAACGTTGCTGGCGATGTTGGTGTTGGGAATCGGAACGCCGTCGATCTCCCAGGTTACTTGGTGTCCGCCGCGCACGTGAAGCTGATCGTGGGTCATCCAGGCGTCGGGGACGAAGTTGACGATCGCGCTCATGCTGTTGCTCAAGTCCGCGCCAGGAGTCGCGGCGATCTCGTTGCGGTCGAGGATCGTCGTGGGCGTGACGTGTTCGGGATTCGCCGCCAGTGCCCCTTCACTCACCGAAACCATTTGGTGCATCGAGCCGACCACGAGCTGAAAATGCACCACCGGCGTAGTGGTTGAGGACACCACGATTTCCTGCGCCGATGCCGCAAAGCCATCCTTGGTGACGGTGACGATGTAGGCGCCCACCGGAAGCGTGGACGTTTCGAATTGTCCTTCTGCGCCAGTGGTCACGGTTTGGTTGTAGTCGGACGTTTTCGATTTGAAAAGAATCTGCGCGCCCGGCACCGGGCGATGATCAGGATCGTGTACGACGCCGCGAACCGTTCCGAGAACGGCCGCGCAGAAGAGTGCGGAAAACAAAATCACGGATGCGAACCAACACGCTTTCATGCAATGCTCCTTATGCTCGAAACAACATGCCTGGAGAGAGAGTGAACACACGGACCGCGCAAATTCCATGGCGATCCGAGAAAGAGCGATGGTTAGGAAACGATGGGAGGTCCGCGCTTTTGATGCGTTCGAGTGCAGGAAATACGCGCGCGCGCTTCGCCCTGCGCGTGAACGGCGGGATGGCTGATCAGAGCGGCGAAAATCGCCGAGGACGCCTCGAGCTTGGCTGGTCCCTGATACGCCGGCACGGTGCCGGCGCTAGGAAAATACGGGCAAATCGAGCGGACCGCACGAAGCACTGGTTCCGGCGATGAGTCTGGCGATGGCGAGTTCATCGCGCATTGATGCTTCCCGCCCCGGCGGCAGCAAGCCGGCTGTTGCAACTCCGTATCGGCGAGCGCCAGCAGGATCACCGCCGGGGAACCGAGTACGGAGAGAAGCAATGTGGCCAAGAACCGCCGCATCGCCTCATGCTATCCGCTTTGCCGCCGCAAGGCAAGGCCAGCCAAGCAGGCCGACACCGACCTTCAGATTTTTCGCTGTTCTCCCCGGGTGCTAAATTCACGGCGTATTATTTCGGTTGCGGGCAATACTCGGTAAATCCTCGTGATTTTTCGCGGCGGATCAGCGCGTCCTGCGACGGCGATGTCGGCAACACGCCGAGCGCGACGAGCGCATCGCGGTATTCGTAGCGAATCGTTACGACGGCGGCGGGCGAATCCTCGAGGTCGAGCGAAACGAGCGTCACGGGATGGCGCTCGGCTTGACCCATGCCGGTAGCTGCGAATTCGTTGTTGTCTTTCGCCACTCTACTTTCCGATGCCGGCGCGGCTTCCGCGCGCGGGGAATTGTCGCGAAGCTCGCCGCCAAGACCAGCTTGCGGCTTCGCCTGTGGCGCGGGCGGAGGAGGCGGAGCGTTCCTCGAATCTCCGCCACTGCGCTCCTTAGCATACGGCACGGTTTCGCGCCACGCATAGGGTGCGCGTTCGCGGAAAAATGCCGCGCTGATCACGCCGAGATTCGCGGTGTTCCCAAGCCACGCTCCATACGATTTCTCCTCGCTCGTGAAGAAAAAGCGGCGCGCCTGGTCGTTGCCGGTTTGCCATCCGCGCAGCACGATGGTTTCGTAGGGATTCAGCACCCACTTGCGGGCGGATTTTGCGTCGGTATGGCGCGCGTCGAGCGTGTTCAATCCGTCCACCGAAAGCGCCACCGCCACGCGCACTCCGTAAGGATTCGTCAGGCGGATCTCGTAGCCTTGATTCTTAAGCGCTTCAACGTAGGTGGTTCCGCGCGCCGAGTATTCGGGTCGTGCGATGCCGTTGACAAGAATGTCCATTCGGGCATCGGTGGCGGGCGGCAGGCTGGTGGCGGAAAGCAAAGGAGCAGTGAGAACCACGAGAACGGCGATTAGTTTGCGCATGGCTGTAATTCCCTCCGCTATGAGAACGGAGAAGCCCTGGTTTTCTTGCGCGATTCTCCTGCGCGAGGTTTTTTCCGGCAGCCGGCGACCGGCAACCCGCGACCGGTCACATCGTTCTGCCGGATTCGCTGCTGACCAAAAAGTTGAAGATCGCAAGGACGCGCTTGCGGAAGTCGTAAAGGCGCTGAAGTTCTTGAGCGGAAGGGGCTTGCGGGTCGTGGCGGCGCTGCCAGCGCTGCATCAAACTGGGCGGGAAATCGATGTCGCGGCGAAGCTGATCGGCGGAATGGCCGCGCATGAACAGGCCGAAGAAGAACGCCGCTTCCTGTTGCGGTGAGGGTAGCTCACCCGTTCGCACTTGCGGATCTGTCAGCGGCCCGGCGGCGCCCGATTCCAACTGATTTATGGGGCTATCAGGAGTCATATTTCGGCTCAAAATTCCGGCCAACGGCCCGGAAGAATGAAGATACCACAACCCGTCTACGGTCTGGAAGTCTTATCAGAGAATTGAAACGTTCGTAGCGTCCAGCCGCTGCCCGCGGCCGCGACCGCCGCCGCATAGCCCGTTGGCGCGTCAATGCCTTGGACCGTGTAGCCGGCGGCTTCGGCTGGGGCGTGATGCAATCCCTCACCGAGCGTCAGTCCGCGCGCCTTCAGCAACGCTTCCTTGCGAGTCCACAGTGCGAAGAACGCGCCATCAGCCGCATCGGGCGCGAGCGCCGCAAGCTCCGCCGCTTCCGCAGGATCGAAAAAGCGCCGCGCGATTTCCAGCGCCTCAATGTCGCCGCGAATTCGCTCGACGTCGACGCCAACGTCGCGTCCCCGGGCCACCGCGACCATCGCGAGATCCCCGGAATGAGATAGATTGAACGAAATCCCCAAAGGATTCATTTTCGGTTCGAGCGCCGGCTTGCCGCCCGGGCCCGCCGTGAACTCAAGCGCCGCCGGTTCGCCGCCGGCATATCTCGCCAGAATCTGCCGTAACGCCGCGTGACTCGCCGCATATCGCCCTCGATCGCGTTCGAAGTGGAAGCGCGCCATGCGATCGCACTCGCTCGCGGAAAGGATGCGTTCGCGACCGGGCGGAAGCGTGTCCAGCGCGATTTGCCAGACGTGTACTTCGTTCTCCATTTACTCCACTCTGACCATTTTTCCGCGATCAGCGCGATAGCGCTCGCCGCGCCACACCACTGTGCGGCGCACCAAGCTCGCCACCCACAACGCCGCCGTAAGCAGTTCGCGCACAGGAGCCAGCCACCACCAGCGGCGCACCGTGGGATCGTCCAGCGTGCGCGCGCCGGCCCACCAACAGGCCGCGCAGCGCGAACCGGCCCACAACGCGGCGAGCGGCCACCACTCCGGCTTTGCGGCGAGCAATACCAAGGACCAAAGCGATCCGTACGTCGCGCCGAGCCCCAAATGTCCGCCGGGGCGCGAGATCGCCTGCGTGCGCATCCAGCGAAACTGATGCGCCAGCATCGACGACCACGTGTCGGGCGGCAGTTGCGTGTCCACAATCATTGTGTGCATCACGTTGCGATATCCGCGCGCGGCTAGTCTCGCGCCCAGCTCGTAGTCGTCGGCGAGATAATCGGCCAGAGCCGGGAATCCGCCGATTTCTTCCACGCGCGACTTGCGCACGGCGATCGTCGATCCCATCGCGAAACGCACGCCTTCCATTTTGCGCGCCACAAACGCGCCGCCAAAAAACTCACCGGCAATGCCGAGTGCTTCCATCGTGGACGCAAACGTCCCGCCGGGTCGGCCGCGATATGGACACGTCACGGTGGCAACTTCCGCCGGCGCAATTTCAGCCGCCAAACGGCGCAGATAATCGGGCGGCGCGTATATGTCGTCGTCCGAAATCACTAGAATCTCATGACGCATCTCGCGAAGCATCTTGTCGAGATTATCCACCTTACGATTCGCGCCGTGCCGGCGATCCGCAGTGAAAACTCGTATGGGCACCGCCGGAAAATCCTGCTGCAAGCGCCGCGCCACGTCGAGCGCCGGATCATCGGCGTCGGCCGCGCAAAAAAGCAATTCATACTCGGGATAGTCGAGACGGCAAAACGTCGCGAGGCAGTCGTAGAGCCACGGATCATTACCGCGCAGCGGTTTGAAAATGGAAAATGCGGGAGAAGTTGCGGGCCCAGGCGCCGCGGGCTGGCGGCGAAAATCTTCCGCCGCCCAAATCACAATCAGGTTGTAGATGATCGCCGCCGCGAGCAGCGCCGCAAGCAGGAACATGTTTACGCCGCGCGCAGCAGCAAGACGCCCGCCGCCACCAGCAGCGTTCCGGCCCAGCGTGCCACGCCTACGCGCTCGCGCAAAATGAAGCGGGCTCCTAACGTTTGCGCCACCACCGTCGCCGCCGTGGCGGGCACGGAGAAGCTCAAGTCTTCGTGCGACACCAGAATCAGGAAACTGAAGAAAGCCACGGTCATTCCGCCGACGCCGAGCATCAGCCAAGGATTCGAAAACGCGCGGCCCAACGATCGCAGCCAGGCGCCTGGGCGAAAATCGTCGATCTCGCCGGTTTGCTTCATACCGCGCGTGATCGCCACTTCACCGATCGCCGTCGATCCCACGACCAGCGCCACCAAAAGCCAGGTCATGACGCGCCGCCTTCCTCGGCGGCCACATGGCCGAGCTGCACGGCCGTCTCGGCAGCCGCCGAAGTCACTTCGCATGGCGTGGTCGTAACATCGGTGCGCGCCACCAGCACAACGCCCGCGGCGATCAACACCGTTCCCGCCCACCGCGCGGGACTCAGCGTTTCATGCAAGAGGAAATACGAGAGAATTGCGGTGATCACGTAGCCGATCGCGGTCGTCGGCACGACGTAACTTAAATCGGCCCACGAAAGGGCGGTTGTGTAAGTGAGAAACCAAGCGATCAGCAGAACCACGCCGAGCGCAACCCAAGGATTGAACAGCGCCGCCACCGACGCCACCGCCATGCGCAGCGGCGGGAGTTTGGAAAGGTCACCGACCAGCTTCATCCCGTGCCCCAACGCCAGATTGCCGGCCACGCTTTCGGCAACCGTTACGGCCAGGATGATGCGAGTCTTCATCAATTCACGGAAACTTTTTCCGCGGCGGCGTGCGCGCGCGTCTCGGCCACAAAAACTTTGCGCTGCGAGCGCAGTCCCATATACTCGCGCGCTTCTTTGGCCAGGCGCTTGAACTCGTTCCAATCGGAGAGCGCCTTGCGCACCAAGCGCCACGCCGTGCGCGGACGGAAATAATACTCGGCGTAGAAACGCTCCACCGCTTCCATAAGGTCGGCTTTGGTCAATTCCGGATAATCCATTTGCGGAAGCTGATGGCCGCCGGCGTCGGTCATCAGGCTGCTGGTGAGGAAACTGTTGTCGGTCAAATACTGGTGGAACTCGGTGCCGGGATACGCGTGGCCCACGGAAACTTGGATCGTTTCGCAGTCGAGTTCCTTGGCGAAGGCGATCGTGGCGTCGATGGACGCCTTGGTTTCGCCGGGCAATCCCACGATGAAGTCGCCATGGATGATGAGACCGAGGCGATGCGCTTCCTTGGTAAACTTGCGCGCCTGTTCGAGCGTCGCGCCCTTCTTGATGTTCTTGAGAATTTGCGGATCGCCGGTTTCATAGCCCACGATCATCAAGCGGCAGCCGGCGTCTTTCATCGCCTTCAGCGTTTCCGGGTCGGTGGTGACGCGCGACGTGCACGACCACGTCAAGCCCAGCGGCTTCAGCTTGGCGCACAATTCCAGCGTGCGCGATTTTTTGTAGTTGAACGTGTCGTCGTCGAAGAAAATCTCCTTCATCTGCGGGAACATCTTCATGCATCGCTTCACTTCTTCGACAACGTTGTCCGACGACCGCACGCGCCAGGGATGTCCCGAGAGCGTCTGCGGCCACAGGCAGAATGTGCATTGCGCCGGGCAGCCTCTGGTCGTATAGAAAGAGACGTAGGGATGCAGCAGGAAGGGAACGTTGTAATTCTCGATCTGGAAATCGCGCTTGTACACGTCGGTGACGAAGGGTAGCGCGTCGAGATCCTGCACCTGCGAGCGATCGGGATTATGGCGGATTTCGCCGCCCGGTCCGCGATAGCTCACGCCTTCAATTTGCGACAAATCCTTGCCCTGGGCGTATTCGTAGACGGCGTAATCGAATTCCTTGCGGCCGATCCATTCGATGGCGTTCGATGCCATCAAGCTCTCGTTCGGCTTGACGGTGACGTGCGGTCCCACGAACGCGATTTTCTGCGAGGGCTTCGCGGCCTTCAGTTCTTCGGCGATCTTCACGTCGTTTTCGAATCCCGGCGTGGATGTGAACAGCACCACCAGGTCGTAGTCCTTCGCGATCTCGACGGTTTGCGCCCAGCTCACGTGATGGGGCGGGGCGTCGAGGACGCGGCTGCCCTCCAACATGGCCGCCGGATAGCAGAGCCACACCGGATACCAGTACGACTCGATTTCCCGCGAGGCCGGCCAACGGGAGCCTGCTCCGGCGTCGAAATGCTCGAAGGAGGGGGGATTCAAGAACAGCGTCTTCATGGGCATAGATGAGTTCCTGGGCTACCTGTGTCGGATTCCAAACCACTGGAAACTAGAGACTTTGATTTTAGCACACGGAGTTTGTTGTGCGTCTGCTAATCGTGACGCAAGGCGTTGTCAGAACCATTCGGGTAGCGAATGGGTTGGTTACCCCGTCCGCTTACCGCAGACGGTTCGGGCAGTCCAGCTAATCATGACGAAGCGCGACCATGGGATCGATGCGCGAAGCGTGACGGCCGGGCAAGTACGCGGCCAGCATGGCAATCGCGAACAGCACGGCGGCGGCGGCCGCGGAGACTCGCCAGTCGTTTGCTTGAATGCCGTACAGCAGACCGCGCAGGAGTCGCCAGAGTGCCGCGGAGCATCCCAGACCCGCGAGCGTGCCCGCGACGGTCCAACGGAAACCGTCGGCCATCACGTGGCGGATCACGTTGGCACGCTGCGCGCCGAGCGCCATGCGAATGCCAATCTCGCGCGTGCGCTCCGCGACCAGAAACGACGTCAGGCCATACAGTCCGATCGCCGCCAGCAGCAAGCCCGTGAGCGAGAAGGCCGCCCACAACGCGCTCTGGAAGCGCGGACGCGCCAAGAATCCGCCGACATGTTGGTCCATGCTCTCGGTGGCAACTTCGATTTGCGGGTCAATTTGCTGAACGGCGTCGCGCACCAGGTTTTCGGCGACACGGTGGTCGAGCGGCGAGCGCACGATCGCCACCGCGCGGCACCAGCCGCAATTCCCACCCTGATTTTGGAAGATTCCCGATGCCGTTTTCTCGCGAACAATGTACATTTCGAGTTCAGGCGCCGCGCCCAGACCGGAATTGCGCACGTCGCCAACAACTCCAATGACCATGAATGAAGGATTCGAGGTGGCGATGACTTTCCCAATCGGATTCTCGCCGCCGTAAAGCCGCCTGGCCAACGACTCGCTCATGATCGCCGGCTTCACACTCGACGGCGTCCGGTCCGTCTCTGAAAAATCGCGTCCGTTCAAGATCGGCGCGCCGAGCGCGGCAAAATATCCGGGCGTCACGTAGCGCCATCTGACTTCGCCGCCCATGTTGGGATCCGACGCGCTGCCGCCGGGATGCGCCAAGCCAACGTACGGACGGCTGTGCTCGTTGTCGTTTCCCGGCGGAATCGTGTCGGTAATCGCCGCGGCGGTTACGCCGGGCAGCGTTTTGATTCGCGATTCCAAATCGTTGAAGAAATTCACGGCGCGATTGCTGTCCGAGTAATGGGAACGCGGCAGGACAAACGATGCCATCGCCACGCCGTCCTTGCGAAATCCCAGCGGCTCATTGCGAAGACGGTCGAGACTCGCGAGCAACAATCCCGATCCGGTGAGGAGCGTGAGTGAAATCGCGAGTTGCGCGGACACCAGCACTTGCCGCAGCCACGGCCGCTTGGCGGTGGCGCGCGTGCCGGTGAAATCCTCGCCGCGCAGACGGTCGAGGATGGCGGGTAGGCTGAAGGCGATCGCGGTGATGATGGAAACGGTCGCCGCGAAAAGCAGGACGCGCAGATCTAACGACGCTTGCCGCAAACGGAGTGTCCCGTCCGGCGCCAACGCAACGGCAACCCGCAACAGGATTGTCGCCAGCACGCATCCCAACGCGCAGCCGAACACGCCGAGCATCGCGCCCTCGCTGAGAAGCTGGCGGGCCAGTCTCCAGCGCGAAGCGCCTAACGCGGCGCGCACCGCAAATTCTTGCCGCCGCTTCGCCGATCGCGCGAGTACCAGATTCGCGGTGTTGGCGCATGCAATCAACAGAAACGCCGCGACCACCCCTAAGAGCATCCACAACGCCGCGCGATCGTTGCGAATTTGCTCGTCGCGCAGCGTCTCGATGCGCAGTTGCACGGATCCGAGCGCGTTGCGCAAATCCGGCGGCAGACCGTTCCACCAAACTTGGAACAAACCATCCACTGCGACTCTCGAGGATTCCGCCGTGTAACCCGGGGCGAGCCGGGCAATCACGCGGACCATTACGTTTCTGCGTCCCGGTCCCGGCTCGCGTTCCGGCATTAAGATGTCGGCGGTGGAAAGATCCGGTGTTTCGAAACTGGCCGGCAATACGCCGATAATTCTGTTCGTCGCGCCATCGAGCGTGATGTTGGAGCCGAGGATTTGCGGATTCGCGCCGAAGCGATCGCGCCACAAGCGATAGGAGATAATCGCGACTGGCGGCGCGCCCGGCTGATCGTCGTCGGCGGAGAAGCTATGCCCGAGAGCGGGCGCGATTCCCAACACCGCAAGGAAATTCGCTTCCACCGGAGCACAACTCAAACGCCGCTGCGTTTCCGCACCTTCGTCGCACGCGACCGCTCCTTTCCAGGAGGTCATTGAAGTGAACGGGGTGTGCTGCACGCGCCAATCACGATACATTCCGGCGAGTGCGAAGGGTCTTTGGTTGAGGACGGGCGCGATCACGCCGACGTTGACGAGGCTCTCGCCGTCGCGATAAGGCAACGCGCGGAATAAGCTGCGATCCGCTACGCTGAAGATCGCCGCGGCGCCGCCGACGCCCAAGGCGATCGCCGTCAGCGCCGCGACCGCAAAGCGGCGGTCGCGCACGAACATTCGGAATGCTATGCGCATAGAGCGGTAGACACCGCCAGGCCGCGAAATGTTGCACTCTACTCCACCGGTTTTTCGCTCACGTGGTCGACCACGATCACCGGAATCGTGCGCTTCTGTTTGACCAGCTTCAACCCGAGTTGCTTTTCCACCGCTTCGAAGACCGTGATTCCCCCGGGATCGGCCGCCCCGCCTTCGGTCTTTTCTCCCGCCGCTGCAGCCGCAGTCGCAGCCGCTTGTGCGGATTGCTGCAACGCCTGCTTCGGCGTCCAGCCGATCAGGAAATCCCATCCACCAGGCAATCCCGTCGCGTCGACCACCGGATGATCGATGTAGGCGCCGGCCCGCTGTTGGAGATCACGCGCGACCTCGGCCATCGAGTAGTTCTTGCAGGAGAGCATGAATTGAATGTTGGCGGCGGGCTTGGGCGCGTTGGGATCGGGCTTGCACCCGGCGCGTTCGGACTCCGCGGCCTGCGCCATTTTCGGCTTGCCGCCGGTGGGGAGGGTCAGCGCATACACTGTGACTTCGCGATTTTCAGAGTGCGTCTTCAACTGAAATTGCTCCAGCAGCAGGCCGTAGAGCATCTCCAACGCCACGCTGAACGGCGGCGGTGTCGCACGACCGTTGATGATCGTCGGTGCGCCTTCGCCCGTGGCGGGAACCTTCGCCAGAATGTCCCAGCGCTGATCGACCACCGATTTCGGGATGCCAATGATCATGTCGTTCGCCACGTTGCCTGGAATCTGTAGCGCCATGGAGATAAGTCCACTGAGAGTCCCGCCCGCGTGCATTTGGCTGCCTCCCGTGTAGAGCAATCCTCCGAACGGCGGCGCACTGGGATCGGCCGGCTTGATCGTCGCGGCTTCAAAACGAGGCGGCGCTTCCGACAAAGCGATGGCGTCCGGCGGATTCGGCGACGGCGTCCGGTTGACGTGAACGATGGCGAGCGATGGCTGCGGAACGTCCTGCAAATCGAACTTCAGCCCGAGTTGCTTCTCGACCGCCGTAAATAGCGGGATTCCATCGGCGCCTTTGCCGGCCAGGAGTCCGCGAGCCGTCCATTCGATGTCGGCGTTCCACGTGCCTTCCAGATGCGTCGAATCGACAACGTCATGATCGAGATACGCGCCCGCGAATTGGCGCAGGTTGTTGCCGATCTCGGTGGCGGTGGTATTGCGGCAATGCACCTTGATGTTTGGAAAGGAAGCCAAGTCGTTCTGATTGGGTGGTGGTCCTTGCTGCTCCGGCGTGCATCCCGACCCTTCGCCGCCTCCGGGTTTCAGTTTCGATCCGCCCTTGGCCACCGTCAGCACCCAGCGCGGCACGGGATTGTTTCCGCTCTTCACTTCTAGACCGAAACGCTCCGCCAGTAGTGTTTTCAGCATCGTGTTCGCTTGCGCGCGCGTGGTTCCGTCGGGGACCTTGGCGACAATATCGAACAAGTCGGAACTCACCCAACCCGGTCCGCCGGAGACCGCATCGTCGCTGACGCCGTAGGCCGCCGCAATCAACTGGAGCATGGTCGCTTCACGGTTGACGTAGCGGCCCTTGTGGAATTGTCCGCCGAAGCTCTGCACGAATCCTGGCGAGGTCTTGCTGATGTGCACATCGGCAAGGTCAAATTTCAGGGGTTTCTCGGCCGCGGGTTGGGCGGGGGTCTGAGCGAAGACGGCCGTCACGTTGAGCAGGCACACACATAGGGTGGTTTTCATGGCTGTCCAAGATTAGACGCCGGACGCCCTGACTTGTCACACACCTATTTTCAGTTATTTTGAACCGTTTGACATACTCGACAGGAAGTCCAAGTTCGTCTTGGCCTTGCCCATGCGGTCGAGCAGCAATTCCATCGCCTCGGTCGGCGACAGCGGGTTGAGCACCTTGCGCAAAATCCAGATGCGGCGCAAATCGTCTTTGGGGATCAGCAATTCTTCCTTGCGCGTGCCGCTCTTGTTGATGTCGATGGCCGGGAAGACGCGCTTATCGACCAGCTTGCGTTCCAAGTGAATTTCGCTGTTGCCCGTGCCTTTGAATTCCTCGAAGATCACATCGTCCATGCGCGACCCGGTGTCGATCAGCGCCGTGGCGATGATCGTCAGGCTGCCGCCTTCTTCGATGTTGCGCGCCGCGCCGAAAAATCGCTTCGGACGTTGCAAGGCGTTCGAGTCCACGCCGCCCGACAGGATTTTTCCCGACGGCGGCACGATCGTGTTGTAGGCGCGGGCGAGTCGCGTGATGGAATCGAGCAGGATTACGACGTCACGTTTATGTTCGACAAGTCGCTTGGCTTTTTCGATGACCATTTCCGCCACTTGCACGTGGCGCGCGGCCGGTTCGTCGAATGTGGAGCTGATCACTTCACCCTTCACCGATCGTTGCATGTCGGTGACTTCCTCGGGGCGTTCGTCGATCAGCAGCACAATCAGCACGACTTCGGGATGATTCGCCGTCACGGAGTTGGCGATCGCCTGCAGCAGCATCGTTTTTCCGGTGCGCGGCGGCGACACGATCATGGCGCGCTGGCCTTTGCCGAGGGGCGTGAATAAATCCATCACGCGCGCGGAGAGATTCTCCTTTTCCGCTTCCAGGCGCAGCCATTCGTTCGGATAGAGCGGCGTGAGATTATCGAAGAATACCTTGTTGCGCGACGCTTCCGGCGCCTCAAAGTTGATGGCTTCCACTTTCACCAGCGCGAAATAATGCTCGCCTTCCTTGGGAGGACGCACTTGGCCGGACACGGTGTCGCCGGTGCGCACGTCGAACTTGCGAATTTGCGAAGGCGACACGTAAATGTCGTCGGGGCCGGGCAGATAGTTGTAATCCGGCGAACGCAAGAATCCAAAACCTTCGGGCAGGATTTCCAGCACGCCTTCGGCGAAGATCAAGCCCTCTTTTTCGGCCTGCGCTTGCAGCAAACGGAAAATCAAATCCTGCTTGCGCATGCCGGACGCGCCAGGCAGTTCGAGACTCCGCGCAATGCGCGTGAGCTCAGTGGTACTTTTTTCTTTGAGTTCGGAAATAGTCATAACGCCAGAGCCATACCGGGAATGAACCGCTCCACTGAAGTTGATTTTGGGATTCTGGAACTACCCCTAGGAGAGAACCACCATATTTCTTCTAGCACGTTCAGTATAGCACAGCGAGACGCGCGAAAGTGCGCACACAGGACCTTCGTACTCGGGATCTAACTGCCTGTGTCCGCGTGGCTTAATGCGGCACACCAAAGCGTAGAAACCATTCCGGCGAAGGCTGCGTCTCGATAGACAGCAGTTGTTTTCGAAGGCGGTCCCAATTATTCCGCGCTGGGCCGCATGAATCGCGCAGGAGCTTGCATGCAGGCTCCATCACTTCGCCGAACACAATTCGAATCGAAAGAGAGGATTGCAATGTTCGAGAAAAAAACAACCAATAAGCACTCCTGGACGGCAGCCGCTGTCCTAATTGCGGCCACGCTGGTTTTCACCTACCTCCCCAAGGCTTCGGCGGATGATTTTGATCACAAGACCATCATCACTTTCGGTGAGGCGGTGCAGATTCCCGGCCAAGCCCTCCCCGCGGGCACGTACACATTCAAAACGATGCGGAGTCCGAGCGACAATCACGTCGTTCAGGTCTTCGACAAAGATGGAATGCATTTGTACGCGACGCTGTTAGCCATCCCGGTGTACCGCGACACGTCGCGGTATCACGCCGACGAGCCGGTCATCAAGTTTGAGGAACGGCTCTCCAACGAACCGCAAGCGGTGAAGATCTGGTTCCGTCCGGGCGACGACGTTGGCAACGAGTTCGTCTACTCGAAGGACCAATCGAAGTTGCTGGCCATGAACAGCGCCTGGGCGATCCAGGGCACGGCGAACACGGAAGTCGCCACCGCGGAAGCGGCGCCCGCTTTGCCGAGCGAGCCCGCCGTGACAACTCCTGCGGTGGTAGACACCACTCCGACGGAGACCGAACCGACGCCGGCCGCGGAAGCTCCGGCTCCTTCGGCTGAAGAAATGCCGGAGGCCACTCCTGAAACTGAAACTCCTCAGGCGCCGGCCACGACGCCCGACACCAACAGCAGCAGCACGCCCAGCACTCTTCCGAAAACCGGCAGCGAACTGCCGCTGATCGGATTGCTCGGCAGCTTGTCGTTGGCGCTGGGCGCGGGTGTTTCCAAATTGCGCAAGCGCTCGCGGTAAAGCGCTGCGTGACGTGATGTGGTGAGGTAGGCACGCCGGCGCGGCTGCTGTGAAGTGGTCGCGCCGGCGTTTTCTAAACGAGTATGCGCGCCGTCAAACTCATCGTCGAATGTCTCTGCTTTTGTTTGGCCGCCGTTTGCTTGGGATATTGCGCCTGGGTTTATTGGGACTCCAAAGTTTTTCAAGACCATCAACTCGAGGAATTGGAACGCGCTCCCGCGCCCGGTGTTCGTGAAGCCGCTCCGCGCCTCCACGAAGGAGAACTGCTCGGCGAAATCTTGATTCCGCGGCTGGGCGTTTCTTCGGTGATTCTGGAAGGCACCGGCGACACCACACTGCGCCGCGCCATCGGCCACGTGCCGGGCACGGCGCTCCCCGGACACGGTGGAAACATTTGTCTCGCGGGACATCGCGATCGTTTGTTCCGCCCGCTGAAGGGAATCGCCGAGGGCGACGAAGTGGACATCCGCACGCCGGAAGGCATGAAGGTGTATCGCGTGGTGGGATCGAACGTGGTGGCGCCGCAAGAAGTCAGCGTGCTTGGCAAGACTCAGGCCAACACACTCACGCTGATCACGTGTTATCCGTTCAACTTTATCGGCAGCGCGCCGAACAGGTTTGTGGTTCGGGCGCGCGCCGTGCCGGGCAACGGGCGCGTGTCGGAATAGTTTATTCTGGGTGCGTGGAACTTCCGCGCCTGTACGCCATCATCGACACAACGCTGACATCGCAACCCGTCGACGTTGCCGCCGCGATGCTCGCGGCCGGCGTTCGCTTGCTGCAATATCGTCACAAAGGCGCATTCGAGCGCGTCCATTGGAAACACTGCTGCCGCATCGCGGAAATTTCCGCGCAGGCCGGCGCGACTTTCATCGTCAACGATCGCGTGGACATCGCGATGATGTGCGGCGCGGCCGGCGTGCATCTGGGACAATCGGATTTGCCGCCGGACGCCGCGCGCCGCCTGATGGGTCCGGGAAAAATTATCGGATTCTCCACGCACAATGAAACGCAAGCGCGCCAAGCCGCGACGTTGCCCGTGGATTATGTGGCGATCGGTCCGGTGTATGCCACGAACACGAAGATGAATCCCGATCCCGTGGTGGGACTCGACGGCGTGCGCGCCGCGCGAGCAGTCGCCGCCAAGCCATTAGTCGCGATCGGTGGAATTACGCGCGCCAACGCGCGCCAAGTGCTCGCGGCGGGCGCGGATTCGGTTGCGGTGGTGCGGTATTTGTTGTCGGCGGACAGCATCGACGCGGCGGTCCGTGAATTCCTGGCAGAAATTTAACCGAATAGACAGGATGCACAGGATCGGGCGGGTTTTATCCTGACCAACCTGTACATCCTGTTAAAAAATCCTCTTAGGATTTCGCGGCCTGTTGGCGTTGCGCCATCATCGCCCGTACCATCTTCATTCGCTCGCGGAAATCCGCGACGCGCTTGCGTCCTTCGGGCATCGTGTCGATCAGTTTTTCGAGATTGCTCAGGAATCTTGGATCGAACATCTTGCGGAGTTCCCCCAAAAACGGCTCGAGTTTGGTGAAGCAGCCGATGAACTCCGGCGTCGTGTCGACGAACAATTGCAAGTCGATCGATCCGTAGTGCACCAGCGACGCGCACATATCCCAATAGCTCATCACCATGCGCAAGTGACCGCTGTGCTCGCCCGTGAATTCCTTGACCACGTCTTGTACCGAGTCGGGATGGAAATCGCGGAAGAACCAATCGCGCGCCTTGCGCATGGTCTCGTCGCGGCGGAGTTCGTACAGTTTCAGAATCAGTTCGGCTTCAGCTTGTTTGGACATAGTTTTCCCTTCGCAAAATGAAATGAATGCACTTCCATTATAGCTGGGGAACGTGAGTGGATTGTGTAAGCAGGATTAAGCCGAAGACTAAGCTACGACCGCTTCGGCGCGACACGCCGCCGCGATCTCTGCGGCGATGTCGTCGAGCGGCAGCACCCGGCGTAACGAATTGTTCTGCGCGGCCGCGCGCGGCATGCCGTACACCGTGCACGTGGCTTCGTCTTGACCCACGGTGTAGCCGCCGGCCTCGGCGATTTTCTTCATTCCCGCCGCGCCGTCCGCGCCCATGCCGGTGAGGATCACGCCCATGGCCTGCGATCCGAACGTTTCCGCGACCGATTGCATCATCACGTCGACCGAGGGCATGTGTCGCGCGGCTTCTTGGCCGTTTGGCGATTGATCAAGCAAGCGTGTCACCGCGCGGCCCGACGACGTCCGGCGCGCCACCAAGTGACGTCCGGCGGGCGCGATGAACACCATGCCCGGCTCGATCGCTTCGTCGCCTTCGGCTTCGCGAACCGTCAAGCGACTCAACGAATCGAGACGGCGCGCGAAGGGCGCCGTGAAACCGATCGGCATGTGTTGAACGATCAAAACGCCGGCGGACAAATCCGCGGGCAATCCCGACACGATCGTTTGCAGCGCTTTGGGTCCGCCGGTCGACGAGCCGATGGCGATTGCTTGCGGCGGCGCGCCACGTTGTGCGCTTTCCACCGGCGCCACAGGCGCGGTCGCGGGCTTCCGCCAACGCAGCCACTTCGCGGCGGCCGCGGCTTTCACTTTCGCGATCAGGTCTTCACGAATCCGTATGATTTCCATTTGATTCGGCGTCGCCGGCTTGCCGATGCAATCGAATGCGCCTTGA
Source organism: Terriglobia bacterium (assembly GCA_021325275.1). Lineage (GTDB taxonomy): Bacteria > Acidobacteriota > Terriglobia > JAJPHL01 > JAJPHL01 > JAJPHL01. Next base: position 73,401 of record JAJPHL010000055.1, on the reverse strand, counting down.
TCGAGCGCTTCCAGCGCCGCTTCGGCCCCTTGTTGGCTCACCGCGCTGACCATGATCACCGGCCGCGGGCTGTGCTGCATCATTTGGGTGAGCGTGCGCAATCCGTCGAGGCGCGGCATCTCGATGTCGAGCGTCACCACGTCGGGATCGAGTTGCTCGGCGCGTTCCAGCGCTTCGAGTCCATGCGTTGCCGTGCCGACAACCTTGAGCGCCGGATCGGACTCGATCATGCGCGTCAATGCCGTGCGCATGAAAACGCTGTCGTCCACCACCAGCACTCGAACGGGACCCGCGGGAATTGCTAACGCGCTCATATCACACTCGTCGGAGAAGGCTTGCGCGAGATCTTGCGATACGCCACGCAGCCCGGAAAATGGAGCAAGCGGAAATCGTTGTTGATGCCGAACAGCGATTCCGAATGACCGAGGAAAAGGTATCCGCCCAAATTCACGTTGTTGTGAAAGTGCTGGATCACGCGGCGCTTCGGCTCGCCGCCGAAATAGATCAGCACATTGCAGCAAAAGATGGCGTCCTGGCCCTTCAGGAAGACCATCCGGCTGTCGTCGAGAATGTTCAGGCGCTCGAACGTCACCATCGAACGGATTTCATCGCACACCTGATGCTGTCCGTTGCGCGGCCGGAAATATTTCTGCATGTAATACGGCGTCACGCTGCGCAGCGCGTACTCGCCGTACACGCCTTCGCGCGCTTGTTCCAGGCGCTGATCGTTCAAGTCGACGGCGAAAATGTTCCACGACCATCCCCGCAGCGTGGTTTGGCTCTCTTCGGCCAACATCATCGCCAGCGAGTATGGTTCTTCGCCCGTGGCGCAGCCCGCGCTCCAAATCGTCAAGCGGCGATTGCCCAATCGCCCCTTCGCTTCGACCAATTGCGGGATTACTGTTTTGCGAAACGCGTCGAGTTGCGGCTGATTGCGGAAGAAACTTGTTTCGCCCACCGTGATTTCATTCAGCAGGAGACGGATTTCCGACTCGCGCCGCGAACTGGTTGTGAGCAAGCGGAAGTATTCGAACAGCGACGTGATGCCGAGCGCCTCCAGGCGCTTGGCGCAGCGGTTTTCCAGAATGTAGAACTTGTTGTCGGGCTGAAAAATCCCGGAAGCGCGATAAACCAGATCGCGAATCCGAAACAAATATGGATCGGCGAGAACCGCCGAGGCCTCCCTGGCCGTATCGAAAGGCGATGCGTCCTTGGCCGGATCGAGAAATGGAGGGGGCAAAGATGTCATCAGGCAGCTTCCTCTTCTTCCACCAGCGTCGCGGGATCGAGAATCAAGCGCACTATGCCGTCGCCCGAGATTGTCGCGCCGCCGACTCCGGGTACGTGCCCGAGATATTCGCCGAGCGGCTTCACGACGGTTTCTTCTTGTCCCAGCAGTCGATCCACCACTACACCGGCGCGTTTTTCCGCGGCGCCGATGATTACCACCGTAAGATCGCGGCTTTCTTGGCGCGTTGCCACGCTTTCGGCGCGAAACGCATCATGCAAATGACGCAGCGGAATCACGCGATCGCGCAGGCGGAACATTTCGCCGCCGCCCAAGCGATGCGTCTGCGTGCGCGGCACGCGAACAATTTCTTGCACCGAGCGCAGCGGCAGCGCGTACGTTTCGTTGGCCACGCCCACCAGCAACACGGGGAGAATCGCTAGCGTCAAGGGCAGCTTCAGACGGATCAACGTGCCTTCGCCTTGGACGCTTTCCAGTTCCACCACGCCGTTAATTTTTTCGAGATTCGCGCGGACCACGTCCATGCCCACGCCGCGGCCGGAGATGTCGCTTACCTGCTCGGCGGTGGAGAATCCCGGGAGGAAAATCAAATTCAGCAATTCGGTGTGATTGTTCTCGATGGCCGCGTGTCTCTCTGACGAAAGCAAGCCTTTTTCCAGGGCCTTCCGTCCGATGCGCGCGGGATCGATGCCGCGGCCGTCGTCGGAAACCGAAACCACAATGTGATCGCCTTCCTGATGCGCTTCCAGAAGAATGCAGCCGTGGCGCGGCTTGCCGGCCGCTTCGCGTTCCGCCGGCGGCTCGATGCCGTGATCGAGCGCGTTGCGCAACAAATGCACGAGCGCATCGGCCAGGTGTTCCACCACGTTCTTGTCGAGTTCCGTTTCTTCGCCGCGGATCGCCAGCTCCACGTCTTTGTTCAAGCCGTGCGCGATATCGCGAACCAAGCGCGGGAAGCGCCGGAACGCCGCGTCGATCGGCACCATGCGCGTGCGCAGGCTGGCCGATTGCAATTCCTCGGTGATCGACGAAAGCCGGCCCGTGGATTCGGCCAACGCTTCGGTCAGTGCCTCGCCTTGCACGTTGCCGTTGCGCAAATCGGAACTGAGCCGCGTGAGGCGATTCCGTTCCAGCACCAATTCGCCGACCAGATTCAGCAGTTCGTCCAACTTTGCCGTGTCGACGCGAATCGTCCGCGACGTTTCCTGGACGCCTGCTTGCCCCGACTGCCTGCCCAACGCTTCGCGAACCTGCGATTCCGACGCCAGCTTCTTTTCCACTAGTACTTCGCCGAGCTTGCGGCCGTCCCACGCCGCTTCCGCCAGCGACTCGTGCAGTTCGGAGCGGCTGATCACTTTTTCGACCACCATGATCTCGCCGAGCAACGGACGGTCGCTGTCCAATTCCACTTCTTTACGAAGCTCGGCCAGGCGCGCGATGAGCGAATCGAGGTTGTAGACGCGCGGCGTGTTGTCGCGCACATCCCCGATCATCTTGCGGAGGTGATCGTGCGTGGCGAGCAGCGCGTCCATCGTCTTGCGCATGCGATCCTGCGGCAAGGCGCTGGTGCGTTTGCGCAGCGAGTTCAGGACTTCCTCGGCCTCGTGCGTCAAGCTGACGATTTGGTCGAGTCCCATGAAACCGCTGGTGCCTTTGATGGTGTGAACGGCGCGGAAAATCCGATTGATCAGCTCGGCCGAGCCTTTTTGCTCTTCCGCTTCGGCGGCTTCTTCCAGTGCCACGAGATCCTGATCGACGCGCTGCAGCAACTCGTCGCACTCGGCGAGATAGTCGCGCAGCAGCTCGGGATCTTGCGCCAGATTGAAATCTTGATTGCTCACGCGGCCTCCGGCCACAGGTCGAGACTCACCCAGAACGGCGAGCCGTGAAACAGGAAGCACGATTCCAGAACTTCACCGCGCGCCATCGACTCCATGGTGAATTCTTGGCCTTGGAAAACGGTGGGCACCGAGAGGCGGCAGGCGTCGGCGAGGCCCGGGATTTTCGATTTGAAATTTCCCGCGAGCATGTTGGCGATTTCGCCGAGCGCGTCGACGACCAGCGAGTCTTGCGGATCGAGCGGCATGCCGACCAAGCGCGATCCCATCAGATACGCGGCCGGCGCCTGGCAGCGCACGCGCAAGCAGCCGTCCAAGCCGCCGGACAAACCAACCAATGCCGTAAAGTCGGGAGTCGGTGTTTGGTCGTCGTCGCCGTAGACCGCCGGCGCGGCCGCTTCACCGAGCATGGTCAGGAAAACTTCGCGCGTCGCTGCCTCCAGCAAGCGCATCCAGACAGCGTTCGAGGGAAGAGCGCGGCGGATCGTCTGTTCCGGCGTCCATTCTCCCGGCGTTTCTTGGTTCGGTGTAAGTGCCAAAGATGTCGTAGCCATTTAGTTTTCCTGTTTAGGCAACGCTCATTGCAATGTTCTGAGCCGCGTTCACGGGCGTATTGACCACCGGCGCGCTCGTTTCACGCGCGGCTTCCTTACCCGATAGCGCGCTTTTTTCGGCTTCGCTCAGGATTCGGTCGACGTCCAGCAGGATCAGCAAGCGGTCTTGCAGTTTGCCGACGCCGCACACGTAGTCGCGATCCACTTTCGCCAAGCGCGGCGGCGGTTCCACTGTGTCTTCGGGAAGGCGCAATACTTCCGACACCGAGTCCACCGCCAGTCCCGCCACCGTGCCGCCGACTTCGACGACAACGATGCGGCCCATCGCGGCGGCCGTATTTTCCGGGGCGGGCAATCCGAAGCGCTTGCGCAGGCAGATCACCGGCACGACTTTTCCGCGCAGGTTGATCACGCCGTCCACAAAGTCCGGCGCGTTCGGCACGCGCGTGGGATCGATGCGGCGGATGATTTCCTGAACTTTCAGGATCTCCACCGCGAATTCTTCACCGTCCAGATGGAACGTCACCAACTGGCGGACGCCCGCTTGTTGCGATGGTTCCGGTGCGGTGGCGAAGGCCGGCCCGCGCGCGCTGGTTCGAAATCCGTGCTTGAAGCTCATGCGAGTCCCCTATCCTTTTAGTGCATGTGGAACTGCACCGACACCGACGTAATCACTTCCACCGCCTGACCGTTCACGATGGTCGGCTTGTACTTCCACTGCTTCACGGCATCGCTGGCGGCGCGCGTCAACAGAGCGGGGCCGGAAGTGATTTCCACTTTCGTCACGCCGCCGTCTTTGTTGATGAGCACCTGAAGCACCACCGTCCCTTCGGTGCGCGAGAGCTTCGCCAAATCCGGATAGACCGGCTTGACCTGGTCGACAATCCGCAGCATCTGGACTTCGCCGGCCACTTTCAGTGGTCCGCTCGATTCCGCGCCGAGTCCCGGATTAATTCCGGCCGCGGCCATTGCCAGTGGCGCCGCCAGAAGCATTGTGAGTCCTAAGTTTCTTACGTTCGTCATGTGTGTTGTCTCCCCAGATTTAAATCAAGATGTTGCTAATTGACCGCGACGGCGGCCTCTTCTTCTGTTTGCGCACCGTCGAAAGCCAAAACCGTTGTCTTCGGAAAGCGGATTCCATTTTTCTTGTATCCGTTGCCGTTGTGACCGTTTCCGTTCACGAGCTTGAATTGTCCGACCATCGATTGCAGATCGAGCGCCAGACCCGAGAGATCCTGGGCGGCTTTCGCGGTTTGCTGCGCGCCGGCCGCGGTGTCTTGGCTGATGCGCGAAATCTGCTCCATGTTGCCGGACACTTCTTCGGTGGCGCCGGATTGCTGCTGCGCCGCCGTGGCGATGTGCACCACCATCTCGCCGACCTGTTGCGCCATCTGGATGATTTCGTCGAGCGCCGCGCCGGCTTGCGCCGTGGTTACAAGACCTTGTTCCACTTGGTTGGTGCCTTCTTGCATCGCTTTCACGGCGTTCTTCGTTTCGCCCTGGATGGACTTGATCATTTGGGCGATCTCTTTCGTGGCTTTGCTGGTGCGTTCGGCCAACTTGCGAACTTCGTCGGCCACCACCGCGAAGCCGCGGCCTTGCTCGCCGGCGCGCGCGGCTTCGATGGCGGCGTTCAACGCGAGCAAATTGGTCTGTCCCGCGATTTCGTCGATCACGCCGATGATTTCGCCGATCTGATCGGAGCGCGATCCCAAATCCTGCACTTGACGCGCGGTGGAGCCGACCGAATCGGCGATCGCACGCATCCGCGAGAGCGTTTCTTCCACAATCTTTCCGCCTTGACGCGCGGTGCCCGCCGCCTTGCGTGCGGCCTCGGCTGCTTTGTTGGCGTGCTCGGCTACTTGCGTCACGGTCGCGGACATTTCCTGCATGGCCGTGGCGACCTGGCGTGTTTCATCTTTCTGCGACTCTGCGCCCTGCGCTTGCGACGTGGCCGAACTGGAGATTTCTTCACTGGCGCCCGCGACGCGGCGCGCCGTGTCGGCCAGTTGACCGATCAACTCGCGCAGTTTGTCGGCGGACACGTTGAACAAACGGCCCACTTCCGCGATTTCGTCGCGGCCCTTGCCGTTCACCAGAAGAGAATCGATGCGGTGCGAAAGATCGCCGTGCGCCATGCGTTCCAGGCTTTCGATCAACGGCTGGATCGCCGCGACGATTCCGCGACTGATCCAACCACCGACCAGAATCAGCGCCAACAGAGACATTGCGCAGATCGTCAGGATCGTTGTCTGCGACGCTCTCACGGTGGCCTGTCCACGTTCTTCGGAGCGCTTGGCAACGGCTTGCAAGTCGTCGCTCAATTTCGCGAGCTTGCCATCGAGATCGTTGAAGACTACCAGGAATGCGTCGAGCTGGGCTTGCGCCGTGGCGCGATTCCTGAACGCGATGTCGACGATCACTTCGGCGCTCTTGATGTACTCTTCGAGAATCGGCTGCGTTTCCTGCAACTGCGCCTTCACGTCGGCGGAGAGCGCCAACGCGTTGTTCTTCTGCAGGTACTGGCGGAAACGGCTGGAGTGCTCGGCGAGATCGGCCAGCACGCGGTCCTTGTCTTTGTCGTTCTTGGCGAGCAACGCGGCTTGCACGTCGCCCTTCAAGGCGTGGCGCATCATGTCGGCTTCCAAGTGATTCCGCAACGCGGAGCTGGTGAGATAGATTTCCTGAATGCCGCTCTGCACCTGGCTCACTCCGAAATATCCGGAAGCGCCCACCGCCACGGCCAACAGCAATCCGAGGATGCTGAGCGCGAAAAGCCGGGTTCTGATCGTCCAACGCATGAGGGGAATCTCCTTGAACATTTCCATTTCTTGCGTCTTGCTCCTTACGCCAAAAGCGGCGCCACTTGTTCGCGAATCTGATCGGGCGTGAACGGCTTGCGGATGTATCCGCGCGCGCCACACGAGAAAGCTTCGCCCACGCGGCCTTGTCCGGCTTCGGTGGTGATCATCACGACCGGAACACCGCGGCCGTTATCGAGCGATCCCAGTTGACGGACGAACTCCAGGCCGTCCATGCCGGGCATGTTGATGTCGCACAGCACCAGGTCGGCGCGCGTTTCGCGAGCCAACGCCAGCGCTTCCCAGCCGTCGTTCGCTTCCAACACGTTGTCCAACTCCACGCCGGCCATGCGCAGCGACCGTTCCACGATCTTCCGCATCACCGCCGAGTCGTCCACGATAAGTACGCGATTCTTTTTCATAGTGTTTCTCCTTAGGGGGCTACTTGCGCAGGTCTAGCGTGAGCCAGAGCGGCGATCCTTCACAATTCAACGAAAGTTCCAAATGCTCGCCGCCGGCCGAGGAGTGCAGATGATAATCGGCGCCGCTGATGACCGAGGGCACGGACAGAAACGAACTCTCACCCAACGCAGGAATCTTGCTCTTGAAACTACCCGCCACCATGTTGGCGATTTCGCCGACGGCGTCGAGCACGCGCTCGTCGAACTCGTCGGTTTCCGCGCCGAGTGCGATCGTCGCCAGACGGCACGCCGTGTGCGCTTGGCAGTGCACCGCGAAAACGCCGCGGTGGCTACCGGAGAATCCCACCATCACGGTAACATCTGCTACCAACGGCGGCTCGGCCGTGATGCGGGTGAGCCGAACGCCCAGCATGACGTCGAAAATCTCGCGCGCCGCTGTTTCCAAAATCGTGCGGGCCGTCGGGCCCAAAATCTGTTCCACGGATTCGCCGGCGATAGGTACAGCGGCCGGGGTCGGAGGAACGGCCATCGTGCTCATTGCTTTCCTCCGGCGTTGAAGCTGGAAAGCGATCCTGAGAATAGGCCGCTCAGCGGCATCGATGGACGCGTCGTCGTTTCGCGGGTGGACATCAATCCCGCCAGTGTCGGCTTGGCCCCTACGGGCTCGGCCGGCGCGACCTCGGCGGGCGGGAACGAGATACCCCAGAAACTTGTGTTCGGCGTGGTGAACTCTACTCCCACGCGGATCCAGCCATCGGGTCCCGGATTGCTCACCGTGACCACGTTCGCGGTGGCCGATTGATTTGCCGCCGGACGCTTGATCACCACCGTGGCGTTCGATGGCACGCGCGTTTTCATGCGCAGCATCGCGCCGGTGGCGCTAACCACTTCGGTTTCCGCATGTTCGCGGACGCGCATGCCGGTGCTGGTGGTCCAGGAAACGGCCAGCGGCATCACTAATAGTGAGCGTTGGCTGCGGCGCCGATCCGGGCGCGTTGTGATGTTCGTTGCGAGGCTTGTTTTTTCGTTCATCGTATTACCTCGCCATGAAGTAGAGCAAGGATCGTTCCAAGTCTTTATCTCTTTTCGATTGTTAGGCTTCTCTAAAGTCTGTGGGACCATCGGGGAACCGCTGTGTAACGAAAGGAACCAAACGGCGAGTGTTAATTCCGTCGACAGTTCCATGACTGTAGAATGGATAACCTTATGAAGAATCTTCCGCAACAATATGAAGGCAGTTTGAACGCGGCGGCGCGTCACGCGATGGAATACATCGCCAGTTTAGACACGCGACCCGTGGCGGCGACGGCGACGCTGGCCGAATTGCGTGCGCGCCTGGGAAAACCGTTGGCCGATGGCGGCATGGATCCCGCGCAGGTGATCGAGGAATTGGTGCGCGACGCGTCCGGAGGATTGAACGCGACTTCCGGCGGACGATTCTTCGCCTGGGTGATCGGCGGAACGCTTCCGGCGGCCATGGCGGCCGACTGGCTGACCTCCGCATGGGACCAAAACGCTGCGATGCATACGACGTCGCCGGCCGCGGCGGTGGTGGAGGAAATCGCGGGCCAGTGGTTGAAGGAGATTTTCGGATTGCCGGCGCATTGCGGATTTGCGCTTGTGACCGGATGCCAGATGGCCCACGTGACGTGTCTGGCGGCGGCGCGTCACGGCTTGTTGATGCGTCGCGGATGGGACGCCAACGCGAAAGGATTGTTTGGCGCGCCCGCCATGCGCATCGTCGCCGGCGAGCGTCACGGTACGGTGGACCGCGCGGCGCGTTTGCTCGGCATCGGAACGGATCACGTTGTGGGGCTATCATGCGATCCCGACGGCCGTCTGCTGGTGAGCGCGCTCGAATCAACTTTGTCCGCTGATCCCGCGATCCCGACCGTGGTGCTCGTGCAAGCGGGCGACATCAACACGGGCGTCTACGATCGCTTCGCGGAAATTTGCCTCGTTGCGCATCACCACGGCGCGTGGGTTCACGTCGATGGTGCGATTGGATTGTTTGCGGCGACGAGTCCGAACTATCGCCACTTGACCGCGGGAATCGAGCAATGTGACTCGTGGGCCACCGATGGTCACAAGTGGCTGAACGTGCCGTTCGACTGCGGCTACGCGTTCGTGGCGGAAAGCGCGGCGCAGCGGGCGTCAATGTCACACCAAGCCTCGTACCTTACTTACGACTCCGGCGCGCGCGACGAAATGGACTGGAACCCCGAGTGGTCGCGGCGGGCCCGCGGCTTCGCGACGTACGCGGCGCTGCGCCAGTTGGGTCGCCACGGAGTTGGGGAGATGGTCGAGCGCTGCTGTCGCGCGGCGCATGAATTAGTGATGCGCATCGGCGCGTTGCCCGGCGCGGAAGTCGTGTGGGAACCGATCATCAATCAAGGACTGGTGCGATTCCTCGACGGTCGTGCCGGCGCGACGGAAGCGGATCACGCGGCGCGGACCGAACAAGTGATCGCCGCGATCCTGCGCAGCGGTACGGCGTTCTTTGGTCCCAGCACGTGGCGAGGAAGGCGTGTGATGCGCGTGAGCGCGTCAAGCTGGCAAACCACAGAGCAAGATGTGCAGTTGGTTGTCGAGGAAGTCGCCCGAGTGCTGGCAATCTAACACCGAGCACACAGAGGACACGGAGCACACAGAGAAAAACAAAGCCCAAGGTTTTTGCATTTCTCTGTGCTCTCTGAGTTCTCTGTGTGCTCTGTTTTGAAATTCTTAGTCTCTGCGATATGCTTCGTTCAAAATGCGATCAGTGGCCAGCGCCGCTTCCCCGGAACAGATGAGCGGCGCGCCGTCTTCGAGAACGTCGGCGAAGTGCTTCAGTAGCGGCGCGTGAAAATTCACATCCGCCGGATGCGATTCCTTGCCGCCGGGCCATTGGATCAGACCGCTGTTCAGCGGCGTGAGATCCATGTCGCCGTGCGTTCCAAAAACCTTGAAATCGTCGCCGGCTACCTGCGAATTCCATCGCACGTCGACAATCGCGCGTAGCGGCCCGAACTCACCGTTATATTCAATAGTCAAAGTGGCGTTGTCTTCCACTTTGAAGCCCGGCGTCTGATGCGTTTGCCGCGACATGGCCGCGGACACCAAGCGCGGCGTGCCAAAAAGATAATTCAGCACGTCGATGCGATGGCTGCCCACATCCATCAGCGGCCCGCCGCCCGATTTTACGGGATCGAAAAGCCACGCGCGATGGCTCACGACTTCGTCGTTGAACCAGCCATGACACGTGACCCAGACGAGCGTCGGCTGGCCGATCACGCCTTGACGCAGCAACTCGCGGGCGCGAGAGAGAACCGGAAACAAGCGTCGATAAAACGCCACGCCGTAATGTACGCCGCTCGCTTGCGCGGTCAAGAGCATCGTTTTCGCTTCATCGAGATTGAGCGCCGTGGGCTTTTCGCACAGGACGTGTTTGTTCGCGGCGAGCGCCGCCATGGTCTGCGGAAAATGCAGGAAAACCGGCGACGCCACGTACACGGCGTTCACTTCTTGATCGGCCAGCGCTTCTTCAAGCGTCGTGCATACATGCTTCGCGCCGAAGTATTCGCACACGGCGCGCGTTTGCTCGGGGTTCCGCGTGACAATCGCTTGCACGCGGCTGCGCGGTTCCTCCGCGATGGCGGGAAGCACGCGTTTCGTTGTGATGTCGCCGACGCCGACAACGGCCCAGTTGACCATTTGCGTTATCCGACTGGCTCTATCCAACGAGTACGGCGCCGCCGTTCACGTTGAGAATTTCGCCGGTGATGAACGTGGAGTGCTCGCCTGCGAGAAACAGCACCGGCCCCGCGATTTCGTCCGCCGTGCCCACGCGACCGAGCGGAATCACCGCGGAAATCTTCGCGCCCACGTCGGGATCTTCAAGCGCCGGCCGCGCCATGTCCGTATCCACCCATCCCGGCGCGACACAGTTCACCAAAATTCCATCGCTCGCGAGTTCGGTGGAAAGTCCTTTGACGAAGCTGATGATTCCGCCCTTCGACGCCGCGTAGTGAGAATGAAACGCTTCGCCGCGCTGGCCCGCCGTCGAGGAAATACAAATCACGCGTCCCGATTTCTGTTTCTTCATCTGCTTCACGGCTTGATGCGTGACGGTGTACACGCCCTTCAAGTTGGTGTCGATCATTTGATCCCACTGCCGTTCCGTCATGCGATCGATGGGCGCGTCGGCGGCGTTCCAGATTCCCGCGTTAGCCACGAGAATATCGAGACGCCCGAATCGCTCGATCGCGCCGCCGATGAGCGCCTCGGCGTCTTTCATGCGCGACACGTCGGCCTTCACGGAGCAAACGTGCTCGGCGTCGCACTCCGCGACCACGCGCGCCGCCGACGCGCGATCCTTGCGATAGCTGAAGACGACGCTGGCGCCGGCCTTCCAGAAAAGTTTCACGATGGCCGCGCCGATGCCGCGCGATCCGCCGGTGACGACTGCCACTTTGCCTTCGAGAGAGATGTTGGGAATCATGTTGGACCTATGAACGCCTAGCCTGTCTGACAAGTTCTTCGAATAATGCCCGCGACAAATGCTCTTCCTTATAGATGCGCTCCGGATGCCACTGCACGCCGACGAGAAACCGTCCGGCGTCGGTGGTCTCGACCGCTTCGATCACGCCGTCGGTGGACGATCGCGCCGTGACGCGCAATCCAGCGGGCACGCGATCAAGCGCTTGATGATGGCTGGTGTTCACGAGGAATTTTCTTCCGCCGCCCAGCTTTTCGAGCACCGATCCCGCTTCGACATCGACGTTGTGGCGAATCTCGCGATCGTCATGTTTTAACGGGACCGTGAGGTGCTGGATCAATGTGCCTCCAAGCGCCACGTTCATCGCCTGCACGCCGAAACAAATTCCCAGCAGTGGCTTGTGCGTTTCGAGCGCCAAGTGAATCATCGACAAATCGACGGCGTCGCGTTCCGCGTGCGTGGGTCCGCATTCCACTTGCTTGGATTCGCCGTATCGCGCGGGATCGACATCGCTCGAACTGCCCGAGAGCAAGACACCGTCAAGGTGCGTCATCAACTCGCGCGTGTACGCTTCCTCCGCGATCAACGGCACGAGCACCGGCAATCCACCTGCATTCCACACGGCCTCGGAGTACTCGCGCTGGAGATAATGCCACGCGGTGTTGTACTGCGGCTTTGGTTCCAGTCGACAAGTGATGCCGATGAGCGGTCGTTTCATTTCATCATCTCAAGTACGGCGTTGCGAGTCTCTTCAATGAGGCGGCCGGCGTCGCGATGCGTGAGGCCGGAAGTTGGGATCGGCCGTCCGAATCGCACCGTAACGCGTCCCGGGCGCACGTGCAGTGAGTCAGGTTGCAGACATTCGCGCGTGCCTTTGATCGCCACCGGCAGCAGCGGCACGCCCGCTTGAATCGCCAACAGCGCCGCGCCGCGTTTGAATTCCCCGGTGACGCCCGAGCGGCTGCGCGTCCCCTCTGGAAAGAATACCACCGACGCTCCCTCGCGCACGCGCGCCGCGGCGATCTGTAAGCTGTGCATCGCTGCCTTGGGACTGGAGCGATCGACGGGCATGTGTCCCGATCGCTTCAGCCACCAGCCGAGAAAAGGCAACCCGAACAATCCTTTTTTCGCCATGATGCGGAATTGCACGGGAACGTGAATCAGCACCACAGGCGTGTCCATCAGGCTCAAGTGATTCGAGCAGAAAACGTGCGGCTTCGACGTGTCGACGTTCTCCAGGCCCAGCGCCGTCACGCGAATACCGCTCGTTCCCAGAATCAGTTTTGACCAGACGCGCGCGCATCCGTGTTGAAATCGCCCCGTGGAATCGAAGAACGATCCGGCGAACGATACAGCGCCGCACGCAAATGTATAGAGATAAATCAGCGGATCGATGATGAACAGCGCGCGCAAAAAGCTGAGGATCTCCATGGCGGGCGGGCTCAACTAGTGTAGCGTAAACCGTATGGCCTCTTTCGACCTCACCGGCAAGACCGCGCTCGTCACGGGCGCGAGTCGCGGCCTGGGACAAACTTTTTCGCGCGCCTTGGCGCAGGCCGGCGCGGACCTCGTCGTCACGAGCCGAACGCTCGCGTCGCTCGATGCATTCTGCGCCGAGATCCGCGCGATGGGCCGGCGCATCACGCCCGTTGTTCTCGATGTGCGCGATCACGCCAGTATCCGCGCGTGCTCCGAAGCCGCGGGGCACTTCGACATTCTCGTGAACAACGCGGGATGCAACGTGCGCAAGCCGGCGGTCGATATCACGTGGGACGACTACAACCTGGTGCTGGAAACGAATTTGCGCGGCACGTTTTTCATGGCGCAAGAAGCGGCGCGCCGCATGATCCCGCGTGGATACGGCCGCATCATCAACATCGGTTCCGTGACCAGCGTCTTCGGTTACGCAGGGCTGGGTCCATATTGCGCGAGCCGCGGCGGCGTGAAGCAACTCACCATGAGTCTCGCCGACGATTGGGGACCTCATGGAATCACGGTGAATTGTCTCGCCCCAGGATGGTTTCGCACCGAGCAGAACAAAGTGATGTACGAAGACGCCGAGTGGGTGGAATATCTGAAGGAACGCATTCCGCTAAAACGACCCGGCCAAATGCCCGATCTCGAAGGCGCGATCGTTTTCCTCGCGTCGGACGCCAGCGCCTACGTGACGGGTCAAACGTTACTGGTGGATGGCGGAATCACCACAGGCGCGATGCGCGCGATGGTCGCGAAGAAGTAATACAATCATCCCTTATGAGACTGCGCCTTGTTCTTTTGCTCGCTGCAATGGCCACGCTCGCTTCCGCGCAAAGCGAAACGCATTTTTCCGCCGTAAAACAACTCACCTTCGGCGGCGCGAACGCTGAGGCGTATTTTTCACCAGACGGATCGAAGATCGTGTTCCAAGCCACGCGCGATGGCGGGAAGTGCGATCAGATTTACGTGATGAACTCGGACGGCTCCGATCAGCACATGCTTTCGAGCGGCAAAGGACGGACAACTTGCGCGTTTTTCCTCCCCGACGGTCAGCATGTTTTGTACGGTTCGACGCACGAAGGCGGCGCGGACTGCCCGCCGGAGCCCGATCGCAGCAAAGGTTACTTGTGGCCGGTTTATTCCACGTACGACATCTATGTTTCCGATCTCGCCGGGAAAATTACGAACAAGTTTCTCCCCGCGACGGGCTACGACGCCGAGGCAACAATCAACTGGAAAACGAAGAAAGTGGTTTTCACGTCGCTGCGCGGCGGCGATCTCGATCTTTGGACCGCCGACATAGACGGCGGCCATCTGAAGCAGATCACTAACAAGTTGGGCTACGATGGGGGCGGGACACTCTCGCCCGACGGAAAGAAAATCGTGTGGCGCGCGCACTATCCCACCACGCCCGAAGATCAAAAGGACTATAAGGAAAAGCTCGCGCAGGAACTCGTCGCGCCGATGAAGATGGAGTTGTGGGTCGCCGACTCCGATGGAAAAAACGCCCGGCAGATTACCAATTACGGATGCGCCAGCTTCGCGCCCGCATTCACCGCCGACGGAAAGAAGATCATTTTCTCCTCGAACAAGAACAAATGCGACACGCGCTACTTCGACTTGTTCCTGATCAATCCTGACGGCACCGGTCTTGAGCAGCTCACTTCCGCCGGCGATTTCAATTCGTTCCCGATGTTTTCCGCCGACGGCAAGAAGCTGGTTTTTGTCTCAAATCGCAACGCCAAGGAGCGCTACGAGTTCAATATTTTCGTGGCGGATTGGAAATAGCATGGGACAGACCGTTGCAGTTACCGGAGGAGGACGCGGTATCGGACGCGTGATCGCGCAAACTTTCGCCGCCGCCGGTGCCGACGTCGTTGTGCTCGCGCGATCCGCGAGCGAATTGGCGGAAACAGTCGCGTTGATTGGCAGCCGCGCGCGAGCCGTGACGCTCGACGTTCTCGACGCAGCCGCAATTTCTCAAGCTTTCAATGCAATTGGACCACTCGATGTTCTCGTAAATAACGCCGGCGACGGCGGCCCTGTGGGTCCGGTTGAACAGAGCGATCCCGTGGTTTGGTGGCGCACGCAAGAGGTGAACGTTCGTGGGCCGATGTTGTGTACGCACGCCGTGCTTCCCGGCATGATCGCGCGGAGACGCGGGCGCATCATCAATATGTCGAGCGGCGCGGCGAATCTCAACACGCCTTACTTCTCGAGCTACATCATCAGCAAGGCCGCGCTAAACAAAATGATCGAATTGCTCGCCACCGAAACCAAAGATCACGGCGTGAGTTTCTTCGCCGTGTCGCCGGGCCCCGTACACACCGCAATGTCCGAGGCATTCTTGAAGTCCCCGGAAGCCGCAAAATGGATGCCGTGGTTCGGGCCGATGTTTGCCAAGAACGCGGTGGGGCCGGAACTCGCCGCCGACCTTTGTGTGAAACTGGCATCCGGCAAGTATGATTCGCTGTCTGGGAAATTCATTTCCGTCGCCGACGATCTCGACAAACTTGTCGCCGAGACTCAACGATAGGGGCCCACGTATG
Source organism: Terriglobia bacterium (assembly GCA_021325275.1). Taxonomy (GTDB): domain Bacteria; phylum Acidobacteriota; class Terriglobia; order JAJPHL01; family JAJPHL01; genus JAJPHL01. Next base: position 58,035 of record JAJPHL010000055.1, on the reverse strand, counting down.
AAAGTTCTGATTCTCGCCGGCGGTTTAGGCACGAGACTACAAGAAGAGACCGTGCTCAAGCCGAAGCCCATGGTGGAAATCGGCGGCCGTCCCATCATCTGGCACATCATGAAAATCTTCGCCGCCTTCGGCCATAAGGAGTTTGTGGTCGCGCTCGGTTACAAAGGCGAGATGATCAAGCGATATTTTCTCGACTACTACCATAACAACTGCAGCATCACCACGAACCTAGCTACCGGCGAAGTGGAAGTGCATTCGAATTCAACGGAAGACTGGAAAGTGCATCTCGTCGACACCGGCAACGCCACCGAAACCGGGGGTCGCATTCGCCGCGCCGCGCCGTTTCTCGGCAACGAAACGTTCATGATGACCTACGGAGACGGCGTGGCCAACGTCAACATTCGCGCGTTGCTCGATTTTCATCGCAAAAACGGCGGACTCGCCACCGTAACGGCGGTGCGCTTTCCGGCGCGCTTCGGCGGGTTGAATTTGCAAAACGAACGCGTCCGCGAGTTCGTCGAAAAACCGCAGATCGGCGAAGGTTGGATCAACGGCGGTTTCTTTGTGCTCGAGCCTGGCGTGCTCGACTACATTCCCGGCGACAACTCGATTTTCGAACGCGACCCGATGGAGCGCATCACCGAGGCGGGCAAGTTGTTCGCTTATCGCCACGAAGATTTCTGGCAGTGCATGGACACGTTGCGCGACGTGCGGCGTCTCGAGAGCTTGTGGCAGTCGGGCGAAGCGCCGTGGGCTAAGTTCGCGTCATAGCAATCCCGGTTTACAACAATTGAGGCCGCTTCACGTATCGCTCCACAATCGCGTCGGCTGCGCGATAGGTCAGCGCCACTGCCGTCAGCGTGGGATTTCCCGATGGATTCTGCGGGAACGCGGAAGCCCCGAGTACAAAAAGGTTCGGCATGCGCCAGCTTTGCATATGCGTGTTTACGGCCGATCGCTCGGGCGACGCGCCCATGATTGCGCCGCCTTGCAGATGCGTTCCTTGATAGCGTGTGCCGTCGTAGTGTTTGAGTCCCGCGAACGGAATCGTCTGGCGCGCTCCCATAGCGCGCGCGATTTCCACGGCCTTGGCGGTGAGAAACTCCGCCATGCGCCGCTCGTTGTCGCGCCAATCGAGCGTCAGTCGCAGCAGCGGCTGGCCGAACGCGTCTTTGTAAACAGGATCGAGGTCCATGAAGTTGCCGCGATACGCCAAGTGCTCGCCGTAAAGTTGGATGCGCCCGGTGCGATCGTACCAATCGAGCGCCGCGCGTTTCCATTCCGGGCCCCAGCGCGCTTTCACGCTCGGCGGCGTGACGCCGAAGTTGGTCATCGGTTTGAATCCGTAGCAGACCGAATAGAGCGTACCGCCGCGCAGGAACGGAAGGCCCGTGTGATCGAAAACGTCGCCGTCGAAATCGGCGATGGCCACGCCCGCCGATCCCGCGCCCATAAAACGGTTCAGCGGCTTCTCGAAAAATCCGGTCACCGCCGGCGCCGCTACCTGATGCGTGAGATTGCGGCCCACGCTGCCGCGTCCCGTCGCGGGATCGTAGGCCTCGCCGATTTGCGAAAGCAGCAAGAGACGCGTGTTGTTTAACGTCCAAGACGCGAGAAAAACCATGTCGGCCGGCTGAAAGAATTCCGCGCCCTTCGAGTCGCGATAGACAACGCCGCGAGCGCGGCCGTCTTTGTGGACAATCTTTTGCACCCAGCAGTCGTTTTTCAGCGAGACGCTTTTTTGACGCGCGATCAGCGGCAGCAGCGTATTCGACGGCTGCGCCTTCGCGCCGATCATGCAGCCGAAGCGTTCGCAATACCCGCAATAGGTACACGCCGGGCGCGCGATGCCGTCGGGATTCGTGTACGCCTGCGAAATCGTTGCGGCGGGCAGCGCGTAAGGATGATAGCCAAGCGACGATGCGGCGTCGCGAAACATCGCCGCGAGATAGGGAATCTTGGTCGGCGGATTCGGAAAATCCACCGAGCGCGGACCCTCGAACGGATTTCCGCCCGCGATCGCGCGACCATTCAAATTGCCGGCGCGTCCGGAAATTCCCATCAGACGCTCGGCGCGCACGTAGTAAGGCTCGAGCTCGTTGTACGTCACGCCCCAGTCTTCGATGGAATGATCTTCGGGCATACGTTTCACGCCGTACTTCTCGCGCGTTCGCGTGAGCAACTCGAATACGTCAGGAAGATAGCGATACGCGATGCCGCTCCAATGTTCGCCCGCGCCGCCGGTACCGGTGCCGGGCAAGAACGCACCGTGTTGTCGCAACGGCAGCGCGCGATCGTCGCGCGAGTGGCGCAGCGTCACGGTTTCCTGCGAGGGGTCCTGCATCATTCGCAGACGAATGTAGTAATCAAGCTCGTCCATCGACGCCGAATATTCGCCTTTGCGTCTAGAAGCCCCGCGTTCGAGCACCACAACCGACAACGGCGTGCGCGCGGTGAGTTCCTTGGCCATCAGGAGGCCGGTCCATCCGCCTCCCACGATCACGGCGTCGGTGTGGCGCAGCGTCTTCATGATTCTTCGCTTGGCTTCACGCGCTCTCCCGAGATTTGCTCCAAACTTTGCGGCTTGGGACGGAACGCGCGCCCGTAGTATTTTTCGACCTCATCGTCGAAGCTCATCGACGGCCCGGGAAATCCGATGAGCTGCCAGCCGACCATCCCGGCGTTGCCGCCATGCATGGGATCGCAGAACATTCCTTCGATGGTGTGCGTGCGCAGCAGAGCGAAAAACGGCGTCAACTCGATGGCGCGCAGCGCCGCGTCTTGCGCCGCGGCGTCGAGCGCGTCGAATCCCGCGAGTTTCGCCAGTCCCGCGCGATAGATCTGCCGCGGCGTTTCTCGCCCTTGGTAACCGAGTTCAGGAAGTCCCGCTTCGAACGGTTCTTGCGTGTACCGCCAGCGATCGCGCCCGTAAGGTCCGGCGAGTTGGCGATCGATATAGATGACCACGCCGGCTTCGTTCGCGCCGGGACCGGCATCGTCGGAGGGAAAAATGCGCGCTGCCGCGGCCGCAACGATCTTCGCTTCGCTCGCAGTGAAGAATCGCAACGGCACGCGCAATGTTTGCGCGCCGAGGAGTGTGGGCCGCCGATCAAGCGAATAAATCAGCGCGCCGCCAACGGCGCTGACGGAGATTTCCAGGAATTCGCGGCGGCGCATGAAGCGAGTATAACGGCGATCTGCTATTCTCATTCCGAGGAATCCAGGTGACCTGCCCGAACTGCAGAACGGAGATGAATGCGCTGACGCTGGACGGCGTGATGGGATCGCAAGTGTCCATCGATTGTTGCACCGCCTGCCAAGCGTTCTGGTTCGATCAGTTCGAGAGTCTGCACTTGGCGCCGTCGGCCACGCTGAAATTGATGAAGCTGATCGGCGACAACTCGCAGACGCGGCGGCCGGTTTGGAACGAAGCGCTATCTTGTCCGCGATGCGGAGGGCGTTGTCGTTGGCGCATGACATGGCGCGGAGCATGCGCTTCACGTACTGGCGGTGCGATGCCGAGGGCGGCAAGTTCATCTCCTTTTTCGATTTCCTCAAGGAAAAGAGTTTCATTCATCCTCTTTCGCCGGATCAGATCAATGAATTGCGCCAAAACGTCCGGGTCATCGACTGCTCCAATTGCGGAGCGCCGATCGATTTGGAGCGTAATTCCATCTGCTCCTTCTGCCATTCCCCCGTGGCGATGTTGGACATGCAGCAGCCCCAGCGGTTGATTGCTGAGCTTCAGCAGGCCGCGTCAAAGCCGGTAGATCCGATGTTGCCGGCCAACCTGGCGATGGCCACGCTGGACGCCGACCGGGTCTTCGCCGCATTTCATGACGACGATGGCCGGCGCGGGTCTAGCCCCGGCGGGCTGGTGCAGTCGGGGCTCGCCGCCGTGGGGCGGTGGGTGGAGAAGTTTGTGATTTGAGTCTTACGCAAGCGTGCAACTCAATTCTCACTGCCGCTTTTGCCGGATTCGATTCTTGGCGTCTTCCCAATCCAAATAACGAGATTGGTTGGCGCTGCGCTCGTCGAGCACCTCTTTGTGCCACGCGGGAGACTCGATGGCCTCCGGCGTTCGAGCCAAGTCCTCCCATAGCTGCTCCATGAGCGCGAGCTTTTCCTGATCCGTTAGCTGGTCGAGAGGCAAGGTGACCTGCATGTCTTCAGATTACCTCAGTTGTGCGCGTCGTCGTCCGATTCCACCGCGCCGCCGCGACCCGCGGGGGCGGGCGGCGTCGCCGGCAGATCGTTGAAGTTCAGCACGGCGTTGAACAACATGCGGAACTCGCCGTAGTTCTGCCAGCGATAGCACGGGTTCGTGGCGAACAACAGCACGTGGCCCTTGCCTTCCGGCACGTCGAGAATCGCGGCGCGTCCGCGGATTTCGTTGGCGCCGCGCATCAATCCGCTCAGCACCGCGGCGTCGCCGCCGGGGAAGCGCATCAACACTTGGCCGCCGTCTTGCTGCGGCACGTTTAACAGCGGACCGCTGGCCCAACGCACGTTCGTGGTGTGCTCGGTGTAGCCGTAGAACACCGGGTGCGTGGCGCGCACGATGTCCGCTTGGATCACCGGACCCGGCGCGTAGAATTGCGCCGACGTCGTCGACGCCGTTACACGATGCGTGATTCCGAAGTCCGCTGGGAACGTGCTGGCTTGCCCGAGCGTGACGAGCAATCCGCCTTGCGCCACGAATTTCTGGAATTCCATCACGCCTTCCAAGCCCATTCCGCCGGTGATGTCTTCCGACGATCCGTAATCGCCGAGGAATTTGAATTTGTCGGTCTTGGTGTAGGCGAGCGGCTTCGGATTTCCTTGCGCATCTTTGCGCGGCTCGATGTCGAACACCAAACCCTTGCCGCCGCGCTGATGTGGAATTACGATCACGTCGTACTTCGCGCGCAGATTGCCTTGCTTGATCTGCTCCTTGAAGATCAAATCGAACGGCACTTCGAATTGATCGAACGCGTGACGCACCCATCCGACCTCTTGCGTATTTCCCCACGAACTGAACACGGCGAGTTTCGGCAAATCGGCGTCGTGCATCTTTACGTCCGGCGCGGAGGCTAACGATACCGCAGAAAGCCCCAGCGGCTCGGCGACCGATTTCAGTTTCGCGGCCGCGGACGCGCGGACGATGAACGATCCCGCGGGAATTTTCTTCCCGCCCGATTCAAACGCCGCCTCGGCGATCTTCATCGGCGTGTCCTTCATGCGGTAGCGCAGGGTAATCATGGAAGGAGACCCGTTGTCGAGCACCGCCGCACCCGCCGATCCGCTTTCCACTGTGCCGCGCGGTTCGTATTTTTCCACCGCGTCCACGGGCACGTTCAGCACTTCGGGATCGGCGACCTCGACAACTTTCACGTGCGCCATCAAGCCCATGGTCCACGCGGAATCGTCGTAGGTGCGCAATTGCGGGTCGGGATAATTCTGTTTCTCGAGCAGGATTCGCGCCAAGCGCCCGTACGGCTGATCGCGTTTGATGATGAGCGATCCCGCCGGATATGTACCTTCCTTCAGTTTCACTTCATTCTTCGCGCGGCCCACTTCGATTCCCTGGAAACGCAGAATGTTCACGACCCACGCCACGCGCGTCAAATCCTGCTGGTCTTGGCCAATCGGGAAAACGTAGCCGTGCGGCGTTTCCGTTTTCCCCGCCTCAATCGAATTGCGCGACTTGCGATAAAAATTGTCGAGCACCACTTCCGGAAATTGCGATGTGAGCTCCAGTCCGCTCAGCACGCCCGTCTGCATGTAGTTGGTGTTGTTGCGCATCGACCAATCGACTTCGCGATACGGCGGGACGGGCCGGTACCATTCGCGTGTCGTCTGCCCGCCGCGACCAGCGCCGCCGCCGGCATCGCCGCCGCCCGCGCCGCCGCGGCCGCCCTCGGGTCCGCCGTCAACGCGTCGATGCATCGTGTTCGCCCCGCCGTTGCCGAACGTTTCGTACATGCGCATCATGCCGTTGTGATTCGAGGACATGAAACCCAAATATCCCGGCGACCACATGTCGACGAACGCGTGGGTCCACACGCCCGGCATGCCGTACTTGATCATTTGCGCCATGTCGAAATTTGCGAACCACGGCAGTTCGCCGTACAGGATCGGATCGAGCGCGGTGTTCTGTGGCGCTTGTCCGCTGAAAACGTACATGAACGGCACCGACTCATGCAGGTCGTGCATGATCGGCGGATGCCATTGCAAATACCACTTCAGCAGATTCTGCATGGGAATCTGCGAGTAGTTGATGTCGCGGTTGTCGTCGTGAAAAATGTATTTTCCCCAGTACGGCGGACCGCCCATGCTGTCCTGTTCGGTTTTTTCGTCGATCTTATAGCGGTAATACCAATCGACGTAGCGATCGCGGCCGTCGGGATCGGCCGCCGGCGTGATCGACACAATCACGCGATCGCGAATGCTCTGGATGAGCGGCGAATCCTCGGTGACCAAGCGATAGGCCAGTTCCATCAGCATTTCCGAAGGTCCCGTTTCGCCCGAGTGCAACCCCGACATCAGGTGATAAATCGGCTTGGCCTTTCCAATTATTTCCCTCGCTTCGGTCTCGCTGAGTTTGCGCGGATCGGCGAGTTGCGCCAGATATCCGCGATAGGTTTCCAGATTCTTGATGTTGTCGTCCGATGAGACGAACACCACGATCTGCGGACGATGCTCGTCGCTTTGCCCGATGTCGAGAATCTTCACGCGCGACGACTTCGCAGCCAGCGCGCGGTAATACTTCAAGAGATCCTCGTAGTAGTCGAGCTTCTTCGGCTCGCCGACATAGTGGCCGATCACGTCTTTCGGCGACGGCACCGTCGACGATTTCGGCAAGTGATCCACCAGCGGCGAAATGAATTCCGGCTTGGTGGTCCACTCCTTCACGAGCTTGGCGAATTCCTCGTCCATTGGTTGCGACGATTGATACGCGGGCTGCGCGCTCAGCGCGCATGCGAAAAGAAGGCCAACGAGAGCGAAAACGAGTGTAAGCGATCGCATAAGGTACCTATTCTAGTCCCCGGTGCCGGATGCATGGTCGCCTTTTTTGTGCGGGTGCACGCCGCTGCCGTCAGAACCATCGCGGCAGCGGAGGGGCCACCAGGCTTACCCGTCTGCTACCGCGGACGGTTCTGACTGTATAATTTCTCGAAGTGGAGCTCTCGCCGCAGACTCGCATCGGACCTTACGAAATCTTGGCCCTGCTGGGAAAAGGCGGCATGGGCGAGGTCTACCGCGCTCGCGACTCGCGATTGGGCCGCGAAGTGGCCATCAAGTTTCTCTCCGGCGCGTCGCCCAGCGATCCCGAACGCATCAAGCGCTTCGAACGCGAAGCCCGCATGGTCGGGATGCTGAATCATGCGAACATTGTTTCTATTTACGACATCGGCTTCCACGAAGGACTGCCATATATCGTCACGGAGTTGCTGGAAGGCGGCACGCTGCGCGAGGCGCTCGACATGTGCGATCGGGGGAGCACGATTGCCGCGCCGACCGCCGCCGACTGGGCCCGGCAAGTGGCACGCGGTTTAGCCGCGGCGCACGACAAAGGAATCACTCACCGCGACCTGAAGCCGGAAAACATTTTCATTACCGATCAAGGTTCGGTAAAGATTCTCGACTTCGGTCTCGCCAAGCTCGACACGCGCCTTCAAGCGGTCAGCGGATTCACCACGGGCGGCACCGAAGAAGGATCGGTGCTGGGAACGGTCGGCTACATGGCTCCCGAGCAGGTAAAAGGACAAGCTGCCGACGCGCGGTCCGACGTTTTCAGTTTCGGCGTGGTGCTCTACGAAATGCTTTCGGGCCGGCGCGCTTTCAACGCCGAGACGAAAGTGGAAACCATGGCGTTGATCGTGCGCAGCGATCCGCCGACCGTGGAATTGCCCGCGGAATTTCAGCCGATTCTGGGGCGCTGTCTCGAGAAAGATCCCAAGGACCGCTATCAATCGGCGCGCGAGTTGGAAAGCGCGCTGCAAGCGATCGCGCCGCCGGAGCGTCCGCGTTCGAGCGTGTCGACGATCATCACGCAGGCTTCTATCGACGCGGTTCGCGGACCGCTGCCGTGGGTGATGAGCATTGCCGCGGTGCTCGTGATGCTCGCGGCCGGCGGCTGGTTCGGCTATCGCTGGTGGCACGCGCGGCAAAGCGCGAAAAGCACCGTGGTGCTGGTAGGCGATTTCGAAAATTCCACCGGCGACGCGCTCTTCGACCAGAGTTTGCGCGAGCTCGTCAGCGCCTCGTTGGGGCAATCGCACGTGGTGATGGTGTATCCGCCGATGCGCGTGGCCGAAGCGCTGCGGCGCGCGGAAAAACCGCCGCGATCGCCGATCGGCGAAACGTTGGGACTGGAGATTTGCAAGCGCGAGGGATTGCAAGCGCTGGTGCTGGGCGCGATCGGCCGCCTGGGGTCGAGCTATTTGCTCGCGGTGCGCGCGGTGGGCGCGAACGGCAAGACGCTGATGAGCAATCAAACGCAAGTGCAGCAACCGGATGAAGTGCCGCCCGCGCTCGATACGATGGTCCGCGAACTGCGCCAGAAACTCGGCGAATTGCCGGCGGAAATGAAGGAAACATCGGCGCCGCTGGCGCAAGTGACCACCGGGTCGCTGGAAGCGATCAGCGATTTCACCATCGGCAAGGACTATCTCGCCGCCGGACGTTTTGACGACGCGCGCGCGCAGTTCCAGAAAGCGCTGCAACTCGATCCCAAGTTCGCCATGGCGCAAGCGTACGTGGGATTGTCGTACAGCATTCGCGATCGCGAACGCGGCAAGCAAAATTTGTATCAAGCCACGCAGATGCTCTCGAAGGTTACCGGAAAAGAGCGCCTGAAGATTCTCGGCGACTACAGTTTGTTCGCGGGCGACACCGACGCGGCCATCGGCTACTATCAAGCGCTTTCCGAACTCACACCACTGGATCCCGCGCCGCTGCTGAATCTGTCGACGTCGTATTTGGATCGCGGCGACGTCGCGCTCGGCCAGGAAGCGATGCGCAAGGCCGCCGCCATGGCGCCCAGTTTCGTCCCCATTCGAATTAACCTGGTGCGCTTCGCGCTTTACAGCGGCGATTCCAACGCGGCGTACTCGATGATCACGGAGTTGCGCAAGATCGTGCCCGATTCGACGGCGGGCAGCAACGTGCTCGGCTATTATTCCGACGTTCTGGTGTCGCTTGGGAAATTTCAGGAAGCGCGCACTCTCATGGACGAGATGATTCACGCGGGCGGCGAGAAAGAAGCGTTCGGACGCGCCGCACGCGCCGACTTGGACTTGGCGCAAGGGCGCTATGAAGAAGGTCGCGCGGAATTGCGCACCGGCATCGCGGCGGCGGAAAAAATCGGCAACGATTATTTGGCATTCAAGAACAAAATCCTGCTTGCGGAAATAGACCCGCCGGCTGCGAAGGCGCTCACTGCGGGCAATGTCACCGGTCACGACCCGGCGATGTTGTTCCTGTTGGGAAAATGGTACGCCACGTCTGGCCACCAAATAGAAGCGGGCAAGATTCTCGACGCGCTCAGCGCGTTGGCGGAAAAGAATTCCGACGCCAAACTACAATCGTTTCGCTCGATGGTGCAGGCGGAGATCGACTTGGCCGACGGCAAGCAGACGGAAGCCGCCACGGCAGCCGAACAAGCGCTGCGCGACCAGAATTCCACGTGGGCGCTGGAAGTTCTCGGCGACATCTATACGAGTGTGGGCCGCGACAAAGATGCCGCGCGCGCCTACGCGCAAGTACTGGCGCGTGGCAACGAGCGCGCGTGGCTGCCCGAGGATCCCGCGTACTATCGCCTCGCCACACTGCACTATCGCGCCGGCGTGGCGTATCAGAAAGTTGGCGACCCGGTGCACGCGCGCGAGCAACTGAAGGCGTTTCTCGATCTGGGATCGGGCGCGGACGCCGGACTGCCGATGTACCAAGACGCGCGGGCCCGGTTGAAGAGTATTGGTCCGTAACATTTGCCAGGAATGGGCTTGACACTGTCGCTTTCCCTAGACAATGATGTCGTCACAGCCGCGATGGAATTCGCGTCGTGTGCTGAAATCTCGCTGTGTTCCGACTTTAAGGGAGGCTTATGAGTCAGACTCATAACCACGGGCCGCTGCAAACCGACAATCCCACTACGGCAATTCTTGTGGTCGGTCCCGACGGCAACCTCTACGGCATCCCCAACGAGGTCTTGCAGCAATACAAGATGGCCCCCGACGCGAAGACCAAACTCGCGCAATTGATCGCACCGACGCCCGTCCCGGCTCCGGCGGTTCCGCTACCGCACAACATTTCGGTGCAAATCACCGAACTGATGCCGACCGTCTTCTGGGACATCTGCACGTGCGTTCTGGCGCACTGGTTCATGTGCTAACTTCCGGCCAGCCGCTTGCCCGCACAAAAGCTCTATCGTAACGGCACGCATCGTTCGCGCACGCCCGATGAAACTGTCGCGTGGGTGAAAGGTCTCGCGCCGGTGATGGGCATCACGCGCATCGCCAACGTCACCGGTCTCGATTCCATCGGCATTCCCGTGACCATGGTGTGCCGGCCCAACTCGCGGTCGATTTCCGTTTCACAAGGCAAGGGCGCGACGCTCGATGCCGCGCGCGCGTCCGGGTTGATGGAATCGGTCGAGCTTTTTCACGCGGAAGGCGCGACGTTTCCGCTACGCCTGGCATCCTATTTGGATTTGCGATACTCCACCCGCGTGGCTGATCCGGCGCAATTGCCGTCGGTAAAAGGATCGCGCTTCCATCCCATGCAGCGGATTTTGTGGTGTGAAGGGCGCGATTTGCTCGCGGCGGATCAAAGTGTGTTCGTGCCATTCGAACTGGTGCACATGGACGCGACGCAACCGCTGCCCGGAGCCGGTTGTTTCCCCTGCGGATCGAATGGTCTGGCGTCGGGGAATAATCTCCCGGAAGCGATCGCGCATGGACTGTGCGAACTTGTCGAGCGCGACGCGATGACAATGTGGATGCTGCGCGGGGCGCTTGATGAAACGCGCGTCAATCCGGATACCGTGGATGAACCAGGTTGCCGCGAGCTGCTCGACAAATTTGCGCGCGCGGGAATCGCCGTGGGCGTTTGGGAAATCACCAGCGATGTGGGGATCGCGGCGTTCACTTGCTTGATCCTGCCGGAACGCGAGGGCGTGTTGCGCCACGAAGCGCACGCGACCGGTCACGGCTGCCATCCGGCGCGGGCCGTGGCCCTGTCGCGCGCGCTCACCGAATGCGCGCAAAGCCGGCTGACGATGATCGCCGGGGCACGCGACGACGCCAAGCGCGAGAACTATCGCGGCATCACGGATCGCGACGGGTTGGCCAAACTGCGTGCGCGGCTCGCGGCGGATGCCACGCGCGATTTCCGCAATGCCCCGAATTTCGATGGCGCATCGATCGATGAGGACCTTGCGTGGTCGATCGAGCGCGTGCGCGGCGCGGGAGTTGAACAAGTCATCGTTGTCGATTTGACGCGGCGTGAATTCGGAATCCCCGTCGCGCGGGTCATCGCGCCGGGTCTCGAGACCGCCGTCACGCCGCAATTCATGCCCGGCGCGCGCGCGCGTGCGGTTCTCGCGAGCAAGGGGTCTGCATGAACGCGATCATTTTCACAGGCCCCACGATCTCCGCCACCGATGCGGCTGCGTATCTTGACGCGGCATATCTTCCGCCCGCCGCCGAAGGCGACGTTTATCGCGCGGCCGAGCAGCGGCCGCAGGCCATCGGAATCATCGATGGATACTTCGAGCGGGTGCCGTCGGTGTGGCACAAGGAAATCCTGTGGGCGATGAGCGAGGGCATTCACGTCTACGGCAGCGCCAGCATGGGTGCGCTGCGCGCGGCCGAATTGCGTGTGTTCGGCATGCAGGGCGTCGGCGCGATTTTCGAGGCCTATCGCGACGGCTTGCTGGAGGACGATGACGAAGTCGCGGTGGAGCACGCTTCCGAGGAGTTTGCGTATCGTGCGGCGTCGGAAGCGATGGTGAATATTCGTGCGACGCTGGATCGCGCGGCCGCGGATCGCGTGATTTCATCGCGAACCTCCGAGGAATTGCGGGAAATCGCCAAGACGTTGTTTTATCCCGCTCGGAATTATTCGGGGGTATTGGAAATCGCCGCCGGGCGCGGTGCGAACGCCCGCGAACTCGCGGCGTTTCGCGATTGGCTCCCGCGAGGCGCGGTGAGTCGCAAACGCGAGGACGCCATTGCGATGCTTCAAACGATGCAGCGCGACCTTTCGGCCGGGCTGGAGCCGAAGCGCGTGACATACTTCTTAGAGCGGCCGGTGATGTGGGAGCAAGCGCGGTCGAAATAGAGATGCGAACCATTTTCCTTTTGGCTTCCTTGGCGGCGGGCCTGTCCGCGCACGCGCAGCAAACCATTTTCAACGTGCCGTCCGCCGACATCACCGATCCACACACGTATTACGTGGAGCACGAATCGCAATTCCGAAGCTGGCAGCCCGGCCGCTACTGGGCAGCCACCGATTATTTCGCGGCGGGCATCGGTCACCACACCGAGATCGACGTGAACTTGTACAACACGTCGGACCCGGCGTCGGGTAATATCTCGGGCGCACTGGGCTTTCGCTCGATCATTCCCCTCGCCGCGAAATCATTCAAGGACCAAGAATTCAAGTGGACGCTCGGTGGTCAAGCACTCGCTTCACTGCAAGGCAAGGGCGCGGGCGAATGGTTGTACAGCCACTTCAGCGGCCGGTTGCCGAAAATCAAGACGCGCTTGACCGCGGGAATCTCCGGCGGCAGCGCGCAATTGTTTGGACGCAACACCGTTCACGCGATCGCCGGCATCGAGCATCCGCTGAATAACACCGTCAGCTTGATCACCGACTGGTATTCGGGAACGCACTCGATGGGATATTCAACGTCCGGTGTAAATCTGAACCTGCCGAAGAAGTTTGGGATTTACGCTGGGTATAGCGTGCCGAACAACGCCAAGGTCGGGAAGCAAACGATTACGCTCGAGATCAGCAAGATTTTTTAGCCTTCGCGCAGGTACGGACGGATCGAATCCGCGAGACCCGGCGGGAGCGGCACGGATTTTTTCGTAGCCGGACTCATCGCCGCCACAACGATCTTTCCGCTGGCAGCCTGCCGGCCCTCCACGCTGGCGCGAAATGCCAACGTAAACGAACTGCCGCCGATTCGCGCGATCCACACTTCGATCTCGAGCAAATCGTCGTAGTTTGTCGCCGACTGAAAATCCACTTCCACGTGGACCCGCGGAAAGGCCACGTCGCGCGTAGTGATTTGTCCGTACCCGCAGTTGATGTGACGCAGGAACTCGTGCTCTGCCGCTTCGAAGTGGCGAAACATCGCGGTGTAGTGAATGCGCCGCGAGGCATCGGTGTCGACGAAACGAACGCGGCTGTGCCAGATGAATGGTTTTCGCGCGGGCCCTGATTCAGACGTTGAAACGGACATGGGGAAAATGTCAGTATATCTGTGATGACCGGACGCGACGTTTATATTGTGGAAGCGGTGCGTACGCCGATCGGACGCGGGAAAGCCGACGGCGCGCTGCATCATGTTCATCCCGTTCACTTGCTGGCGCGCACGCTCAACGAATTGGTGTCGCGCGCGAAAATTGAGAAGTCGCAAGTGGAAGATGTGGTCGCCGGCGTTGTAGTGCCGGTCGGCGAGCAAGGGCAAAACATCGCGCGACTCGCCGCGCTGCAAGCGGGGTTTCCGATTTCGGTTCCGGGATTGCAGATTCAACGCTTCTGCGGATCGAGCCAGCAGGCGGTGAACAGCGTTGCACAACTGATCGCTTCGGGCGACGCCGAGATGGCCATCGCCTGCGGCGTGGAGTCGATGAGCCGCGTGCCGATGGGAAGCGACGCGGGATTCACGCCGGAATTCACGGTGCAATTTCCGTACGAGATCGTGCATCAAGGACAATCGGCGGAAATGCTGGCCGCGAAATATCATTTGTCGCGCGCGCAACTCGACGAGTTCTCCGTGCGCAGCCACACCCTGGCCGCGGCGGCAAAAAAATCGTGTTACACGTCGCGCGAATTGTTCGCGACCGAGGGATTGCAGTACGACGAAGGAATCCGCGAAAGTCTCGACCCCGCGAAAATGGCCTCGCTGAAACCCGCGTTCAAACCCGACGGCGTGATCACGGCCGCCAACTCGAGCCAGATTTCAGACGGCGCGGCGGCCGTGCTGCTTGCCAGTGCCGAAAAAATCAAGGAGCTGGGGTTGCGCCGGCGCGCCCGCGTGATTACCCGCGTGGCGGTGGGGAGCGATCCCGTACTGATGCTCGATGGTCCCATTGCCGCGACGCGTCAAGCGTTGTCACGCGCGGGACTCACCGTCAACGACATTCACGCGTTCGAAGTGAACGAAGCGTTCGCCAGCGTGCCGCTCGCCTGGGCCGCCGAACTGAAGCCGGACATGAATCGCGTGAACATGCAGGGCGGCGCGATCGCACACGGACATCCGCTCGGCGCAACGGGCGCGATCCTGATGACCAAACTGGTGAATATTCTCGAGCGCACCGGCGGTCGATACGGTTTGCAAACCATGTGCATCGGCTTCGGCATGGCCACGGCGACAATTATCGAGATCGCGGGTTAGCGCCGGCGATCTCAAGTTGCTGGTTGCCGGCGCCGGTTGCCGGTGAAACCTAACTAGAAGGCTCCCGCTTACGTCCAAAGGCCATGAGAAGACTGTTCCTCGTCGTGCTGTTCTCCGCCGTCGCAGCCGCCGCGCAGACCACACCATCCTTCGAGGTTGCATCGGTCAAACCGTCGCAACCGGGGCAGCGCGGCCGAAGCATCAACCTGCCGCCGCCGGGACGCGAGGTCACCGCGCAAAATGTCCCGCTCAGTACGCTGATCCTCGTGGCATATCACCTTCAGGAGTACCAACTCAGCGGCGGTCCGAAGTGGCTCGACGACGATACTTTCGACATCGCCGCGAAGTCGGAGCAGGATGCCACGCGCGAACAATACCGCTTGATGTTGCGCAAGCTGCTTGCCGATCGCTTCAAACTTGAAGTCCGTGAGGAATCGAAGGAAGGCGCCGTTTACGAATTGGTTGTCGCGAAGGGCGGTTCGAAGATGCCGGAATCGCAGGAGAAAAATGGATTCCGTTGGGGCGGCGGCCGCATCAACGGGCATGGCACGGCGAAAGACCTTGCCGAGATTCTCTCAAGCGTGCTCGATCACCCCGTCACCGATCGCACGGGACTTACCGCCAACTACAATGTTCAAATGCAGTGGACGCCGGAGCGTTTTCAGCCGAAGGCCTTAGGGCCGGGCGTTCCGTCGTCCAACGAACCGGGTCCGTCGAGCGACGGACCGTCGCTGTTCACCGCGATCCAAGAGCAACTGGGACTGAAACTCGAAGCGCGCAAAGGGCCGATCCCGATGCTGGTGATCGTGAGCGCGTCGAAGCCTTCCGCGAATTAAAGAAAATCTATCCCGCACCCATAACTTTTTCCACCCGCCGCAGTTTACCCTTGTGAATGGTGGATCTCGAAGAACAGCAAGCCGTAGAGGAGGCGCAGCGCGATCCGTCGCGTTTCGCCGACTTGTACGATCGCCACTTCGATCGCGTGTATGCGTTCGTCGCTCGACGTGTGCGCGACCGCCATTTGGCCGAGGACCTGACCTCCGACGTTTTTCATCGCGCGCTCCAGCGGCTTCCGCAATTTGAACAACGCGGTGTGCCGTTTGGCGCGTGGCTGATGCGAATCGCGGCGAACGCCGTGGTCGATCACTGGAAAGCGGCCGGTCGACAGCAGCCGATCGAGGAAGAACCGTCGGAGATCCCGCCGGACGAGCTCGAAGCGGCGGATGAACGTGCGCGGCTGTTTCGCGAAGTGCGACGGTTGCCGGCCGAGCAGCGTCAGGTGATCGTGGGACGCTTCGTGAAAGAGCAAAGCATCAAAGAAATCGCGCACGACTTGAACAAGAGCGAGGGAGCCGTAAAGCAATTGCAGTTGCGGGCTCTCGAGAATTTGCGAAAGCGCATGAGGGAATCGCATGACTGAGCCGACATTGTCCGCGCAACTCGACGCCGCGGTCGATCGCCTGCTGTCCGGCAAGGCGGCGGGACCGGGCAAGCGCACGGGCGCGCTCGCCGCGCTCGCGAGCTTGGCCGGCGATCTGCGCGATCTGCCGCGCGAACAGTTCCGCGATCGCCTGCGGCTTGAATTGATCAACACCGAATTCATCGAAAAAGGAGAACACACAACCATGGAAGCCACAGCTACCGCCGTCAAAGAAGCATCCTACATTCGCGAAGGGTTCTTGACCGTCACGCCGTACATCATCGGCAAGCGCGGACCCGAAGTCTACCAGTTCATCAAGCAAGCGTTCGGCGCGGAGGAAAAACTCCTCGTCACGGGGCTTCCCAGCGGCATGCACGCCGAAGCGCGCTTGGGCGATTCGATGATCATGTTGGGCGGAGGCCCTCAGTTTCCTCTCAGCGACCAACTCGCCGCGTTGCATTACCACGTACCCGACGTCGACGCCACGTATCAGCGCGCGCTCGACGCCGGCGGCACGTCGATCTATCCGCCCACCGATCACGAGTACGGCGAGCGCGGATGCGCCGTGAAAGACATGGCCGGCAACATTTGGTACATCGCCACGGTGAAGGGCCCAAGTTTTCACTGGCCGGGCGTGCCGCAACTGCAGGTGTATTTTCACGCTGTCGACGCCGAGAAATTCATGGACTTTCTGGCGCGCGCGTTCGGCGCCAAGGTGGAGACGCCGCACAAGAATCCCGACGGCACGCTGGTGCATGGCATGGCGTGGATCGGCACGTCGTCGGTGGAAGCGAGCGAAGCGCGCGGCCCGTATCAACCTCTTCCCACGATGCTCTACATGTACGTGGAAGATTGCGACGCCGCGTACGATCGCGCGCTAAAGGCCGGCTGCACTTCGCTTCATCCGTTGATGGATCAGCCCTACGGCGATCGCAACGGCACGGTGAAGGATCCCTGGGGCAACACGTGGTACCTGGCCACGCACAAGGGCGCGTAAGCCGGCTGTCACTAAAACGGGCCGCGTCACAAACTTTGACCGGCGGGCGTCTTGACCTACAGCATACCGTGATAGTAGTATCTCAAACGGATGTAGTAGGCAGATGCCCAACCCCAAACTGAGCAAGCTGGAACTGCAAATCATGGAGGCGCTGTGGGATCGCGGCGCCTCCGCTATCCGCGAAATCCAACAGGCTTTTCCCGGCCGCGGCCGTCCCGCCTACACCACGATTCAAACCACCATCTACCGCCTGGAAGCGAAGAAGGCGGTGCGCCGCGTCAAGAAAATCGGCAACGCCGACATTTTCGAGGCGGCCGTGTCGCGCGGCGCCGCGCAAGGCCGGTTGATCGACGAATTCCTGGCGCTGTTCGGCGGGCGCACGCAACCGGTGATGGCGCATTTCGTGGAGTCCGGCAAAATCACGCTGGATGACGTGCGCGAGGCGGAAAAGGCTTTGAAGAAACTGGCGCGCAAGGAGAAGACATCATGACCCCGGCGCTGACGATGCTCGCCTATCATCTTTGGCAATCTACGATCTTCGCGGCATTCGCCGCGTTGCTGGTGCTGCTGACGCGCAAAAATCATGCGCGCGTTCGCTATCGCTTGTGGTTCGCGGCATCGCTGAAGTTTTTGGTCCCGTTTTCGCTGCTGGTGGCGGCGGGACGCCAGATCGAATGGCGCCCCGAAGCACCGGCCGCGCGCGAAGCCGTTGCCGTTGCAATCAACGAAGTGAGCCGGCCGTTCTCGCCGCCTGAGGTCGAACGCGTTGTTGAATCGCCCGTGAGCGAACCGTTGCCGGTTGGCGAAGTCCTCCTCGGCGTTTGGCTGTGCGGAGCGCTGTTGGCCGCGGGGCGTTGGACGATGCAGTGGCGGCGTATCCGCGTGGCTCTGAAAGCCGCGCGTCCAGTCGATCTTCGAATAGAGATTCCCGTGCGGTCATCGAACGACTTTCTTGAGCCGGGAGTCTTCGGCGTTTGGCGGCCCGTGCTGGTGCTGCCGCCGGGAATCTCCCATCGCTTGACGGCGACGCAACTTCAGGCCGTCGTCGCGCATGAACTATGCCACGTACGCCGCCGCGACAATTTGGCCTCGGCGATCCACATGTTTGTGGAGGCGGCGTTCTGGTTTCATCCGCTGGTCTGGTGGCTCGGCGCGCGAATGGTCGAGGAGCGCGAACGCGCGTGCGACGAAGAGGTGATTCGGCAGGGAACGCAGCCGGAAGTCTATGCGGAAAGCATCTTGAACGTTTGCCGATTGTACTTGCGATCCGAAACCGCCTTCGTTGCGGGTGTCGCGGATGCCGACTTGAAACAACGCATCGAGCGCATCATGAGCCGCGGCGTAGCGCGCAACTTGAGCGTCGGCCGCAAACTTCTGCTCGCGGTGGCCGGCGTCGCGGCGATCGCCGTGCCCATCGCGATCGGCATGATCGATGGGCCGCGTCTCCGCGCGCAAGCGCACGTGCCGGGATCGGGCTTGCGTTTCGAAGTGGCAACGGTGAAGGTCAACAAATCGGGTGACCGTGGCATGGGATTTCCACCGCCGATGCACGGAACCTTCAGAGCCACCAACGTTCCGCTGCGCATGTTGATCATCGAAGCGTATCAAATTCAGGAATACCAACTCACTGGCGGACCGACTTGGCTCGACTCCGAGAGATTCGACATTCTGGCCAAAGGACCCTCCACCGCGCGACGCAGCGAAGTCTACGAAATGTTGCAAACGTTGCTGGCAGATCGCTTCGGACTGGCGATTCGCCGCGAGACGCGGGAAATGTCGCTGTACGCGATCACGGTGGACAAGGGCGGGCCGAAAATGCCCATGGCCGGCGACGAAGATTGCGGTGAGCAGTTACGCGATCATCCCTGCGGCGGATTCAACATGCAGAATCGCAGTCATCTGTACGGCGAGCGTGTGGGAATCAAACAACTCGCCGATATGCTGGCGTTCGTGATGGGTCGCGTGGTCACCGACAACACAGGCCTGAAAGGAAACTACAACATCAAACTAGATTGGACGCCCGACGATTTTCAAGGCCGCGGGGCTGAACGCCCCGACGTGCCGCCAGGGAGCCTTGAAGGACCAAACGTTTTTGCGGCGATGCGCGAACAACTCGGATTGAAGCTGGAATCGCGCAAGGGTCCTGTGGAGATGCTGATCGTCGAGCGCGCCGAAAAGCCGTCGGGCGATGACAGCGACCCACAGCAGCCGTCGTTCGATGTCGCATCGATCAAAGAGAGTCACGAAACGCCCCCGTTCCGATTGGGCGTCGAGGTGCTCAAGGGCGGCCGGCTACACGCGGAGAACGTCACGTTGCGATTTCTGATCGAAATCGCGTATCAAGTTCCGATGCTGAAGGGATTCGTCAGCGGCGGACCGGAGTGGCTCGACAAGCAGCGCTACTATATCGACGCGAAAGGCTCCTTGCCGGACGATTTGCCGCGCGGAGAGCGCATGCGCCGAATGTTGCGCGACATTTTAGCCGATCGCTTCCAACTCAGGATGCGTCACGAGACGAAGGAAATGCCCATCTACGCGCTGGTCGCAGCGAAAGGCGATGCGAAACTCACGCCGGCCGCCGAGCGCGACTGTTCCGAGAGCCGCGCGTGTCACGGACTCCACGGCGGCCGCGCGAATGGCTTGACCGGCAACATGCTCAACATGCAAGACCTTGCCGAAGAATTGACCACGTGGACCGATCGCGCGGTGGTGGACGCCACCGGAATCAAAGGAAACTTCGACATCACGATCCCCGGCTGGAGTGATCCGATGGCGCCGGTGTCGATGGGAGTAGCATCGGGACGCGAGGCCGCGCCCGATCCTTCGTCGCCGGACCTTTTCACAACGTTGCAACGAACGCTCGGGCTGAAACTGGAGTCGCGCAAGGGTCCCGTGGAGACGTACGTAATCGAGCGTGTTGAAAAACCGTCGGAGAATTGAGCTACTGAATCAACGCGTCAAAGCCCGCCTGCACGAAGTGGCGATCGCCGGTGAGGGCCTTGGTGATGCCGTTGTCGCGCATCACGATGAACGAGAGGCAATCGGTGAGACTCCACTGTTTGTCGGAGTGGCGCTCGTAGAGGGCTAGCGATCTCTGCCATAGCTCTGGTGTAGCCATAACGACTGTCATTCCACCGACGAAACTAGACCGGATAAAATCCGTCGCGAGGTCACGCAGAGAGGCAGAATGGCAACAAGCATCACCGACTTCCAAGAGAATCCACTCGGTGGTCCAGTAGGCCGATCCGGAAAACTCGTGCGCGGCGTCCATGGAGACGTCGTGGTGCTGATCGCTTGAGTTCAGCAGGGCGATCCAGAAGAAGCTGTCAGCGAAGACGCGGTCGCGCATTCTTCCGCCCATGAGCGTAGAAGTCGTGGTTTTCAGCCATATCGCTCGGCAGCTTGATTCCTAGACGACGGAGTCGTTGCGCGCCCTCAAACGCAATTTTCATCCACTCTGGCGCGCCCTCCGGCAAGGTGTAGTCGGGCCCCTCCGCAACGGCGCTCGAACCCTTAGTTCGCTTCTTGGAAGCCATATCGCGATTATACTCCCATCGTCAGTACGAGTTTCCCGTGCGTCTTGCGCGATGCCAATTCGCGCAGCGCGGGGACCACTTGGTCGAGCGGAACTTCGCGCGACACCACCGGCGCGATCTGCCCGGCGCGGAACATCGCGAACAAATCCTGTTGCGCGTCGATGACCATTTGCGGCGCGTGCTTGCGATACTCGCCCCAGTGCAGTCCCACGATGGAAATGTTTTTTAGTAACACGCGATTCGCTTCGATCTTGGGAATCGTGCCGCCGGCGAAGCCAATGATCAGCAGGCGGCCTTCCCAGGCGATGCATTTCGTCGATAGTCCCGTGATGTCGCCGCCCACTGGATCGTAGATCACGTCCGCGCCGTGACCGCCAGTGATTTCCTTCACGCGGTCGACCCAACTTTCGTCGCGGTAACCGATGGCGTGGTCGGCGCCTTGCGACTTGCAGAACGCCAGTTTGTCGTCGCTGCCGGCGGTGGCGATGATTTTCGCGCCCATCGCTTTGCCGATTTGCACGGCGGCCAAGCCCACGCCGCCCGCGGCGGCGTGCACCAAAAGCCACTCGCCGGCACGCAACATCGCACGATGCTTCAGAGCGAAATACGACGTTTGATAAACGATCGGCATGGCCGCGGCTTGCGGAAAGGCCATCTCATCGGGAATGCGGAAGACACTGGCGGCCAGCGCCAGCGAGTACTCCGCGAATCCACCCCACGGCGACATCGCCTGCACGCGATCGCCGGCGCTCAGTCCCGTGACGCCCTCGCCCAACGCGTCGATGACACCGGAAACTTCCGCGCCCGGTGTGAACGGCAGCGGCGGTTTCACTTGATACTTGCCTTGACACTGTAGGATGTCGAAGAAATTCAGCGCCGCGGCGCGATTGCGGATTCGCACCTGCCCCGGCCCCGGTTCGGGCGCCGGTATCTCGTCCAACTGCATAGTTTCCGGTTCGCCTAGTTGATGAACTCTCCATGCGCGCATGATTTCGGCAACGTACCACGAGGATTCGAACAAAAGCAACCGCAGATGGACGCAGATGAACGCAGATAAAACCGCGGCATCCTGTTTTTATCTGCGTTCATCTGCGTCCATCCGCGGTTACTTTTGTTCTTACGCCACGAGTTCAGCCATGACTCTCACCGCTTCGAAATCACCGGCGTGACACATCAATGTAGTGATTCCGGAATTTTGCCACGCCGGCAACCGATCGGCGATGCGTTCCTTTGGCCCGCACAGCGCGACGTCGTCAACCAGCGCATCGGGTACGGCGGCGATCGCTTCGGCTTTGCGTCCCGCGAGATAAAGTTCCTGAATCTTGTTCGCCGCGTCCTCGTATCCGTATCGGCAGACAAGATTGAAGTAGAAATTCTTGTCGCGGGCGCCCATTCCGCCGACGTACAACGCCAGGTGCGGCTTCACCGTGTTGCGACACTCTTCCGCGCTCGGCCCCACGTTGACAATCACGCCCGGCGCGATGTCGAAATCTTTCGGACCGCCGGCCCGCGCGAATCCTTCGTCGAGCCATTCGCGATATACGTGCATGTGGCGCGGCGAAAAGAAAATCGGCAGCCAGCCGTCGGCGATCTCCGCCGCCAGCGCGACGTTCTTGGGACCAATCGCCGCCAAGTAAATCGGAATGCGATCGCGCAAGGGATGCACAATCAGCTTGAGCGGCTTGCCCAAGCCGGTGCCGCCGCGCACGGGAATGTCGTAGTGCTCGCCGTGATGCTCCAGCGGTTTTTCGCGTTTCAAAATCGTGCGGATGATTTCCACGTACTCGCGCGTGCGCACCAGCGGCTTGCCGTACGGCACGCCGTGCCATCCTTCGACCACTTGCGGACCGCTCACTCCCAAGCCGAGCAACACGCGTCCGCCCGACAGCAGGTCGAGCGTGGCGGCGGTCATCGCGGTCATTGCGGGCGTGCGCGCGGGCATCTGCATGATCGCGGTTCCCACGTGAATGCGCGACGTCTTGGCGGCCAGCCACGTGAGCGGCGTGATGCAATCGGAACCGTATGCCTCGGCGGTCCACAGCGAGTGATAACCCAGGCGCTCGGCTTCCTGCGCCAGCGCCACTTGATCCACTTTCGACGAGCCCCAATAGCCGAAGTTCAGTCCAAGACGCATTCGGGGAGTGTATCATTGCCCGATGCACCACTGGCGGCGCGTGACCACGGAGAAATTTGACACGGACATCACAGAGCGCGCAGAGCGCACAGAGAAAAACAAAACCGTGAAGGCAAAAGGCAAAGGGCAAGAGGCAAAAGGCAAAAATGAACGGAGATTCTCTCTGTGTTCTCTGAGTTCTCTGTGCGCTCTGTGGGTCACCTGCCTGGGCGTCGCGCTTCCCTTATGGAGCGGCGCGCAATCCTGCGAATCCACCGTCACCGGATCGCTGGACATCGTGAAGTTTGACAGCAAAGTATTCGGCAACACGCGCATGCTGCGCGTGTTGCTCCCGCCGGGCTATCGCCTCCCGATGAACGCGCGACAACGCTTTCCTGTGCTTTATCTCAACGACGGACAAAACCTCTTCGACGTTTGCACTTCGTCGCGCGGCGAAGAATGGCGGGTCGACGAAACGGTGGAGCAGTTGGTCGCCGCGCGCGCGATTCCGCCGATCATCGTGGTGGGCATCGATTCGGGCGACAGCCGCCAGCGCGCCAACGAGTATCTGCCGTATCCCGACTCTACGTTTTCACCCGCCATTCCCGATCCGCAGGGGAAGAAGTATCCGCAATTTTTGATGAGCGAAGTAGTTCCGTTTATCGAGGACCATTATCGCGTGCGCGGCGGAGCGGGAAATCGCGTGCTCGGCGGATCGTCGTACGGTGCGGGAGCGGCGATCTATGCGGCCATCGCGCAGCCCGGCGCGTTCGCCGGATTGCTGATCGAGAGTCCTTCGGTGTATGCCTCCGACTATCACTTGTTGAAAGACGCCGCGACGGTGCGGGAATGGCCGCGCCGCATTTTCATCGGAGTGGGAACGTCGCGTGGCGAGCCGGTGGAAGACGTCGCCAGGCTTGCGGAGATTCTTCGGAAAGCGGGCCTCGACGATCGCCATCTAAAGGTCGTGGTGCAAGAAGGCGGCATGCATTCCGAATCGTGGTGGGCAAAACGATTGCCCGATGCGCTGAAGTTTCTTTTTCCGAATTAATTTACGGGAATCGTCACCTGATCGAGATACGCGACATTCGTCGCGATCGCTACGGGCACGGAAGGTCCCGGCGTGATCGATGCCGGCACCGTCACGTTCACTTGATAGAGTCCAGCGAAACCGGGCGCGAGTCCTTGGTAGGAAATCACGCCGCTGGTGCCGTTGAAGTAGACACTCATGGTGGCCGTCGCGTTGGACAACGTTTTGCTTGGCGCCTGCGCGCCGTCGGCCACCGGAGGCGTCACCGCGCCGAGTCCGGTGAGGAAACACAAAATCGTTTCGCCGCGCGCCGCGGGGCTGGCGCCGGTAATCAGGTTGAAATTGGCGTGCAGGAAAATTCCGTAGCCGCCGCCCGAAGAGTTTTGCGTGAAAATTCCCGGTGCGGTTGCGGCCAACGGCACCGAGACGGAATTCGACGTCACGCCCGCGGCCTTCACTTGAAACGTTGCCGTCGGTCCGGTGAGTTCATACGGCACGAGCAAATTGATTTGCCCGCCGCTGACAAAATTCAACGGCGCGAGGACCGTTCCGTTCGCGCCCGTCACGCTCACGGTGACGCCGCTGAGCGTGGTCGGAATCGGAAACGACGATGCTTGTCCCTGAGATGGCGCTAATCCCACGCCGAACAAACTGACGTATTCTCCCGGCGCCACGGGACTCCCCACCGGCGTGAGGCTGGCTGCATTTACGACACCGGCGGGAGAAATGAACGGCGTGTTGCCGTTGAAACCGGGCGCGAGTCCCGCAATGTTCAATTCGTAATTCACCGAGGTTGCGATGCCGGTTCCGGCGGCCAGAAACGCTTGTCCCGGATTCATTCCGCCCGCACCCACGGCGATTCGATCGACGCCGTAGCCGCCGGTGCCATCGGGCAGCAGCGAATACGCCTCCGATCCCGTGAAATCCAGCGTGCCGCCCGCAGCGGAGTGATAGCGCTGGTGGAACAACACCGTGCCCGCGCCGCCCGAGTTTGCCGATCCCGTATAAGAATCAAAACCAGCGCTGCTCGTCGAAACCCACGCCAGTCCACTTTCGAAGAAGAGTCCGCTGAGATAGGTGCTGTCGATGGTCGTGGAAGTTAGCGCGCTCATGCCGAACAAAATGTCGTGGCCGCCCGCGGCTGTGGATCCGCCCAGGACGAATTTGCCGTCGGCCGAAACATAGATGTTCTTGGTGCCGGAAACGAGTTGCGTGGCGATCGTTGCGCCGCCGCCCAGCGGAAAAACCATGGTCCCGCTGCCGTCGGAATTCAACGTATACGTCGCGTTGGCGATCGCGGAAAACGTCGACGCGCCGCCGTTGATATTGTTAGCGTGCCCCGCCACCGTCGGGCTGCCCAAACTGCCCGCGCCGTTAGCCGCAACATTGAATTGCGTGCTGCGAGCGTTCGCCGTGCTGGCGCTGGGAAATTCGAGCGTACCGATTTGATACGTGCCGTTCAACAGCGTCGCCGCCACCGGCGACGTAGGAGCGGGAATCGCCACTAGCAGATCAAAGGTGTTGGTGTTGCCCTCCGTGGTCGAGGCCAGGAGCATCTCGATTCCCACGCGTCCGTTCATCGGGAGCGTGCCTTGCGGCTGCGTCAGCGTGACAAATCCATTGGACGCCACCGAATACGTTCCGCTGCCAGTGACCGATCCGGTTGTCGATGCGCCCACCGTTTGACTGGCGGAATAGCTGAAGGTCCCGGAGCCGTTGAACGTCAGCGATCCCAGCAGGCTCATCGCCTGGCTGAGATTCCCCGTGGAGTCCGTGGTGATTTGAACGTAGCGGAACCAGTATTTGCCGTTCAGCGATCCGTTGCCGGGAAGCTGCGCGTGCGCACTGAGGCCAAACAGAAGAAGAGACAGCACTGCAACGAGACGTGGTTGGACTTTCGCGGACCTGATTCGAACCGGCATCGGCGCCTCCATTGTAGTCTGACGATACGAAGCTTGCCTAGGTGTACGCGCAAACCTCAGTACCGACGGGTCCGGACCAAAGTACCGGTTGCTTTTTCAATGGTTTTCGAGGGAAACTTAGGTTCAACTTCATGCGTCTTATGCGGCGAAGGGTTTCATGAAGTTTTGTGACCTGACCGAGGCAAACAGGTAACACAGAAAGCGTAAGACAGCACGTTTGGGCGTGAGTTCGGAAAGATCAAGTTCTATTTTCCGGGAGTAGAAACACATGTCTTGTCAACGCGCCGCTTTTTCCCTCGCGATACCTGCACTTTTTCTCGTCGCCAGTTCACCGGCGGCATACGCGCAAAAGACAACCGACGGATTGCACAGCGGCGCGACAGTCACTGAGCACGCCGAGTGCAGCTACTTCACCGAAGCGCAGCGCCAGAAGTCGCTGACGATGGCCGGTGTGCGGAGCCGGTTGACCGAGCAAGTGACGCGCATGCGGATGGCGCAAGCGGATTCATCGGGATCGGCTCAGGGATCGACAAAGACCGCAGCCAGCTTCGCGCCGAACGGCGGAAACACCAGCAATACGGTGGACACGTCGAACATGGGCACCATCGACCGCAACATTTTCCAGGCCCTGGCGCAAGCCGGCGTCGCCCCCGCGCCGCCCACGACGGATCAGGAGTTTTTCCGCCGCGTAACGCTCGATCTCACCGGCCGCGTTCCTACTACACAGGCGTTGGCGTTGTTCCTGAGCGACCAGAGGCCGGACAAGCGCGCGATCTACATCGATACATTGCTGGCGTCGCCGCAATGGGTGGACAAGTGGACCATGTACTTCGGCGACATGTACCTGAATACGACGACCACGTCGCAAGGCACCCAGCGCGGGAATCAGGGACGCAACGCCTTCTACAATTTCATCAAGACGAATCTCACCAATAACACGCCGTACAATCAAATGGCCGCGGACATCATCTCCCAGGCCAGCGCGAACGCTACCGCCGCGAGCGAATCAAACTTCACCAAGGGTGAGCTGAATTGGTTGCTGGGCGGCGTGCAAAACGGCGCGGGAATTCCCCGGCAGGATACCTACGATCAAATGGCCGCCGACGTGGCCGACACGTTCCTGGGAATCCAGTACGTGAATTGCCTGCTGTGCCACAACGGGGCCGGCCACTTGACGTCGATCAGTTTGTGGGGCGGCCAGCAACAGCGCTATCAAGCGTGGGGATTTGCGGCGTTCATGGCGCGGACCACTTGGGGCGGTGAGAGCACGCCGGTCAACAACGAGACGCCCATGTACGTGTCGAGCGCGACAACGGGAAGCTACTCGCTCAACACCACCACCGGCAATCGTCCGGCGCGCCAGCCTTCGGCGACGCCGAACAACGCCGCGACGATCGCGCCGAACTATTTCTTCACCAACACGGCGCCGCCCGCGGGCATGGATTACCGCACGGCGATGAGCCAAATGGTCACCGGCGATTTCCAATTCGCTCGCGCCACGGTGAATTACATTTGGGCCGAGTTGTTCAGCATGGGCATTGTCGATCCGCCCGATACCTTCGATCTCGCCAGACTCGACCCGTACAATCCGCCGCCGTCGCCGTGGACCTTGCAGCCGAGCAATCCGCAATTGTTGAACGCGCTGGCGCGGGACTTCATCGACAGCGGCTACGACCTGCGGGCGCTCATGCGGGAAATCACAAATTCGCAAACGTATCAATTGTCGTCGCGCTACAACGGCACTTGGAACGAGGCGTGGGAGCCGCTTTTCGCGCGGAAACTTGTGCGCCGCTTGACGGCCGAGGAAATACGCGATGCGATCGTGCAAACCAGCAACATTCCCAGCTCGTACACCTTGAACAACGGCCAGCCGTACGCGCTTGGTCCCTTCGCCTACGCGATGCAGTATCCGGATACCAACGGAACGGGCGGGGAAGCATCGTTCCTCGACGATTTCCTGCGCGGCAACCGCTTGAACGTTTTCCGTTCCGGCGATTCCTCCGCGACGCAAGCGCTCGACTTGATGAACTCAAGCGTCGTGATGGGGCGCGTGGCGGCCACGGGATCGGGTACCACGGCGAGCTTGTTGCAGCAGAACATGACGCTGCCGAACTCGCAGTTGATCACGAATTTGTATCTCACGGTGTTGTCGCGCTATCCGTCAACCACGGAAATGAATCTGGCGGCGGCGAATCTGAACACGAATCACAACACCGAAGCCGTGAACTTGCTGTGGACGCTGTACAACAAGGTCGATTTCATTTTCAATTACTAGGGACGCTCGACAAGGAGATCGCCATGAACCAACAAGAAAAATTCGATCGTTTCGTCGAGCGGTTCCCGCATCCGCACAAGAACTGCTTCGAGCGGCCGCACATTTCTCGCCGCACGTTCTTCGAACTGGCCGGCGCAGGCGTCACCATGGGTTGCCTGGGTCCGTTTGTGCATGCCAGCGGCGGCGTGAAAATCGTCACGCAACCGGTGACGCTGAAGAACACCGCCAAAAACGTGGTCTTCGTTTTGATGGCCGGCGCGCCGAGCCACACCGACCTGTTCGACTTGAAGGTGATCAACGGCACCACGCCGACGAGCTTCAATCCCACGATGTTCAACGGCATCAATTGGCCGGTGGGGCTGATGCCGAAACTTTCGCAGCGCTTGAACAACATCGCGCTGGTGCGGTCGATGCAAGCGTGGGCGCTGGTGCACACGCTGGCGCAAACCTGGACGCAAATTGGACGCAATCCCGCGGCCGCGCTCGGCAACATTGCGCCGAATATCGGAAGCGTGGTGGCGATCGAGAAGAATCCGGAAAGGCAACCCGGGCAAGTCTTCCCGACGTTCCTTTCCTTGAACGCCAACAACGCGGCGTCGCAAGTGGGCAACGGCTACTTCGCGGCGACGTACGCGCCGTTCAAAATTTCGGAAGCGGGAAACGGCAACGCCAACACCACGGGCATCGCCAATACCACTAACGTCAGCGGGCAAACGGTGTCGAACCAGCGTTACAGCGAATTGTTGACGGTGGATGGCGCGCTCCGCAACAACTCGCCGTACGGAACGCCGATGCAGGACATGGGCAACTTCTACACGGCGGCGACGCAGCTGGAATACAATCCCGTGGTGAATACGGCGTTCCAGTACAGCGCGGCGAATTCGCAAAAGTATGGCAGTACGGCCTTCGGCAACGCGTGTCTGGTAGCCGGGCAAGTTCTGGCGGCCAATCAAGGAACGCGCTACGTCGAGATCAGCGTAGGCGGCTGGGATATGCACGTCGGCATTTACGGCACCCAAGATAACACCGATCGCGCGACCAACCTGAATCCGCTGAGCACGAATTGTTTGGGAATCACGTTCGACAACGGACTCTCCGCGCTGATGGACGATTTGCAAAACGCGGGAATCCTGGACGAAACGCTGATCGTATGCGCCGGCGAGTTCGGACGCACCACGGGACAACTGACCGGCGCGAAGGGCCGCGACCACTACGTGCAGCAAACCGTGCTGATGGCCGGCGGCGGCATCAAGGGCGGCACGGTGATCGGCGCGACCGACGCGCTGGGCGCCAACACGATCAACTACGGATGGTCGGCGCAACGCATCATCAAACCGGAAGACATCGAGGCGACGATCTACTCGGCGCTGGGCATCAACTACACCACGATCCGTTACGACGATCCGTTCGGGCGCGGCTTCGAGTACGTGCCGTTCGCGAGCGAAGGCGTGTATCAGCCGATCAATGAACTTTGGGGATAGGGTGCGGGCACCGCAGAAGGCAAAAGGCAAAAGGCAAAAGTCAAAAGGCAAAAGGAAGGTACGAACGCTCGTTTTTCTGCTTTCGTATTTTTGCCTTTTGACTTTTGCCTTTTGCCTTTTGCCTTCCGTTCTCGACGCTCAGGCCGGCGCTTATATCGGCTTCGACAGAAACATCTATCCCGGCGACGACAAACTCCCCGCGCTGCGCAAACACTTCGCGTTCACTGGATACTGGCTGGGACTTCCGCCGGGCGAACGTTTCAATACTTGGACCGGCAAGCGCGCGACAATCGAATCCGCGGGCTTCGGATTTCTTCTGCTGTACAACGCGCGATCGTCCGCGGCGTTGCGTCGCGACGCCGCGAAGCTGGGCACGCAGGATGGCGCCGCCGCTGTCGCCGCCGCGCGTAAAGAAGGATTTCCGGAAAATGCGGTGATTTTCCTCGACCTCGAGGAAGGCGGACGCATGAGCGCCGCGCAACACGCCTACATTCACGCTTTCGCCGACGCTGTGACGTCCGCGCATTATCGCGCCGGCGTCTATTGCTCGGGCATTCCCGCGCGCGACGACGAGAACGTGGTCACCGCGGTGGATATCCGCGCGCATGCCGAAGGGCGGCTCATCGTCTTTTGGGTTGCCAACGACGCTTGCTCGGCGTCAAAGGGTTGCGTACTGGAACCGCGCGATCCCGCCGAGAGCGGCGTGCCGTTTGCTGCCGTGTGGCAATTCGCGCAGTCGCCGCGACGCCCGGAGTTCGCGCGCGGCGCATGCGCGGCCACCTACAATCGCGACGGCAATTGTTACGCGCCGGATTTGCGCGGCATTCACCTCGATCTCAACGCGGCTAATTCATCCGACCCAAGCGCCGGGCGGACCACCGGCAACGGCACACCATAGCCGCGAGCCTACGGCACTACGGAAATCGTCACGCCGGCGGGACTTGAGTTCCCCTGTCCGACTGTGACTTGAATCGGCTGGCTCCCCGACAATCCCGCAGGAATATACGCATTGATTTGATAGAGTCCGACCAATTCCGCCGTAAGCCCTTTGTACACGACGACGGCGTTCTGGCCGCCGATGGTAACGGTCACCGGGTTCACCGTGTCGTTCGGCGCCGTAGCCGGAGTGCCGCTTGGGAATGACGGAGTGGTTGGTCCCAAGCCGGTGCAGTAGATCACCACTTCCTCGCCACCCTTGGCGGGATTGGCCGCGTTGATAAGCGTGTTGTCGGCGTGCAGAATCACTCCGTCTCCCTTGCCGGAAGAGAGCACCGTGAAAATACCGGGCGCGGCGCTTCCCACGTTGATCGTCTCAGGGACGGTGGCAATGGACGCCGCACCTTGCGCCGTGGTCCTGACGATCACTTGCAATTTGCTGTTTGTCGGCAAGTCGACCGGCAGTTGCGCGTTGATCTGGCCGCTGCTTGAATAGAACAACGGCATGTCTTCACCGCCCACGCTCGCACTGAGTCCGCCGAGTGCCGTTGTCAACGGCAATTGGCTGGCCGAGGCGGATCCCGCAGCCAGGTTCTTCCCGAACAAAGAGATGATGCCGCCCGGCGCCAGCGGCGCGCCGCCCGCGAAGCTCGCGCCATTCACCACTCCTCCGGCGCTGATCGCGGGAGCCGAGGGACTGTCCGGCGCTTGACCGGAAACTTGCAGCACCGCGGACGCCAGGCCCGGTGAACTCGCGGTTTCTGTAATTACCACTTGAGCCGCGGCCGTTCCCGGCTGCCACGTCGCGGTGTAGATTCCATTGAGAAGACTGACCAGCACAATCGGAGGATCGCCGTTCGAGAACGACGCAATCACCGTCCCGTTGCCTGACGGGTTGCCGCAGTTGTCCGCTACATAGACCTCCAGAGTCCGCGGATAGCCGACGGGTGAAGAAAAACTGCTGCCCACACTGCGGTCCGCGGCAAACAGCTTTTGCGGTACGCACCCGGTGTCTTCCGGCGACAGGCTGCTCCCAGTGCCTGCTGCGCCGATGACCAAAAACGTGACGCCAACGGTTTGCGCGCTGCCATCGGCGAACAAAAGGGCCACCGTTCCCTGATACACGCCGGGAGACAAGTTTCCCAGGACTGGCTGGACCACTAGAGATCCCGGCTGGCCGATGGAGAACTCACCCCTTGACGACACGTTCAGCCAGTTGCCGCCCGTGCGCGTCAAGGAACCCGCGGTGAAGTCGTTGGCGCCGGAGGCGGCCGTCGCCACCGTCACGGTCTGGGGGGGCGGCGACGAGGTTCCGGCCGCCGCGGCAAAGACGAGTCCGGTCGGTCTCACCAAAACTCCCGGATTGCTGCCGGGAGGCAGCACGTGCAGTTTTACGGTAACAATCTGCGGAGAGTTGTTCGCCGACGAGCCACTCACGCTGACGATGCCGGTATAATCTCCGGCAGTCATCCCAGTGGTATTCGCGCCCACGGTGATTTGCGGGATCTGAAGCGACGCCGCATCGGTACTTCCCGTGCCGGGCGAAGAGCTCAACCAGTTTCCGCCGGAATAGATCACGTTGACCGCGTTCCAATTCAACACGCCTTGACCGGTGTTCAAAACGGAGAAGTTTTGCGGAGGTACGATCGTTCCTCCCTGCACGCCGGTGAACAGGAGTGCCGTCTGGCTCAGCAACAGCGTTCGCGTTCCCGACGAGATCAGCAGCGTCACCGGAATGTTGTTGGTCTCGCCGGTGGTTTGGCTGCGCACCGTCACTTGGCCCGAATAAGTTCCGGCAGCGAGCGAGCCGGAACCCGCCGTGATTTGGATCATTGAGGGCGACGCGGAGGAAGCCGAGCCGGAAGGCACGGAAATCGTGAGCCAGCTTCCGCCCGAGGTGGTGGTGGCGAATGCGGTCCATTGCAAAATACCACTTCCAGCGTTGCCGACTTGCAAGGTCTGGACCTGAACGCCGGCCGCGCCCGCCGGCGTCTGGAAATTGAATGACGAGGGCTGTAAGGTGAGTCGCGCCGGCATCACCGCGGAAACCACGAGTTGAACCGAAACCGTTTGCGATGAGGGAACAGCCAGAGGCGCTTTGATCGTCACGGTGCCCTGATAGGTTCCGGGCCCCAAATTCGACGCATCGGCGCTCACGTCGGCCGCACCCGGAGCGGTTCCG
The DNA here is from genome assembly GCA_021325275.1 of Terriglobia bacterium. Taxonomy (GTDB): domain Bacteria; phylum Acidobacteriota; class Terriglobia; order JAJPHL01; family JAJPHL01; genus JAJPHL01. Next base: position 25,532 of record JAJPHL010000055.1, on the reverse strand, counting down.
GACGGTGAAACAGAGAGCCATGCGCCGGTGCTTTGCGCTTGTCCCGTCCAAGCCACGCCCAATGCATTGCTGACCACCGTGATTTGCTGCGTGCCGCCCGGCGATCCAGAAGTGGCCGCCAGACCCAACGTCGTCGGCGAGACGGCCAGTGAAGGCGCGGCGGCCAACACCTCGCGCACCAGATCCGTGTCCGAATCGGCGATGAAGATATTTCCGGTGGCGTCGATTGCCACCGCCGATGGGGAACTCAACCACGCATTCTTGGCCAAACCGCCGTCGCCCGGGGAACAACACGGCGCCCCGCCCGCCACCGTGCTGATGATTCCCGCGGGAGTCACCTTTCGGACGACGCCGTTGCCGTCGGCGATCAAGACGTTGCCCGATACGTCCACCGCAACGCCCTGAGGATTGCTCAGCATCGCGTTCACGGCTGGGCTGCCATCGCCGGAATAGCCTGACGTTCCGTTGCCTGCAAACGCCGTGATTGTGCCGGCCGGGCTGACCTTGCGGATGCGATTGTTGCCGTAATCGCTGATGTAGATATTGCCCGAACTATCCACGGCGACCCCTGAGGGATTCGATAGTTTCGCGTTGATCGCGGGACCACCATCGCCGGATGAGCCGTAGTCACCGGTTCCGGCGACGGTCGAGATGATTCCGTTGGTCACTTTGCGAATCCGGCACGCGTATTGATCGGCGATGTAGAGATTTCCCGCCGCGTCGATGGCCACCGCCGTGGGAGAATTCAAGGCGGCCGTGGTGGCTGAAACGCCGTCGCCGCCTGTCCCGCCTCCCGCCGCCGTAAAAATGCTTCCGTTGGTAACGCGCCGCACGCGATGGTTGCCGCGGTCGGCGACGTAGAGGTTTCCTCCGGCATCCACGGCCACGCCGGCGGGCTGTTGCAGCGATGCGCTCGTGGCCGGGTCGCCCGTGGAGAAATTCGGAAGTCCATTTCCGGCGATCGTAGTGATGATGCCGGACGAACCGACTTTACGGATGCGATTGTTATAGGAGTCGGAGATATAGACGTTGCCCGACGCATCGACAGTCACGCCGCCCGGATGATTGAGGGTAGCGCCGGTGGCCGGGCCGAGATCGCCCGCGAACTTGTATCCACCGTTGCCGGCCAGCGTGGTGATGTTGCCGGTTGTCAGACTGACCTGGCGAATGTAACCGCTCGAATAGTTGCTGTCGGCGACGTAGATGTTTCCCGAGCTATCGAGTGCCACGCCGTAGGGATAATAGAGCGAGGCTGCCGTAGCTAGACCGCCGTCACCGGAATAGGCGGCCGTTCCGTTGCCGGCCACCGTTGAAATCGTACCGGCGTTGACTTTGCGAACATTGCTGTCGTTAACGGCGGCGATATAGAGATTGCCGGAAGCGTCTACGGTTACACCTCGCACAAAATTGATCAACGCGCTCGCGGCGGGACCGCCATCGCCGCCCTGCCCGCCGCCTGCGACGGTGGTGATGATGCCCGCGCTAACCTTGCGCACCCGGTTGTTGTAGGCATCGGCGATATAGACGTTACCTGCCGGATCTACCGCGACGCCGGTCGGATTGTTCAACGACGCGCTGCCGGCCGGTCCGCCGTCGCCGGAGAAGGCGGAGGTTCCATTACCTGCGACCGTCGAGATGATTCCCGACGGATTGATCTTGCGAATGCGATTGTTGTTTGCGTCGGCGATGTAGATGTTGCCGGCGTTATCGAGCGCCACGCCCGCCGGAGAGTTCAACGATGCGCTAGTGGCCGGGCCGCCGTCGCCGGAAAAGGCGGAAGTTCCATTGCCTGCCACCGTCGTAACGATTCCGGCTGTACTGATCTTGCGGATGAGGCCAAAATTATCGGCGACGTAAATGTTGCCGGTCGCATCCACCGCCACTCCGTTTGGGGCCATCGGCAGGCTGGTGGCCGGGACATTGCTGCTGTACGGGTCGGCTTGCCCGCCGCCGCCGACGATGGTCAACGCTCCGTCGCGGGTGATCTTTACGACCAGGGAGTTGCTATTGTCCGCGGCGTAAATGGTTCCTAGTGAGTCGACCGCGATGCCGGTGAGGATTCCCAGCGGCGCGTTGATGGCGGGACCCCTGTTGCCGGTGAACACCCAAGGATTTCCCCCGGCGACGGTGGTAATCACACCTTGTCCCCAGGCGAGCGCCCCGCTCAGCAGAATAGCGATGGCGAAAAGGGCGAACCGGACTGTTCTCACTGCTCCCCCCGCAATCAGTTTACTCTGATTTCCCGCGTTGTGTCGGGCGGAGCCAGGAAGGACAGTCTCACCTACTGAACTCGAATCGCCCGCTACCGTGTCAAGCCGATGATCGACAGCCGGCCTCTACGTGCTTTTCAAGCAGCACGGCGAGTAATCGGGAAAAACATCATCTTTTCGCCGATTCGTATCGATGGCATGTCGCTTGGCAAGCGTTTTGCGGATGTTATACTCAAGCCCATATGCATCGGCTTTATGCTGCCTGGTTCCTGATATTGCTTGCCTCGGGTGTCGCGTCTGGCCAGAAAGCGCCGCCGTCCAATGGATCCGGTCCTTCGGCAGATCGGGAAGAACTCGCGCGCTTGGAAAAAGTTTGGAACGAAGCCCACCTGCAGGGAAATGCGGATGCTTTGGAACATTTATGGGCCGATGACTTAGAAGTGGCCGTCCCGCTCATGCCGGTGATGAGCAAAGCCGAGGCACTTTCGTTCGCACGGTCAGGCCGCATGAAGTTTTCGCGATACGAGACTTCCGACCTTCACATTCGCACCTACGGTTCCGCGGCTGTTGTCAGTGGGAGATTGCAGCGTAGGCGCACAATCGGCGGACGCGAGGTGGAGGATGATTGGCGGTTCACGAAGGTCTACATACGCGGCGAAGGTGGTTGGCGCGTCGTTTCGTTTCATGCCGCGGAAGCGGCTAAGCCGAGTTCATGAAGCTTGTGCCGGGGCTTCGAAAAGTGCGTCGTGCACTTCCGATGATCCTTACAGCTTGTTTTGAAAAACGGCTACGCGGGTCTAAGGCTGTCCACAGGCTCGGACGAACTTTTCGTGAGGTATGGGATCCGGCTCTCCGCAAGAAGCTGATGGAGTCGAGGTCACCGGCTAGAGCGTTGGTCCAACATAAATCCTGCCCCTCCATGCGACCGTATTCCTCCCAATTTCCCGCAACAGGAGTAGCTGCTCATGGTCAAGGTGTACGATTGAGAAGTAGCGTGTGATAAGTTTGAGGTCACACTTGGTGCATTCATGGATTACGATACCCCGATCTCCACCCTAACGCGATCTCTGATCGAGAGCGGCCACGGTTCAATGGAGGGCCTGGCAAACGAGCTTGGGGTCTCGTCCCCTACACTTCTACGTTGGGCGTCGGGCCAAGCGGCCCCGCGCGCCGACATGGAAGGAAGAATTCGCGCACTCGCGAATGAGCGCCTACGCCGAGGCATCGCCCTTCAGACGGCATTATTCGACTTTCCCAGTCGCGATGCACATGGGATTCGGGAAGCCCTCCAGGTAGTACTCCAAGAAATGAGAGAGATTCTACACCGAAGCGGTCGCCTTTCGTCTCGGCACGAGGCGATTGATGAATTAGGTAAGCTGCTCTTCGCGCACGTAATGTCAATCGATGGAGGTGGGACAGGGATTTGCGACAGAATAGTGGGCGATGGACGGCCAGCGGCCGGACTGCGTAACTTTATTGCAGAGACCATTCGGTCGCATCTTCCAACCTCTCTGTCTCACGAGCTTCAGCCTGAAGACTTTCAACTACGTCTCAAGGACTCGGAGGACCGCTTTGCCCAGGAGGTCATCGACTGTTTTGGACAGTTGTCCTCACCTGACCTAGTCGGTCAAATCCGTGGTGCCAAAGGCGTCGATGTTCTCAACGACACTTTCGGCCAGTTTTTGGCGGACTCGTTCTCTGACGAGAAGGAGTTGGGGCAGTACCTGACCCCTCCCGAAGTTGTGAGTTTCATGGTGCGTCTTGCCCTTCAATCCCTCGACCCCTCGGATCTCGATGCCTTGATCAACCCAGCTGCGTGTACGAGCGCTGGCATCGTGCTAGATCCTTCGTGCGGCGTGGGTTCCTTCCTGTCTGAAATGCTTCGTGTGCTGCAGCCGCAGGTTCGAGATCGCCACGGCGAGGCCGCACTATCATCGTGGATCGAATCGATGATGGCGACAGTGCTTGTCGGAATCGACAAGAGCGAGCGAATGATCAGGCTCGCGTTGACGAATCTGGCTCTCTTCGGCGTTCCGGCAGCGAACCTTCACCTCGCGAATTCACTGGTCCGTGTTGGACCAGACGCCCGACTGACCAATGCCCTTGCGGGAACAGCGAAAATCATCCTGACGAATCCGCCATTCGGCGCTGAATTCGGTGCCCTGGATCTTGACGGTTACAAGTTGACCAGGGAGTGGGCTGGACGGCCAGTGCAGAGCGTCGATTCTGAGTTATTATTCCTTGAACGGTACATCGATTGGTTGGCACCGAATGGAATACTCGTTGCGATCGTTCCCGATAGTGTTCTTACTAATAGGGGTCTCTTCGCCGACCTTCGCCGCGGTATCTCAAGCTCCATTCGTCTTCGAAGCGTGGTGTCCCTTCCGTCTGTAACGTTCGGAGTTGCCGGTACGAACACTAAGACGTCAGTCCTCCACCTGCAGAAAACGGAAAACAAAGGAACGCGGCGAGATACCGTATATTTCGGCATCTGTGGAAACGTAGGCTTCGATGTGGAAACAAGGGGCTCCCAGCGGCACAAGGTTTCCATAGGCCCCGGAGACCTGCCGGTGCTGCTTCGGGAGATCCATGGTGAAGCGCCGCTCCGCATCGGCAGACTCTTCGACCTTGCTCCCAATGAGTCAAGATGGGACGCCACATTTCACGCGAGCCTTCCTATCGCCATTCAGCGAAAGCTTGAAATGTGCGGCCAGGCGTGCCTGCGCGTTCGGGATGTTGCGATACTTGCAAATGACAGAGTTGACCCTCGTCAGTCAGGGAGACCGACGTTCCAGTACATCGAGATCGGCGACGTTAGCCCACATGATTGCATGGTTAGAGGAAAAGAGATGGGGACCCCTGACCCACCCAGTCGCGCTAGGAAGCTCGTTAGGGCGGGCGATGTCCTTGTTTCGACCGTGCGGCCTGAGCGTAAGGCGGTGGGCATCGTCCCTAACCAGTTGGATGGCGCTGTCTGCTCGACGGGCTTCGCAGTCCTGAGGTGCACGTCAATCGAGCCGATCATCCTCGCGCGGCTGCTCCAATCTGATTTCGTAAACGCTCAAGTCCTCAGAAACAATGTTGGCATCGCGTACCCTGCGGTTGAGGAATCGTGCCTCCTTGATGTTGTCCTTCCAATAGAAAAGTGCTACCTCGCAGACATGGAGGAGTGCTGCAAGAAGATGATGCAACTCCGCGAGAAAGCGCAGCAACTCGACCGAGAATTGTGCGAACGGATCGATCGGCTAACAAGTGAGTGGAAAGCCTGACGATTACTCGAGACTCCACACTTCGTCTATCGTCGCAAACCAAGTCCCATCGCCTACTTCGCAACGAGGATTCTGGTTTACATGGTCCGGAAATCTCTGGGCACGCGGCAGCCCATACGGTCTGATGTCTCTCGGGACCGATCGCGCGAATGCGAAGTCTCTGATATTGCCTGTCCTCAAAAAAAGGCTTACTGCGAATATGTCTTGTGTTTCAAACTTACAGCTGCTTGTGGGATACCCTGGTCCGCGGCTGTGGATCAACCGAGCGAAGCGGGTATCTGTCCCCCATATGGATTTCACTTCGATTTTACGCCGCTCTCCCGCACGCTCGAATTCGAAATCGTAGTTGTAATACGTTCCCAGGTGTCGCGCGGTGTCTTCAGGCATGCGCCTGACAGAATAGCCGCTGGCCTTAGCAATCTCGACTAAATAGTATTCCGTCAGCCCGCTCAGAACCTTTGCGGAGGCGCCAAACTGGTCAATCTCTAGAAAGTCAGTCGGCTGCAATTCTGTCAGTGCGTGTTCAAGGTCCCGCTTTCGCCCGCCGGCATAGACCTCCCCACCTGCAATGCTTGTAGCTCCGTCGACATCAATGATTCGCCCCTTGGCGATCTCTCGCCAGAGACCACCGGCGCCTGCGTAGTTGGCCGGGACGAACTTTCCAGTTCGGCCTCGTTGGAGAACTCCCCTGCTTTCGTCAGTTATCCTGACCGAAAACGAAGCGCGATAATGGCTCTGTCCCGGAATCCTGATGATTTCCTTATTCAGGCTTTCAATAGGGATGAGTAATGGGCACAGCACGGCAATGAACGCTTCCGGCATCGCACCACTGTATCGCCTTGCCAGTTCAGTGAATCTATCAGTCGGGGCCGGTACGACCGGTAAACCGCCATTCATCGGCCCGCACCCAGTTCCTCGTCGACTTTCCGGACAAAGCCCGTAAAGCTGATTTTCAGTACCAAGCAAAATTGCCTCAACTCAACGATGTCTAAGCGGCGTTCGCCTCTTTCACACTTACTGACAAACGACTGGCTCTGCCCTAATCGTCTTGCAAACTCAGCCTGAGTCACACCGGCGGCTTCGCGCGCTCTCCGTAGGAGGCGCAAGACCGCGCGGTACTCTTTTGAGTGAATCGACTTGTACATGGGCACTCGCCCTAGCGTAGAGTCGGATTTCTAATAGTCCAACATCGACTATTAGACCGCTATGTTTGCGGCGGAGAGCCGCGTATGGAAGTCGGACGGTCCCGCCATTTTCAGCAGGGGTCGCTTTCCACTCTCACTGGGAAAAGCTTCGGCAAGTTCATGGAGCTTGTGCCGGGGGCTTCGAAAAGTGCGTCGCGCACTTCCGATGATCTTTCACCTTGTTCTCAAAAAGACTAGCGGGGCGGAAACCTGTCGGAGATATATCCGAAAGGCACTCAAGATGTCCCCGCGCATTTATCAGATGTTTCCCGAAAGCGGAAGCCTTTCGGATTGGCTGATAGATTTTTCCGAGCCGGTGCGATTTCCATCTAGCATGGGAGATAGAAAGGTGGGCGATGTCTCCCACACAAATCAACGGCGGCGTTGCAAGCGATCCGGCGCACGCCCTGGAATTCCTGTCCGGAATACTCGAATCCTCCACGGAATATTCGATCATCGGCACCGATACGAACGGGCATATTGTTCTTTGGAACGAAGGGGCCCGCCGACTGTACGGATACGAACGCGATGAAGTCATCGGACGAGCCGACTCCAGAGTTCTACATCCACCCGAGGACGTTAAGGCCGGCAAACCGCAGGAGATCGAGCGCCGCGCTTTGCAAGATGGCAAGTGGGAGGGAACCATCACCAGAATCCGGCGTAACGGGGAACGCTTCATGGCGCGCGTCGTCGTAACGCCGCGGCATGATCCCGCCGGGCAACCGCTCGGCTGGCTGATCATCTCGAAGGACATTTCCGGCGAGACGCACCTGACCGAGGAATTGCGTGCGGCGGAGCAAAAGTTCCGGGGACTTCTGGAGGCCGCTCCGGACGCCATGGTGGTGGTCAATCCGGAAGGCAAAATCGTATTCGCCAACGCGCAAGTGGAGAAGCTTTTCGGTTATCCGCGGGAAGAGTTGTTGGGCAGCGAAATCGAGGCCCTGATACCGGAACGTTTTCGAGGCCGCCATCCCGGCCACCGCACCGGATTCTTTCACGAGCCGCGCGTTCGCCCGATGGGAGCCAGCCTGGAGCTTTATGGACTGCGCAAGGACGGCAGCGAATTTCCCGTCGAAATCAGTTTGAGTCCCATCCGAACCGATGAAGGCGTATTGGTGTCCAGCGCCATACGCGACATCACCGAGCGTAAGCGGGCGGAACAGAAGTTTCGCGCGCTTCTGGAGGCCGCCCCTGACGCCGTTGTGGTCGTGAACCCACAAGGAAGAATCGTTCTGGTCAACGCCCAGGTCGAAAAGCTCTTCGGACATCAGCGCGATGAATTGCTGGGCCGGGATATCGAGATCCTGATCCCGCAGCGCTTTCGCGCGCGCCACCCGGGGCATCGCTCCGGATTCTTTCACGAGCCGCGCGTTCGACCGATGGGAGCAAGCTTGGAACTATACGGCTTGCGCAAGGACGGCAGCGAGTTTCCGGTTGAGATCAGCCTCAGTCCTTTGGAAACCGAGGACGGTGTGCTGGTATCCAGCGCGATTCGCGACGTCACGGAACGAAAACGGGTCGAGGAAGGAGTGCGCCGCTTGAATGCGGACTTAGAAAGGCGGCGCGCGGAACTGGAAGCGGCCAATAAAGAATTAGAAGCGTTCACTTACTCCGTTTCGCACGATCTCCGCGCTCCTCTCCGGCACATCGACGGCTTCTCAAAACTGTTGGAAGAGGAGGCCGGCACTAATCTATCGGCGGACGCGCAGGGATTTCTTCGTGACATTCGCGCCAGCACGCGCGAAATGGGCCGATTGGTGGACGACCTTTTGAATCTCGCGCGCGTCGGCCGGAAGGAATTAGTTCTTCAGATCACCGGATTGAGTGCCGTGGCCCAGGAAGTAGTCACGGAATTGCAGCGCACCGAAGCGCGTCGAGCAATCGAGTGGAAGATCGAAAAGTTGCCCTTTGTGGAGTGCGACCCAGGCCTGATGAAGCAGGTGCTCATGAATCTGCTCTCCAACGCCGTGAAGTTCACGCGTCCTCGGGAGCATGCCGTGATCGAATTGGGAGCCATCGTTCGCAACGGGGAGCGCCAGTTCTTCGTGAAGGACAACGGCGTCGGTTTCAACATGAAGAACGCCACCAAGCTGTTTGGAGTTTTCCAACGGCTGCATCGGCAGGAAGACTTCGAGGGCACCGGCGTTGGGTTGGCCACCATTCAGCGAATCATCCATAAGCATGGCGGACGGGTGTGGGCCGAGGCCGAGTTGGATCGCGGCGCCGCGTTTTATTTCACCTTGGGAACGCCGGGCGCTGAGACGTCGCGTCTGACGCCTACAGAATTTGGGCGGGAGGCCGGTTAATGAGTGAACCCGCAGATATTCTTTTGGTGGAAGATAATCCCAAAGATCTGAAGTTGACGCTTCATGCCCTGGGCGGCCGGAATTTAGCTAAGCACGTGGAGGTTGCGCGAGATGGGCAGGAGGCGCTGGACTTCCTTTTCTGCGAGGGCGCCCACGCGGATCGCGCCATCGAGCGGCAGCCGCGGCTGGTCCTGCTTGATCTCAAACTGCCCGGCATCGATGGACTGTCGGTGCTCAAGAAAGTAAAATCGGATCCCCGCACCAAAAGTATTCCAGTGGTGATTCTCACCGCCTCGAAGGAAGAACGGGACTTGGTGGAAGGCTACAATTTGGGCGCCAACGCTTATATTCAAAAGCCGGTGGACTTTGAACAATTTCGCCAGATCGTGGATCAGGTCGGTCTCTTCTGGCTGGTGGTCAATCATCCGCCGCTGCCCGCCGCGCCCGTAAGGGGTTCGTAGCCCGGGGCCAAGTTTATGAACGACAACGCTACTCGTTCCTCCGAAAGCAAGCGGCTCCAACTCCTGTTTGTCGAGGACAATCCCAAGGACGTTAAGCTGATCTCGCATAGTTTGAGCAAGGCAGGTTTCGCGCTTGATGCTGATAGCGTCGATAGCATCGACGGCTTTAACGCCCAGATTTCGCGTGGGGAGTACGACGTAATTATTTGCGATTACAATCTGCTCGGCTCCACAGCCATGGATGTGCTCGAAGCGCTCCATCGCATGGAAAAAGACATTCCTCTGATCGTCGTCAGCGGCAGCGTTGGCGACGAGGCTGCCGCCGAGTGCATCAAACGTGGGGCCATGGATTACGTGCTGAAGGACCGGATGGCGCGACTACCGGCATCGGTGGAAGCGGCGCTCGCCGCGAAATCCTTGCGCGCCCTCCGAAAACGGGCGGAATCGGCTTTGCGCGAAAGCGAAGAGGAATACCGGTTGCTCTTCGACAGCAACCCGAATCCGATGTGGGTGTTCGACCTCGAGACGCTGGCATTTGTGGCCGTGAACGACGCGGCGATTCAGCGGTACGGTTATTCGCGCGAGGAGTTCTTGAGGATGACCGCGCGGGATATCCGGCCACCCGAAGATGTTCCCGCGTTTCTGGCGCGACTCGAACAACAGCGCGACCAAAAGGTGGTGCCGGCGAGCGCTGGGATTGTGAAACATCAAACCAAGAGCGGCGCGATCTTAGAGGTTGAGATTTCCGGTAATCACATCGAGTTTCGCGGACGCCGGTCGCGACTTGTGCTGGCGAACGACATGACGGAACGGAACAACCTGCAAGCGCAGTTGGTGCAGGCGCAGAAAATGGAATCCCTCGGACAACTCGCCGGCGGCGTGGCGCATGACATCAACAATCTGATCGGGGTCGTGCTCGGAGAAGCGGAACTGATGAAAGAGACCTTGGACGATGCCGCAGCCACCGCCGAGGGATTGGACGCCATCATGAACGCGGGGCAGCGCATCGCCGGCATCGTCAAACAACTTCTTGCGTTCAGCCGTAAGCAAGTCCGCCAACCCAAGCCCGTCGACCTCAACAGTGTGATCGCGGGGATGCGCGATCTGCTGCAGAGACTCATCGGGGAGGATGTGATGATCGCAATCGATACCGAGCCGCAATTGTGGACAACCTTTGTCGATCCGGGACAAATCGAACAAGTTGTGATGAACTTGGCGGTCAACGCGCATGACGCCATGCCGCAAGGCGGCACGCTGACGATTCGCACTTCGAATGTCGTTCTCGATGAAGTTTACACCAGGCAACATAGTGAAATTGCCCCTGGCGAATACATTATGTTGTCGGTCGCCGACACCGGCAGCGGCATGACTGCTGCAACTATAGCGCGTATCTTCGAACCATTCTTTACGACAAAGGCGCTGGGTCACGGAACTGGTTTGGGCTTGGCCACCGTATACGGCATTGTGCGCCAAAGTGGCGGCACGATCTGGGTGTACAGCGATTTGGGGCAAGGAACCACGTTCAAGATTTATCTGCCGCGATTGCATGCGCCCGCTCAGCCGGTTCGTCAGCGGCACGCTCCGCAAGCGCTACCATCCGGCACGGAGACAATCCTCGTTGTAGAAGATGCCGAAGCGGTACGCTCGCTTGCGTACAAGCTTCTGAACCGGGCGGGTTACACCGTTTTGGATGCGGAAGGTCCCACTGAAGCCATTCGCATCGCAACGGACCATCCGAACGTGATCCACGCGGTGCTTACAGACGTGGTGATGCCGGGAATGAGCGGGCCAGACTTGGCCAAGAGATTGCATGTTATCCGTCCCGACATGAGATTCTTGTTCATGTCCGGCTACGCCGATGACATGCTCATTCGGCGCGGTGTACTTGACGAAAGCATCGTCTTCGTCGAAAAACCGTTCTCTGCGGCGTCTTTGTTGCAGAAGCTGCGCGACGTCTTGGACGGAAGTTGAAGACGGAAGTTGATGCGATGATCACGCATCGGCCGCTCGGCGGCCATTCGCGGAACCAAACATCTTCATGACGTGCGCAGTGGCTTACTTCTATCGTCGCCGCACCGCCGTGGTATGATCCCGCGAGACAACGTGGCGGCGCCTTCAAGGAATCGGCTTGCGCGTGATCGCCGCTGCCGTCGCAACGCATGAAGGAACGAAGGAACCGTGCGATCCTCGCGCTGACATTCTGGTTCTGGGCCTGCTCTCTGGCCGCCCAGCAGAACCCGGAATACTTGTTCACGGGCGGTACCGGTTACATCTATTCGAATGTCCAAACGACGTTCCCCGGCTACGGGCTCGGGGCCACTTGGTATACGTCAAGTTGGCCGCTTCTGGACAAGCCGTTGGCCGATGTCCGGTTGGGCTTCGTCGGAACTTGGTTCATACCCGACAACTATACGTTCCCGCAGATTCTTTGTCCGCCGGGTACAACCGCGCGCGACCAGTTCTACACCGGCACCGGAAACCTCTCCGCTTACTTTGAAACCATCGAAGGCGGCGTTGGCATCTGGGGGGGCTCATCGTTTCCGACGGGAAATCCGAAGATCCATGTCGTGGGAACGGGTACTTGTTACTCGGGCGGCCAGAGCGGCGAAGGCTTTGGTTTTGCCGTTTCCGGCGGATCGATCCCGTGCGGCCAGATGGGCATCGCTCAGCTTTCCAACCGGTTGCTGATGCCGATCGATTCCCCGGTTCTGGTTACCACCAACGGAAATTTGCTGGGTTACGGCTACATGGCGCTGCCGTTGTTTGGAGCGCGATCGAATAACGGAACGCCGACCGGCGATCAGACCTGGACACTCTTTCTGAATAGCGCCAACTTTAAGGGACCCGCGGTGATCTGGCTGCCGGATTATTGGAGCGATCTTTCACGCACCTATCCCACCGATGTCGGGCGCGGGCTCGATACCCTCGATGCACTCCTCAGCGGCATTGCCGCGGAATACGGATTTTTCCCCCGCTTCCGCGCCGTCGGCCCCGACCAAACGGTCTACTCGCGGTATCCCGCGATGCATTTTCCCGTGGACTCGCACAGTCAAACGGTCCTGCAACAGGACATTCATTATTATTCCGATCAGGCGCTGTACGCAGCGCTCAAGACTTGGGTTAATGGAGGCTCGCCGGTTCCCGCGCAGTTTCAGAGTGCCGGGTCGACAACCCCGCAATGCACGAAGGATCCAGGCGCCGGCATCGCACTGCAGGTCCAGGGCGACAATGAGACTGCTCCTTTGGCGCTGGATTCCATCGTGAAGGCAACCAACAGCGCAGCTAGCGTAAACGGCTGTGCGGTGACACTCCAGTGGACGCCGACCGCAACCTTCCCTGCCGGAGCGCTGCCGGAGTATTACAAACAAACTCCCGGATCGAAAGCGCTGACGCCGATATTGGCGAGCGACGTACCCGCGAGCCTTTCCTTGCAATCGCAAACGTTTCCGCTTGCCAAGACCGGCAGCCCGCTAACCGTTCCGACGGCGAATTCCAGTTGCTGGGTCAATCCCGGTCCGGCCGCGGGTCCTTTTTATGCGAATTTGGCCGATGGCAGCACGGTCACCTATTTCTGGTATCGCTTTGTCGATCAGCCGGCCATCCAGCGGATGAATTTGAGCACCGCCGACCAACAACGCATTCAGACTTTTGTGGCATCCATGCACAGCCATTGGACGCCGGACCTGACATATATGAGCCCTCCCTCTTCCGGGTCGCTGGCATCATTGGATCCGGCGCTTGTGGTCACGCCGCCCGCGGGACTCGAAGTGGGATACGTGCCGGTGGTTGCGGATCAGCGTGCCTCTGCGCCGCCCTACACCGGCGCGTCCGTGATTCAGTCGGGACCAACGGTGGCCGCGCCGGGCTCGCTGATCACGCTTCAAGGCCAGGGGCTAGGGTTGAGTCAGGCAACGTCGTCCGTACCGGCGATCCCGCTGGGAGGCGTGACCGCGTGGATCGATTTTCCGCCCGCCCGAAGATTGCGGAGCGAGAGCGTCGACGTCGTTCGCCGAGTGTCGATTCCGATGGTGAGCGTTTCCCAAGAGTCGATACAGTTTTATCTGCCCCCAACTCTGCCGCTCGGCCCCGCTGTGCTGGCGTTGACCAACGGAGGGCCGCCGCTCAGTTGGCCGCTCGACCTGCAAGCAGCCGCTCCGCAGCTTATGACGGCGCAGGGCACCATCGCGCTGACGGGCGCATCCACTCCGGTGTCGCTGGGCCTATGCGGCATCGTCGGCGGCTGTACGCCCGCGACTCTACCTTCCTGGACCGCGAGCAGCGGACCCGCGACGCTTACGCTCGTCGGCACTGGATTCCGCAAAGCCGATCCCGCGCAGTTGAGTGTGCGAATCGGGTGGACTGTATATCCAGTCCAGAGTATTTCCGACGTCAACCAATATGGATTGGACAGCGTAACCGTGAATATCGCACAGCCGCCCGCGGCAGGCTTCGTCGACGCGGATGTCTTGGCGGGCAACACACTATCGCAGGGGAGTGCGGTCCTCAGTTTCGCCGCGCAGCCGGTCGGCGGGCAGGCCGTCGACGGGGCGCGCGCCATGGCGGCGGACGGCTCGGGCAACGTCTATTGGGCGGATCAAGCGGCCAAAAAGGTAAACCGGATCACGCCGCTTGGAGCGAGCTCCACGGTGTATGTCACAAACAGCACAAGCGTCACCGGCCTGGCCGTGGATTCGGCGGGATTGACGCTCTATGTCAACGATGGCGGGCAGATTGTGCGCGTTTCGATTGCCGATGGCAAGAGTGTGGTTCTGGTTGCCGGCGGCGCTGCCGGCGGTCCTTGGGGTATCGCGCTGGATGAAAAACGCAACGCCCTCTACATCGCGGCGAACGGCAGCGCACGCGTGTTGAAGTTCGACTTATCGTCGAACACGCTCACTACCATTGCGGGAACTGGAAAACGGTCGTCCACCTGTAACCGAGGCAGCGGTGTTCCCGCGCTCCAAGCGGATCTCGGTTCACCCATCGCCGTGGCCGTGGCGCCTGACGGGTCCGTTTATTTCGGCGACGATACCGCAAGCTGTCTGGAAAGAATCGCCCCCAACGGGACGCTGACGACCATCGCCGGCAACGGAACCACTGGCCGAACAGCCGACGGTGCCCCGGCCGCCGGATCACCCATCGGTTTAGCCAGAGGCATTACGGTCGATTCGAGCGGAAACGTGATGTTTGCGGAATCGGTGAGCGGACTCATTCGCGGAATCGATTCGGCGGGGAACCTCACGACTGTCATCGCGGGACTGTCCGGGCCGTTCGCCGCCCAACTTGACGCGCTGGGTTATTACTACCTGTTGGAAACCGGAGCAGCCACAATAACCCGGTATCCGCCAGGCCCCAATACGACCTATCGATCTCCAGTGGCGGCGAAGTCCCCTTAGGTGCTGCGGGTTTCGGCGCTGATTAACGATCCAGAGGTCGTGTTTCTCGATGAACTGACCACGGCTTCTTCGCTCGCTTCTCAGCCCTGGCTGGTAAGCCCGAGACACTCCGCGGCGGCCGGACCGTCCGGTAACTGGCGTGTCAAGGTTTCATGAAAGCGACTCCGCGCCGTTGAGCCTTGCCGGCGATTCGCTATAGGCTTAGCAGGATGGCTAAGAAGTCTTCCCCCCGAAAACACCCGAAAGAGACGCCCGGGCCCAAGCTCACCGATCCGCAACTCTATGTGAATCGCGAAATGAGCCTGCTGGCGTTTCAGCGGCGCGTGCTGGAAGAAGCGCTCGATCCCCAGAATCCCTTGCTCGAGCGCGTGAAATTCCTCTCGATCCTTGCCTCGAACCTCGACGAGTTTTTCATGGTCCGCATCGCCGGCGTGATCGCGCAACTCGATGCCGGCGTCGATAAGCCCGGGGCCGACGGCATGCGTCCTCCGGCGATCCTCGCGGCGGCGCGCGCCGAAGTGGAAGCGCTGCTGCGCGAGGCTCACCAGTGCCTGTCGAAGCGCTTGCTGCCGGCACTCGAGAAACACGGCGTCGCGATCCTCGACTATTCCGAGTTGAACGCACGACAGCGCGAAACGGCGGCGGCGTATTTCACCAGCACAATTTTCCCCGTGCTGACGCCGTTAGCCTTCGATCCCGGCCGGCCCTTTCCGCACATTTCGAACCTCAGTTTGAATCTCGCCGTTTTGATCGAACCTCCGGGAGACGGCAAAGGCGAAGAAAGCTTCGCGCGCGTGAAAGTGCCCGACACGCTGCCGCAGTTGGTGCCGGTCGGCGCCAACAACGGACATCGCGAAGTCTTCGTTTGGATCGAGCAAGTGATTGCCGCCAACATCTCAGCGCTTTTTCTCGGCATGGAAGTCCGCGAGGTTCATCCGTTTCACATCACCCGCGACGCCGATCTGGCGATCAAAGAGCTGGAAGCGGAAGATTTGCTCGAAACCATCGAGGAAGGCGTGCGCGCGCGCCGCTTTGGATCGGTGGTTCGCCTGGAAGTGGATGCGGGAATGCCGGAGTTGCTGTTACAAATCCTGACGGCAAATCTTGAAATCGATTCGAGCCAGGTGTATCGCAGCCCGGGACTGCTCTCACTGGCGCGCTTGATCCAGCTTTACAAGCTGAATCGTCCGGATTTGAAGGATCCGGTGTTTGTGCCTGCGGTTCCCAAGTCCCTGCTGCGCAGTTCGGAGGAACAGGCCGAGGAAGAGGAAGATATTTTTTCCGTTTTGCAGCGCAAAGACGTTTTGCTGCATCATCCCTACGAATCGTTCCAGGTGGTGGTCGACTTTTTGCGCCGCGCCGCCCGCGATCCCAAGGTGCAGGCGATCAAGATGGTGCTGTACCGCGTGGGCCGGAACTCGCCGGTGGTGGAAGCGCTGCTCGACGCCATCGATCACGGCAAGCAAGTGGCGGTGCTGGTCGAGTTGAAGGCGCGCTTCGACGAAGAGTCGAACATTGAGTGGGCGCGAGCTCTGGAGCGCGAAGGCGTCCACGTGGCGTACGGATTGGTGGGGTTGAAGACGCATTGCAAACTGTTGCAAGTGGTCCGCAACGATGGCGACGCGCTACGCCGCTACGTCCATGCCGCGACGGGCAATTACAACGCGGTGACTGCGCAGATCTACACCGATCTCGGCTTGCTGACGTGTCGTCCGGAATTCGGCGAGGACTCCACCGATTTGTTCAACTACCTCACCGGCTACAGCGCCAAACACGATTATCGCAAGCTGATGGTGTCGCCGGTGAATCTGCGCGAGCGATTCGAAGCGCTGGTGCGCCGCGAGATCGAACATGCGCGCAAGGGCGCAGGTAATGGGGGTGCCGCACGCTTGATTTTCAAAATGAACGCGCTCGAAGACGCGCGGATCATTCGCCTGCTCTACGAAGCGTCGCAGGCGGGCGTGAAGATCACGCTGCTGGTGCGCGGCATCTGTTGTTTGCGGCCGGGTGTGCCCGGCGTCAGCGAGAACGTCGAGGTGTTCAGCATCGTGGGGCGTTTCCTCGAGCACAGCCGAATTTATTATTTCGCCAACGGCGGCAAGCCGGAAGTGTACCTGGGCAGCGCCGATCTGATGCCTCGTAATCTTGACCGCCGCGTGGAAATCCTGTTTCCGCTGGAGGATCCCGCGCTGGTCCGCCACGTGATGGACGACATCGTGCGCGTTTACCTCGAAGACACGGCCAAGGCGCGTGTCATGCAGGTCGACGGAAGGTACGCGCGGCGTCCAAAGTCGGGGAAGAAGGCGTTGAACAGTCAACGGTATTTCATGGACGCTGCAACGCATTCGTAAATCCATCCAAATTATCGCTTGACATGCTTAACATCGTTAAGTATTCTGACAGGCATGGGCGTCAGGGAACGTCGCGAGCGAGAAAAGGTAGCACTGCGCGAGGATATCCTCGACGCGGCACGCGAGCTTTTCATTAAGGAGGGGTACGAAAGCCTCTCGATGCGCCGCATCGCCGAGAAAATCGAATATTCACCCACCACGATTTATCTTTACTTCCGCGACAAGGACGACCTGATCCGCCAAGTCTGCCAGGAGACGTTTTCCATGCTGATCCAGTCGCTGAGGTCGCTGCATCTGGAGCAGGGAAATCCGCTGGAAGGCCTGCGCGAGGCTGGATACTCCTACGTGGAATTCGGGCTGAAGTATCCGGACCACTATCGCGCCGCGTTCATGACGCCGCTGCGTTTCGATCCCGAAAAGCGGCCGTCGCAAGAGGAGATCGACAACAGCGCCGGCATGCAGTGCTTCAACTCGCTGCGGATGAGCGTGGCCGAGTGCATCCGGCTGGGCCATTTCCGCGCGGTGGACGTCGAGTACGCGAGCCAGTCGATTTGGGCGAACCTGCACGGGATCACTTCGCTGCTGATCGGGCACACCATGTTTCCGTGGGTCGATCAGCGACAGTTGATTCGCTTTCACGTGGACACCATGCTGAACGGCTTGCTGGCGAATCCAGTGTTAGGACAGATGAAGGCGGGGGTATAACTTTTTTTTGGCCTATCGGTTAACACTGTTCATAAGGATTTCGCGGTTAATCGCATAGGATGAAGGGAACGAGGAAGTCGGGGATGCCGCCCGGCGGGCTTTACAGCCGGAGAAAAAGGAGCAACGAAAATGCGACGCATCATTCAAAACACATTCTGGGCGCTAACGGTGGTAGCGACCATGGCAGCCGCGGCGGGTGCCGACGGCCGGGACGGCCTAGTGGCCGGGTCGGGCAAGGTCGAGCCCATCACCGACCAGGTACAGGTGACCGCGCCGGTTCCCGGCAAGGTGAAGTTCGTCCGCGTGGCGGAAGGCGCGATCGTACGGAAAGGCCAACTCCTCGCGATCCTGGAATTCGACGAGTCGCTGGCGCAGAGTGCCGCGCTGAACGCGAATCTCGAGAAGGCGCTCGACAAAGTGCGCGACGCCCAAACGCCGGCCGCCAAGAAAGCCGCGGAAGCCGATCTCGCGCAGGCGCGCGCTCTGTTCGACGATTCCCGCTTCGACTGGGAGAATCATTTTGTCCGCGCGCCCATCAACGGCATCGTGCGCCACACCGCCAAAGTGGGCGAGGCCGTGACGGACGGACCCGTTGTGATGATGGCTGACCCGTCGGTGCTCCGCGTGCGTGTCGACCTCGCGGGCCTCGACGCGTCGAAACTGCACGTGGGTCAAGGCGCGTACGTCACGGCCGCCGAGTTCCCCGGCAAGCGATTCCCGGGCAAGGTCATCGCGATCGGGATGGCGAAACCCCTCATTGAGCTGGAGCCGGGCGCGAGTCTCCCGTTGGGGTCGAAGGTGGAAGCATTCGTGGTTGGAAAGTAGCGAGTGAGCCGCGACAGTAATGAAGCGGAGGACCGCCCGTGTTGTTGAACGTCTGAACGGAAACACGCGAAAGTTGGTGTTTCGTGTTTTCGCCCTGGACATTCATCCAACTGGGGGGCTCCGCCGCTCCATAAAGGTCGCGGCTCATTTTGTGGCCCTTGCCCGCAGCCAGACTTGCTACAATCCATCCCATGAAATTCCGCAGAACCCTGTTTCCCATCCTGATCGCCATTGCCGGGCTCACGCTCGCGCAGCAACAATCCAAGCGGCCCCTGAATCATCACGACTACGATAGCTGGCGCTCCATCACCACGCCCACGCTTTCACGCGACGGAAAATTCCTCGCGTATGGTCTATTTCCCCAGGAGGGCGACGGCCAAGTCGTGGTGCGCAACCTCGCCACGAATCAGGAATTCCAGGAGCCGGCCGGCGAACGTCCGCAGCCGGTGGCGGCCGATCCGGGATCGGAAGAAGGTCCCGCGCAGCAGCGTAGCGTGACCATCGCGTTCTCGAGCGACGGAAAGTGGGTGGTCTTCTCCACCTTCCCGCCGCGCGCCGACGTGCAGCAGGCCAAGAAAGACAAGAAACGTCCCGACGAAATGCCGAAAAGCGCGATGGTGATCCTGAGTCTCGCCGACGGCAAGGCCACGCGCATCGCCAATGTGAAAAACTTCCAGGTGCCGAGCGTGGGCGCGGGATACCTGGCGTATCTAAAGGAAGCCGCGCCGGCCGCGGCGGAAGGCCGTGCCGAAGGCGTCGGCAACGATGCGGGCGACGAAGATGATGATGCGCCACAAGGACGCGGTGGACGCGGCGGCGCGGCCCCCAGTGGCGGTGCGCGTGGCCGTAACACCTACGGCACGGATCTCGTCTTGCGCAACACCACCGACGGCGCCGAGCGGACCTTCAACGACGTCACCGAATACATGCTCAC
Source organism: Terriglobia bacterium (assembly GCA_021325275.1). Classification (GTDB taxonomy): domain Bacteria; phylum Acidobacteriota; class Terriglobia; order JAJPHL01; family JAJPHL01; genus JAJPHL01. Next base: position 5,891 of record JAJPHL010000055.1, on the reverse strand, counting down.
CCGCGACGCCGCGACGCTGACGTACGCGGTCTCCTCGCGGAAAAACGAGACGAACGGCGTGTATTCCACGGCGGCGAGCGGCGGCGACGCGAAGGCGCTGCTTTCGGGCAAAGGCAAGTACAGCAAGATCAGCTTCGACCAGAAAAACATGTTCGCGTTCTTGAGCACGCACGACGATCCCGAAGCGAAGACGCCGAAGTGGAAGCTCTACGGCTGGGATCGTAAGGCGGGCGGCGCGCCGGTGGAGTTGGCCAGCGCATCGACGCCAGGGATTCGCTCGGGGTTTGTGCTCAGCGATCGCGGCGCGAATGCTTTTACGCGCGACGGCTCGCGGATTCTCCTGACGGTGGCGCCCCCGCGCGAAGAGGCGAGCTCTTCGGAAACTGCGGCGGAAGCGCCCGCCGCGCCGGCCGCCGGAAACAACAACGACGACAAAGTTCACGCCGATCTCTGGCACTGGAAAGACGATCGCATTCAGCCGATCCAAAAGGTCCGCGCCAATCAGGACCGCAATCGCGTGTATGTGGCGGCGCTCGATCTGGCCACGAAGAAAGCGGCGCAACTCAGTACGCCGGAAATCGCGCAAGCTTCGCCCAACGCCCAGGCCACGTGGGCGTTCGGCAGCGACGATCGCGACTATCGCATCATGGCCGACTACGATTCCGGCTACAGCGACCTCTACTTGATCGACGGAACCACGGGCGCGGCGAAATCGCTGACCAAGAAAACGCGCGGACGCGTGCAGTGGTCCCCGGACGGACATTACGGGATCATTTTCGATGGAAAAGACTGGAACTCCATCGAGGTGCCCAGCGGCAAGACCACGAATCTTACGGGAAAACTTCCCGTGGCGTTTTGGAACGAAGAAAACGATACGCCGGAAGTGCCGCCCGCCTATGGCAGCGCGGGATTCTCCACCGACGGCAAGTGGGCGTTCATCTACGACTATTACGACATCTGGCAAATCGCACCCGACGGCAGCGCCGCGAAAAACTTGACGGCCGGCGTCGGCCGCAAAGAGCATTTGCGCCTGCGCGTGATGAATTTTCCGAGTGAAGACGACGAAGGCGGCACGGAGCCTGGAATCGACGTGTCGCATCCGCTCTTGCTGCGCGCCGAAAACACCGAGACGCGCGACACCGGATACTATCGCCTGAGTCTAGGAGCGGGGCCTGAAAAACTGATAATGGCCGCGAAGAATTATGGCGCGGCCGGTGCTCCCGGTCGCGGCGGAGCGGGCGGAGGCGGAACGCTCTTGAAAGCACGCAAAGCCGACGTCGTGGTGGTTTCCGAAAGCACCTTCAACGAGTATCCCAACCTGAACGTAACGGATTTGTCGTTCAAAAGCCTGAAGAAAGTCACCGACGCGAATCCCCAGCAATCGCAATTGCTGTGGGGAACGTCGGAGATGATCCGCTTCAAGAATACCGACGGTGTGGCGCTGGAAGGCGTGCTCTACAAACCGGAAAACTTCGATCCTCACAAGAAATATCCGATGATCGTCTACATTTACGAGCGCCTGTCGCAAGGCTTGAACAATTTCGTCGACCCGCGCCCCGGCCACAACATCAACATCAGCTACTACGTGTCGAACGGCTATCTGGTGTTGACGCCGGACATCGTCTACACCACCGGATATCCGGGGCAGAGCGCGTTGAAGTGCGTGCTGCCGGCGATCCAGTCGCAAGTGGATCGCGGATTTGTCGACGAAAAGAACATCGGCATTCAGGGACACAGTTGGGGCGGCTACCAGATCGCCTACATGGTGACGCAAACCACGCGTTTCAAAGCGGCGGAAGCGGGAGCGCCGGTCTCCAACATGATCAGCGCGTACGATGGCATCCGCTGGGGCACGGGATTGCCTCGGCAATTCCAGTACGAGCACACGCAGAGCCGCATCGGCGGATCGATCTGGGAGTATCCGGAGCGTTTCATCCAGAACTCGCCGATCTTTCAAGCGGATCGCGTGCAGACGCCGCTGATGATCTTGTCGAACGACGCGGACGACGCGGTGCCGTGGTATCAGGGGATCGAATATTATCTGGCGCTGCGCCGCTTGCAGAAGGAATGCTATCTGTTCGTGTACAACGGCGAGCCGCATCACCTTGATCGTCGTCCGAATCAAAAAGACTACACGGTGCGCATGCAGCAATTCTTCGATCATTATCTCAAGGGCGCGCCGGAACCGGATTGGATGAAGAACGGCATTCCGTATATCGATCGCGACCAGGAGAAAGAGCGCTTCCAGAAAGCGGTCGATCAGCCGTAGGCGTTTTGAACCACAAAGACACAAAGGACACAAAGGAAAACACTCAGCCCAATGTAGGGAAACTCGCGGGCTTAACGGAGGCTCAAACCGCCGTACGGTGCCTTCTGTTAAATTGATTTCTTGATTTTCTTTTTCTCGCGAGCGCATTTGGACAATGAAGGGACAACACTTGTGCTAACATTTGTTTTGAAGGAGCAAATGCTATGGAGTTGTACGCTCTGTTAGAAGGGCGCTTGGCGACTCTCCCGGTCACCAAAGAATCGTGGGCGAGAGTTACGCGAGCGCTCATTGAGAGCAGGAGAAGCCGCCACTTGCCTTTTTTGCTCGATGTCGGCGCCTGGGCCCCAGTAGGCGTGCCGGCATTCGTTGCCGAGGACTGCTACCGGAACTGGCTCAACCGGAACCGGCATCTGGAAAACTAAGAAGACGGAAATGCGGGGGCGGGGAAATGAGAACAGGCGGAACGGAGTGATTTTTGCTCGCAGCATCTCTGGACAGCGCTGCTATTCGAGAGGAGCATCTTTCGAATGCTTCCTGCTAAATCTTCCGCAATCCACGGCCTGAAAAGTTCCAGGTTTCGCGCCATCTATGGCGGCGCGAATCCGCGCTATGTGGTTCTTGATGATTGGCCAGTTGTTTGTCGATAGAGCGACGATCGCCAACAGCCGGCCGCTCAGGTTTTGCTCAAACTCAAGGCTTCCATCGCCTGTCACAAAGACATCCATGCCGTTGGCTTCCGCCGTCTGCAGAAGTTCACCGTTCTTGAGTTCGCCCCAGCCCATGTACGCAGCCGTCACGATCTCGTGGTGGGACCCGAGGCTCGTTCTTAGCTTGTGCGGCAGATTCTGGTCGAACAACACCTTCACAGCGAGTTCCGTCGCTGAGAATGCGCGAAGGAGATGAGGCGTTGAATAGCGGCCATGGACAAGTCGGGATAATTCTCGTGGATTTCTTCCAGGGAAGAGCCCAACTCTGCGTCCTGCACAATCGTGTCAGCGAGAATTCTCGTGCCACGCACCAAGGGCCGCCCCGATACTTTTCCGGGGATGCGCTCGACAAGTTCACAGTCTGTCCAGTCGATCTCGCCTTCACGTTTGGCAATGCTGTCGAGACTCGCCATGATGCTCTCCACTTTCAAGGATACAACAAACAGCCTTGCTAGCTACCGGTGCTGGTTTTCTTTGTGTCCTTTGTGTCTTTGTGGTTGAATTCTTTTGAGCAACCATGAATCGCGATCCCCTGTTGAGAAGCGTCGAAACCCCTCTGCATGCGACGTTTCATCCCCACGGGTTTCCCCTGGAGATCGAGACCAACGACTCCCGCTTGCTGGCGCACGCCGCCGCGAGTTTTGGGATTTTTTCCCCGAGCGCGACGCCATATCCGCCGATCCGCATGCGCATCGTTTGCGATCACGAAGCGACCGCGGGGCCGCCATGGCCGAAACTGGCGTATCGCGCTTCGCGCGATACTTTCCTGATGGTGAGCGGTACGGAGAATTTTCTTACTTGTCACGCCGAACGGCGCGAGGCGGCTGGTTTTTTTTCGCCCTCGATGCTCGACGATCAAGTTTACTTCTGCACGAATTTTCTGGAGTCGTTCGTCTACATGATCATCCAGCGCCATTGGGTCGCGCCGTTCCACGCGGCCTGCGTCGTTCGCGATGGCCGGGGTTTCTGCCTCGCCGGAAACTCGGGAAGCGGCAAGAGCACTCTGGCGTACTTCTGTGCCAAGTCGGGCTATCGGATGCTGAGCGACAATCTGGTGTGGGTCCTGCGCTCCCGCGAAAACCAAAAGCTGCTGGGAAATCCCTCCCGGCTGCGTCTTCGCGTCGCGACGCGGGAGCTATTTCCTGAGTTAAATGGACTCCCCGTGTCCGAGGAGGGCAACGAAAGGTTTTTTGCGATCCCGACGCAAGAAATGCTCCACGGCCGTCTGGTCACCGAAGCGCAGTTAGGTCCGATCGTCTTTTTAGAGCGACAATCCGGCTCCGGGCGGTCCAAGATCGAAGCCGGAGTTGAGCGCGTTTCCGCGGACGAGGCGCATCGGCGCTTGTGGGTGGATCGCAATCAGCACATCGACGAGCCGCACGTGATGCGGGAAATCGAGCAGACTATCGCCGACCTCGTCATCCGCGGCGCTTACAACATGCGCTATACATCCTTGCAAGAAGCCTTGGACGGCTTGGAGCGCGTCGCTCAATTGGAGGTTGGGCGGTGACCATCAACGGTTCACTGGCCCGCTATCTTCCCGCTCCGCTGCTGGTGAATTTCGGCGTCACCATCCACGTCCTGCTATTCAATCTCTACCTCGCCGACCGCGGATTTCGAGAGGATTTCATGGGCCGTCAGGCGGCCTTGATGACCATGGGCGCCGCGCTCGCGACGTTTCCCTGGGCCGCCGTGGCGCGCCGCTTCGGATTGCGCTTCACAAGCCTGGTGACCGCTTTTGGTCTCGCGGCGGCATTGGTTCTGCGCGCGCAAACGTCGGGATTGTCGCTGAGTGTCGCGAGCGTGCTGACCGGATTCTTTCTCGGCGGTTGGCACGTGACGAACACTCCTTCGATTGCGGCTTTTTCGCTGGGCGCCACGGGATTTAGCTTGAACATCGGATTGTCGATGGCCATCGGATCGCTCGGCGGGTTGATCGGCGGGCGATTGCCGGCCTTCATTCTCGCCGTGGCGCCCGGGGCGGCACGTGATTTATCCGGCGCCACGCCGCTGGCGTTGGTATGCGCCGCCGTTCCGGTGTTTGCGGCCTCCGCGGTTTTGGCGGGAATTCGATTTCCCGAGTCGCCGGCCACGTCGAATCAGCCGCGCCTGTATTTTCCGCGCTTCCTGGCGCGATTTCTGCCGGCCGTCGCCTTGTGGTACGCGTTTTGCGCGGGCTTCATTCCGTTTTTCAACGCCTACTTGCGCAATCAGATCGGTGGATCGGTGGCGGCGATCGGCGGCGCGTATGCATTCAGTTTGATTCCTCAAGCGGCCGCGACATTATTGATGTCGCTGGTGATTGCGCGCTTCGGATTGATTCGCTCGGTCGCCGGCACGCAAGCGCTCGCGGCACTCGGTGTGCTGGCGATGTTGGGCGCGCATACCGTCCCTCAAGCTACGCTGTTTTACACCGTGTATATCAGCTTGCAGGTGATGAGCGAGCCGGGCCTTTCGGCCGCATTGATGCGCGGCGTCCCCAGCGAGCAGCGGCCGGCGGCCATGGCCGCCAACCTCTTGGTGATTTTTGCGGTCAACGCGGCGGTGTCCACCGCCGCCGGACAACTGATTGTGGCTCGCGGCTACGGCGCGCTGTTCATCGCGTTGAGCGTCACCGGCGTCTCCGCGGCGCTGCTATTCGCGTTTCTATTTCAGGAGAAAAACTTAGCTTCGCCTGTGGGCTCGGAAGTGTAGCTGCCGGTTTTCCGTGTCCTACCGTGTCTGGTTTTTCTTCGGTGTATTCCGTGTTCCAAAACCCCTTAAGAGTCTGTGGGACAACTCAGCCCCGAGCCTGCGGCAGCAGGCGGCACAATGTCACTGCTGTCCAAAACAGGGGACTCCCGCGGTAGCGGTTGATGGAAACAAAGGCGGAGAGTGGTGATTGGGACACGGTTGCGGGTTGAGGTCGGGTTTGG
>JAJPHL010000001.1 GCA_021325275.1 Terriglobia bacterium | reverse complement strand
TGACCCGTTCCGGTATAAGCATACGTCAGTGTCGTATGTGTACGCGCGCCGTTTCCTGCCGCAAAACGCAACAAGGATGCTCGGACGCGGACGCGCTCGCAAAAACGTGCAGGTAATTGCTGAAGGCTATTTTTTCTTCTTGACAAGTACCGGATCAGGCCGTGCCTCGTAATTCCAGTTTCCCGCATTCCCAAATGTGGATCAGTGTTGTTTAGGACCGTCCCCAACGCGGATCGCATGTGGATTTCGGTGGCTTGGGAGTTTCTGCTCCTCGATTTCTTCCTGCTCTAGCGGGACGGCTTCGAGGTGGTCAATACGCTCGTAAGCTAGATTGGCAACGAATTCGCCATAGCCGATGGGCCGTACCTCTCCACTCGGGAGTTCGTGCACAGCGAAATGGCTCCGCGTTTCCATCCGACCCATGACCGTGCCAACGATCTTGCAGTTTGGATGCTCCCTCTGCATTCGACTGACGAGGGTAATGGTTTCGCCCATGGTCCGGAGACCGCCATGCATTGGCCATATACTGATGGCGTCCGGCCAGATCCAGCCATCACGGACCGTCCGCTGCGCACAGGCCGGGGAGGCGAACAGATCTCGCATCGCGTCACCTACAGCAATAGCACCTCGGACGCTCACCTCCTTGCCGTTTAAGTCTGTTTGATCGAGCAAAGCTTGGCATACGGTGCGCGGCTGGGTACTTTCGCTAGCCAGCGTGAGCGGGATCATTAGGAGCAGTGTCGTCAGGGTGAACATAGAAGCCTTCGGCTTTTCGCAGTTCTTCCCAAAACAAAATGGAAATGCGGGCAGCTGACCCATTTTCCCCATTTTTCCCGGATTTGCGCAACACAGTTCTCGAAGGTTTCACCGCTCCGTTAGCACAGACCGGCGCGAAAAATAGCGAGCGCGTCACGAGATCGCGAACTTCAAAATGCACCCGGTTCGTTGAAAGAGCACTTGGCTATAGAGGCGGAATCGAAATGGAGTTTCAGGACCGGTCCTTTTCGAGAATGCGACCGCGATCCATGCACACAGGAAGCGACTGTATCAAGGCCTCCCGATCAGGCATCGGCCGCGCCGGACGCGACTTCGGGATCGGCTGGATTTGCGCTATGGCCTCGCCATCCTGTTCGATGGCTCTGTCTAGCCACAGTTCGGATGGGAAAGGGTCGCCTTCCAAATCACGCGACGCGACTGCGACGGCCGAAACGCCGGCCCCAACGCCGGACCGAAGGACGCGCCGCGGCACGCGGCTGGGCCGGCGCTTGGCGGTGACGGTTGTTCGCGGGCTGGCTCTCTGCGGGCGCTTCGGTCGAGCGCGTTTCCCGTTGCAAGTTGGCGGAGACGTCGCGGCGAATCATGCGGGCGTTGATCAGCTTTTCGATGCGGCCGATTTCGGTGCGCTCGCTGCGCGTGCCGAAGGTCGAGGCAATGCCGCTTCGGCCCGCGCGGCCGGTGCGGCCCGCTCGGTGAATAAAGTCTTCGGGCGCTTGCGGCAAGTCGTAATTCACGACGTGCGCGATTCCTTCCACGTGAATGCCGCGCGCCGCCACGTCGGTGGCGACCAGCACGCGATATTCGCCTTCTTGAAACCCGCGCAGCGCGCGATTGCGCTGGGATTGCGAGCGATTGCCGTGAATCGCCGTGGCCGTCGAGCCGCCGCGCGCCAATCTCTTGGCCAGGCGGTCGGCGCCGTGCTTGGTGCGAGCGAAAACCAGGAACGATCCGCTTTGTTCCTCGAGCATTTGCTTCAGCAGGCTCAGTTTGCAATCCTGTTCCACTTCGTAATAGTGCAGCGTGATCTCTTCGGCCGGCTTGGTGGTCGATCCGATGGCCACGCGTACCGGATTCTTCAGATAGCTTTGCGTCAACTTGGCCACCGACGATTCCATCGTGGCGGAAAAGCACATCGTCTGACGCTGCTTCGGCAGCACCGTCATGATTTTCGTGATGGTGGGCAGGAAACCCATGTCCAACATGCGGTCCGCTTCATCGAGTACCAACATGGAGACGGTTTCCAGTTTCACGAGACGCCGGTTGAGGTAATCCGCCAGACGTCCGGGTGTCGCGATGACCACTTGAACTCCGCGGCGGATGGCGTGCAATTGATTTTGCTCGCTCATTCCTCCCACGACGACCGCGGCGCGCAAGCTTGTTCCCTGCGCAAGCTTTGAAAATTCGTCGGCGATCTGAATGGCCAGTTCGCGGGTCGGCGTGAGGATCAGCGAACGGATACCCGGAGCGGCGTCCGTTTGTTGCAGCAGCGATTGGATGATGGGAAGCAAGAAGGCCAGCGTTTTGCCGGTTCCGGTTTGCGCCGTCACCACGGCGTCGCGGCCGGTCAGCACAGCCGGAATGGCTTGCTGTTGCACGGGCGTCGGTTGACGGAATTCTTGGGCGATCAGGTTGTTCTGTAAGAGAGGGGAAAGCGATAGTTCAGAAAATGCGTTCATTTGTGTTTGAGAACCGAAATCAGGTCAGCCAACGAATAGTTTATTGCAGAAGGCGGAATGTGACTTTCAGTAGGACTTGAGTATAGCACACTTTCCAATGCGTTCTTGCAGGCGAAGGAGAGTAATGTCCCAACGGTGCCTTGCTCCATTGGAGACGTGCCAGCTCCGAAGAAAGTCTGTGTGACAACTCAGCCCCGCGCAGGGGCGAGCTATGACAGCCCAGGTCGAAGCCGGAGCGCCCTTTGCTCCGGCGTAGGCCTGGGTCGCATTGGATTAGGAAATTGGAGTCCTGAAAGGACGGCCCAAACCTCATTTGCCTGCGTCGCTCTGGTTTTTTGAATCGCGCTTTCAGCGCTCCGTTCTACCGCACTGTCACCCATGTATGAAAGCGCCGCTGATGTCAACGAACTCTTTTCTGTTTTTCAACTCCTCTTCTATCTGCCCTTGAGTACACTACGTCTATCCGGATCGGAGGATAAGGCTCTGCGGGGACGCAACCTGAGCACCGAGTCCGGGGCCGAACCAGAAACCAGCGGGAAACACTTCT
>JAJPHL010000065.1 GCA_021325275.1 Terriglobia bacterium | reverse complement strand
CGTGCGGAATTCCGCACGCGCGGATGTAGTGATGGACAAAGAACTGGAACGCAACGGTCACGCGCAGGCCATCACATTTTTGCCGCCCGACGAACGGCCGATCATGAAGTGGAACGGCAATCCTTTTGTGGTCGACGGCGGCAACGACGGACACACCGAGGACGACGGCGCGTTTTTCCTGCTTCCTTATTGGATGGGGCGCTATCTGAATCTCTGGAAATAACTGTATAATCCGAGCGAACAGGGCGCGACGCTCACGGGTCCGCAGAGGCAAGAAAACGTTTTCGTCGCGGCCGTTTGAGAACGAAGTCACCGAAAGCACACATGAATCCCAATCCGGCTCTTGGCGTTTTCTTTCACTGGCTCGGCGGACTCGCGTCGGGCAGTTTCTACGTTCCTTTCCGCGGCGTGAAAAAGTGGTCGTGGGAAACGTACTGGCTGGTGGGCGGCTTCTTCAGTTGGATCATCGTGCCGTGGGTGCTGGGCGGATTCATGACCCACGATCTCCTCGTGGTGCTCGGCGAAGCGCCGGTCAAGGCGCTGTTCTGGACGTACTTTTTCGGCGTGCTGTGGGGTTTCGGCGGGCTGACGTTCGGGTTGACGATGCGCTACCTCGGCATGTCGCTGGGCATGGCGATGGTGCTGGGATATTGCGCGGCGTTCGGTACGCTGATGCCGCCGTTGTTCGCCGGCACTTTCGGTACGCTGCTCGCCACGAAGCCGGGACTGGTGATTCTCGGTGGAGTCGCGGTGTGCATGCTGGGAATCGCGGTCGCCGGCATGGCGGGCATGACGAAAGAACGCGAGATGTCCGCGGAGCAAAAACTTTCGGTCATCAAGGAATTCGACTTCAAGAAAGGCGTGCTGGTGGCGACGTTTTCCGGCGTGATGAGCGCGTGCTTTTCGTACGCGCTGGCGGCCGGCGATCCCATCAAGGTGCTGACGGTGCAACATGGCACGCCGCCGTTGTGGCAAGGTCTGCCGGTGCTGGTGGTGGTGCTGCTCGGTGGATTTAGCACCAACTTTATTTGGTGCGTCATCCTGCACGTGAAGAATCACTCGGCGCACGAATACTTGGGCGCGGCCGGCGCGCCGATGGGATTGAACTATCTGCTTTCGGCGATCGCGGGAACCACGTGGTATTTCCAGTTTTTCTTCTACACGATGGGCGAAACGCAGATGGGCGTGTACAAGTTTTCAAGTTGGACGCTGCACATGGCCTCGATCATCATTTTCAGCAATCTTTGGGGACTGGGATTGCACGAGTGGCGCGGGGCATCGTCGCGCGCGATGCGCTTGCTCTTCTTCAGCATTTTCCTGTTGGTGTTGTCGACGGTGATTGTCGGCTACGGGAATTATCTTGGAACGAAGGTTGAACTTTAACAGGATATCCAGGATGTAAGGGATTCGGAAGGAACACCGGTTCTGACCCGTTCATCCTGTACATCCTGTTAAAATACCGGCATGACCTTGTGCGAAATCACGTTTCGTTTGCCGTCCGCACTTTCCGAGCGTCAACTCGTGGCGCTCGAGCAGCTCAAGGGGCAACTCTACGGAATGCGCGGGTTCCGGTTTTCGGGTGACGGCGGTGAGATGGCCGTCACCTATGACGCGAGCCGCCTCACCCAAGCCGACGTGACGCAAGCCTTGCATCAGGCCGGCGTGCCCGTGTAATGCGCGGCTGGAACTTTCCGCTTCTCATCGCCGCACTCACTGTAGCTCTCTATCTGCCCTCGCTCTCCGGCGGCGCGGTTTTCGACGATCATCATCTGCTCGAATACCATCCGCGCCTGATGAATCTCACGCTGCACGACGCCTTCGCCACCGATTTTTGGGGCGGCAACCCAACGCCATGGAAGTCGATGCACTACCGGCCGCTGGCGTTGCTGGCGTATCGGGCGATGTATTTGCTTTTCGGCATGGATCCGGCGGCGTTTCACTTGGTCAACGTCCTGTTGAACGCCGCCGCCGCGTTTCTCCTATGGATTTTTCTGGAAGGCGCGGGATTCTCGCGCCGCGTCACCGCGATCGCGGTCTGTTTGTTCGCCGTGAATCCGTTGCACGTGGAAGCGGCGGCGTGGATCACCGGAATGATGGAAACGCTGATGGCCGCTCTGTGCCTGGCGTCGCTGGCGTGTTATGGGCGCGGCCATCGCATAGCAAGCGTGTTGCTGGCGGCCGCCGCGATGCTTGAAAAAGAGTCGGCGTTTGTACTGCCGGGGATTGTTTTTCTTCTCGAATGGCGACGCGCGCGCATCGAGGATTCTCCGAAAGCCTTGCGGCGCGCGGAACTCGCGGCCTTGCCTTACGTCGTGCCGGTGATTGCGTGTCTTGCGGCGCGAGCGATCATCCTGCCGCGCATGCCCGAGGACTTGCAGGCGCGCTTCCTCGACGGCGTACCCTTGATGGCCGCCGTCGGCGCGGCGTATCTGCGAATGCTCGTGTGGCCGTGGCCGCTCGGGATTTCCTACGCGTTGCCCGGAGCCGGTGCGATCGCTCTGGCGATTCTCGCCGTTATCGCAGGCGCTGCCGTTCTTCTCTGGCGAAAAAGCGCCGATCTCGCGCTCGCCGCCGGACTCATCGTGCTTCCGCTGGCCGCACCGGTCGTAGCGTCGCCGCTGATGACCGAATGGATACAGATTCAGGACCGCTACACGTACCTTTCCACCGCCGGCATGTGTTTGTTGATCGCGCTCATGCTGGCGAAGATTCCGCGAGCGAGTTTGGCCGTGGCCGTAATTCTGATCGCCGCGGGCGCGGCCGGAACGTGGCGGCAAGAACGCGTGTGGCAATCAAGCGAAACAACCTGGCGGCACGCGCTGGAGATCACGCCGCAATCGCAGTTCGCCAGCGTTTCTCTGGCACGCGATCTGGCACGCGATGGCCGTTTCGACGAAGCGGCGCAAGTCTGTCAGCAAGCGCTGACTTATCACCCCGGCAGCGAAGTACTTCGCAGTTTCATCATGCGCGCGCGACAATTGGAAACGCGATCGAAGCGATATTGGACCGCGCCTATTTCAAGAACTCCACGGTAACCCGCAATCCCACCACCAGCGTCCGTCCGCCGGGATCGAAATCCACGATCGCTTCACGAATATCGCGATCGGTCTTCTCCGCGGGATTCGTGCTGAGGGCCGTTTTGCGGCCCATCGTCGACGCCAGCCAGGTGACTTCGCCGGCGATGGGCGCATCGGGAAATCCCTCGGCTCGAATCAGCGCTTTCTGCCCGAGGCGCACCGCGCCAATGTCGCGTTCGTCGACCTCCGCGCGCACGCGGAAACGGGAAACGTCGGCGACCGTGAAGATCGGTTTCGGCATGATCGTGCTGAATGCTTCGCCGGCCTTCAAATTCACGCGCAACACGGAGCCTGAGAGCGGCGACCGGACGAAACACTTGTCGCGTTGCGCCATCGCGGACCGTAAACGCTGCTCGGCGTCCGCGACGTCCGCGTCAGCCTTGGCGATTTCTTCGGGAAGCGGCCCGGCCTTGGCGAGTTTTTCGCGCTCGCGCGCCGCTTCCAGCGACGCCAGGGTGTTGCGGCGATCGCGTTCCGCGGTGTCGGCGTCGGCGCGAGCAACCACATCCTTCGAGAGAATCTCCATGCGGTGCGCGCGCTTTTCCGCTTCGTCGGCCAACGCCTGAGCGGCCTGCGTTTCGCGTTCCGCCGCGCGACGCTCTTCGTCGCGGCTGCCGCGCACGACGCGCACGCGTACTTGACGCGCGCTCTCGGCTGCCGCTTCGAGCGATCGAATCTGCGCCGTCAAATCGTCACAGCCGATTTCCGCCAGGACGTCGCCGGCGCGTACGCGATCGCCTTCTTTCACGCGAATCTCGCGAATCACGCCGTCGATCGCCGCCGCCACGGGAACGCTCTCGGTGTTTCCTTCCACGCGGCCTTCCGACGCGGCGACCACCGCGGGTCCACCGGCTTTCGCCGGCTCTGGCGCCCGTTCTTGCGCAAGTGCCGTGCGGACCGGCGTGCGCGCCTGCGCGATCCACAGCGTGCCGAGCGTGGCCGCCGCACCGAATGCGACGCCGAGCATTACGCGTCCCAGGTTTTTCATACTTCGTCCCTCGCGATGATTTTCCCGTCGCGCATAAACAGGATTCGATCGGCCAGCGGCAACAGGCGTGGATCGTGCGTGGCGACAATCGCCGCGCAGCCGCGCGCTTTGGCGGCGGCCTTCAGCAACTCCGCCACTTGCTCGCCGGACGCGGTGTCGAGCGAGGCCGTCGGTTCATCGGCTAGAATCGCGGCCGGTTTTTTCAGCAGCGCGCGCGCCACGGCTACGCGCTGGCGCTGGCCGGCGCTCATTTGCCGGGGATAGAGACTCCCCTTGCCTTCGAGTCCCACCGCGCACAGAAGCTCTTCGGCGTCGGCGCGTGTCGCCGGCAGCTCGGTGTCGATCTGCGCGGGCATCATCACGTTTTCCAACGCGTTCAGCGCGGGAAACAAGCGAAACGATTGAAAGACAAATCCGATTTGCCGGCGGCGCAATTGCATCAACTCCGGTTCGCGCGCCCGCGACAGGCTTTTCCCCTGCCACTCGATCGATCCCGAGTCCGGCGACCGCAAGCAGCCGAGCAACGACAGCAGCGTGGTCTTGCCCGACCCCGAAGCACCCATCAGCAGCGTGATTTCTCCGGCGTAGAATTCCGCTGACACGGCGTCGAGCGCCGTGAAGCGCCGTTCCCCCTGCTCGAAGCCGACCGAAACTTCGCGCGCGGCGATGATGGTGTTTGGTGAGTTAGGCACGGAAGACTCTCCCCGGTTCGATCGAGATGGCCGCGCGCGCCGCGGTGATCGACGCGAGCGCCGCGAGCAAAAGCGTGGCGACGGCCAGCGCGGCGGCGAGCGGCCACGGCGTGTAGATCCAAGAAATGGCGTGGCGCGCCGCGGACATCAGCGGAAATGCCAGCGCCAGGCCGATGGCCGATCCCACCATCGCGCTCACCAACGCCTGCACCGCGACAATGCGCACGATGAACCAGCTCGATGCGCCCAGCGCCTTCAGTGTCGCGAATTCCTCGAGGCGCTCCATGGTGGTGGCATAGACGGTTTGCGAAACGATCAGCACTCCCACGAAAAATCCCAGCACGGCAGCCGTGAGCAGCGCGCCGCCCGCGCCGGTTTGCAGAGTCCAGTAGCGTTGCGCGCGCGAAGAAAACTCGCGGCTGGAAAGAACGTCGAGCTCCGGAGCGCGCGCTTCAAGGGCGGCGCGCACGGTGGCGGCATTTTCTCCCGGCGCTACGTCGAGCAGCAGGAACATCGCGCCGGAGTCGCCCAAGCCCAACGCTTGTCGCGCGTCGCTCAGGCGGCCAAAAATGTAGGGACTGCCGAGGAACGATCCAAAGCCCGCCACGGCACGACGCACGTGGCGGCGACGGGCGTTGATCTCCACTTCCGCCGGCAATTGGTCGAGTCCCAGCGCTTCCAGATCGCTGGTATCGACAAGCGCATCTTCGGGAAGCGTATTTTCGCGTTCGACCGGATACATGCCGCCGATTTCCGCGTCGCCGCCGATGACAATCACCGTCTTGCGGCTGCCATTAGGACGTTGCCAGAACGCGAATCCGCTGGCCATGCGGCGCACCGACCGCACGCCGGGCACGCCGCGGATTTTTCCGTAGTAATCGCTGGGCAGCGGCGGCGCGAAGTCGAACGCTTGGACCCCGTGCGCCATCACCCAAAGGTCGGCGTCCACCGAATCGATCACGCGCGAGGATGCCCGCTCGAATCCGCAGAGCAGGCTGCCTTGAAAGACCATCAGGAACGCGGAAAACGCAATGCCCGCGACGGTCAGCAGGAAACGTGTGCGGTCATGCGCGATGTTGCGAATCGCTAGTCGCATGGGCTTCCCTTTCGTCATCGAGATTCGCGAAATGGCCGAAAAGCGCGTCGTCCTCGATCGACGCTTCGATCATCCCGGCGATCGCGCGAATGTCTTCGGCGAACGTGCGATCGCACTCGATGGGAGGAACCGTCTGGCGGATCGCTTCGTAGACGCGGCGCAAGCGCGGCGGCAAAACCTCAGCCCCACGCAGATGCACCGCTTGGCAGGCCGCGAGAATCTCGATGGCCAGCACGTCCCGCGCGTTTCCGCAGATCCGCACCGCTTTCAAACCGGCGATGGGCCCCATCGACACGTGATCTTCCTGATCGCAATTCGTCGGAATCGAATCGACGGAGGCGGGAAAACTGAGCGTTTTGCACTCGCTGACCAGCGCGGCGGCGGTGGTCTGCGTCATCATCAGTCCGGAGTTCAATCCGCCTTCCGGCGTGAGAAAGTCGGGCAGGCCCGTCTTGCGCGAGTCCATGCCCAGATTCGTGCGGCGCTCGGAAATGGACGCCAGTTGCGTGAGCGCCGAAGCCAGCCGGTCGAGCACGCGCGCCGGAAAAATCGCGTGAAAATTTCCGCCATGCGCGAACTCGCCCGTCTCGAGCACCACAGGATTGTCGGTGGTCGCGCCCAATTCCTCTACGATCCACTCCTCAGATTGCTCGATTTCCTTCCACACCGCGCCGTGAACCTGCGGCGTACAGCGGAAACAATACGGGTCTTGCTGATAATTCCGAAAAACGGGCGGATTCGTTGCGCCGGAGAACCATTCCTGCTTGCGTAATCCCGCGTAGAGCGTCGCGGGATGGTGCATGTCGAGCACTTCGGCGCGCGTCACCTGCGGATTGGCGCGAAAACCGTAAGTACTCAACGCAGCGGCGAAGGTCGCGACGCGCCACAATGTCTCGGCTTCGGTCCAAACTTGGCAGGCCAGCGCGGTGGTAAGATGCGTGCCGTTGATCAGGCTGAGCGCTTCTTTGGCCCCCAGCGTGAGGGGCGCGCGACCTGTCCGGCGCAACGCTTCCGCCGCCGGCATCGTGCGGATCTCGCCGGAATCAGGCATCGAGCAGACTCCTTCGCCGATCAGCAAAAGCGCCGCGTGCGCAGCCGGCGCGAGATCGCCGGACGCGCCCACGCTTCCGCGCGACGGAACGGTCGCCAGCACGCCGCGATTCAGCAGATCGATGCAGGCGTCCACCGTTTCCAGGCGCACGCCACGATGTCCCTGCGCCGCGGAGTTCATCCAGTGGATCCACATGGCCGCCACGGTGGCGCGCGGCAACGCCTCGCCCACACCGCAGGCGTGCGAGCGCAGCAGGTTCACTTGCAGTTGCGCCAGATGATCGCGTTCGATCACCACATGACGAAGTGCGCCGACGCCGGTGTTCAATCCATAAACCGGCGACGTTCCCGCGGCCCGCGACACAACCGCATTCGCCGCGCGGGCTATGCGCTCGCGCGTGCCCCCGTCAATGGATACCCGGAGATTGGGCACTGCTTCCGACAGCTTCCTCGCAGCCGTCCACACGGCGCGTGGGGTCAGGTCCCCTGGCCCGAGAGAGAGCGTTCCGTGTTGCATCGAATGGTTGGGAAGGGTTGTCATGCGCAGGCCCGCCTGGCTTCCGAATCGGTGTCGGCACGAACGACCGAGCGCGAAGCCACCGTCGAACGCGCCGGAAGATGCACGTCGTCCTGGATGATCGCCGCGGAGTCCACGTAGGAGTGCGGGCCGATGGTAACGTTGCGCCCCACGCTCACGCCATGCGCGATGCCGCAACGCGCACCCACAACCGCCCCGTGCCGCAGCTTAGCGCGCAACCCAATCGCTGCGCCAACACCGACCTCGGAGTCCGCCTCCATCTCGACGCCGGGACCAAGCACCGCCAAGTGTCCGACCAAAGCGTCGCGGCGCAGCTTGATTCCGCCTACCAGCAACGTCCCGTTGCCGAGCACGATGTTGGTGCCCAGCGTGGCGCGATTCGACACGTACACGCCATCTTCAAATTCCAACAATGGAAGATCGCGTATCCAAGTATCGGGATAAACCGTGAAATTCATCGATCCCCGATAGCCGAACAGGCGAAAGGTAAGCCACTTGAGCACCGGAATGCTCAGGCAAATGTAGTAGGCCGGCGTGTTGTAGCAGACCGCCGTCCAGCAAAGTCCGTAGAGGCGGCGATGAAAGTAGTCGGGATCGTTGAGATCGCGGCGAAACTTTCCGGGCCGCACCGACGCTTGATGCGGACGGCTGAGCACTCCCGCCACGACGAGAAAAACCACAATCCACGCGGCCGGGGCGACGGGCGCGGTCCATCGTTCAACACGCCACATCGATAGCGCGGCGGCGGTTGGGAGTCCATAGATCAGCGCCAGATAAAGGCAACTCAAGCCGGGGAATATCAGGGCGCGCCAGCGAATCCTTGTGTTGTTCATCACAAGGCAAGAACGACAATCCGGGCCCAGTTCCCTTTCGGGATTCTGAGTAAATCCAATAAACCAAGCGCACTACGGGTACTGTGAGTACCTGGGTAGGCGGCGCGGACGTTCGAGGGATTAGCTGTTGGGATCGCCCGACTCAGGCGTGGTGATGCTGACGATGAACAGGGCGGCGACGAGAAAACTTAACACGGCTACGATCAACATTTGGAACCCTCCGTGGCGCGGCGGGTTTTGGCAGACTCGCCGCTGTTGCGCAGCGGAACGAGCATAGCGCCGACGGTCGCGACTTGCGCGCTTCGCCGGAACGAGCGCTACTTGCGCTCTTCGCTCAACTCATCGGGAATTTCTTCCGGCACGGGGCTGGTAATGCTGATGAGCAACATTACCGCTACCACCAAGCCGATTGCGGTCGCCGTCATAACACTTTCCTCCGAGCACGTTGCTTGCCAACTCCCTGCCTAGCGTTTTCTTACCCTTCAGCAAACCTTCTACATCAATAGACGTGTCATCCTTACACTGGGTGTCACCGAATGACCATGCCGGTAACGCTTTTCACAGAAAAAAACACCTGATCGCGCCACAGTTTTCTATCGGCTGAATGAACCGCCAGGATTACCTCTCGGCGCGGAGCAGTGGATCGCGGTAGAATTGTCCGGTGAATTTCCTCGCACGGCCCGGCCGTCGACTCCTGCGCCTCGCTGTGCTTGCGCTCCTCGCCGTGTGGAGTTACGGAGCGATCCGGATGCTGGCGCCCGGGTCCCAGCAGATTCGCCCCACGCCACCGGCGCCCCAGCCCGAATACGCCGACGAGGTCGACAGGCAACTCCGCCGATTCGCGATGGCCTACGCGGCGGTGGAGGAAAACTACGCCGATCCTATTGACGAAAGGTTGATCTATTCGGCCGCGATCCCCGGCATGCTGCACACGCTTGATCCCTACACGGTATTCTTCGATCCCGACCAGTTCCACCAGCTTCAACAACAGCAAAGCTCCAAGATTGAAGGATTCGGCACGATCGTCACGGTGGCGCCCGGACGCGTGATTGTGGTCGAAGCGCAGGTCAACGCGCCGGCGGCGAAGGCCGGCATCCAACCGGGTGACGAAATCCTGGAAGTGAACGGCTATCGCATCGAATATCTCAACATGGAGCAGCTTGTGGAGCTGCTCACCGAAGCCAAGCGCGACAAAGCGACACTGCGCGTGATGCGTCCCGGGTCGGCGGCGATGCAGACGATCATCGTGACGCCGGCGGAAATGGACGAACCAAGCGTCGATCGCGCCTACATGCTGGAGCCCGGCATCGGTTTCGTGCGGCTGAAAGGATTTGAGAGCACGTCCGCCGATCAGCTTCACGCGGCCATCGAAAAACTACAAGCGGCGGGGATGAAGTCGCTGGTGTTCGACATGCGCGAGAATCACGGTGGCCTGGTCGATGCGGCGGTGGAGATCGCGGGATTCTTCCTGCCCGCCGGCTCGACGGTGTTGAGCACGCGCGGTCGCACGCAGAAAGAAAAAGTCTACAAGGTCCGCGAAGATGCCAAACCGTGGGATTTCCCGATGGCGGTGCTGGTGAACAAGAACAGCGCCAGCGCCGCGGAGATCCTGGCGGGTGCGCTGCAAGATCACAAACGCGCGAAGCTCGTCGGGACGCAGACCTACGGCAAGGGAATCGTGCAAAGTGTGTACTCACTGACCGAAGGCACGGGTTTGGCGCTCGCTGCCGCGCAATATTTCACGCCGGCCGGCCGCACGATCCAAAAGCCGACGCCGGGTTTGGCGTTTACGAAAGCGATCAAGGGTCCGGGTGGGATCACACCGGACATCGTTGTAGAGGGATCGCACACCGTGGACAACGACTGGCAGGCGTATCTCGAAAACGCCAACGCATTTCTCGATTTCGCGCGCTTTTACATGACGCAGCACAAGGACATTCCCGATTCCTTCGATGTGTCGCCGGAAATGCTCGACGATTTCAAACTGTGGCTGTTGAAACAAGGCGCGTCGTTAAACGAACAGTTGTGGGTAGCGAATCGCCCCTACTTGCGGCGGCGGCTGAAAGTGGAGATTTCGAATTTGGCGTTCGGTGTCGCGCGAGGGGATCAAGCGGCGGCGGCCGACGATCCGCAGGTCCAGGCAGCGGTGGCGGCGGTGAAGGGTCAAAAATAAACGTAGTACAATCGGCGCGAGCGCGTGATCTCACGAAACACGTTGACGCAATTTGTCGCCGGTTTGCAAGGACACTCCGACCATCGCGCCGTGAAGGTGGCGCTGGAATGCTGGTTTCACGATGTGCGAAAGGCGCATTGGTTCACGCCCGCGGATGTAAAAGCGCAGTTCCGAATGGCCAGCATCCTCGACAACGAGCGTGTCGTTTTCAACATCAAGGACAACAGCTATCGCCTGGTCGTCGCGATCAATTACAGGCGTCAGACTGTCTTCGTCAAGTGGCTGGGCACGCATCGCGCCTATGATAAGATCGACGCCAGAACGGTGGCATATGATCGCTCATGAAGTGAAACCCATTCGCAGCGATAAAGATCATCGCCAAGCTCTAAAGGAAATCGAGCAGCTTTGGAATGCTCCGGACGGCTCCGCGGAAGCCGATCGTCTCGAAGTGTTGATCACACTCGTGGATGCTTACGAAGAAAAACACTTCCCAATAGACATGCCAAGTCCAATTGACGCGATCCGCTTTCGCTTGGAGCAACAAGGCGAGACAACCGATGCGCTGGTCGGCGTTATAGGTCCGAAGAGCCAAGTCCTTCAAGTTTTGCAAGGATGCCGCAACTTGTCGCTACCGATGATTCGCCGCCTGCACGAACGCCTGCAAATTCCCGCCGAAGTCTTGATCCAACCGCCGCGGAAGCGCCGCACAAGCCGTGCCGCGTAGGGGCAGGCGATCTCGTTAAGCCTCTAGTTTTTCGTTCTCCGCCGCAATTCTCCCAGGAATCCCGACAACAACACTAAGTGCCGATCCGTTTGCAGCGGCGGCGGTGTGATCGCGGCCAAGCGTGTTTCACTAGAATGTCCGCTGGAGTCGATGTCATAGCCCCGAACCTGATCGAGATCCACAGAGGCGGCACTTGTCCACTGCACCGGCGCGCCGGTTTCGAAACGACCATCGATGACTCTCCACGACGCCGCCATCATCGCGCCATCCTTCGCGCGATAGAAGATCTGCTGGCCGTGGCGCGACCACACCGGCAGCATGCCGCCCTCGGGTGACACGCTCCACGGATCGCCGAGGGCCGGAAACGAACGCACGTACACTTTGCGTTGTCCCGTGGCATCCGAGGTATACGCGATCCAGTGACCGTCCGGCGAAAATGCCGCTCCGAATTCCCCCTCCTTGGTTGGATCCTTGCTCGCGAGGAGAGGCTTGGGATCATCAAACGTCCATCCCGTGACATCGCTGCCATGCACAGTCAGGAGTTTGATGTCGTTGCGCTTGAGGTAGGTGAATTCGCGAAACGCCAGCACCGTGCCGGACGGATGCCACGACTCCGGGATCTGAATGTTTGTCGAGTGCGTCAGTTTGTCCACCCTCCCAGGAGAATCGACACCGTGCCACACGATGCCATCGGCACTGTAGGTGACTCGCTTGCCGTCGGGCGTCCAGATCGGCGCGGTCGCGCCTTGGAACGAAGCCAGCACCGTCGCCCGTTGACTCGAGGGATCAAGCACGGCGATGGTGCCGTGCGAACCATCGGTTGTGCCGAAGGCGACGCGCGTGCCGTCGGGCGAAAGACTCACGCCGTAGTAATAATCGAGCAAGGGCGTGAGCGGTTGCCTTTCGCCCGTCCGATTCAACCACGACAACGCCAGTTTGCCGGGACGCCCTCCGTTCATGTACAAGAGCGTGCCGTCGGAGGCCAACGAAATCTGCGCGCCGCCGCTTGTCGGATCGGCGGTGACGCCCTCGAGCATCTTGACCGGCGGGCCATCCACGTCCAGCATGCCGAGATCGAAAGGAATCGCGTACAAATCCGATTGCAAGATGAACACGATGTGACCGCTCGGTAAGTAGCGATAGAAATATCCGCCGCGATGCACCACCTTGCGGCGGCCGGTTCGCAGATTCTGGATCACTCCAAAAGCCTCGTCGAAGCCGCCTGCTTTTGTATGCGCGGTGTACAACACTAAACGTCCGTTATCGAGGGCCTGCGGCCAGCGTTGCGTGACTTCGCGATCGTCGAGATCGAGATTTGTGAGCGGCTTCAGCTTCTCGCCAGCCGGCGACACGCGCAGGATCGCGGTGCGCGTACCGGCATAGCAAATTGTGTCGTGGTCGCCCCACCAGGCGCCGCGCGCCGCTTCAATTTCCATGATCGGCGTGACCGTGCCGCCCGCCGTTGGAATCTTCGCCAAGGTTTTCGGAGTGAAAAATGCGATCCATGCACCATCGGGAGAGAAAAACGGATCGCGCGCGCCGTCCGTGCCGGCCAGCGCAGTCGCATTTCCTCCGTCAACGCGCCGCGTCCATAGCCGCCCGTCGGCGCCCACGAATGCAAGCGAAGCCCCGTCAGGCGAAAGCACCGCCGACGGTCCATGCGTCAGCACATTCTCAGCGACGCCCTCCGCGATCGCGCCGTGCTCCCCAAAATCCACGTCGACGCGCCGCAACGGCGGGTCCGCGCGCCACTGCACCCGCGGTACGACTACCGCGGCGGCGGCCGCGATCCCGGCGGCGGCTAGAGTCCATTTCCAAGTCGAAGCCACGGCAGGATTGTGACATAAACTACGAGCCGAGATCGTCCGATTCAGCGCTCTCGACCTCTTTCGTCGCCTCGGCCGGAGACAGAACGATCGCTTTTGTCACTCTCCTGATGTTGTCTTTCAGAGCGTGCACTCCTCTGTCTCGAGTCACGATCCGGCTTGCCTCGCGAGAACGCGCTGGTCCAACAATGTGACGATCTTTTCGTGGTGCGAGGTCTTCACCAATGTCTTCCCAGGCCGCTTTGCTTGTACGGAGCCTCTTCATCTCACGAAGCTTCCACAACTCCGAATGCACGACGCTCGCTGGAAAGCCATATTTGGTCACTACCCTTATGTACTCGTCGATCAGGGCGTCATTGACGACAATGACCCAGCCAGCGCGGGTTGCGCTCGTGAGAAAAAGCGCATCCTCAGCCATACCCGCAAGCCCAGGAACGAACACGTTTGCATCCACAACGGATCCAATATCAGGCATCAGCCTCGATTCGGTCGCCTACATTGTGGATCCAATCGCGCAGGAGGCGGGTCTCCACTTTGGAGAAGCTAGGAACCCACCCTCGGATGTACCAAGCAGGATCGATCTCCAAGCGCTCCGCCGCAGTGCCCGCCGCAGTCTTACTTAGGTGGTAAATCGCGATATCAGACGGCTTCAATCGACCGTCTGAAGAGAGCTCTCCCAAAGCAGATAGAAGCGTCTGACTGTGTGTCGTAATCATTACTTGGCGGCCGGAAGAAACCGCATCTGCGAGCATGCGCAGCAGCGATACTTGAGCTTCCGGGTGAAGGCTGATCTCGGGCTCTTCAATCAACACAAGACCGCCCGGTCGTGCACAAAACAACTGCGTGATCACCGGAAGGATCTGCTGAGAACCGAACCCGGCCATCCCGGATTCGATCTTCTCTCCGGAGGCCGGATCACGATAGTCCGCAAGGAGCGTCGGTTGATTTACCCAACCGCTCTGAATTTCGGGCATTCCAAATTCCTTAGCCCAAAACACGATCTTCTTGGCGATCTCGTCACCGTTTCGTAGCGCTAGACTGAGCGCCGCGAGAGTATTCGAGCCGTCCTTGCCAACAGCGTAGGGTGCGAGCTGCACGGTTGGGGAAATCCGAACGGGCAACCTATGGGCGCCAATCAGATACACATCATCGCGCAGGAAGGACAGCAAGCGTCCCAGCGTGTTTGAAACCCTATCTGCTATTTCTTTGATAGGAGGCCGACGGTCTCCCTGGCCGATTTCTAGGACACTCGCATCAGGAAAGCTATCACCGAAACTCGCGTTGTAATTGGCGATTTCATGCTTCACACCGTCTGCATCGCGGGGACCGTAGTAGATAACCCTGGCCGCGTCTCCCTGTTGTCTGGTAGCGACCGCGATCTCCTCGCCGTCCACTTTGAATGCCTTCGATCTACCAGAGAAGTAGAAGGAGGCTTTGCCTGAATCGTGATCCCATGCAACGCTCGACGTCGTGCCCTCAGCGCTCAACCCTGCGCCGAACACAAGGCCCCCGGCGGAGCCACGGTGTTTCACCGAATTCAGTCCGCCCGGGAAGTCGACCCAGCGACCCGTCCAAACCAACCCTCCACTCGCAGAGCTTTGGGCCATAAGACCGACCGCCTCAAACACGGACGACTTGCCAACACCATTGGGGCCGACAAAAATAGTCAGTGGCGCGAGGTCGAATGAAACCGGCTCGCCAAAGCTCTTGAACCCCCCGATCATGATTTCGGATAACATTTTTGCTTTCTCAGTCCAAGCGTAACATAACTCCCCGTTCGGGGGAAAAACGGGGCCCGCCTGGACAGGCAGGATTCTTTTGAGAGCCGTCTTCCAACAAAGCCCAGAACAAGCTGCCCCGTCCTGATCTGCGTAGCGTGGTTTTTTCTTATTGCATCTTCGCCTTAGTGAATACACCATGCATTTCCGAATTCTGGCACATTGAATGTTCATCGAAAAAAAACACGCTACGCAGCCAGGATGTCCGCCGCTTTCCCCCTAACGCATTGCACCGATTCGGTTTGTTGGTCGGTGGCTTCGTTTGTAATTCTAACGTCTCAGAGGGGATTACTTCTCACGGCATCGCGCATCAAACATCAAACCATCATGACACGGTGGGTGAATCGTGTTCGGCCGCCGCGAAGCCTAACCGCCTTATTCAACGGGGGAAAAAACCGCAGTGCGAAAGCTCGCCTTGATTCATGGTTCGCGAAAATCTATCTCCGCCGGGCTCCGGGGCTTGACGATCTAATTCTGACGCCGTCCGAAGAGCGAGTAACCCCCGAGCGAGTCCAGCGTCCCGGCGTCCACACCGCAGCGGATTTCCACATTAGAAGACATTCAAGGATTCTTACACCAACCTCGTGCGATTTGCGACCAACGCCTCCCCCGTCCCATCTAAAGGGTTGTGGTAGACTAATTCAGTCGGACCATTCCTTTGAGCGAAAATACCTGCAAACGAGAGCTACTGATAGAAGTGCCGGCGGACGTGGTGCGTCAGGCCACGGAAAAAGTTGTCCGCGACGTGCAGAAACAGGCGCGCATTCCCGGGTTCCGTCCCGGCAAAGCGCCGGTCAGTTTCATCAAGCAGCGTTTCGCCAACCAAATCCGCGAAGAAGTCCTGCAAGACCTGGTCCCCACGCACTTCCGCAATCGGGCGCTTGAGGAAAAGCTCGCGCCCGTCGCTATGCCGTCGTTCCAGGACGTCGAATACAAGGATGACGAGCCGCTGAAGTTCAAAGCGGTCTTCGAAGTGCTCCCGGAATTCGAGTTGGGCGAGTATCACGGACTCGAAGTGGAGTTCGCTGAGCCTGAGGTGAAGGATTCCGAGATCGATCGCGCGCTCGCCCGCTGGCAGGAACGCGACGCCACCTTCGAACCGGTGGATGATCGCCCGCTCGTCGACGGCGATTTCGCCGATGTCAGTTTCGAGGGTCATCCGGTATCTGGAAAAGGCACGCCCGTGAAAGTTGACGACGTGCTCATCGAGATCGGCGGCAAAGAAACGGTCACCGAATTCAGCGATAACCTCCGCGGTGCGAAACCGGGCGAGTCGCGTGAATTTTCGATCGACTATCCAGCGGATTTCCACGATCAGCGCCTGGCGGGGCGGCACCTGAAGTACACGGTGAAGGTTCACGCGATCAAAGCGAAAAAGCTCGCCGATCTCGACGACGATTTCGCCAAAGCCACCGGCGAGTTCGACACGCTCCAGGAATTGCGCGACGATATCCGCGCCCGCCTGCTGCAACAAAAGCGCCACCGCCGCGTGACCGAAGCGAAGAACAAGCTGGTGGAAAACCTGGTCGCCGCGCACGATTTTCCCGTGCCCGAGGCGATGGTGGAACGCCAACTGGAAATGCGCATGGAAAGATTCGTCCGCCAGCTTCAATCGGAAGGCATCGACCCCGCCAAGTCGATCGATTGGGAAGCGTGGCGCAATAGCCAGATCGATCCGGCGCGCCGCGAAGTCCGCGGGGATTTGATCCTGGACAAAATCGCCGACCGCGAAGGCATTCAAGCCACCGACGACGAATACGCCCAAGAGATTCGCTTTATGGCGCGCGCCACGCGGCAGTCGGAAGATACGCTCCGCGGACGCATTAAGCGCGACAACGGCGCCGAAGGGCGCATCCGGTATCGCATCCGTATCGGCAAGGCGCAGGAGTTCTTGTTCAATGGCGCGAAGCACGTGGAGCCGAGCGCCGAAACCGCGGCGCAGGAAGCCGCCGCGATCGCGCACGAAGAGGAACACGAGCACGACCACGATCATTCGCACGGCGCCGACACCGTCGAAGCGCCCGGCGAGGACGCCAACGAATTGCTAGAACAAGTTCAGGAGCCCCACGAATGAGCAATCTCCCCAATGTTTATGGCGGCCTGATCCCCATGGTGGTCGAGCAGACCAACCGCGGGGAGCGGGCGTACGACATTTACTCGCGGCTGCTGAAGGACAACATCATCTTCATCGGCACGCCGATCGACGACATGGTGGCGAACGTGATCACGGCGCAGTTGTTGTTTCTCGCCGCCGAGGATCCCGAGAAGGACATTTATCTGTACATCAATTCGCCGGGCGGCGTGATTTCCGCCGGCATGGCGATTTACGATACGATGCAGTTTGTGCGTCCCGACGTTTCCACGATTTGCATCGGACAAGCGGCGTCGATGGCCGCCACGTTGCTGGCCGCGGGCGCGCCCGGCAAGCGGTTCGCGCTGCCCAACGCGCGCATCCTGATCCACCAGCCGCACGCTTCGGGATTGTCCGGCCAAGCGACGGATATTGACATTCATGCCAAGGAAATACTAAGAATGCGAGAGATCCTGAACGGCTTGATGGCCAAGCATACGCATCAGGACCTCGAACGGATTTCTCGAGATGTCGAGCGGGATTTCATTATGAACGCCGAACAAGCGAAGGAATACGGCTTGATTGATGAGATCATCTATAAGAATAAGTAACGTGACTTCGGTACTCTTGACGGCAAGTCAGGGCCGTGGTCAAATGCAGTGGTCCGGAGGGTTCTTTGCGCTGTTCCTTTTGCCATAAGAGCCAGGAGGTGGTGGGCAAGCTGATCTCCTCGCCCAACGACTTCCCTCGCGCTTACATCTGCGACGAATGCGTCGCGGTGTGCAATTCCATCCTCGAAGACGATCGCTCCGAGCGCCCCGCGCCCGCCGGCCAACAACTGCCCAAGCCTCAAGAGGTAAAGGAGTTCCTCGATCAGTACGTCATCGGCCAGGACAAGACGAAAAAGAAACTCGCCGTGGCCGTCTACAACCATTACAAACGCATTCAGATGACCAAGCAGCGCTCCGGCGACGTGGAACTGACCAAGTCTAACATTTTGCTGATTGGCCCCACGGGCACCGGAAAAACGCTGATGGCGCAGAGCTTGGCACGCATGCTCGACGTGCCGTTCGCGATCGCCGACGCCACCACGCTCACCGAAGCCGGATACGTCGGCGAAGACGTGGAGAACATCATCTTGCGTTTGCTGCAAAGCGCGGAAGGCGACGTGGCGCGCGCGCAGCAAGGTATCATCTACATCGACGAAATCGATAAGATTTGCCGCAAGGACGAAAATCCCTCGATCACGCGCGACGTCTCGGGCGAGGGCGTGCAACAGGCGCTGCTGAAAATTCTCGAAGGCACCATCGCCAACGTTCCGCCGCAAGGCGGACGCAAGCATCCGCACCAGGAATTTACGCCCGTCGATACCACCAGCATCCTGTTCATTTGCGGCGGCGCTTTCGTGGGACTCGAAAAGGTGATCGGACGCCGGATTGGCCGCAAAACCATGGGATTCCGCGCCGAAACGCCGGGGGGCGCCGAGAGTATCGAGCGCGGACGCAAGCCGAAAAACAGCGCGATGGTGCAGCGGCGCGAAATCGAATTGCTCGAGCAAGTGCAGCCCGTGGACCTGATGAAGTACGGACTGATCCCCGAATTTGTGGGGCGCGTGCCGGTGGTCGGCGTGTTGCAGGATCTGGATCGGGCGGCGCTGGTGGAGATTCTCACGCGTCCGAAGAACGCGATCATCCGGCAATATCAAAAGCTCTTCGAGTTCGAGCAGGTGCGCCTGCGCTTCTCCGACGACGCCCTCGACGCGATCGCCGGACTGGCGATGGATCGCGGCTTGGGGGCGCGCGGCCTGCGCATGATCCTGGAGGATCTGATGTTGGAGTTGATGTATCAACTCCCCTCGCACCGCAAGGTGCGTGAGTTTGTAGTAACCAAGGAAATGGTGGAGTCTCGCGAAATTGCCGCGCCGAGTTTGGAGAAAGCGGGTTAATATAGCAGTAGGCGGGCTGTGTGGTCACCTCTGGTTCGCGTCGCCTCTGGTTCGTTTCCCACGACAGTTCGCATCAAATAAAGCGCAGCGCGCCGTTTCAGCGCGAAGCGTAGAATAAAAGCGCAGCGCACCGTTTCAGCGCGAAGCGTAGAATACTAAAGCGCAGCGCGCCGTTTCAGCGCGAAGCGTAGAGTAAAAGACGCTGGTTTTCTCCCTGTTCCCGACACTTCTTCGCTAATGTGGTAAGAGAGGACGGTAGGTTCCCTCCATGCTGACAAATCGAGAAAAACACGAAACCAAACGGTTGCCGATGATGCCGATCCGCGAGGTGGTCATCTTTCCGTACATGATGACGCCGTTCCAAGTGGGCCGCGACATGTCCGTGCGGGCTCTGGAAGAAGCGCTGGCCGGTGAAAAGAAGATTTTCCTGGCCACCCAGCACGACGCCGCGGTCGACGAACCGCGCCCCAACGAGATTTACGGCGTAGGCACGGTGGCGAACATCGTGCAAAGCGTGAAATTGCCCGACGGCAACATCAAGGTGCTGGTCGAAGGCGCCGAACGCGGACGCATCGTCAGCGTCAGCGAGGACGAAGGGTTTTTCCGCGCCACGGTTCGCGTGTCCACCTACAAGCTGGAAATGAATCCCACCGTGGAGGCGCTGGTGGCGCGCGTCACGCAACTTTTCGAGCAATACGTGAAAGTCAGCCAGACGCTGAACTACGAGACGATGGTCGCGGCGGTGCGCGTGGAAGATCCCGCGCGCTTGAGCGATTCGGTGGCGGCCAACATGCAACTCGCCATCGAGGAAAAACAAGAGTTGCTCGAGATTTTCGATCCGCTGGAGCGCCTGCAGCGTCTCGCCGAAGTGCTGGACATCGAAATCGAGAAGATGAACGTCGACCGCAACATTCAGGGGCGCGTGAAGCGGCAAATGGAGCGGGCGCAAAAAGAGTATTACTTGAACGAGAAGATCAAGGCGATCCAGAAGGAGTTGGGCCGCGGCGAAAAGAGCGAGTGGGACGAGCTCAAGAAGAAGATCGACGCTGCGGGCATGCCGAAAGAAACGCACGAGAAGGCCGTCGCCGAGCTGAAAAAGCTCGAGATGATGCCGCCGATGTCGGCGGAATCGACGGTGTCGCGCAACTACATCGACTGGCTTCTCGCGGTGCCGTGGAAAAAGAAGACCCGCGAGATTCGCGACATTGGATTCGCCGAAAAGGTGCTGGAAGAAGATCACTATGGTCTCGAGAAAATCAAGGAGCGCATTCTTGAATTTCTCGCCGTTCGCCGGCTCGCCAAGAACCCGAAAGGTTCGATCCTCTGCTTCGTGGGACCTCCGGGTGTCGGAAAAACGTCCCTCGGTATGTCGATCGCCAAAGCCACGGGACGCAAGTTTGTGCGCTTGTCTCTCGGCGGCGTGCGCGACGAAGCGGAAATCCGCGGACATCGCCGCACCTATATCGGCGCGCTGCCGGGCCAAATCATCCAGATGATGAAGAAAGCCGGCACGCGCAATCCTGTGTTCATGCTCGACGAAATCGACAAGATGAGCATGGATTTTCGCGGCGATCCGTCGGCGGCCTTGCTGGAAGTGCTCGATCCGGAGCAGAACTACATGTTCCTGGATCATTACCTGGACGTGGAATACGATTTGTCGCAAGTGTTTTTCGTGGCGACGGCCAACGTGCTGCATACGATTCCGCCGGCCTTGCAGGATCGCATGGAAGTGCTGCGCCTCGCCGGGTACACCGATCTCGAGAAAGTGGAAATCGCCAAACGTTTCCTGGTTCGCAAGCAACGGGAAGCCACGGGACTGAAGACCGGGCAAATCGACTTCGACGACGAAGGCTTGAACACGCTGATCCACAGCTACACGCGGGAAGCCGGCGTCCGCAACTTGGAACGCGAGATCGGCAACGTGTGCCGCAAGATCGCGCGCAAAGTGCTAAAGGAACCGGAGACGAAAGTCTCGATCGATCCGGCGCAGATTAAAGATTTGCTCGGCGTCGAGAAGTATCGCGATTCACTGGCGCACGAAAAGAGCGAAGTGGGCTTGTGCCTGGGTCTCGCGTGGACCGAAGTGGGCGGCCAGGTGCTGTCCACCGAAGCTTCGGTGATGGACGGCAAAGGCGGCAAGCCGATCCTCACTGGAAAACTCGGCGAGGTGATGCAGGAATCGGCGCAAGCGGCATGGAGTTACATCCGTTCGCGTGGACCGTCGCTCGGACTGTCGCGGGATTTCTATCGCCACCTGGACATTCACGTGCACTTGCCGGAAGGCGCCATCCCCAAGGACGGCCCGTCGGCGGGCATCACGATGGCGACGTGCATCGCCAGCGCGCTGACGCGCATTCCGGTGCGCCGCGACGTGGCGATGACCGGCGAAATCACCCTGCGCGGCAAAGTGCTGCCGATCGGCGGACTGAAAGAAAAGATGATGGCGGCGCACCGCTCGGCGGTGTACGAAATCATTTTCCCGAAGGACAATGAAAAGGACCTCGCGGACATTCCGCAAAATATCCGCGAAGCCATGACGATGCATCCCGTCGAACACATGGATGAAGTCTTGAAGATTGCCTTGGAACGGCTGCCTACGCTGGCAACCCCGAGCGAGTCTGAGAGCCTGAACACGCCGCCGAACTTCGATTCGGTGGCGGCTGTGCCTCCCTCCGGCCTCCAGCCTTCCGGGCCGAATTCGATGGTCGAGAATTAGCAAATCACATCAAATCGGATAAGGGTCCCGCGAGCGAGACGCGGGACCACATCCAGCCGAAACGAGAATCTAGTCCCTTATGGATCTGACCGAACTGAAAGAAATGAATATCGCCCGCCTGACACAGGTAGCCAAGGACCTGCAAATCCCAGGCGCGGCGGGCCTTCGCAAACAGGAGTTGATCTTCAAGATCCTGCAAACCCAAACCGAAAAAAGCGGTTTGATTTTCTCCGAGGGCGTTCTGGAAACGCTGCCGGAAGGTTTTGGATTCCTGCGTGCGCCCGACTACAACTATCTGCCGTCGCCCGACGACGTGTACGTTTCGCCCGCGCAGATCCGCAAGTTCGACCTGCGCACCGGTGACACAGTGTCGGGCGAAGTGCGTCCGCCGAAGAACGGCGAGCGGTATTTCGCGCTGGTTAAAATTCAGGCGATCAACTTTGAGTCGCCGGACGAAGCGCGAAACAAAGTATTCTTCGACAACCTGACGCCGCTGTATCCGAACGAGTGGCTGCGTCTGGAAACCACGCGCGAGAATCTGTCCGCGCGCGTGATGGATTTGTTCACACCGCTCGGCAAAGGCCAGCGCGCCATGATCGTGTCGCCGCCGCGCACCGGAAAAACGATGCTGCTGCAAGCGATCGCCAACTCGGTGACGGCGAATCACCCGGAAGTTGCACTCATAGTGCTTTTGATCGATGAGCGCCCCGAGGAAGTCACCGATATGCAACGATCGGTGAAGGGTGAAGTGATCAGCTCGACATTCGACGAACCGGCCGCGCGTCACGTGCAAGTGGCGGAGATGGTCATCGAAAAAGCCAAGCGACTTGTCGAACATAAACGTGACGTCGTAATCCTGCTCGATTCCATCACGCGACTCGCCCGCGCCTACAACACCATCGTGCCGCCATCTGGAAAAATCCTGTCGGGCGGCGTAGACTCGAACGCCTTGCAACGTCCGAAGCGATTTTTCGGCGCGGCGCGCAACATTGAAGAAGGCGGCAGCCTGACGATCATCGCGACGGCGCTGATTGACACCGGGTCGCGCATGGACGATGTGATCTTCGAGGAATTCAAGGGTACGGGCAACAGCGAGATTCACTTGGAACGCAAGCTGGTCGACAAGCGCGTCTTCCCGGCCATCGATATCAACAAGAGCGGCACGCGCAAGGAAGAATTGCTGATCCCGCGCGACGATCTCACCCGCATTTGGATCCTGCGCAAGGTTCTGAATCCCCTGTCACCGACCGAAGCGATGGAATTACTACTCGATCGCATGGGGAAAGCGAAAACCAACAGCGATTTCCTGGCGAGCATGGCGAACGGCGGCCGAACGTAGCAGATTTCTCATCGACTCGGTCCGGCAGGGGCTACTCTTGAGGCAGAGAGATGCACCCACGCGCGAGCAAATTGCGGCAGTGCTCGATTTCGTCGCCCAAAGTCGTAGATCTTCCTTTTCAAGACGAGTCACCCAGCGATGCTCGTCCTGTTTGACCAAGGCACGCCGCGCGGAAATGCCGCAGCGTTGACAAACATACAGTCGAAAGAGCGATTGCCGAGGTGGTAGATGGCTCGGCGTCTGGCAGCTATAAAGAAGTCGCCATGCCCTTCCCGAGAGCTGCAAACTAGGGGTTACCGCGAAAAATCCAACGCCACAATCGACTTCGTATCGCGCAAGTAGAGCCGCGTGCCGACGAGTGTCGGAGGTGTCCATGCAGGCTCACTCAACACTTCCGCTTCCGCCAGCGTTTTCATTCCTTCCGGTGAAAGAGTCGCCAGCAAGAGGCGGCCATCTTCTTCGAGAATGATCGTCTTGTCGCCGACGCCGAGCAACGCGCTCTTCAAAAACTTGCGTTCCTGCCAAGCGATGGCGCCGTCTGAGATGCGCATGGCCGCGAGCGGCGTTGGCCCGAAGCCGCCGCCGTTCGAGGCGTAGAGGCAATCGCCGATGCGCAGCATGTTGCCGTGCATCACGCGCATCTTCGGCGCAGTCCACACTTCCGTCGCGGTGATCTTGCCGTTCTCGCGTTTCAGTTGAATCTCCCGCGCGCCGATGTTAAGCGACGCTGCAATTAGCGTGTCGCCCGAGACCACAACGGGATCGCTCGCCTCGATGTCTGATTTCTCGCGATGCGGGTGCCGCCACAAAATGGCGCCGGTTGCGGGGTTCACGGCCATCAATTCGTCCTGCAATTGCACAATGATCTGATCCTCGCCAAGAAGCTTGGCGTGAATCGGCGAGGAATTCGCATTGTCGCTGTCGCCCGATTGCCACGCTACGCTGCCATCGCGCATGCGAAACGCCATCAGCGCGTGACCCTTGCCGCCGACCGGCAGAATGATTTTGTCTTCGTCGGCAATGGGGCTGTTCGCGTAGCCATATGAAACGATCGTTCCACCCAGGCGACGAATCAGTTCCTGCGACCATACGATGCGCCCGGTCGCGCGATCGAGCGCCAGCAGACGGCCCATGAACGTGACCGCAAAAAGCTTGTCGCCGGAAATGAGCGGTGTCGAGCCGGGGCCAAGGCCGTGCTGTAAATCCATCTCCTTTGCTTCGGCGGCGTTCGGTTCGGCGTCGACGGCTTGTTCCCACACGGTTTTTCCACTCGCGGCGTCGAGCGCAATCACGACCGTTTCTTTGTCGCGCTTGAAGAGGGTGTACAACGTGCGGCCGTCGGTGACAATGCTCGAAAAACCGACGCCGAGATCGCGCTTCCAAACCACGCGCGGACCATCCGCGGGCCACGCGTCCGCGAGCGGCACAGGTGCCGCTTGAAAATTGCGCGTCGGCCCGCCCCATTGGAGCCAAGCGTCAGCGGGACCGCCCGCCAGCAACATGAAAATCGCGGAAAGAAAGATCACGCACCGATGTTAGACCACATTCGGGCGTCCGGAAATGATTGGAACACAAATTGACAGGTCGGCGGTCGTAGGAAGGCTTACATCGAATAATCGTACGCGGCGCGGGAGATCCGGGAGATCACGGAGTCCCCCCGGGTTGACCGCCGCAGAAACAGCGTTTTACAATCTTCCCCTTGCGCTTCTACAAGTGTTTGCCGTACCCTTCTGTAGAAGCGAAAAGGAAGCATGCCAAACCCACCAAGCATCGACTTACCGCAGGGCACACTCGATCTCCTGATCCTCAAGGCGCTGGCGCTCGAGCCCCAGCACGGATGGGGCATCGCCGTGCGCATCCAGCAAATCTCCTCGGACGTTCTACGCATTCAACAGGGATCGCTCTACCCGGCGCTGCATCGTTTGCAACGCCGCGGATGGATCAAGGCGAAGTGGGGCACGTCCGACAATAACCGGCGCGCCAAGTTTTACGAACTCACGGTGGCGGGACGCAAGCAACTTCAAACGGAAACCGGCGCTTGGAAAACGCTCACGGCGGCCGTCGATGCGGTGCTCGGGACCGCGTAGGAGGAAACATGTTCGCCGATCTCTTGTTTCGTCTGCGATCGCTCTTCCAACGCCGCGTGGTGGAGTCCGAATTGGATGAAGAAATGCGCGCGCATCAGGACCACTTGATGGCGACCTACTTGAGCCGCGGCATGACGTCAGCAGACGCGCGCCGCGAACTGGCGCGTGAATTCGGTGGCATGGAGCAATGGAAGGAAGAAAGCCGCGACGCCCGCGGCACGCGGCTGATCGAGACGCTTTGGCAAGATACCCGCTATGGTTGTCGCGGATTGCGCAAGAGTCCCGGATTCGCGCTGACGGCCATCGTTACGCTGGCGCTGGGAATCGGCGCAAACTGCGCGATTTTCACGGTGCTGAACGCGCTGTTGCTAAAAGAACTGCCGGTACGCCAGCCTCAAACCTTGATGCGCGTGATTTCCTATGGACTCAATCACAAGCCGAACGACGATCTCAACTACGGGCTGTATCGCGACCTCGCTGGCACCCAGCCCAGCCTGCCTTCGTTGTTCGAGTCCTACTACGCGGCTGACGACGGCACGCGCATGGATCTCGACGGAACGGAAAAGATTCAAGTCCAACTTGTCTCCGGCACATTTTTCTCGACACTGGGCGTGACTCCCGCGGCGGGCCGCGTGATCGGACTTTCTGACGATAAACTTGGCGCGCCGGAGCGCGTCGCGGTGATCAGCTATCGCTACTGGGTGCGGCGCTGGGGCCGTGACCCCGGCATCGTCGGCCGCACGCTCACCGTAAATCGCGTGCCGCTCACGGTGATCGGCGTCGGTCCCGCGGAGTTTTTCGGCGATCGCGTAGGTGAGTCGCAAGACTTGTGGGCGCCGGTCACGCTGCAACCGCAACTTTTTCGCGGCGACGACTACCTGAACAGTCCTTTCATCACGTTCCTTCATTGGATGGGCCGGCTGAAGCCGGGCGTGACGCCGCAACAAGCCGAGGCCGCGCTCGGCGTAGCGATCAAGCAACTGCAAGCGCAGCCCGATAGCGACAAGGTTCGGATGTACAAGGAAGTCAGTGCGTTCACCGTGGAATCGGGCGGACGCGGATTTTCCGATTTGCGCGCCCAGTTCTCGGCGCCGCTTCGCGTGTTGATGGTGATCGCCGCGCTGGTGGTGCTGATCGCTTGCGCGAACATCGCGAGCCTGCTACTGGCACGTGGACTCGCGCGCCATCGCGAGATGGCCGTGCGCGCCGCTACAGGCGCGTCGCTCGGAAGACTGGCCCGGCAATTGATCACGGAAAACACCTTGCTCGCCCTTCTCGGCGGCGCCGCCGGTTGGCTCGCGGGACGCTGGGGCAGCGAGTTGCTCGTCGCGCTCGCGTCGTCACGCCGCGCGCCCATGTTCCTCGACCTGCAACCCGATTCGCGCGCGCTGGCGTTCACAGTCGGCATCTCGATGGTCACCGCGTTGCTCTTTGGACTCGCGCCGGCGCTGCGCACGGCGCGCACCGATCCGATGGACGCGCTGAAAGGACCCGCCACCGGCGCACGCGCCGAACTGCGTTGGGGCAAAGTGCTGGTGGTGGCGCAATTTGCGTTCACCGCGGCGCTCGTGATCGCCGCAGGATTGCTGGTGCGCAGCTTTCACAACTTGCGCAGCTTCGACGCCGGGGTGTCGCGCGAAGGATTCCTGCAACTCGGAATCGACACCACCGCCGCCGGCTACAAGACGAATCAATTGCTGCCGTTTTACGAGCGCGTGGAACAAGCAATCGCCGCGATTCCGGGCGTCGAGGGATCGAGCGTCGGCTTGATGCCGTTGTTCGGCGGCGGCACGGCTGGAATCTGTTGTATCGGCGCGGAAGGATTCACGACCAAGAACCAAACCGATCGCCGCGTGATTTTCAACACCGTCACGCCGGGATATTTTTCCACGCTCGGTATGACGCTCCTTTCCGGCCGCGATTTCCAACGCACCGAAATGGTGAAGGACTCCAAAGCCATCGTGATCAACGAAACATTGGCGCGGCGCCTGTTCGGCGCTGCGAATCCCCTGGGCCGCCGCATGGGATTCGGTGAAGATCCCGCGGCGTACAAATGGGAAGTGGTGGGCGTGGTGAAGGACGCCAAGTACGCCCACCTGCGCGATGAGAACGCCGCGACGATTTACTTCCCGTTCCAAGTCAATTTGGGCGGACCGCTGCACTTTTTGTTCGTGCGCACTTCGAATCCTTCCGCCGTGGAACGGCCGATGCGCGAAGCCGTGCAATCGATCGCGCCGGATATGCCGCTTGGCAGCGCGCAAACGGTTGAGGAAATCATTTCCGAGGACTTGCGCCAAGATCGCCTGGTAACGGAATTGAGCACGGCATTCGGCGCACTCGCGCTGCTGCTTTCCGCCACCGGATTGTACGGCGTGCTTTCGTTCTCGGTAACTCGCCGCACGCCGGAGATGGGCATTCGCATCGCGCTCGGCGCGACGCCGGCTGCCGTACGCGCACTGGTGCTTCGCGAAACCGCAAGACTCGCCGCACTGGGCACGTTCGCCGGAATCCTTGCGTCGATGTTTGTATTGGGGACCGCGGCACGTGCGCTCGATGCGTTACTGTACGGCGTAACGCCCGCCGATCCGCTAACCGCGGCGTCGACAGTGATGACACTGGGATGCGTGGCGTGGGCGGCCGGATACTGGCCGGCGCGTCGCGCGTCGCGAGTGGAACCGCTTACGGCATTGCGTTACGAGTAATCACTAAACTTACAAGTCTGTCTTGACGCGGGCAGGCTTTCTTAAACCGTCGCCGTGCTGCAGTTCGCCGCGCCGGCCTAGCGATCGATTCAGGGAGTTTCGGAATGTTCTCGGAGATGGCGAATGCACCGCGGAAATTGCAGTTCAGCGCGCGCCTTCGTCCTGATCCGCGAGCAAAGAGTTCGGCTGCGCCATCGGTGTGGATTAGCCCATTCTGTCTTTGCCGGCTAGTTGGTCCTGCAAAGCCTTCAGATTGCCGCGCGTCGTCGCCAAGGTTTTCGCCGATCCCCGCTTCTCGGCAAGCGCAAGAGCTTTTCGCAGCCAAGCCTCAGCTTGCACTAGGTCGCCCCGTGCTTTATAAATCTGACCCAGGTTGCTGTAGTCGATCGCAAGATTTGGTTCGTCCCCTAGCCGCTCGTCGATAGCGATCGCCTTTCGCAACCACATCTCGGCTGGCTCAAGTTGGCCGAGAGCGTCGAAAATCTGGCTCAGGTTGTTGTACCTGACCGCGAGACCTGGTTCATCACCCAGTCGCTCGTCGATGGCGATGGCCTTTCGCAGCCAAATCTCGGCCTGCTGCAGTTCGCCGCGCGTCTGATAGATCTGGCTCAGGTTGTTGTATCCGATCGCTAGGTTTGATTCGTCGCCCAACCGTTCGGCAATGACAATCGACTTTCGAAGCCACGCCTCGGCCGGTTCCAGTTCGCCACGGTCGTAGTATATTTGGCTCAGGTTGTTGTACCTAATCGCGAGACTTAGTTCGTGACCCGTGCTCTCATCAATGGCGATTGCTTTTCGAAGCCAATTCTCGGCTTCGTCCCCTTCACCACGCGCCTCGTAGATCTGGCTCAGGTTGTTGTACCTGATCGCGAGACTGTGTTGATCACCCCGCCTTTCGTCAATCGTGATCGCTTTCCGCAGTAACGCCTCCGCGTGTTCCAGTTCGCCCCGCCCTTGATAAATTAGGCCGAGGTTGTTGTACTCGACCGCTAGCCCGGGTTCATCTCCCGTCGCTTCAGCCAGGGCGATGGCGTTTCGGCTGTATTCCTCAGCCTTCTCGTGTCGACCCAATCGCTCATAGGCGCGTGATAGTTCGGACTTGACACGACACAGCCTTTGCTGGTCGCCAAGGCGTTCGAATAGTGCCTCCCCTTCATGAAGTGCCGCCAAGGCCGCCTGGAGATCGTACTTATTGATCCGGATACGTCCAATATCCAAAAGAAGGTCAGCAACCGCGTGCTCATCGGGAGGTGATTTTGCCCGATAGACCGCAAGCTGCTCCATTTTTTCATGCAGGCTGTCTATCCCACGTGACTTCGGCGTCTCCCGTTCGCGGCCAACTTCCATCGAGTCACCAGCGTCGGAAGATGCTTCCTCAAACCGCGCTGTTCCCGAACGAAAGGACCAGAAATCGCGCGCGCGCGCCATCAAGTACGCCAGTGTCTCCGGATCTAGCCAGAAGAGACAGGAAATCGCATTTCGCCGGAAGACTTCCCGACCATAGTTGAGTCGCTGCACAACAGGCGCAACCCGCGAATCGTCATCGCCCTCTCGTAAACCACGCTGCGAGTAGATGAGTTCCGGTAAACCGTGGATCAGGAAGAAGGTCGGGGCGACTGCGACACGATCCGCGAAAAACGCTACTGGGTCTTCTACCAGAATACGATACGAAACTTCCTCAGACGCAGCAACACGCTCCGCGAGGATCACCCGCGAAACTCCAATTCCAGGAACGCGTAGCGACGCCCGCAATTCCGTCTCCACTGATTCACGCTTCAGGCGATTATTGCAAACTGCAAAGTAGATGCATCCTCGGCCGCGGCTATGAACTACCACCTGGGCGATCTCCGCAACAGCGCGCTGGTCGGCGTCGCTCAAGAACGGCAGAGGAATCGCCATTGACTCAGACGCCGATGAGTTGTCTGACAATGGGATTTACCTCGTACCAACCCGGCCCATTCGGATACTTGAGAATCATCAGATTGTGCATCAGATCGAGCATAGGGATTTGGTCATTCCAAAGCAGCTTTTTGCTCTTATGCACTGCCCGAAGAATCTCAAGTTGCTCCTGGCGCGTCAGGCTGTCGCTATATTCGCTTCTCATCGCGTTGACGGCTTGGTCCACGTGCTCGCGGTGAATCGAATTTGCCCTTGTAACAAGGGAGCGCAATGCCGCCGCACGAATGATGCGCACCAATTCCCGCGTTACGCCGCCGCTCATCTCCACGGCTTGATTCAACGCATCGTCCGCGATCAATTCCTTGTCGAGGCGGCGCCGCACAATTTCGTGCATAGGCTCCCAACCATCGCCTTGGTCCCCGTTACGATCCCTGACCTTAAAGCTGGGCAGCACGCACTGAGTTGGAAAATTCTGTTGCACGACCTTAATCTGTCCCGAATAGAGAACCGATGTTGGCACGGTGAAGATGATCTTGCAGACCGGCTGGATGATTACAGCGCCCTTACTAAGGAACAGATCCATCGACACGTCGACGGGCGGCTTGTCGAGATCCTCGATTACGAGCAGCACCTTTTTGCCACCGGCGTTCTCACTCGTTTCGATTCCGCGGACGATTCGGTTGATGAACTCCACAAGTTCGGGGACGCGCGGTTCGAACTTCTGCCTGAACTCACGCTTTTCGGAAAAGCCTGTCTTCAGTGTACCGACTACGCTCAGAAACCAAGCGCCGATCTTGCCCCTCGCTGCCAAATCGGCGGATGCCGACGTCGTCGTGACTTGGTGGACCTCCGACTGCCACTGCTCTAGGTCGCTCTTCAGCCGGTCTTGAAGGCCAAAAGCCTCTTCGCCGGCGTCGAAAAGGCGCTTGCCGATGGCCAGCAGCAGATCCGTGTAGGTGAGGTCGATGATGTTGAGGTCTTTTTCCACCGAGAACTGGACCACGAAGAATCTCGCCTTGATCTCGGGACACGCGGCTAAGCAATTGAGCGATGAGCTTTTCCCCGATCCGATGTGCCCGCTGAAAAGCATCTTGAGCGGTGACGGATCGTTCAATAGGAGTACCTTCATCTCCTCGTTCGGATTATCCGGCCGATCGACGTACCAGTCCTTGTGATACTCATCGAGCGACTGCATGGGATCGAAGTACTCGATGACCTTCCCTAGGTGAGAGGCTTTCATGAGTTTTCCCGCACGTAACGTAGTATATCCCCGCACGACGCGCAGGTGGGATCCACGTAGTTGATTCCGCCGATACCCGCTGAAACCGCTTATGGCACTGCATTACGAGTAACGGAGTCGCGCTCCATCATTCCGCACGGTTCAATGCAAACTTCGTGTTCGAATTGGATCGTAGTGTGGCGGATTTCGAAATGTTCGCCGAGCACTTGATTCACGCGTTTCAGGATTTCTCCGCTTTCCGACGGCGGAATGTCGGCGATCTTGATGTGACAACTCATTGCCAGCATCCTGGGACCGAGGGTCCAGATGTGCAGATCATGCACGTCGAGCACACCGCCCACGCCGCGCACTTCGGCGACGACTTGATCGAGCGTCAGGTCGCGCGGCAATCCCTCCAGCAAAATGTTCAGTGACTCCTGCACGATGTCCCACGCCGTCCAAATGATCAAGCCGCCGATCAGAATCGAGAGAATCGGATCGATCGCGGCGATTCCGGTGAAATAAATCACCGCCGCGCCGATGAGGATTCCGAGCGATCCCACCGCATCGCCGGCCATGTGCACGAACGCGCTGCGCACGTTGATGTCACCGCGCGACGCGCGAAACAGCGCCGCGGAAATTCCGCCGTTCATCGCGAGTCCCACGATGGCTACGCCCATCATCAGCGGGGCGTTCACGGGCGAGGGATTGCGCAGGCGTTCGTACGCTTCATAAAACAGGTATAGGGAAAGTCCCACCAGCGCCGACGCATTCACGAACGCCGCCAGCACCGCCGAGCGGTGATACCCGAACGTTTTCACGCGATCGGGCGGACGCGCCTGCAGCCACACCGCGAGCCAGCTCAGGATCAACGCCAGCGCGTCCGAAAAATTGTGGCCTGCTTCGCCGATCAACGCAAGACTGTGGCCGAAGTATCCGGCGGCCAGCGTCAACGCCACGTAGGCAAGCGTGACAATCGTGGAAATTTTCAGAATGCCGCTCAGGCGCTCGTTCGAAATATCGTGGGCGTGGTGATGGTGCGCGTGATGGTGTCGTGCCCGGAATGGTTGTGGCCGGAATGCACGCGAATTGTCCCTATTACCATTATGATGGATCAGGCGTATGAATTCCAGCCTGCCGCTCATGCTGATTCCGTTTCTCTTCGGACAAGCGATTGTCAATCCGCAGCCGGTTCGCCACTACGCCTACGGAACCGACAAGTATCAGTTCGGCGAGCTACGGATGCCTCAACGAAGCGGCCCGGTTCCCGTGGCGATCGTGATCCACGGCGGATGCTGGATGGCGGAATACGATTTGGAATACATGACGCCATTCAGCGAAGCGCTCACCGCCGCGGGAATCGCCACGTGGACGATCGAATACCGGCGCATCGGTAATCCCGGCGGCGGAATGCCGGGAACGTTCGACGACGTCGAGGCCGCCGCGGCGCGCTTGGCGCAACTCGAGAAGGAATTTCCGCTCGACGGAAAACGCGTGGTCGCGGTAGGACACTCGGCCGGCGGACAACTCGCGTTGTGGCTCGCGGCCAAGCGCGGTGGACTGCGTGGCGTCGTGCCGATCGCCGGCGTCCTCGATTTGCGCGCGGCGACGAAGCAGGGATCTTGCCAGGATGCCGCGCAGCGTCTCATGGCGCCGGAGGATTATTCGAAGTACTCGCCGATTGAAATGGTGCCGATCAAAACGCGGCAAATTCTGATTCACGGCGCGCAGGACCGGCACGTTCCCGTGGACTTCTCGCAGCGCTACGAAGCGGCGGCGCGCAAAGCCGGCGACGATGTGTCACTCAAAGTGATCGACGGCGCCGATCATTTTGCACCGATTCAGCCGGCAACGCCCGCCTTCGCGCAAGTCCGCGACGCGGTTTTATCGCTCGTGAAGCCATGAACAAATTGAAAGGTAAACGGATCATCGTCACGCGCAGCCGGAAGCAAGCCGGTTGTCTGGTGAACGCGCTCGAAAAGCAAAACGCGGAAGTCCTGGCCATTCCCGCGATCGAAATTCAGGATCCCGACGATCCCGAGCCGCTCGCGCGCGCGGCGGCGCACGCCGGTGACTACGATCTTGTGATCTTCACATCGGCCAACGGCGTTTCGCAATTCGTGAAACATCATCCGGAAAAAATTCGCGGCGCGATTTGCGCCATCGGACCCGGCACGGCGTCGGCGCTGCGCAAATACAAAATGCCGCCGCGGTTCATTCCGAAACGCTACATCGCCGAAGGCGTGCTCGAAGCACTGGCCGATTTTCCGTTGTCGGGTGCGCGCGTGTTGATCCCGCGTGCGGCCGTGGCGCGCGACGTGATCCCCGTGGAATTGGCGCGGCGCGGTGCGCGCGTGGAAGTAGTGGAAGCGTATCGCACGATTCTGCCGGCGGATTCGGTGCGCCTGGCGCGCACGATCACCGCGAAGTCGGCGGACTTGGTGACGTTCACGAGTTCATCGACGGTGGAAAACTTCGGCAAGCTTTTTTCCGAGCCGCCGCGCATTCCCGCCGCGTGCATCGGGCCGATCACAAGCGCGACCGCGCGACAAAACGGCTGGCGCGTGGTTGTGGAAGCGGAAGAGTACACCATCCGCGGATTGGTGAAAGCGATCATCAAGTACTGCACGGCCCTGTCCTACTCAGCGCGCAAAGCGGCCAG
The DNA here is from genome assembly GCA_021325275.1 of Terriglobia bacterium. Classification (GTDB taxonomy): domain Bacteria; phylum Acidobacteriota; class Terriglobia; order JAJPHL01; family JAJPHL01; genus JAJPHL01. Next base: position 36,163 of record JAJPHL010000065.1, on the reverse strand, counting down.
CGGATCGACGCGCGCGGTGCGGGATCGCAGCTTGTAACCGGTGGGATGCATGATGCTTCCAACGATCGCACAGCGGTCGGCCTTGCGCGACTGTAAGCGTTCCGATATTCTGAGGCGTCATGATTGGGCGCACCTTAGCGCATTTCGAAGTTCTCTCGAAGCTCGGCGAAGGCGGCATGGGCGTGGTCTACAAAGCCCGAGACACGCATCTCGACCGCTTCGTCGCGCTGAAGGTGCTTCCGCCCGACAAGGTCGCCGACACCGAACGGAAACGCCGTTTCATTCAGGAAGCGAAATCGGCGTCGGCGCTGAACCATCCCAACATCATTCACATTTACGACATCGATGAGTCCGACGGCGTGCTGTTCATCGCCATGGAATTCGTCGACGGCAAGTCGCTCGACGGAATCATCGCCAAGGGGACGCTCCGCCAAAACGACGCGCTGAAGTACGCGATCCAAGCCGCCGACGCGCTCGCCAAAGCGCACTCGGCCGGCATCGTCCATCGCGACTTGAAGCCGTCGAACATCATGATTACCAACGACGGTCTGGTAAAAGTCGTCGACTTTGGACTTGCCAAGCTCGCCGGCGCGCGCGAAAACGCGCCGGAATCGGATGTGCTCGAAACGCTGACACGAGATAGCCCGCACACCGAAGAGGGCTTAGCCGTGGGCACGGCGGCCTACATGTCGCCGGAGCAAGCCGAAGGCCGCGAGGTCGACGCGCGGTCGGACATTTTCAGTTTCGGCGTTGTGCTCTACGAAATGGTCACGGGAAAACGCGCGTTTCAGCGCGGCAGCCGCGCGGCGACACTCTCCGCCGTGCTCCGCGAAGATGCGCCGCCGGTGAGCGCGACACCGGAATCGTCGCCCGCCGAGTGGGATCGCCTCATCATACGGTGTCTGCGCAAGGATCCCGACCGCCGCTTTCAAAGCATAGCGGATTTGCGCGTGTCTCTGATGGAATTGCGCGAAGAATCGGAGTCCTCGCGAACAACCACGCGCGCCGCGGTGCGCGCGAGCGCAAAGGGCAGCAAGAAACTTTGGATGATCGCCGCCATCGCCGGCGTGATCGCGGCCGCGACGATGTTCGCCGTGTGGATGCTCACACACAAACCGCCGGCGCCCGCAACTGCCGTGGCGTGGAAGCCTCTCCCCCTGACATCGCTGCCGGGCCAAGAAACATATCCTAGTTTTTCGCCCGACGCCTCACAAGTGGCGTTCAACTGGGACGGCGAAGATGGCACGCGGCGTCTCTACGTAAAACTCGTGGGACCCGGCCGTCCGTTGCGACTCACCGAAGGAACCGCCCGTGGCGCCGCGTGGTCTCCCGATGGCCGCTTCATCGCGTTTTACCGCGAGTTGCAACCGGGCCACGCGGCCGTGCTCATCGTTCCGGCATTGGGCGGACCCGAACGGAAAATCGCCGAGTTCGATTTTCAGCCATGGCTCTTGCTGTCTCCGTGTTGGTATCCCGATTCCAAATCGCTGGTGATTTCGGCGCGCGTGGCAGGCGCGGAAAACAACAGTCTGATGCGTGTTTTCATCGACTCCTCAGAGATGGTTCGGCTTACCGAGCCTCCGCCTGCGATGACGCATGGCGACGATTCTCCTTCGATTGCCGACGACGGCCATGCGATGGCCTTCCAGCGCGCCGCCGTAAATGCCAGCGGTCAAGTCCACGTGCTAGCGCTTGTCGACGGCAAGCCATCGGGAACGCCGCGAAAACTGGATACCGGAACGACGCCCATCATGTTCACGGCTTGGGCTCCCGAGCTGCGCGATTTGATCCTTTCCAGCGGCGCGCGAGGATCGCTCTTTCGCATCCCCGCCGATGGCAGCGGCCCGATCGCCAACCTGGGATTGCGCGACACTGGAACGCTGAGCGTATCCGCACGCGGGCATCGCCTGGCGTACTCGGAGCGGCGAATTGACGTGAATCTGTGGGAGGCCACGCTCGATCCCGCGAATCCCGCGGCTCCGGTGAAAGGACCTTTTCGTAGGGTCTCCACGCCTGTAGGACGCAAGGTGAATCCGCAATACTCGCCGGACGGGAAACGCATCGCGTACTCATCCTCGCGCACTGGCGACCAGGAAATTTGGATGTCCGACGCCGACGGAAGCAATTCCGGCACGATTACCTCGCTCGGCGCGCCCGTTGCGGGATCTCCGCGCTGGTCGCCGGATGCACAAACCATCGCCTTCGATTGCAACGTTCGCGGCGCCTACGATATCTACCTGGTGAACCCGGACGGTGGAAAAGCGCGGGCCCTGACGCACGAGGGCACCAACTTCGCTCCGGCGTGGTCGCCGGACGCCAGCCGGATCTATTTCAGTTCCAACCGCAGCGGACGATTGGAAATCTGGAGCATGAAACCGGACGGAACCGATCCACAGCAAATCACGCGCGGCGGCGGCATTTCTCCACTGTTCTCCGCCGACGGGCAAACCATCTACTTCTCGCGCGGCGAAGGCAGCCACACCAAGCTGATGAAAGTGCCAGCGATTGGTGGAAAAGAAGAGGTGCTGGCCGACGATCTGTACCGCTACTCGTTTGCGCCGGCGGCACGCGGCATTTACTACTTGTCGTCTTCCACTACGAAGGTGTCGGTTCACTACATCGATTTCACAACGGGCAAGAACAACGAGGTACTCAGCGTCGACAATGAACAAGAGTTGGGACTGGCCGTGTCGCGCGACGGCCGGCGAATCTTGTTTGCGAAAGTCGATCAGGCGGATACTGATTTGATGCTGGTGGAAAATTTCCGCTGAGGCGGGCTAGCTGGCTTTGGCGTAACTTACCACACCGACCAAGCGTCGCGTTGACGTGCGCGATTTGGCGCCGTTATGCTGGCGAATGTCTTGAACACGGCGCACGGTATCCGCCGTCATATAGGACTCTCCACAATTCCGGCAAGAAACCACTGGCACGTTTTCGATCACCAGCATCTGCCGGCCGCGACCATAACATCGGGACATCCGGCGAACCTTCGCAGTACGCTCCCCGCAGTTGTCACAGACTGTGAATCCAGTGCTCATACAATCAAGTATACGGTAAGGAAGATCAGTTTGCCGGTGGCCCCTAGTTTGACCACGGCTTCTGCGGAGTCCCCGTCCAGTGTTGCACCGACCACGCGATATTTCAACTCGCCCGTCTCTCGATCTGTTTGTCTCTCGACGATTTCGCCGGTTAGAATCACATTCTCGAGATCGAGAGGCAAGAGATCGTCATCCGACATTGCTTCGTCGGCATGGACCGTGACAACGTAGGCCAACGTCCGGACTTTCTGTCGAAATACCAGCAACTCCTTCTTAAACACGATTAGCCCCTTAAGAATTGCACCGACCGACGTTTCATCTCGTTGGCGGCGGCGAACAACAACACTGCCGCGACCACGTACGCCGCCGCGGTAAACGAAATCGCCGCGCGCAAGCCGACGGCGCGCGCCAAATATCCGATCGCCACCGGCGCCGTCGCGCCCCCGCCTAGCCATCCGGTCATGTTCATCAGTCCCGCGGCTTTGCCTTGCGCTTCCACGGGAATCACGTCGTAAAGCGACGCAAAAATGTTGGCGTCGTGCATCCCTTTGAACCATCCCCAAATCGTGAGCGCCAGAATCAACACCGGCACGGAACGCGTTTGACCACACAACGCCACGAACGGCGCGCCCGCCAGAACGCTTACGCCTTGCACGAGCATTCGGCCGCCGGGAGTCCGTCGGCGCCACCAGTCGGCGAGCCATCCTCCGGCGGGCGATCCCAACATGCTGGCGAGTTGCACGAAGATCGTGGCGGTCAGGCCGGACATCGCGAGTCCGAGGTGAAATTCGTCGTACAAGAATTTCGGCATCCAAGTCAGCAGCACCACGGCGACGAAATTGTTCAACAAGAACGCTCCCAGCAACAGCCACGCCGCGGGAGTGCGCAACACGTCGCGCAGCGAGCCCGCGCTTGCCACCACGGTCGGCGCGCGTTGCGGTTCGCGCAATCCAAAGTACAAGAACACGCCCAATAACATGCCCAGTCCACCGAAGACCACGAACGAGTATCGCCAGCCATAGTACGCGGCGATCAATCCGCCAAAGAATCCGCCGGCGATGGACCCGGCGTAGACGCTGGTTTGATGCAATCCCATGGCACGCGAGCGGGTTTCTTTTCCGTGATACGCGGAGATCGTCGACATCGACGCCGGGAAATAAAACGCTTCGCCCAATCCTTCGGCGGCGCGGAAGAAAAGCAATTGCGCGAAGGTGCGCGACCACGCGGTGGCCGCGCAAATCGCGCTCCATACGTAGAGCCCGCCCAGGATCGCGCTCTTGCGCCGCACGCGATCGACCACCGCGCCGGCCAGCGGCGACGCCAAGCCGTAGACCAGCGCGAAACTCGATCCCAACCAGCCGAGTTGCACGATGTCGAGATGGAATTGTTTTTCGAGCAGGGGGAAAACGGAGAAGATCGCCTGGCGGTCGGCGTAGTTAAAGAAGCCGGTCCACCAGAGCATGCCGACGACGTACCATTTGTAGCGCGAGTGATCGGGCGTGTTTGGCAAGCTTCGCCATTATCGTATAATTCTTGAATGGAGTCTCTGCTCCTGCCCTTGTTTCCTCTGGAGTTGGTGCTTTTCCCCGGCCAGTCGCTTTCCCTGCACATCTTCGAGGAACGTTACAAGGAAATGATCGGCGAGTGCCTGGAAAAACAGAGCGAATTCGGCATCATTCAAGCGAAAGACAACTCCATCGTCAACATCGGATGCACCGCGACGGTGTCGGAAGTCACGCGCCGCTACGACGACGGCCGCTTGGACATCGAGACCGGCGGCGGACGGCGCTTCGAAGTGTTGTTCCTCGACCAGGAGCGGGCTTTTTTGCGCGCGGCCGTACAATTCTTTGACGACGAGGAGCCAAGCGCCGATCCCGCCGATCGCCGCCATGCTCTGGAACTGCATGCGCAAGTATTGGATTTGCTTTTCACCGACGCCGACGAGCGCCGCAAAAACGAAGTCGCCGCGGAAGCGCGCCCGCTTTCGTTCGCGCTGATGGCGCCCATGCCTGTCGATAACGATTTCAAGCAATCGCTCCTGGCGATGCGTTCGGAAGGCGAACGCATGGAGCAAGTGTCCGACTGCCTGGAAAAACTGCTCAGCCACTTGAAATTGATTTCCAAGGTCCGCGCCCGCGCCGGCACGAACGGTCACGGGCGGTAGGACCGGCGTGGTCGCCGGTCACTGATTTTCCAGCGGCGTCGAGCCGTCGGTTGCGCGGACGTTTCTTGTCCGCGCCAATGGCGGAACAGGCGGGGACGCGTGTCCTACTGTTTGGTTTTACGACCTTTTACGCCTATGTTCATGTGCTACGCTGATACCTTGGTTTTCGGAGGGCAAGTCATGCGTCGATTGCGATTTCCTTTGATCTTCATGCTGGTGCTGGCGATGTGTCCGGCGGGATGGACGCCCGCGAAAGCGGCCCAGAAAGCCGACACTGGCGAATTTTCCCTCGCCACGTTCGAAAAGTCGGTGAGCGAGTTCACGCTCGCCAACGGCATGAAGTTCATCGTTGTGGAGCGGCATCAAGTGCCGGTCGTGGCGTTCGAGCTTTACGTGGACGTGGGCGCGGTGGACGAGGTCACCGGCATCACGGGCATTTCGCACTTGTTCGAACACATGGCCTTCAAGGGCACGCGCACCATCGGCACGCGCAATTACGCCGCTGAGAAGAAAGCGATGGACGCGGCCGACGCGGCGTACGCGGCGCTCAACGCCGAGCGCGCCAAACTCGATCCCGATCCGGCGAAGGTGAAATCGCTTCAGGAATCGTTCGAAAAAGCATCGGAGGCCGCCGACAATTCGAATCCCGAGGAAGTGCGCGAAGAGTTCTCGAAGATTCTGGAACGCGCGGGCGCCGAAGGATTGAACGCCGGCACCGAGTACGATTCCACGCAATACACGTTTTCCCTGCCCTCCAACAAATTGGAGTTGTGGTTCAGCATGGAGTCGGCGCGCTATCTCGATCCGGTGCTGCGCGAGTTCTACAAGGAGCGCGACGTGGTGCTGGAAGAGCGCAACATGCGCACCGAAAGCGATCCGTTCGGCAAGCTCCTCGAGGATTTCCTGGCGGCCGCGTACAAAGCGCATCCGTATCACAATCCCGTCGTGGGGCATCGCAGCGAAATCAGTAACGTGACGCACGCCGAAGCGGAGAAATATTTCCGCGATCACTACGTGGCGTCGGCGATGACCGCCGCGATCGTCGGCGACGTGAATCCCAAGGAAGTAAAGCGGCTGGCCGAAACGTACTTCGGGCGTCTGCCGAAGAAACCGGGACCGCAGCCGGTGCGCACCGTCGAGCCGCCGCAACAAGGCGAGCATCGCGTGGAAGTGGAAGCGGCGGCGCAGCCGTATTTGTTGGTCGGATATCACAAGGGCGCGGCGCGCGATAAGGATCACGCCGTGTTCGAAGCAATCAGCGACATCCTGGGTGAAGGCCGCACCAGTTGGCTGTACAAGAGCTTGGTGAAAGAAAAGAAAATCGCGGTGGCCGCGCAGGCGGTCACGGGATTTCCGGGCGAAAAATATCCGGGCTTGTTCATCTTCCTCACCGTGCCCAGCGCCGGACACACCACCGACGAAAACCTGAAAGCCGTCGACGAGCAAATCGAGCGGCTGAAGACGGAAAAGATTTCGTCCGAGCAATTGGAACAAGTGAAGACACGCACGCGCGCGGGCGTGATCAGAAGTTTGCGGTCGATGGAAGGCTTGGCCGGCGCGCTCGCCGAAAACCAGGCGGTCGAAGGCGACTGGCGGCAACTCTTCAAGGACATTGACGAAATCGGCGCGGTCACAGCAGACGATATCCAGCGCGTGGCCCGGACGTGTTTCGTGAAACGCAATCGCACGATTGGTGTAATCGTGCCGCCCGAAAAGGCGCCGGAGAAACCGAAATCGTAAGCGGGCTTTTGTTGAATTCGCCGAGAGGAAAATTTATGAAGTCGCGTTCATTTTTCATTTCTGTCGTTGTCGGCGCGCTCCTGGTGTGCGCGCAAGCCCCCGCCAAACCCGCGCCGAAGCAGGCCGCACCGGCGGCCGGTGCTCCCGCCGCGGCGAGTACAGGCGCGAAGGCGTGGAACCAAATCGTCTACCCGAAGCTCGGCGACATCCATCTACCGGACGTGCAACGCTTCGAGTTGCCGAACGGCATGAAGCTGTTCCTGGTGGAAGATCACACGCTGCCGTTCGTCGACGGTCACGCGATTATCCGCGCGGGAGCGCGCTGGATTCCCGCGGACAAGACGGGACTCGGCGGAATCTTCGGCGCGTCGATGCGCACCGGCGGTACCACGACCAAGACCGGCGATCAACTCGACGAAGAGCTGGAAGCGATCGCGGCACGCGTGGAAACGAACGTCGGCCCCGACAACGCCGGCGCCAGTTTCGGCGCGCAGCGCGGCGACGCGGACAAAGTGCTGGCGATTTTCGCCGACATGCTGATGCATCCGGCGTTCCGCCAGGAAAAAATCGATCTCGCCAAAGTGCAGGCGAAGACGGCCATCTCGCGGCGCAACGACGAGCCCGAGGAAATCGCGCGCCGGGAATTCCGCAGAGCCGTGTACGGAGCGGATAGCCCTTACGCCGCACAGAGCGAAGTGTGGACCATCGACGCCATCACGCGCGCGGATCTCACCGCATTTTACGAGCGCTACTATCATCCGAACAACGTGATGCTCGGCGTGCGCGGCGATTTCAACGCCGCGGAAATGAAAGCCAAGATCGAAAAAGCATTCGCCGATTGGAAGCCGGCCAAGCTAGACCTGCCTCCGGTGCCACAGGTGGATCCCAACTTGAAGCCGAGCGTGAATCTCATCAAGAAGGAAGACGTGAATCAGTCGAACATTCGCGTGGGACAAATCGGCGGACGCTTCGACGATCCCGATTTCTTCGCGACAACGGTGATGTCGACAGTGTTGTGCGAAGGCGGATTCTCCAGCCGGCTGACGCGCCACGTCCGCAGCGCGATGGGCTTGGCGTACGAAGCGGGCGGATCGTGGTCCGCGGGCTTCGATCACCCGGGACTGTTCGCGATCGCCGTGGGAACGAAGTCGGAATCCACTGAAAAGGCGATCGAGGCAGTGCTGAAGGAGATCAAGGACATTCGTGAGAAGGAAGTCAGCGATGAGGAATTGAAGATCGCGAAGGAAACGATCCTCAACAACTTCGTTTTCAATTTTGAGGACGTCAGCCAAACGCTGGACCGCGTGATGACGTATGAGTATTACCACTATCCCGCGGATTTCCTCGAGAAGTATCGCTCGAACGTGGAGAAAGTAACCAAAGCCGACGTGCTGCGCGTGGCGCAGCGCCGTTTGCAGCCGGCGAGTCTCGCGATTGTGGTTGTCGGCAAGGATAAAGATTTCGACAAGCCGCTGACCGCGCTGAATTACGCGGGCGGCCACGTAAATGACGTGGATATCACCATCGCGACCACCAAACCCACGCCCGGCGGCGGCCGCGGTGGCGCGGCGAAACCCGCCGCGAGTACGGCGTCGCTGGAACAAGCGCGGCCGGTGATCATGCGGGTGCTTCAATACGAAGGCGGGATCGAAAAAATCCGGGCGCTGAAAGATGTCGATATGAAGGCGAAGGCGCAGTTGAGCACTCCGCAAGGCGACATTGAGCTGGAAGTGCACCAAGTGAACGTCTTCCCGGACGTCAGCCGCTCCGACATCCATCTTCCGTTCGGTGATTTCGGCAATTTCTTCGACGGCAAGACCGGATGGGCATTAGGAATGGGCGGCATCACCGATTTGACCGACGCGCAAAAATCCGACGCGCGCGAAAGCAATTTCCGGACGCTTCCCAATCTTCTCTCCGGCGTCGGCAATCCGACTATTTCGTATGAGAAGAAGGACGGCGCGAACGACGTGCTGCTGGTGACGTCGGGAACGATGCAAGTGCATCTCACCGTCGACCCGCAAGGCGCGGTGGTGAAGCGGGCTTATCACGGCACCACGCCGCTGGGTCCCGGCGATGTCGAGGAAACGCTCGGCGACTATCGCGACGTGAACGGCGTCAAACTGCCGTTCAAAACGTCCGCGTCCCTGAATGGACAAAAGTACATCGACGTCACGGTGTCCGAGCAAAAGGCCAACACGAGTCCCGACGTGAAGAAGCTGGCAGAAAAGCCGAAATAACCGAACTGAACCACAAAGGCACAAAGAACACAAAGAAAACCAGGAACCAGTCAATCAAGGTTTTCTTGGTGTCCTTCGTGTCTTTGTGGTTCGTTAAGACCACTTCGGCGCGCGCTTTTCCAGAAACGATGCGACGCCTTCGCGAAAATCGGTGGTTTTGCGGATCGCCGCATTTTCGCGGATCGCTAGTTCGATCTCGCGGTCTACATCTTCGTACGTGAACGCGCGCAACAAACGCTTCGTACGAGTGAGGCTTTCGGGACTGTTTGCCACGAGCATTGCAGCAATTTCCTGGACGCGCTCCATCAGCGGCCGCTCGGCGACAACCTCCGTGATTAAACCCATGCGCAGCGCTTCGGCCGCGTCGATGATGCGCCCGGTGAGCAGTAAATCGTTCGCCTGCTTCTCGCCGATCTGCCGCTTGAGAAACACCGAGACCAGCGCCGGCAGGAATCCAATGCGTACTTCCGTGTAACCGAATTTCGCTTCCGGCGCGGCGATCGTGAAATCGCAAAACGTCGCGAGACCGCAACCGCCGGCGATGGCGGCGCCTTTCACGGCGGCGATCGTCGGCTTGGGAAATCGGTATAGCGCCAAAAACGTCCGCGCCATTCGGCGTGAATCGTCGAGTGTTTCGTCGACGCTCTGCGACGCGGCTTTTTGCAGCATCTCCAAATCCATGCCCGCGCAAAATGCCTTGCCTTCGCCCGTGAGCACCAGCAGACGTGTGGCCGCCGACGCGGACGCCGTTTCAAGCGCCTGCGCGAGTTCGTCCATCATCCGCGACGAAATGGCGTTCCGCCGCTCGGGACGAGCCAGCGTGATCGTCGTGATGCCGTTTTCCGTCGCTACACGCAGAGTCTGTGTCACGTTTGCAGCACTCCCGTCTTGAACTCGGCGACTTCCGGATTCAGCGACGCGGCTTCCAACGCCAAAATCAGCGCCTGGCGCGTCCGCGCGGGATCGAGAATCGCGTCGGTCCAAAGTCGCGCGGCGCCGTAGCGCGGATCAGCTTGCTCTTCGTAACTGGCGCGCACCGATTGCCGCAACTCGGCGAGCTCGGTGTCGCTCAGCTTGCGGCCTTCGCGTTCCAGTTGCTTCACTTTGATGTCCACGAGGGTGCCGGCCGCCTGATCGCCACCCATCACCGTGTGACGCGTGGTGGGCCACGCGAACAGGAATCGCGGATCGTACGCCTTGCCGCACATCGCGTAATTCCCCGCTCCGAAACTGCCGCCGCACATCACAGAAATTTTCGGCACCACCGAATTCGAGACCGCGTTGACCATTTTCGCGCCGGCGCGAATGATGCCGCTCCATTCCGCTTCCTTGCCGACCATGAAGCCGTTCACGTCGTGCAAGAAAATCAGCGGGATCAAGTTCTGATTGCAGTCCATGATGAAGCGCGCCGATTTCTCCGCCGACTCCGTGTAGACCACGCCGCCGAACTCCATGCGTTTTTCTCCGGACTGCGCGGTGGTCATAATGTTTTTCTTTTGATTCGCGACGATCCCCACGGCGAATCCGCCGATCCGCGCGTATCCGCACAACACGGTGCGTCCGTAGCTCGCCCGATATTCCTCCCACGACGTTTTGCCGGCGGGCGCGTCGACCAGCCGCACGATGATGTCGGTCATGTCATACTGCTTCGCCGGACTCGTGGAGAAAATGCCGTAAATCTCGCTCGGTTCGCCTAGCGGCGGCGCGGACTCCGCACGATTGAATGGCGCGCCCGGACGGCGGCCCAGTTTGTCGACCAGCGAGCGAATGCGCGCGATGCATGCTTCGTCGGTGGGTTCGTGGAAATCCACTGTGCCGCTAACCTCGGCGTGCATTTTCGCGCCGCCCAAATCCTCCGCGGAAACTTTTTGTCCGATGGCGGCTTGCACCAGCGCGGGACCCGCCAGAAACAATCCGCTGCCCTCGGTCATCAGGATCGTGTCGGTCATCACCGGCAAATAGGCCCCGCCCGCCACGCACATCCCCATGATCGCGGTGATTTGCGGAATTCCCTTCGCGCTCATGATGGCGTTGTTTCGGAAGACGCGCCCGAAATCGTCGGCGTCAGGAAACACGTCTTCTTGCAGCGGAAGAAAAACGCCCGCGGAGTCGACCAAATAGATCGTGGGAATGTGGTTTTCCAACGCGATGTTCTGCGCGCGGATCACTTTCTTCGCGGTCATCGGAAAAAACGCCCCGGCTTTCACTGTGGCGTCGTTAGCGACGATCATCACCAAGCGATTCGCCACGCGGCCGAGTCCCGTCACCACGCCGGCACACGGCGCGCCGCCCCACTCCTGATACATTCCGAACGCCGCGAAAATGCTGAGTTCGAACAACTCCGTGCCGGGATCGAGCAGCAGCGCGATGCGTTCGCGCGCGGTAAGACGCTTCTTCTTATGCTGCGATTCGATCGCCTTTTCGCCGCCGCCTTTGCGAATGGCCGCTTCTTGGGTCTTGATTTGCGCCATCAGTTCCGTGATCGCGCGAAGGTTCGTTTGAAACGCCGGGGATTCTCGATTGATCTCGTCCATGAGAGGGTATTTTGAGTATACCGCCATCCGCAACGCTGCCTAGCCGTGCTATTCTGTAAGCTAATACCACACAACAGTTCAAACTGTTTTTCGGAGGAAATCTTTGGCCACTTCAACCATGACCGACTATGCAATTGTGCCCGATGCAATGGTCATCGAGCTGTATCGCAAGATGCTGGTGACCTACTTCGTCGAGGAGCGCATGAAGATTTTCGTGCGCCAAGGCAAATGCGGATTCCACGCGTCCACGCGCGGGCACGAGAAACTGCAAGTCGGTATCACCATGCTCCTGAAACCGGGGCACGATTGGTTTTACACCTACTATCGCGAGAAAGGCGTCGCGCTGGCGTTGGGCATTCCGGTCCGCGACATTTTCATGGGCATGCTGGGACGCGAGGGCGATCCCAATTCCAACGGCCGCAACATGCCGGAGCATTTCTCCAGCCGCAAACTGAATCTCGTCTCGATGACCGCGTGCACGGGCACGCAATATTTGGTGGCCGTCGGCACGGCGAAAGCGCTGAAGCAAGACGGCTCCGATGCCATCGTGTACGTCAGCTCCGGTGAAGGCGCCACCAGCGAAGGCGAGTTCTTCGAAGCCATCAACTGGGCGGCGCGCGAGAAACTGCCGGTTCTTTTCGTGATTCAAAATAACGGCTACGCGATCAGCGTGCCGCAGCACAGCCAGACGATTTCCGAAGTCCACCGCATCGCGCAGGGATTCGGCATGCCCACGACGAATCTCGACGGTACTTGGTATGAGCCGATGTATCAAACGATGCCGGCGCTGATCAAGCGCATCCGCGAGGGCAATGGGCCGGCGCTGGTGGAAGGCCAAGTGATCCGCATGGATCCGCACTCGTCGTCGGACGACCAGAAAAAATATCGCAGCGACGAAGAGCTCGCGGCGCTGGTGGACCGCGATCCGATCCTGCAAACGGAAAAATATCTGGTCAAACGGAAGATCATGACGAAAGACCAGATCGAAGCGACGCGCGAGGAAATCAAGAAGGAAGTGAACGCCGCCGCCGACGACGCGGACGCGCAGCCGCCGCCCAATCCCGAGACGTGCACCACGCACATTTACTCGGACAACACGCCGGTGTTCCTCGAGAAAACGCCGAAGTTGGTTGCTCCCGATCCCATTTCCATGGTCGACGCGATCAATCACGGACTGCGCGAGGAAATGGAGCGCAACCCCAAAATCGTGATGTGGGGCGAAGACATCGACGATCCCAAGGGCGGCGTGTTCGGCGTGACGAAGGGATTGTCGCGCGCGTTCCCTGGACGCGTGGGTAATTCCGCGCTGGCCGAAGCGAGCATCGTGGGAATCGCGGGCGGAATGGCGATCGCAGGATACAAACCGATCGTGGAAATTCAGTTCGCCGACTACTCGTGGCCGGCGTTCATGCAGATTCGCGACGAAATTTCCACCGTGCGCTGGCGCAGCAACGGCGAGTGGAACGGTCCGCTGGTCGTGCGCATCGCGCAAGGCGGATACATCAAAGGCGGTCCGTGGCATTCCACTTGCGTCGAAGCGATGTATTCGCACACGCCCGGCTGGTACGTGGTGTATCCGTCGACGGCCGACGACGCGAAAGGCCTGATCAAGACCGCGGCGCGCTGCGAGGATCCGGTGATTTTCCTGGAACACAAGGGACTTTATCGGCGCTTGCAAGCGCGTGCTCCCGAGCCGGACGCCGATTACCTCACGCCGTTCGGCAAGGCGCGCGTGCGCCGCGAAGGCAAGGACGCCAGCATCGTCACTTGGGGCAGCACCGTGCACTTGGCGCTGGAACTCGCCGAGCAGATGGCCAAGGAAGGCGTGTCGCTCGAAGTGATCGACTTGCGCACGATGGTTCCGCTCGATACCGAAGCGATCTACGCGACCGCGCACAAGACGAATCGCGTGCTGGTGGCGCATGAGGACGCGGTGTTCATGGGCTTTGGCGCGGAAGTCGCGGCGCGGCTCGCGGAGAATTGCCTCGACGTGCTCGACGCGCCCGTGTTGCGTGTCGGCGCGCCGGATTGCTTCATTCCGTCGGCGCCGAATCTGGAAGAAGCGGTGCTGCCGCAGGTCCATGATCTGCGGAAAGCGATTGAGAAGTTGCTGTCGTATTAGATATGGAGTGCCGCGACTTGCCGCCGCTTTGGATGCCGGCGGCTTGACGCGGACCGGATTGCACATGCTCGATCCTCCGCGCCCGGCGAGTCAAGGCTCGCTTGGTGAAGGCGGCGACCGCGGCACTCCAAATTTGACATCTGAAGGTCTATTCCCCGCCCGCCGCTTTCTGATAGCATCCCTTTGGACGATCGCCAATCATGCCCGACGCCGATACGCTCACCGGCAAAATGTTAGGCCGCTTTCAAGTCCTCGAAAAAGTAGGCGAGGGCGGCATGGGCGTTGTCTATCGCGCCGAAGACACTCGCTTGAATCGCCAAGTGGCGATCAAGCTGATTCATCCCAAGCACCTCAAGGACGAAGACGCGCGCCGCCGTTTCACTCGCGAGGCGCAAGCCGCCAGCACGATTTCGCATCCCAACGTTTGCACCATCCACTCGATCGAAGAAGAAGACGGCCAGCTTTTCCTGGTACTGGAATTCCTCGAAGGACGCACCTTCAAGGAAGCCCTCACCGACATCAACTCCGACTGGAAAACGCTGCTCGACGCGGTGATCCAATGCGCCGAGGGCCTCTCCGAAGCGCATCGCCGCAACGTGGTGCATCGCGACATCAAGTCGGCGAACTTTTGGATCACGCCGCGCGGACTGGTCAAGATCATGGACTTCGGGCTGGCCAAGCAGATCGGACCGTCGCGAACGATTTCATCGAACGATCTCACCGCGGACTTCACCGATCCCGGCGTAACCGTGGGAACCACGCACTACATGTCGCCGGAACAAGCGCGCGGACGCGAAGTGGATCCGCGCTCGGACATTTTCTCGTTCGGGGTTGTGCTTTATGAGATGGCGTCCGGACGCCTGCCGTTCACCGGCATTTCGACCGTCGACGTGCTCGACCAAATCCTGCACGGCGAGCCCACGCCGCTGGCGCAACTGCGCGCCGACGTCCCCGCCGACTACGAGCGCGCCGTCGCGAAGTGCCTGCGCAAGAATCCCGCGGAGCGCTACCAATCGGCGGCCGATCTGGTCGTGGATCTGAAGGACTTGCGCCGCAATATGGATCGCGGCGGGGTGGCGCTAGCGACGCCCTCCGGTCCGCGCCTGGTGGAAGTGCCCCCGTCGGCGACGGCCACGGCGGTCCCGGCGTCGAGCCAGTGCATCATCGCCGCGCCGGAGCACAAGCCGCTGCGTAGTTTGATCATCGCGGCGCTGGCCGTGGTCGTGCTGGTGCTCGCGACAATTGGGGGCGTGGTGCTGCTAAGCAACAAACACGACAACGCGGCGACGGCGCAGGCCGCCACGAAACCGGCGGTCGCAGTGTTGACGTTTGAAAACTCCACCGGCGACGCGAAACTAGCGTGGTACGGAAAAAACGCCGCCGACTTGCTGGCCGTGGATCTCGCCAAGCTCACCAACGTCGACATCATCAGCAAGCAGCGCGTCTTCGACGTGCTGAAGCAACTGAAGATGGAGAGCATGCCGACGCTCGACGCGGCGAATGCCACGGAAGTAGCCAAGAAGTCCGGCGCGAAATATATGGTGCGCGGCGATACGCTCATGGCCGCGGGAAACATTGTGCTGGAAGCGGAAATCTCCGAAGTTTCCAGCGGACGTCTGCTTGCGGCGGAGAAAGTCACGGGCGTCACCGAGAAAAACATGCTCGACAAAGCCGATGAACTCGGCGGATTGCTGCGCGATCGTTTGAAAGACGTGAAATAAATCTGCTGCTGAAACGTGGAATCAAATTGCACGCAGCGCCTGCGGCGCCGCGAGAGTTGAAGGACACAAACTAAGATGCCCGAACGTCGTCTCGTGAAGATGACCAAGGAAGACTGGCTTTGGCCGGCGATCTTCCTCGCTTTAGGCGTCGCCGGCGCATTCACCGCTCATCACTATTTCCATCAGGCTTTCCCGGAAGCTTCCGTCGACCTGCGGCTGACCCGGCCGGACATCGAAGCGAAGGCGCTCGATTTCCTGCGCGGCCGTGGACTCTCCACCGACGGCTATCACGTCTTTACGGCGTTCAGCTACGACGACGAAGCGAAAACATATCTCGAACGGGAACTCGGCGCCGAGGAAGCGAACCGCCTGATGGCGGGTCCTGTGCGCATTTGGAATTGGCGCACGCGTTTGATCAAGCCGCCGCAGAAGGAAGAACTCGTGGTGCATCTCACCACGCGCGGCGAGCTCATGGGATTCGCGCATGTCATCGACGAAGCGGCGCCCGGCGCTTCGCTCTCGAAAGCCGAAGCGCAGCGCGTGGCGGAAGTTTTTCTGCGCACCGAGCGCGGCATCGACCTGAAGCAGTATCACTTAGTGGAAGACAAAGTCGACACGCGGCCCAAGCGACTTGACTACACGTTGACCTGGGAAGAGAACGATTTTCGCGCCAAGGAGGCCACGCATCGTTTAAGCGTCACCGTGAAGGGCGATCAAATCGGGGAATTCGACGAATTCCTCAAAATCCCCGAGCAATGGACGCGCGATTACGAGAAGTTGCGCTCGCGCAACAACCTGCTGGAGATCATCGCCACGGCGCTCTACGTGATTCTGCTGATCGTGGCGATTTTCGTGATCTTTATGAGCGGGCGCGTGAAAAAAATCCATTGGAAGACGGCGCTGGCGCTGGGCGGCGTGATGGCCGTGCTGTTTTTCTTCTACACGCTGAACGAAATGCCGGAAGCGCTGCAGAACATGCCGACGCAATCGACGTACGGCACGTTGCAAGCGCTCATCGTCGTCGGCGCGGTGCTGGTGGCGCTGGGCAGCGGCGTCTACATCGTGATGCTGGCGGCGTCGGGCGAGCCGCTCTATCGCGAACTGTGTCCGGATCGCGTGGGTCTCGACCATTTGTTCACGTTCCGCGGACTGCGCACCAAGGAGTTTTTCAAGTCCACCCTGATCGGCTACGGCATGGCCGGCATGCACATTGGACTTGTCGCGCTGTTCTACACGATTGCGCTGAAACTCGGCGCGTGGGCGCCGATGGACGTGAACTACGACAACACCGTCTCGACCATGTTCCCGTGGCTCTCGCCGCTGGCCATGGCGTCGTTCGCGGCGATGAGCGAGGAATTTCCGTTCCGCCTTTTCGCGATTCCGCTGATCTTGCGCGTGACGAAACGCTGGTTCAACACCCGCTGGATCGCCGTGCTGATTCCCGCCTTTCTCTGGGGATTCCTGCACTCCAGTTATCCGCAGCAACCGCCGTGGATTCGCGGCGTCGAAGTGGGCGCCATCGGCATTGTGGCCGGTTGGGTGTTCTTGAACTTCGGCATTCTCACGACGCTGGTGTGGCATTACACCGTCGACGCGACGCTGATGGGAATGTTCCTGCTGCGCTCCGACCAGCTTTCCTACAAGATCGCCGGCGCTTTGGTCGGCGACGCGGTGCTGATTCCGCTGCTGATCAGCGTGGTGTTTTATCTGGAAGCGCGCGGATTCGTACACGATCCCGCGATCTTGAACCATGCCCCGGAGACGCCGCCCGGGCTCGCCCCGCCTGAACCCGCCGCACCGCCGGTGCCGAATTACGGACACGTTGCGGACATCGCGCCCGAGCCCGCCTTGCTCGACGCCGCGGCGGCGGAAGCCAAGAAAAAAGAGGAACAGCACGAAGAATCGCTTACGCTGCCGTTCCAGTTCATTCCACCGGCGCAAATGCGCTGGCTGGCGATCGCCGGGGTCGCGTTGTCCGCCGCGGCGATCGTGGTAGCGCACCGCCAGCCGGATCACAGCATTGAAGTGTCGCCGACGCCGGTCGAAGCGGAGCAAAAGTCCGTCGAGTTTCTCGTAAAACGCGGCGTCGATGTAGCCAAGTATCGCCGGGTCACGGCGTTGCAGGATGCCACCAGCGGTACCGCGTACGACTATCTCGTGCAATTCTCGAACCGCGATCAGGCCGCCAAGATTTATCGCGAGGAGATCCATCCCGTGGAGTGGCGCACGCGATTTTTCCGCGAGTTGGACAAGGAAGAATACGTCGTACTCACCGGTATGGACGGTGAAGTCAGCCGCTACGTCCACATCCTCGCCGAAGACG
Organism: Terriglobia bacterium; assembly: GCA_021325275.1. Lineage (GTDB taxonomy): Bacteria > Acidobacteriota > Terriglobia > JAJPHL01 > JAJPHL01 > JAJPHL01. Next base: position 18,281 of record JAJPHL010000065.1, on the reverse strand, counting down.
CGCCGGGCGCCAAGCTCGAGGAAGACGCGGCGATGGCCGTGGCCTCGCGCATCGCCGAGAAGCAAGGCGTGAATCTGAAAGACTACAACATGGTGGATCACCACCTCGATCACCGCAAGAATCGCGACGATCACACGATTACGTGGGAATCGAAAGCGAAACTGGCGGGAGAAGCCACGCATCGTTTTGAAGTTGTCGTGAAGGGAGATGAGGCGAACGGCCCGCGGCACTTCGTGAAAATCCCCGAGGAGTGGTCGCGCGAACACACACGGCAAACCGTACAGCAAGTTTTCGGCGTGGTGCTGGTGGTCATCGTGGGCGTCGGCGGCATTGTTTTCGCGGCCATCGCGATTTCCAGAGTCTCGGTGCATTGGCGTCTGCACATGACGCTGGGAGCGATGGCGGCCGTGCTGCGGCTGTTCTCGGTCCTCAACGAAATCCCCGAGTGGTGGGAGGGGTACGACACGGCTGTGGGATGGTCGAACTCGATGACCCAGAGCGCGTTGGGCGCGGCGATGGGGGTGATGCTTTCGTTTCTCGCGGCGGCGGCGTTGGGTGTGGCCGCGGAAGCATTGTTACGCGGACAATTCGGCGAAGTTTCGTTCTGGCCGCCCGCGGGAGCCGATCGCGCGCGCGCCATGCTCGAAGGATTGTTCGCGGGAGTTTTCGCCGCGATGATTTTATTCGGCGTCACCAAATTGGTGGCCACGGTGGTCAACAAGATTCCTTCCGCCGCGCGCGGCGAAGCGCCCGGCGTGTCGGGCTATCCGGTGGCGTTTTCACCGGGCTTGGCGGTTTTCCTGAACGCCTTCTGGATGACCATCCTCACGCTGCTGCTTTGTGGCGCGGCGATCGGAACCGTTTTCCGCATGCTGCGTCAACCGCCGTGGATCGCGCTGGGACTCATCGCCGCGGCGGCGGTGATGTCGGCGGCGGCCAGCACGGAGTGGGTGGAGTTCGTCAAGCACCTGGCGGCGATGCTCGGGTCGCTGGCGGTTGCCACCGTGCTGGTGCGCGTGCTGCGCTTCAACGTATTTTCCTGGCTGACGATTTGTTTGCTCGGCTCGAGCGCCACGGCATTTACGATGCTTCGCGATCCCGGGTTACAGGTCTACGGTCAGCAGGCACTCGTGGGAATTGGTGTGCTGGTGCTGTTCTACCTCGCCGCGATACGGCGGGAGATGAACGCGGCGTAGGCGCCGTCATTTGTCGAGAACATCGGAACTTCACCGGCGACCGCATTGACGCTCCAAGCGCGATTTCATACGATCTTAACGTGATCTCAAGGCGCGAGTTGTTTGCGGTGCATCAAGTTCTTCTGGTGATCGCCGAGGAGCAGGTCGGTGGACCGCTGCCTCTGCCGGCGATCGTGAAGGCCGCATTAGACGATCCCGCTAGCGACACGCCGATCGACGAAGGCGTCCTGGCCTGGATCGGATTGCTGGATCACTGCGCGATGCCCGCGCTTCTGCGCACAGCGGTTACCAACATCGAGCCGAGCGAGGCCGCGCTCTCCGCCCTGGTCCGATACTTCTGGGGCAAGGAGCGGCGATCCGACAATGATCGCGAACGTGCCGACTGGCTGATCACCCACATCTTCCGGGAACGCCAGCGCGAAGGCGTGTTTTCTGGAAAAGTTGACGACGAGTTGCCGGAGATTATCCCGGGCATTGACGTGTCGCCCTTGGGAGTTGAGACCCGGGCGCTGATTGGAGGTCTCGGCAAGATTCTTCAGGAGGTGTCGAAGTTCACCACCTTCCAGGAGATGAACCGTTCCGAGGCCACCACCCGCGGACGCGCGCTGAAAAAAGAATTGCACCAGGATTTCTTCCACCTGCGCGTACTCTCCGCGATCATCACCTACAATCTCGCCATCGGGCAACGATTCAACGCGCTGTTTGCGGCGGCTACCGCGCGGCGAGAGCAACTCGGCGCGATGTTGGCGCACAAAGAATATCGCTTGGCGGCAATGGACTTCGCAAAGCTCGCCGAGACGTCTGAACAACCTTCCGCACAGGCTCCCGCGACGCCCGCGCCCGCTGCACCCAACGTTCCGCGACCACAATCTGCCGCGGCGGCCGCGTCGATTCCCGCCCCCGCGCGTGCTCCTGAACCTACTGACGACGAACCCGAGCCGCCGAGTCTGCCCAACTGGAAGGCTGATCGGGAACTTCCGCCCGGCTGGAACGATCCGGTGGAGGAGGAAGAGGAAACGCCCTCGACGCCGGCTCCGCGACGCTTTGCCCCGCCCACCGCTTCCTACGGAGGTTTGGCCGCGCCTTCGCAAATGTATGTCGACACCAGACCTCAGTTCGACGATCGCGATTTGGTACGCGAGCAGATGCGCGAGATGGGCCTCGATCCGAAGCAGGAATCGCACAACTTGGAGGTTTTGCTGGCGACCATCGCCAAGAGTGTTGCGACCCTAACCATTACTCCGGTGGTCCAGCTTCGCCTGCCCAATTGCAATATGCCCGCCATGGAGTGGGAACTTCGCGCCTTGACTGCGGAGTTCGCCGAGAACGACGACAGTTTCCGCGCCGAGTTCACCCGCAAGATCCGCCACGCTTTCGGGATCCGCGCGGCCGCCGCCAACGAATGGGTGGTGTACGAGCACAAACGCGACACCACTGAGTTTCTCTGGAAGAAACATTACGACTCGCTGGTGTGGCTGCTCTTCGAGGGCCGGTATGCGAGCGAGGAGTTGGAGCGTTTCGCCCAGCAGACCGAGATGAGGGGCCTTCCCGATCGCGCCAGCCAAGTCCGCAAGACCGCCGCGCACCTGAACGGGATGCTGGAGCGATTAGCGAAGATTTTCTAAGGTATGATGGGGGTAATGGATAACGCCGAGAAACAGGCGCAGGGGATCGCTGGAATCCAAGACACATTTCTGAACGCCGCCCGCAAGGATCGGCTTTCAGTGACGATCTACTTGGTCAGCGGCGTAAAACTCAGCGGACGCATCCGCAGCTTCGACAAGTACGCCCTGATTCTGGAAAGCGGCAACCAGGAACAGTTGATCTACAAGCACGCCATCTCCACAGTGGTGGTGCAAAAGATGCATCTGGCGCACGCTGCGGGCGAAAAGCCGGCTGAACCGCCTGCCAGCCCCGTCGCGCAGGAGGCTTAGCCATTTCCGCTCGGGGACGTTCCCTCAAAGGCACCGCGCCGGCGCCGGAGAAAACCATTCTTGTCGGCGTGAACTGGAGAAGTCGCAAAGGCGGACCCGCGGGCGCGCCGCATTCGGTCGAGACGGCCGAAGATTCGCTCGAGGAATTGCGCGAACTCGCGGCCGGCGCCGGCGCCGAGGTGCTCGATTCCATCTTGCAGCAGCGCGAAGCGCCCGACGCCGCCACGTTCGTGGGTCGCGGCAAGCTCGATGAGCTGAAGGGCCTGGCGGAAGGCCTCAGCGCCGATCTCGTCGTCTTCGACTCCGATCTTTCGCCGACGCAATTACGAAATCTCGAAGGCGCGCTCGACTGCCGCGTCATCGACCGCACGCAACTGATCCTCGACATCTTCGCGCGTCACGCCCGCACGCGAGAAGGCCAGTTGCAAGTAGAGCTGGCCCAGTTGAATTACTTGCTGCCGCGTCTCGGTGGTCAGGGCAAGGACCTTTCGCGACTCGGCGGCGGAATCGGCACGCGCGGACCCGGTGAACAAAAGCTCGAACTTGACCGCCGGCGGATTCGCCGGCGGATCGCCACGCTCGAAGAAGCGCTCGAACACGTGCGGCAGACGCGCACACTGCAGCGCGCCAAACGTAGCGGTGTCCCGCTGCCCACGGTCGCGCTGGTTGGATATACGAACGCCGGGAAATCGACGCTCTTCAACCGGCTGACGCAGGCTAGTGTGCTGACGTCGTCGCGCATGTTCGCGACGCTCGATCCCACGATGCGCGCGCTGCATCTGCCGTCGCGGCGAGGCGCCTTGCTCTCCGACACTGTGGGCTTCATCCGCGGACTCCCGACCGCGCTCGTGAAAGCATTTCGTGCGACGCTCGAAGAAGTGCGCGAGGCGGCGCTGATCTTGCACGTCACCGACGCGTCGTCGCCAAGCCGCGAGGAACAAGATCGCCACGTGCGATTGGTTCTGGAAGAATTGGGCGCCGCCGACAAGCCGTGCCTGATGGTGCTGAACAAGACGGACAAATTGAATGAAGAGGAACGCGCCGAGTTGCTCCGCACCGCGGGCGCCGAAAAAGATTCCGCGGCGGTTTCCGCGCTTTCCGGCGATGGCATCGAAAATCTCTTGGCGTTGATCGACGCGCGCATCCCCGGCGATCCGATTCAAACGGTTTCTTTTCGTTTCCCGTACAGCGAAGGCGCGGCGCTCTCCTTGCTCTACGAAAATGCGCGTATTGTCAGCCGTCGCGACAAGGGAAAGACGGTCGAGGTGGAAGCAGAAGCGCCACAGACACTTGTCGCGCGGCTGAATCGTTTTATTACGCCGGAAAACAGCAAGCCGAAAGCTTCGCACAGGCGCTAACACCCCTGTGGAAAGCTGTGCAAAAGGCTGTGGAAATCGCTCTCAAGCCGATTCCCAACATAATATTAAGAAATTGTTTTCCACGGCCCATCGGGACTCTATTTCGGCAGTAAGCTACTGAAAACACAGTGGATGCGGGAAGTGTGCGATTTTGCACAGTTGCTGGGCAATTCGCGGATCAGAGAGCAGCGGTTTTGCACATGCGCGGGGCAGTTTCCAGAGTGTCGTGGCAGAGTGACGGCCAGGCGCGTTTGACTCGCGTTCCCTCGCGGCTTTATAGTTGGTAGCAACATACGCAGAATCAAACGTTGCGATGAATCTCCCCAATGCCCTTTCGCTGGCGCGAATCTTCCTTGTGCCGTTGCTGCTCACGGTGTTGCTGACGCAGACGTTTCCGCATAAGGAAATCATCGCCGTGACTATCGTGCTATTGGCCGCCGCCACCGACTGGTTCGACGGCTATCTGGCGCGCCGCCTGAAACAAGTGTCGAACATCGGCATGCTGCTTGATCCCATTGCCGACAAGCTGCTGGTGTCCTCCGTATTGATCGCGATGGTGGAGACGCGCCAAGTCGCCGCGTGGATGGTGTTGATCATCGTGGGGCGCGAACTCGCGGTGACGGGACTGCGCAGCATCGCGCAAGCGGCGGGCACCACGATCGCGGCGTCCGATTGGGGCAAGACCAAGATGGTGATGCAGATTGTCGCCATCGTCTCGCTGTTGCTGGTGCCGCTGGTGCGCATCGCCTACTGGGTGGCGCAGATTTCGCTCTACCTGGTGGTGATTCTCGCGCTGATTTCGGCGGTGCTCTACTTCGCGGCTTTCTGGAAGACGGTCGACAAAGAAGTGAAGCAGCGCAAAGGCCGGGTGGAATTGCTGCGCGCGCTGCGCCGGCAACGCCGCCGCCGCGAGGATTGAAAATGCCTGACACGGCGCTCACCGACGCCGAACGCCGGCGCTTGCTATTAATCGCGCGTGCCGCCATCACCGAAGCCGCCGCCAAGGGTCACGCCTCAACGCCAACGGGATCTGTCGAGCGATTGCGCGAACCTGGCGCGGTTTTCGTGAGCTTGCACGCGCACGGCGATCTCCGTGGATGCATCGGATCGACGGCGGCGCGCCTGCCGCTGGACGAAGCCGTGGCGCAAGCGGCGTGCGATGCCGCGCTCCACGATCCGCGATTCCCTCCTCTGATGCCGCACGAAGTCGCCGGAGTTGAAATCGAGATCTCGGTGCTCTCGCCGTTTCTGGATGTGGCGGCCGATGCGGTGGAATCGGGAATCGTTATCGGCCGTGACGGTGTGATGATCACGCGCGATTTCGCCAGAGGATTGCTCTTGCCGCAAGTGGCATCGTCGCGAAACTGGAGCGTCACGCAGTTTCTCGACGAAACGTGCCGCAAGGCGGGACTTCCCGCAGGCGCGTGGCGAGAGGGCGCGCGGATTCAAGTATTCTCAGCGGAAATCTTCGGGGAATGAGCCGCGGTTCAGCCGGCGGAGGCCGTAGTTCTCCGTGTTATTCCGTGTTCCAAAACCCGCCGGACGCTACTTCAATTCCACCTGATCGCCCGGGAAAATCTCCGCGCCCGACATCGTAATCAGCGCGGTGGCCGAATGGCCGTTCACCGAGAGGATCACCAGTTCGCCGAGCACCGTGCGCGGCAAAACATCGCGCTCGCTCTGCGAGAGCTTGTAGTTCGTGCGCATGCCGAAGAGTTTTTGCGGCGTCTGATCCAGGTACGCGCGATTGGGATCTCCCGACGCGGTGGCGAACGTCCGGAAGATGCGGTAATTCTGGCCCACGTCCACACCTTGTTCGGCGCCGATGCTCAGATACACGGTCTTGCCGGCGCCGAGCGTGCCTTCAAAATTCTTCCCGGTGACGATTCGGCCGTCGTTCTTGTTGGTGGCCGGCGCGAATTCATCGAAAACACCGGTAGGCGCCGGAGGAGTCGGTTTCAGATCGAGAGGAACGGCGATGTCGCCCGGCTGGATTTCCTCGCAGGTATGCGTTACCTTGGCGGTGGCCACGTATTCATGCACGATGCCCACGCGGATCGTTCCGATTTCCGTGTAAACCGTGCCCAGACTCTTGATGAGCTTGTTCTGGTCCTTGAACCATTCCACCCGGTAGTTGGGATCGATGATCGGGCGCAACAAGATGTAGTCGCCGCCGGGACGCACGATGTAGCCTGCGCCCTTGCTCAAGTAAATCGTGTCGCGATCGGTGAAGATTTCTTGCAAACCACCTTCCGCCCCCGAAATCACGTAAAGTCCGCTGACCGGCGGCTTGGTGGTGATGAACCCGGCGCAGTAAACGTCGGCGTCCTTGGGCGTGTACATATGAACCGGATGCGGCGGACGCACGCGAACGTCGCCAACTTTACGCGGCAGGAGTCCTTCGCCGGAATCCACGCGCTGCGGTGCGGGCGCCATCTCTTGCGACATGGCGGGTTGCATGGCAGGCTGCTGCATTGCGACGGGCTGCATCATTGCTTGAGCTGGGGCTTGAGTTGGGGCCTGAACTGGGGCTTGCGGCGCTGACTGCATCGCAGGCTGAGCCGGAGCCGCAGCCGCCGGGGCCGGCGCGAGCGTCGGCGAGAGTGCCGGCGCGGACATCGCGCCTGGATAATTCATGGAAGCCAACACCCGTTCAAATACCGGCGCGAGCGTCGGAAAAGCGACCGTTCCCGCCGAGCACGTCACAACATACGTGTTGCTGGTTCCGGAAAACACTACTTGCCACTGATGCACCTTGCCGAGGTCGCGATTGGGACCGTTCGAGGTGCTGAAATCCATATCGTAATCGGCCAGCAGCGCGTTGTGGCCGCCGTAGTTGTGGCGCGCCACTGTGAACGCTTGCAGCGCCACGCCCGCTTGCGCCGATTGGTCCTGCAACATTTGTGAATAGCCCTTGGCGGCGTCGTCGTCCATGGGAATCGCGCCCTGCAACACGATCACGTTCAAGTTGATGTGCGGATCGGTGGGGCTGTAGGCGAGGGCCGACATGCGCGCCGGGTTGAACTTGGTCTTCGCGGTAACGTCTTGGCTGGGCGGCGGACCTTCCTTGGTGAGCAATTGCCAGCCGTCCGGAACGGACAACGAAAAACCGGAGGGGCTGGAATACATCTGGCCCTGCGCGGCTAGGCCGCCGGACAGACCAAGGACGAGTAAACACAGTACGGCTAAGGGCTTCATGCTACAAGAAGTAGCAAACCGCTACTGAAGAGTCAATGGAACTATGGGGAATTAGGAGGAATCGTTGGTAATTAACTTGATACTCCCCCGTCACGCGATCGAGGCGTAAATATGTTATTCTACAAGACTTAGTATCCATGCCAGAGGGTCTCCTCCATCGACACCGCAAAGCGACTCGAACCTCGGGCCTCGGGCCTCGGAGCTTGCCTAAGGTCTGCGTCACGGTCGCCGGACCGAGTCTTGATCGCCTGCGCGCCGCCGCGCTGGCCGAGATCGCCCGGATCACGCCGGCGCAGCGCTTCCTCGAGCTCCGCCTCGACTTCTTGCGTCCCGCCGCTTGGCGGGACCTTCGCGGTCTGGCGCGTTTGGTGCGCGACCTGCGCCGGCGGCGCTGCGCGTTGATCGTGACGCTGCGTAGTATCGCTGCGGGCGGCAAATTCGCGGGATCGGCCGAAGAGCAGTTACAGATTCTCAGCGAGGTCGCGGCCGCGGGATCGAATCTCGTCGATCTCGAGGTTGAATCGGCGGAGCACTTGGGCCACGCGGCCGTGCGCGCGCTGCGTAAAGCCGCACCGGTAATGATTTCGTTTCACGATTATCGCGAAACGCCCGCGGGACTGGAAATGGCGCTGGGGCGCTTGCACCATTTTCCCGCCGATTATTACAAACTCGTCACGCAGTCCAACGATCCTTTGGACAATGCCACTGTGCTGGATCTCTTGGCACACGGACGGGGGCATTTGGTCGCATTCACGATGGGCGAAATCGGCCGGCCGACGCGCGTGATGTGCCTGGCCGCAGGATCGCCCTTCACATATGCCGCGGCACTACGTAGCGGCGTGCCGGGCATCGGGCAGATTCCCGCGACGTTGATGCGCGGCTTGTATCGCGCCGATCGCATCGGGAAGCGCACGCGGGTCTTCGCCGTGGTGGGCCATCCCATCGGACATTCGCTATCGCCGGTGATCCACAACGTCGCGCTGGCCGATCGCGGGCTGGATGCAACGTACGTCGCCTGTGAAGCCGCGGACTTCGTCAGTTTCTGGGAGACGTTTCGGTCACGGCTCGCCGGACTGAGTATCACCATGCCGCACAAAGAAGCGGCGGCGCGCGCGGCCGACGAGCGCGATCCTGCGGCGGAACGTGCCGGCGCTGCCAATACGCTCGTACGGCGTGGCGACGTTTGGAAAGCATACAACACCGACGCGATCGGCTTGCTGCGGCCACTCCAAAAACGCCTGAAACTTGCGGGCGCGCGCGTACTGGTCGCGGGTGCCGGCGGGGCGGCGCGCGCCGCGGTGACGGTGCTGGGCGAAGCGGGCTGCCGCGTGTCGATCGTCAATCGCACGGCGGAAAAAGCGCAGGAGTTGGCGCGCGAGTTGGGTGCGGAAGTTGTCACGCGGGAGTCGCTCGCCGGCACACGCTACGACGCCGTGATCCACACCACGCCGCTGGGCATGACGCCAAATGTCGCGGGCTGTTTTTTCGAACCGCACGAGTTGAACACGCGGATTCTCTTTGAAACCGTCTACACTCCCGCCACAACGTGCTTGATGCGGTTGGCTCAACGTAAAGGTATCGACGTGATTTCCGGCGTAGAAATGTTCTTAACCCAAGCCTTCGAGCAATTTCGTTTGTGGACCGGCAAGAAAGCGCCGGAGAAACTAATGGAAGACGCATTAAGGGCGGCGTTACCGAAATAAAGCTGGACGAGATAGCTATGGGTTTGTCGGAACTCCTGTTCGGTAGTCCTCGCTTATGAAAAGATTTCCCGTTTTTCTTCGAGCAACGCTGGCAGTCTTCGCGACGTTCGCCGCAGCGCAAGAGTTGCCAATCTCGCTCGTTCCGTATCACTCGAACGGGATTTACAAGGTTGGCGAGAAAGCCGGATGGACCGTGCGCTTCACGGGCCTAGCCGGTGCGCCGCTGAAATTCACGTATTCGCTGAAGGAAAACGGCCTCGATCCGATCGTCTCGGGACCGCTCGACCTCTCCACCGGCGAGGCCACCATCGAAATCACGATGAACGAACCGGCGATGATCTACGGCGAGATCGCAACAGAGAGAAGCACGCCGATTCACTTCGGCGCGGCCGTCGCACCTGAAAAACTCGAACCGGTCGTCCCGCGGCCCGCCGATTTCGACGCGTTTTGGGATGCGAAACTAAAAGCATTGAGCGAAATTCCCATCAATCCGGTGCTGAAAAAGCTCGACACGACGGTCGCCGGCGTCGAATTGTACCAAGTGACGCTCGAAAGCTTGGGATCGCACGTGCAAGGCTATCTCGCGAAGCCCGCGCGCGAGGGAAAATTTCCCGCGCTGGTGATTTATCAGTGGGCCGGCGTCTACGCGCTGCAAACATCCACGGTGACGAGCCGGGCGGCCGAAGGTTGGCTCGCCTTCGACGTGGACTCGCACGATATGCCGCCCGATCAAGCCACCGGCGCGCCGGCAAACTATCAAGCCGTGGGAAATACGGATCGCGAAACGTCGTATTTCCTGAACATGTATTTGCGCGACGTCCGCGCGCTCGACTACATCACGCGTCACGGCACTTGGGATCGCCAGACGCTGGTGCTGACGGGCACGAGCATGGGCGGGCAGCAGAGTCTGGTGACCGCGGCGCTGCATCCGCAGAGTGTCACCGCGGTGCTGGTGAACGAACCGGCCGGCGCCGATTCCAACGCCGTGCCACATGGACGCTCCACGTCGTATCCGAACTGGAACATGAGCGATTCGCGGGTGCGGGAAACGGCGCTCTACTTCGACACCGTGAATTTCGCGCCGCGCATTGCAGCTCCCGTTCTGGCCGCCATCGGATTCATCGACACAACCTGCGCTCCCGCCGGCCTATTCACGGCGATGAATCAAGTACACGCGCCGGTGGAAGTGATCCCGATGATCGAATCGGACCACAACAATCGCACGCCGGACAAGCAAATGGCGTGGCAGTCGCGATCAAAGGAAGCGTTGCAGCTACTTTTGACGGGCGGAACGTTCCAGCCGAATCATCGATAGCCGCGCCAACAGCGTAGTCCTGAGTACTGAGTCCTGAGTGCTGAGTAAGCTACGCGTTTCACTCAGGACTCGGGACCCAGGACTGTCCGGCAAATTCCGTACGTCTCCCCAGCAACTCGCCCATTTCGGCACGATTCGCCTTCCCTTTTTGGGTAATTCCTGAATTAGCCGAGGTACCTCCAACGAGGCAGCTTTTGCTACACGTTTCTGCCGCAAGGCTTTGTGGAGATTCTAATCTTGGAACCCGAAATGCATTAATGAGAACGCACTCGAATGGACGCCCTACACAAGTACTGGCTCAAGGACGCGACTCGAAGCGGCGTAATCCGCTTCGGCCGTGGCGCGCAATTCCTGCCATTTCTCCACGGGAATCCGCAGGAACGTTTTGGCGATGTGCGGATCGAATTGTTTGCCCGAGCAGCGGATAATTTCCTGGTGCACGGCGTCAAATCCGGCGGCCTTTCGATACGGCCGATCGGACGTCATGGCATCCATCGTATCGGCGAAGGCGAAAACGCGCGCACCAAGCGGAATGTCCTCGCCGGCCAAACCGTCGGGATATCCCTGGCCGTCGTAACGCTCATGATGATGGCGGACGATCACCGCCGCCGGTCCCAGAAACGCCACGTGACGCAGGATACGCTCACCTTCCACGGGATGCTTCCGCATTTCTTGCCATTCCTCTTCGGTGAGTTTGCCGGGCTTCAGCAAAATCGAATCGCTGGTGGCGATTTTTCCGATGTCGTGCAACAGCGCCCCGTGCTCCAACTGAGCAAGGAACGCCGCGGGATAGCCGATTTCGCGCGCCAGATGTGCGGCGTAGGCACGTACCCGAAACGAGTGGCTGGAGGTTTCGTGCTCGCGAGCGTCCAACGCGGCCACCAAGGCCTCGAGCGTCGCGCCATAGTTCGATTCCAGCTCGGCCAGCGCGCTGTCGAGATCTCGCGTGCGCCGCTCGATGCTCGATTCGAGCATTCCGTGATACGCGTGCGCCTCGCGGCGCGCCAATACTTGTGCGTAGGTGCGCTTCACCGACTCGCGAATATCCGCCAGCATCACGGGCTTGATCAGAAAGTCGGAAGCTTGCTGGCGCAGCGCGGAAATCACGTGCTGCGTGGTGGCGTATCCGCTAATCAAAATGAAACCGCCGTCCCAAAACGCGTCGCGCACGTGCGCCAGCAACGCCATGCCGTCGCCATCCGCCATGGCCAAGTCCGAGAGGATCAAGTCGTACTGGCGGCCACGCATGCATTCGATCGCTTCGTTGGCGCTCGATGCTTCGCCGACTTCGCGCGCAATGTAGCTGACCGCGCGCGTCAGGAATTCGCGGATCGAGGGCTCGTCGTCAACCACCAGGATATTGGGAAGCGGTTTGGCCAGCATCGTTGTGTTCACCTTTCGTGCGGGACCTCCGCTACGGCCGAGCCTGCTCGTGGGCATACTCGGGCGCGAAACGGGGACCGGTTTTCCGTCACGTGGGCTGCTGCTGCGGTGCCGGGGGGCGAAGTCGTTCTATCGGCGCCTCTTACCGAGGCGCTAGCGGCCCAATCATTTGTTCGGGTTCACGTAGATGATCGGCCTGATTGGGGCGGGCGTTAATGGTTGTCCAAATCTGAGCCGATCAAATAACAGTGTGAGAGTCGATTCATTAAAGACCATGGAGGAAAGAAAAAATGCGAGTGTTAATTGCGGAAGACGATAAGCCTGTCGCGATGTTTTTGCGCAAAGGGCTAGAGGCTGAAAACTACGCCGTAGATGTGGTGAATGACGGCAAGGGCGCGCTGCACATGGCCACCGAATATGATTTCGATTTGGTGCTGCTCGACCTGAACTTGCCGGAAGCCGACGGCCTCGAGGTGCTGCAAGGCTTGCGCGCCAAGAAGCCGAGCGTGCCGGTGATCGTGCTGACGTCGCGGGCCAAGGTGGAAGATCGCGTGAAGGGCCTGGACATCGGCGCCGATGACTATTTAACCAAACCGTTTGCCTACTCCGAGCTTTCGGCGCGCGTTCGCGCGTTGATCCGCCGCGGCGTCCGGCCGCTCGAAGCGACGCTGCGTTCGGCCGACCTCGAGATCAATCGCGTGGAACGCACCGTGCGCCGCGGCGAGCGCCGGATCGAGCTGACGCCCAAGGAATTCGCGCTGCTCGAATACCTGATGCTGAATCGCGGCCATCGCGTGACGCGCGCCATGATCATCGAGCACGTCTGGAATCTTTCGTTCGACACGATGACCAACGTGGTCGACGTATACATCAATTACTTGCGCCGCAAGGTCGACGAAGGCGCGCAGGTGCGCTTGATCCGAACGATTCGGGGAGTCGGCTACCAGCTCGGAGAGGACGCCGAGGCTGCGGCATGAGTTCCGCACCCGTGCCTGCGCCTTCCGGCCAGCCCTCAATCGTGATGGACGCCGAGTGGGTAGCCGCGCTGTTGCACAAGTTCGCCCAACCGCTGACGGCGCTCCATGGATCGCTGGAGTTGGGCCTCGAGTTTTCCACGACGGCGGAAGAGTATCGCCAAGCCATCGAAGAAGCGATGGTGCAAGCCGACCGCATGGTTCGGCTGAAGAGAGTGCTGATGGAATTGACCGGCCGCTACGATCTGGCGGCCGAATCCGAGCGGCTCGCGCTGGGGCCGCTGATCGAAGCCGCCGCCGAAGACTCGCTACCCGTCGCTGAGCGCATGGGTGTCGCGGTTCAAGCCGCGATTCAGACAAAAACCGCGCCGCCGTTGTATGCCCTAGTGAATGGTCCGCGCACGGCGCAGGCCTTGACGCTGCTTTTGAATGCCACGATCGAATACAGCGAGTCGGGGTCGGTGGTTTCGATCACCTGCGAAGGATCGGGCAGCGACTCCGTCACGACTTTCTCAAACTCCTCGGGCGCGATCCCTGAAATCGAGTTGTCGCGCATGTTCGACCCATTTTTCGTCACGCGACTGCGCTCCTCGGGCGAGGACGCGAGCGTCCACTTGGCCCTGGCGGCGAAGATTCTAGAGTCTGCGGGAGGCTGTGTGCGCGCGGAGAACCTCGCTCCGAGCGGGTTTCGGCTGGCCGTCCGACTGCCGTTGGTTGCGGCGCCGGACCATTAGAATTACGAAACGAACCTACCGAAGTTGTTGGAAATACACGCCTGGGGATTTAAGAGGCCCGGCCCTCTCAATGGAGGCGTGAGGGGCTATGAGGCGAGAACCGGGCCTATGGTGTGATTTAAACACAGAAGCCTGAAATTAGTTCTGCGCTTAACCTAGCTTAACGAAGCTTTACGATCCACTGATTTTCGAACGCGAAAAACCGTCCACAGATTTCACAGATTGCACAGATTCGGCCGAGCGAAGTAGGACAGGCATCCTAGCCTGTACATTTCCGGCGCTCAATTCGGAAGTCGAAACGCGGGCCGTGCTTGAAGTTTTCGCCACAGCCAACGAACGGGAAAAAAGAAGACCAGCACGATCACGATCAGTGTCGGAAGGTATTCGAGCAGCCACGTTGCGACTCCCATCAGGCCCTCGCCCAGGATTGTGAGTCCATTCCTGCCCGCTTCGCTTAGCCCACGCCACACGGAAGACGGCGCGGGTACCGGCGGCGTGTCGCTGATGCGCAAATTCACGGTGGCAAACTCCACGCGATTCTCCATGGAGGAAATCTGGGCCTGCATTCTCTCGATATCCTCGCGGACACGGGACAATTCGTTCTCCGCTTCCACGACATCGGAAAGTTTTCCCGTGCGGTTCGCCAGCAGTTCCTTCAATCGCGCTTCGGCCACGCGGGAGTTGGCGATGCGCGCCGCCAAGTCGACGTGTTGGGCTTGTAGATCCTCGCCGTTCTGCGCTTCTTGATCTACTTTGCCCAGGTAACGCAGGTCGGCGAGCGTGCGATCAAGCTCGGGATCGGGAATCCGCAACGTCGCCGTGAGATTGTTGCGGCCCGCTTGATAAGTCAGCGCGAGATTCTGTGCGAATCCGCGATGGACGCGCACGATTCGCTCGACGACATCGCGGACGGATGCAAAATCCTTGACGGTGAGGTTGAGCGTGGCGTCGCGCGCGATCATGGGTGCAGTTGGGACTGGGATCGCCGCACCGCGACGGGCTTCCATCGCAAATTGAGCTTGGGTACGCCGTTGGACGGACGTGGGAGGCGCTGCCATCGGCGTGGCGCTGACGATGCCTCCGATCACGCCGCCGAGCTGGCCCGTTCGTGCCTGTGCCTGCGGCCCAATCTCAGCGACGGAATCGTGGCGCCGCGGCTCTGCCGGCGGCAGGGGTAAATTGGATTCGCTCGTTCGCACTGAACCCACCGGCAACCAGCCCGTCTGGACGGTGGGGGCCGGAGGCCGTTTCCACGGCAGGACCGCGACCACCAACACCGCTGTCACCAAAGCCGCCGTCGGCCAATGCCACCACCAAAACTTCCCCTTCGGCTTACCCGCCCGGCCCGCGACGCGCCACGCCAACTGCGGCGATGGCTCTTCGACGGTCCACGCGCGCATCTGCGCCGACACGTCATCGAGACTCGCCGCGATCTCCTGGCATTCGGCGCATGTTTCCAAGTGCGCGCGAACGCCGGCAGCCTCGCCGGCCGCGAGTTGGCCGTCGCGGTACGCCATCACGATTTCGGGTTCGACAAGATGCGTGTTCATCGCGTCACCAACAATTCCTTCATCGCCATCCGCGCGCGAAACAAGCGCGATCGCACGGTGTTCACCGGCACATTCAGCAGGCCGGCAATTTCCTCGTAGCTAAGCTGCTCGTATTCCCTCAGCAACAAGACCTCGCGTTGCTGGTCATCCAATTGCTCGACGGCACGGCGCACCCACAATACGGCATCAGGATCCGCCGATGTCGCGGGTTCATCTGTCGTAGATCCGCGATCCTTCGCCGCACGTCGCCGTTCCGCCGACAGCAAATTCATCGCGATGGCGTACAAGTAGGTGCGGAACAGCGCGCGCCGCTCGTATCTCCGCGCGCCCTTGAGCAGCGCGAGAAACGTCTCCTGCGCCAAGTCCTCGGCGCGTTGCGGATCGCCCATGCGGCGCCGGAAATATCCATGGATCGGCCGGGCGTAGCGTTCGAACAGCGCGATGAAGGCAGGTTCGGAGCCCTGCTTCACCTCGAGCATCAGCGATTCGTCGCTTCCTGTCAGATCCATTCACTACTGTTAGTGTCGCGAGAGGGGAAAAAGTTCCCAGATTTTCGTGGAAGCTGGTTCGACGCTGGGCGTTCGCGACCGTCAAGGGCGCGCCGTCGCGCGCAATTTAGGACACTGCCTGGCCGGCGGCGCCTTACCTACAAACTCAGCACGGGGCACGGCGACTCGCGAACAATGTCGTAGGCCCGCGTCAACAGCCGCCCGAAACCCTTCTGGAGTTTGCCGCGGCCGATCACGACTAAGTCCGCGTTGCGGCTGGTCGCGACTTGATGAACGAGTTCACCGATTTCCTTGGACTCCACGATCGCCTCGAAGGCGGTGCCGGCGTCCCTCTGCATCTTCGCGATTTCTCCCCGCCGCACGTTGCGCACCTCGCGGGGATCGTCATCCGCGAAAATGATTCCATCCATCACCGGCGCGGCGTGCAGAAGGCAGAGGCTCGCCCCAAGCGTCTGGGCGAGATCGGTGGCGCGCTTCAACACGTCGAGTCCTTCCTCATTGTGCTCGACGGCACAGACCACGCTCTTACAATCCGTATGCGCGAGCAAGCGCGGATCGTCGGTGTGCGCGGCTGTCCAAACGGGGCATTCGACGTCATGCAGCACTTTGGCGGTCAGTGAGCCAAGCAGCAGGCGGCGGAACGATCCGTAGCCGTGTGTAGGCATCATGATCAAATCGACGCCGTGCGACTGAACATACTCGCGGACTACGCTTGCAGAATCCCCCGGTTCGCAGACGCCCGTGATGCCGGGCGAGACCGGGCCCGACAGCGCCTTCAGCCGTTCGACGATCGCTTCGCGTACCGTTTGGTAGTCCTCGGGCGCCTGGACCATGCCAACGTTGGGCCCAATCGGCATCGCGGTTTCGTTGATCGCGTGGAGCGCGGTTGCTCGCGCCCCGAAGCGATCGGCCATGCGCTTCACAAACGGCAGAAACGCGATGCACGGTTCGGAAAAGTCCACGGGAAACAGAATGTGCTTGAAGGCGGTCACGAGATTGCCTTCCTATCTATCGCGAACGTAGATTAACAACGCGATACCTCCGAGAAGCGCCACCGCGCCCGCGATAGGAGGGAACGGTATGGTGTGTTCGAGCTCACGGGTTGCGTGAATCGGACCCACGTCGAGCACCGTCTTATGGGTGTGATAGGTGAAGCCACCCCAGACGAGCCCGCAGAGTCCCAGAACGATCAAAACAACTCCCACGACCTTGTTCATGGCTGTTCCTCAGGAAAGGTTTCCCACTGACCACGCTATCAAGGCCGGCGACCTGCGTCTGTGCAGGAACGCACAATGCAGCCGGGCCGCCAAAAAGTTCCCGGCCATTGCAGAATTAACTCGCATAAGCTGAACGGATGCCGTTTGTCACGCTCCGGGAATCGCCGCTCGCGCAAGGATCGGAGCCGGTTCGCATTTTCTATCGCCAATATGGGCGTGGATTCCCGCTCGTTTTCCTGCACGGCGGTTGGGGATATCAGGTTTATCCCTTCGGCAAACAAATCGACGCCGTGGGACGCGACTTCGCGGTGCTGATTCCCGATCGCTCCGGTTACGGACGCTCTGGACGCATCGAATCGCTCCCCACCGACTTCCACCATCGCGCCGCCGCCGAAACCATCGCCTGGCTCGACGCTTTGGCGATCCCGAAATGCGTGCTTTGGGGACACTCGGACGGCGCGGTGATCGCCGCACTCCTGGGACTCGCGGCGCCCGAGCGTTTTCCCGCGCTGGTGATGGAGGCAACGCATTTTCTCCGCGACAAACCACACTCCTCGCGTGGATTTTTCGAGGACATGGTGAACAAGCCGGAGTCCGTGGGCGAGCGCGTGTCGGCAACGCTGGCCGCCGAGCACGGCGACGACTATTGGAAGAAAATCGTCGGCCTCAACGCCGACGCCTGGCTGCGGATCGCCGCCGAAAATCGCGCCACGCCCGATTTGTACGGCGGCCGCCTGGGCGAACTTCAGCAGCCGCGGGTTTTCGTGCATGGCAGCCGAGATCCGCGCACTGAACCCGATGAGTTGGCGGCGATCGAACAGGCGTGTCCCGGCGCCGTGCGCCTGATCGAGGGCGGCGGCCATAGTCCCCACAGCGAGGATGGCGCTGCGTCCGATGTGTCGCGCGCCGTGGGGGCGCTTTTGCGCCAAGTCCCCACGGGTCGCCTGGGCATGCCGGTGTAAAAACCTAGGCCCGAGCCATGAGGCCCGAGGCCCGAGTCAAAACCAACACGACGAACTAGTGGGCTGTCTGCGAGTCGTCTACAGCATTCTTGGTGCTTAGGTGAAGAATCGAGAGTTCCCACGCCTGCTTGGTTCGTATCGGGGCACGGCTTCAGCCGTGCCGCACGCTGACTCTCAAGTTCAGGGCTTTAGCCCCTGCGAATCGCAGGGGCTAAAGCCCAGTTCTTTTTTGCGCGACGGTCGGCACG
>JAJPHL010000075.1 GCA_021325275.1 Terriglobia bacterium | reverse complement strand
TGTCTCCATGCGCTACGGCGCCAAAATTCTCTTCGACGACGTGAATATCGCCTTCACGCCGGGACGCCGCTACGGCCTCACGGGTCCCAACGGCTCCGGCAAGTCCACGTTCATGAACCTGCTCTCCGGCGACAACGAGCCGCAAGTCGGCGAAGTGGCGCGGCCGAAAAAGTTGAGCGTCTTGAAACAGGATCAATTCGCCTTCGACGCTTTCCGCGTGATCGATACCGTGATCATGGGCAATCGCGGCCTTTGGGAAGCGATGGAGGAACGCGACCGCATTTTCGCGAAGCCCGACATGAGCGACGAGGACGGCATGCGCCTCGGCGAGCTTGAAGGCATTGTCGCCGAGGAAGACGGCTACACCGCGGAGAGCGACGCCGCGATTCTCCTGCAGGGTCTCGATATTCCCGAGGAATTTCACGAACGCAAGATGAGCGAGCTGCAAGGCGGACAGAAAGTCCGCGTGCTATTGGCGCAGGCGCTCTTCGGCAAGCCGCAAGCGCTGCTGCTCGACGAACCCACTAACAACTTGGACCTTGATTCCATCCACTGGCTGCGCGATTTCCTGAACGCGTACGAGGGATCGCTCATCGTAATCTCGCACGATCGCCATTTTCTGAACAGCGTGTGCACTCACATCGCCGACATCGATTACCGCACGATCATCACCTACACCGGCGGCTACGACGACATGGTGATTATGAAGACGCAGATCCGCGGACGCCTGGAATCGGAAAATGCGCAGCGCGAGAAAAAGATCGCGCAGTTGAATGAATTCATCGCGCGCTTTTCGGCCGGCACGCGCTCCAGTCAAACGACGTCACGCAAGAAGGAAGTGGAGCGCTTGCAGACCACCGAGTTGGCGAAATCGAACATTCAGCGCCCGTTCATCAAGTTCGGAATGAACCGGCCGTCAGGACGGCATCCCCTGGAGATCGACGGCCTTTCCAAAGCCTACGGCGATCACAAAGTGGTCGAAAAGTTTTCCGCGAAGCTCGAACGCGGCGAGAAGATCGCGCTGATCGGACGCAACGGCGCGGGAAAAACCACCATGATCAACGCGATTCTGGCGGGCACCCCCGGAATTCCAGAGGTCGCCGCAGAATGCCGCGACGCGGGGACGGTCACCTGGGGTCACGAGGTTTCGGTCGGCTACTTTCCGCAGGATCATCGCGCGCCGTTTGAAGACGGTGTCGCGCATGGGATGACCGCGATCGATTGGCTCCATCAATTCGATCCCGCGGCGTACAACGAGGATCTGCGCGGATTGCTCGGACAAATGCTGTTCGCGCGCGACGAAGCGGAAAAACCGTTGAAGGCGTTATCGGGCGGCGAGGCGGCGCGCCTGCTTTTCTGCAAGATGATGCTGAAGAAACCAAATTTCCTGGTCTTCGACGAACCGACGAATCACTTGGACCTGGAGTCGATCAACGCGCTGAACATCGCGCTGCAAAAGTTTGAGGGCACAGTGCTGTTGGTGACGCACGATCAGGACTTGATCGAAGAAGTCGCGACAAGATTGTGGCGCTTCGAGCACGGCCGCATCGAAGACTTCAAGGGTGCGTACGAGGAATTGCGGACGTATGCATAGCTTTTAGCACGAAGGGGGAGATGGCGGCGAAACCAGTTCGTAAGACAACTATGTTTCGAATCCACTACTACGAGAGATCTGGTGTCTCAGTTTGAATTCTAACTGAGACACCACCCGGATTCGTCAATCCCTCGCCACCGCCACTTCCGGCGCATACGGACGCCCGTGCGATAGCGCTTCCGGCACCTTCGCGAAATCGCTGACCGCTTGATACAGTTCGGTATAGTCGCGGAACAAATCGCCGGTGAGGCAATCGGTGGTGTCGTCCTTCATCTTCGGATACTTCTCGATCAACTTGCGGAAGCTGAAGTTGTGATCGTAAAACGCGTACACCAACTGCCGCATCGACTCGATGCCGTGGCATAAATCGTCGCCGTATTTTTGAAAACGCTGCGCCGAGTAGTCGCCGTCGGTGAGTGCGCGATCCACTTCGTCCGCCGCCATCTCGCCGCTGCGCAGCGCGATCAATACGCCCGACGAAAACACGGGATCGAGGAACGCGAACGCGTCTCCCGCCAGGATCACGCCGTCGGCCGCGCAATAGCGCGAGCGATAGCTGTATTCACCCGTGGTGCGGTACGGTCCGTACTGCCGGCCCACCGACAAATGATCTTCGATCCACTTGTTGCGCCCGACTTCGCGATGGAAAATTTCCTTGGGATCGCGTGAATCGCTGTAGAGATAATCTTTTTCCGCCACCACGCCAACACTGACGTTGTCGCCGGCCTGCGGGATATACCAGAACCAACCTTTTTCCGGCACGTACGCCACCGTCGTCGCACCTTCGTCGAGTCCCGGATCGCGCTTGGCGCCTTTGTAGTAAGTCCACACGGCGATCTTGTTGAGGTACGGATCGCGGACCTTCCAGCCGCGGCGCGAAATCGTCAGCGCGTCGCGCCCCGAACAATCCACCGTCATCGGCGCGTGGAATTCACGAGACTCGCCGGCGGCCGTCACGGCGCGAACGCCGGTCACGCGTCCGTTTTCTTCGATCAGGTCACGCGCGGTAATCTGCTCGATGACTTCGACGCCTTTTTCACGCGCATTATCGAGCAACAACTGATCAAACTCGCTGCGCAGGACTTGCCAGGTGCGCGCGGCTTCGTGCGCCAGGTGCTGGAAAAAATAAAACGGGTGCGAACGCCGGCCGTCGCGACTCACAAACGTCACGCTGTATTTCCGCGTGAAATGCGACTCCTTCATCTTCTCGAGCATCCCCATGCGTTTCAGCGGGTAATAGGTGTAGGGAATCAACGATTCGCCGATGTGATAGCGCGGAAACTTCTCCTTCTCGAGCAGCACCACTCGACGGCCTTTCAGCGCCAAGCACGTGGAGGCCGCGCAGCCCGCGGGACCTCCGCCAATCACTACAGCATCGTATGTATTATTCATGCGTTCCTCTTGATCTATATGGGACGGGCGAGGTCCTACTGCTTATGCTGCGGCAGGAAAAACTCGTGAAGCAGGCGATCGACTTGCAGCAGTCCTTCGCGATTCAAGCGCATCATATCCGCGTCAACGCTGAGGAAGCCGCGCTGCGCGAGCGATCCCACGGGTTCGGCGAAGCGTGCCGCCGGGTCGATGCCGAATTTGTCTTCGAAATAACGGCGCGACAACTTGCCGCGCTTCAGTTGCAAAATGAATTCCCGGATCAGGCGCTCTTCGCCCGTCGGCTTCAGCGCGCGATAAATCGGCGGGCGTCCTTCCTGCAGCGCCGCCAAGTATTGATCCCAATCATGTTCGTTTTGGTAGTGCACGCCGCCGACGTGCGAAAATGACGCCACGCCCAAGCCGATCATGTCGGCGCCTTGCCACAGCATGTCGGTGTAGACGAACTTGGTCTTCTCCACGTCCTTCACCGCCGTGTAGGCGCTGCGCAATCCGTAGCCGTGACGCTCGAACTCTTCCCAGGCGTACTCCACCCACTCACGCTTGACGCGCCACGGGGCGACGGGCGCGATCGATTCGTTGCGCGCTTTCATTTCCTTGAAGATCGTGGTGTTGTAGGGCACTTCCATTTGGTAGATCGTCACGCTGTCGGGCGCCAGTTCCACGGTTTTCCGCACGGCGTCGCGCCATTTTTCCGGCGTATCGCCCACCATGCCGGCGATCAAATCAATGTTGATCTGCGGAAAGCCCATCTTGCGCGCGAAGTCATAGGCGCGTCCGATTTCGCGCGCGCCGTGCGCGCGTCCGTTGATCTGCAAGACCGTTTCGTCGAAGTGCTCGATGCCGAGACTTAAGCGTGTCACGCCGAGTTCGCGGATCAGCTTGATTTTTCCCTCGGTCAGCGTGCCCGGCTCGCATTCGAAGGCCACTTCCTCGGCTTCGTCCCAAGGAAGCAGGGCTTTCATCCGCGCGACCAATCGCTCAAGTTGCGACGAAGAAATGTACGAGGGCGTCCCGCCGCCGAAATAAACGAAGCGCGGCTTGCGTCCACCGATGAACGCGCGTTTCGTGTACAGCTCCAGCTCGGAAACGGCAGCGTCCAAATATGTTTCGATCTCCGCGGCGTTCTTGTCCGTGTAGACCTTGAAGTAGCAAAAGTGGCAGCGCTTGCGGCAAAAGGGAATGTGCAAGTACACGCCCAACGGAGTGCCCGGCAGCGGCGCGCGATCGAGCGCGTCGAGCGCGCTGGGCACTTGTTGCGGAGTCCAAAACGAATACGGCGGATAGTTGGAGACGAAATAACTTCCCGCGGTGGTCTGTTCCTCGTCGGGTTGTGAAGCGTCGGGTTGTAAAACAGAAAGCGATTCGATCGACATACGAGGGAGAACTAAGCTCTAGTATACACCGCACGCAGCGTGAGCACTACGGGACAACAGGATTTGACATAGAAGTGATACACTCGCGCTCAGGAGGCATCGATTCGCCATGAGGCATAAATTCGCTCTGAAGACCACCTTAGCCGCCGCACTCGCGGCGCTCGCGCTCGTTGCCGCGAGTCCGTTGAATGCCCAAGCGTTTGCCCCGGAGCAGCTCGACAATTTACTGGCGCCCGTGGCGTTGTATCCCGATCCGCTGCTCGCGCAGGTGCTGACTGCGTCCACGTATCTCGAGCAAGTGGAGGACGCCGCGCGATTGATCCATCGCCGCAACGATCCCTTCCTGATCGACGCGCAGCCTTGGGACGTCAGCGTGAAATCGGTGGCGCATTATCCTCGCGTGCTGTTCTACCTGGCCGAACATCCCGATTGGACCGCTTCGGTTGGGCAAGCCTACTATAGTCAGCCGAACGATGTGATGGACGCGATCCAGCGCTTGCGCCGGATGGCGAGCGATCAAGGAAACTTGGTTTCCACTCCGCAGCAGGAAGTGATCTTCAACGATGGCTACATCGCCATCGATCCGATTCAGCCGAATTATTTATTCGTTCCGACCTACGATCCCGGGGTGGTTTATTTCCGCCGCGGCGTGGGATTTGTGACGTTCGGCGCGGGTTTTGCCATCGGCGCGTGGCTGGTCTACGACTTCAACTGGGGTCACGGCGTTTTCTATCACGGATGGGGCGGAGGCGGATGGCATCCAGGATGGAACGGCGGATGGGTCGGACGAAGTCGAACTGTGGTGCAAGTGAACAACACCACTTACATAAACAATAATTATCGAAACGTCACGGTGAATCGCGAAATCGTGAACCGTCCGGTGAACTACGGAAATCTGTCCGGCTACAATCACATTCACGCGGAAGCGACAGCGACGCCGTCCGCGGGAATGCGCAGCGCTCCGGTGAACCGTCCCGGATTTGGCGGGCCGGGTGGCGCGGGCAACACGCGTCCCGGGCAAAACGCTCCTGGGCAAAACACGGCTCCCGGCCAGAACAATGCTCCGGGACAGCGCATGAATCCGGGTCAGAACAATGCTCCCGGACAAAATAATGCTCCGGGTCAGCGCATGAATCCCGGTCAGAACAATGCTCCCGGACAAAACAATGCTCCGGGACAGCGCATGAATCCGGGCCAGAACAATGCGCCTGGACAAAATAATGCTCCGGGACAGCGCATGAATCCGGGCCAGAACAATGCGCCTGGACAAAATAATGCTCCGGGTCAGCGCACAGCGCCGGGACAGAATATGCCCCCGCAAAACACTGCGCCGCCGCAACAGCGCATGAATCCTCCGCAGAACACGGCTCCACCACAACACACGGCGCCGCCGCAGAACACTGCGCCGCCACAACACACGGCGCCGCCGCCGCAACATACTGCTCCACCTCAGAACAGCGCTCCACCGCAGCAACATACTGCTCCGCCTCAGAACAGCGCTCCGCCGCAGCACACCGCGCCGCCACCACAGCAGCAGCCACACCCGGCGCCGGCTCCACAACAAAAGCAAGCAGCGCCGGCCGGCGGCAAGCAGCCGGACCACGGCCATGAGAAAAAGCCGGGCCCAGGCTAGTCTTTTCGAGGACGCACAGCGCCGCGACGTCCAATGAAGTAGATCAGCACGCCGACCACGTTGGCGGCCACAATCAGTCCGCTGGTTTTCAGAGAGAAAACCAGCGGACTGGGCACGTCGACAATCGGGAAAATCGACAACACGGTGCAAAGCAGCGTGAGAAGAAACCCGGAGAGCGCCGCCGCGCGCAGCCACCACGGCGCGCTCGAGCGTCCCGACATGGGGATCGCGAACATCACCAAGTAAGGCAGCGAATAGAAAATCCCCAGCGCGCTGCTCAATAGTTGAAACGCCTCCTGCCGGCCTGCGCCTCCAATGCTCGCGAGACCCAAGCCGAGCGTCGCTGCGCCAACAAACAGAATCGAGTTCACCGGCGTGCGATATGAAGGATGCAAGCGCGTGAACCAAGCAGGCAGCAACTCATCCCATCCCGCGACCATCGGCAAGCGGCTGTTCACCGCGAAGCTGATTGTCGTTTGCGCTACCGCGCTCGCCATTTTCAGCACGATCAGCGCCGCCACCACTTGTGCCGCGATTCCCAACGGTCGCGCGGCAATCGAGAGCACTTGCGCCACGGGATTCACAAGGTCGACGGTCTGCGGCGTGACCACGCTGAGCACCGCCGATGTGCCGAGGATAAAGATCGCCGCAATGATCGGCGCGGAAATCGCCACCGACAGCCCGTAGTTGCGCACCGGATCGCGGCACTCTCCCGCGAACACCGCGACGTACTCGAATCCGCCGAGCGCGAGAAACGCGAGTTTCCCGAGAATATTCAGATTCAGCAGCGTGAACGCCGGCGGCTTCAGCGACATGGTATGCGCCGCCGGATGCGTGACGAGTACGATCAGCAACGCCGCGAAAACCAGGACCACGAGAATTCCGCCGGCGTTATAAATCCATTTGCCGACACGCAATCCGACAACTGAGACAAACACCAAACCCGCGACCAGCGCAACGCTCACAGCCGTGATGAACCATTTGCTTTCGGCGAGCCATTCGGCGCGCGGTCCGAGGACATAGGTAATCCCGGTGGCGGTGGTCAATCCTAATTCCGACATGAAAGAGATCGCGTAGAGCCACAAATTCCACGCCACCAGAAATCCCGCCAGCGCGCCGAACGCCGCCGACGCCCACTGATACAATCCGCCTTCGAACGGACGCCACGTGTTGAGATGAATCACCACCATCGCCAGCGGGATATAGAAGAAGACAATGCCAAGCAGCCAGAACGCCACATGCGAGGCCCCGAGTTTCGCGGCGGTGCCGAGATTCGTGAATCCTGCGACGAAGAGAATCTGCGTGAAGACGAGATCGCGCAGGCCCAATTCTTTTCGCAATTCAGCGCTGTGCGTTTGGGCGGACGCGGGCATTCAGGTATTCTACTCGCTGTGTCAAAACTCGCCGGGACGAGAGACCCGGGATGGGCTGCAACCCTTTGGTTTTGCGGGCGCGCGATTTGGCACTCGGCGTGCCCCTATATAGCTGAATGAAACGCACAATACGTCTACCCATCACCGTGGTTCTCTTCTTCTTCGCTGCCTCGGTCGCTGCGGCCGTCGATCCTACGATCGCTTTTTCCACGTACTTCAAAGGCGCCAACGGCAGCGTGACATTCGACTCGGCGGGTAACATCTACGTGCTGGGTTCGACAACGTCGTTCGTCGGATCGGCCATCACCACACCCGCGCCGCCGTCGGCATGCACGAAAACGAATTGCAACGGTATTTCGGTGACCAAACTGAATCCAGCGGGAACATCGGTGATTTACTCGACGTACTTCGGCGGCACGGGCAACGATGGCGCGACGGGCATCGCGCTCGATGCATCGGGCAATGTGTGGATCACGGGCATTACAACGTCGCGCGACTTTCCCACGGTGAATCCGCTGCAAGCGTCGCTCAAGGGCGCGCAAAACGTCTTTATCTCGAAGCTAGATTCGACGGGAACAAAGCTTTTGTACTCGACGTATCTCGGCAGTTCAGGCAGCGACGTATCGGAAGGCATCGCGATCGACTCTACGGGCGCGGCGGTCGTCGGCGGCATCACGAACGCGTCTGATTTTCCACTGGCGAATCCAATTCTCTCGACGAACACCGGTGGTCGCAATGGATTCCTGCTGAAACTGAACGCAGCCGGCACCGCGCTGCAATTCTCCACCTACATCGCGGGTAATGACGGCAGCGAGGTCGACGGCGTGGCCGTCGACTCCAACGGAAATGCGTTGGCCACGGGACAAAGCTGCGCCGGCGTGACTCCCTCGCCCGCGGTTTGCTCGGCGTACGCGATGTCGGTGGCGCCGTCCGGCGCGTTGAATTACAACACGCCGATTTCGGGCGCCTGGGGACATGCCATCGCCGTGGACACCGCGGGCAACGCGTACGTTACGGGAGAAACGCGCGGCAACACGCTGCCGGTGGTCGCCGCGATGCAACCGGCGCTCGCGGGATTCACAAACGCGTTCGTGACCAAGGTATCGCCTTCGGGATCGCTCGTGTATTCCACATACCTGGGCGGAGGTGTTCAGGACGTCGGCTACGCGATCGCCGTGGATTCCGCGGGTGAAGCATATGTCGGCGGCGCAGCCACGTCCGCGAATTTTCCGCTCCTGAATGCGCTGCAAACAATGCTAGGAGCGCTTGAGACCACCCACGATGGCCTCTCCAGCCCCACTGGATTCATCTCGAAGATCAGCGCCGACGGCAGTCGGTTCATTTACTCGACTTATTTCGGCGGCAATTACGGCGACGGTGTCTATCACATGACCGCGGACAGCAATGGCAATGTCTACGCCGTGGGATCTACGGCCTCGATGGATTTTCCGTTGTTCAACGCGATTCAGCCGACAACACCGGTCGATCTTTTCGGCCAGGTTTCGTCGGGATGGGCCGCCCGAATCAGCGAGACCGCGTCGTCGCCGTGCGCGTATGTTCCGTATCCCGCCACCGTTTCGCTCGCTGGAGCAGCATCCACGGGCATTGTGCGTGTGAACACAAATTCGAGCGCGTGCAGTTGGCAGGCTACGAGCAACCAGACGTGGCTCACGTTGACGCAAGCATCCCAAACGGCAATCGGCAACGTGTCTTACGCCGCAGCGGCGAACACCACGAACGCGACGCGCACGGCAACGCTCAGCGTGCAGGGACAAACGGTCCAGTTCACACAAGCGGCGCAAAGCTTCGCCGCCGTGTCGGCAGTGGCGGGCGCACCCGGCGGCACGGCGCTCATTCCCGTGACGATCACTTCGCAAGTGTCGGCGGTAAGTTTGTCTCTGAATTTCACGGTGACCCCAAACGCGGGCGCGCCGGCGATCAGCGGGACGTATGGATTTCAGCCGGCCTCGGGCGTCGCCGCGCCGCAAATTACGGTGAGCGCATCGGGCACGGTCACACTAACGTGGCAGCGTATGAGTCCCGCGCCGATGGGCACCGTTCCGCTCGGCAATCTCGTGGTGCCGATTCCCTCCTCGGCAGCGTACGGACAAACCTACAACGTGCAATCAACCGGCGGGCAATCGAACGCCTACGGCCAGATCGTCAACGGCACATACTTATATGGAACGGCCACGGCGATCGTCGCGGGACCGGTGGCGACGCTGACCGTGGCGAATCCCACGCCGCAAGTGACGTGGTTGTTGCCGTCGAACACGGCGCCAGGCGGCGCAGGGTTCACGCTCACCGTGAATGGCGCGAACTTCACATCCGGCGCAACCGTGTTGTGGAACGGCGTGGCGCGGACGACAACGTTCCAGTCGTCGACGCAGGTGCAAGCCGCCATCGCAGCCGCCGACATTGCGTCAGCAGGCGCGGCGCAAATCACCGTGACGAACCCGTCGCCTGGCGGCGGAACATCTTCAGCGCTGTCCTTCATGATTTCCTTTGCCGCCGGGCCGGCGATCACCGCGGCGGGCGTGGTAAACGCCGCCAGCTACACGACCACGCTCGCCGGCGGAATGATCGCCAGTATTTTCGGCGCGGGTTTCTCGACCTCCGCGGTGAGCGCGCCCTCCGTTCCGCTGCCCACCACGCTCGGAGGCGCGACGGTGCTTGTCGACGGGATTCCCGCGCCGCTATTCTATGTTTCGGGGGGACAAATCAATTTCCAAATTCCGTCGGAAGCGCTGAATGAGTCGCAAGCGACGATCGCGGTGATGAACAATGGCCTCACGAGTAATGTTGTGACGGTCAAGGTGTCGGCCTCCGCGCCGTCGATCTTCACTCTCAACTCGCAAGGTACGGGACCAGGCGCGATCAAGAACGACGCCAACGGATATTTCGCGTGCCCTCTGGACAGTTTGCCAAATGGCGCGTGCCGCCCCGCGAGCGTGGGCACGTTCATCAGTATTTTCGCCACGGGACTCGGCGCGCTTCAAGGAGTCAACGTGGCCGATGGCTCGCCGCTCAGGAACAACGACATCGCGTCGACCGTCGTGAATCCCACGGTGACAATCGGCGGAATCCACGCGGCCGTCACGTACGCGGGACTCGCGCCGGGATTCGTGGGACTTTATCAGGTGAACGTGGCCGTTCCCCCGGGCGTGCAGAGCGGAAACGCGGTGCCTGTCGTGATCTCGCTCAACGGCGCGCAATCGAACACCGCAACCATCGCGATTCAGTAAACAGTCCGATTACTCACAACACAAGCGGCTCTTCGGAGTGCGCCAGCAAAGAACTGCTGGGTGCCATCGCGCAGCACGGCCCCAATTGTGTTAGCCTCTCTAAAGCCAGGGAGGAGCGGTGATGCGCATCCCTTTGTTAAACGCCGGATTTGTTCTGTTGACCACTCTGTGCGCGGCCTTGCCGGCGGACGGGCAGACCCTGGACTACGCATTCTTCAAAGAACGCGTGCAGCCGATTTTTCTCAAGAAGCGTCCGGGACACGCGCGCTGCGTGACGTGCCACAGCCACGGCACGCCGCCGCTCCAGCCCTTGGCTAACGGAGCGTCCACCTGGACCGACGCTCAATCGCGAGCCAATTTCGCCGCATGGAAACTCTTCGTCGTGCCGGGCGATCCGCTCAAGAGCCGGCTCCTGCTGCATCCTCTCGCCAAGGACGCCGGCGGCGACCATTTCCACGCCGGCGGTAAACATTGGAAGTCGCAAGACGACCCCGAATGGCAAACGCTTGCCGCGTGGGTCAATGGACAAACTGTTGGAGGCCCCAAATGATTCGCTCCGCACTTGCGTCTCTCGCCGCCATCGCGACGCTGGCCATCGCGCCGCTTTATGGCCCACCTCCTGGCGGCGCACCGCGCGTGATCCAAACCAACGCCGCCGGCGACAACCTGCACTTGATCGACCCCGTCACCAATCAGGTTGTCGGTGTCATCGAGGACATCGAGGTCCCGCACGGCGTCGTGATCTCTCCCGATGGCAAGCGTATCTACGTCACCGACGAAGCCCTCAGCACGCTCGACGCCGTGGACGCCAAGACTCTCAAGGTCATCAAACGCATTCCACTGAGCGGTCGTCCCAACAATCTCGACGTCTCCCGTGACGGCACCCGGGTCTACGTCGGCATCGCGCAAGCGCCCGGCGCAGTGGATGTCATCGATACCGCATCGCTGACCCGCGCGAAGAAGATCCCAGTCAAGGGCGCCATCCATAACGTCTACGTCACGCCCGACGGCAAATTCGCGGTCGCCGGATCCATCCCCACAAGCACCATCACCGTTATCGACACCGCCACCGACACAGTCGCCTGGGACCTCACGCTCAGCGCCGGTATCCGTCCCATGGTTTTCACTCAGAATCCGGACGGTTCCACCAAAGAGATCGTCGTGCAGCTCTCAGACTTTCACGGTTTTGCATTGGTCGATTTCGGCGCGCGCCGGGAAATCCGCCGCGTCACGCTTCCCGATCCGCCCGGGCAAACCAAGGAAACCCAGGGGATTCAGGGAGCGCCCGCGCACGGCCTGGCGCTGGCGCGTAATGGAAAGCTGCTTTGGGTCACGAGTAAGTATTACGGATACGTCGCCGCGTACTCTCTGCCCGAATGCAAACTACTCAAGGTTGTGCCGGTGGGCAGCCACCCCGAGTGGCTCACCATTCCGCCCGATGGAAAGAACCTCTACGTCGCGGTCGCCGGCGACGACGCGGTTACCGTAGTTGATAACCAGACGCTCCAAGTCGTGAAGAAGATTCCGGTCGGCTTCGTGCCCAAACGCAACACCAGCGGAATCCTCCACACTGACTAGCGTACTACCGCACTTCACACACCTAGGCCAAGGCCTTCTTGTACAGAACCAGCAAGCGGCCCCACGCTTTTTCCGCTCCCGGTTCGTTGTAGACCGTCGAATCGGGCGGACACCAGCCGTGCGCGCAATCTTTGTACACTTCAATTTCCGCGGATAATCCGGCGGCCTTGAAAGTGTCGGCGAGTTTGGTTTTGTCGGCTGGCGCTTTCTGGTCGTCGCTGTCGGCGACGCAAATCAAAAAGCTGGCCTTCGACTTCGCAGCCTGCGCCGCAGGACTGCTCGGAGTATCGTTCACCAACCCGCCGCCATGGAACGTAGCGACCGCGCCCACGCGATCGGGCGCCGCAGCCGCGGTGCGAAACGCCATCGGTCCGCCCATGCAATATCCCTGCGTGCCGATCTTCTTGTTCTTCGCGACCGACGGCTGCTGGTCGAGCCAGGCGACGAACGCTTTGGCGTCGGTCATGTGCGTGGTTTCGCTTAAGGTCCGCGCCAACGGCATTACGTCCGCGAGCGGTGTTGCGCCGCCCTTGTCGGCGGTCGGAGATTTCTTCGTTCGATAAAATGGGTTCACCACCAGCACCGAGTATCCGGACTCCGCGAGACGCTTGCCCATTTGGCGCATCGCCGGACGCAATCCGAAAATGTCGGGCCAAAACAGAACGCCGGGCGCCGTGCCGCTGGACGGATGCACGAAATACGCGTCGCACTCACCGTCGGGCGTCTTGATCGTGACCTCGGCATCGGTCACGGCCTGCGCGTTGGCGACTTTCGGCAACAACATCATCATGCCGGCGCCGAGAATCTGGCCGAATTGTTTGCGGGTTACTTTCCCCGCCGCCGTGAATAGCTGGACATCATCGTCAAAATGATCCTGATCGCACATGGTTCCTCCCCTTCAAGTCGGATTATATCGTTTTCAGTTCGGCGCCAACGCGACGCAAGCCTTCGGTGAGATACTCGTCGCGACCGCCCATCCACACGCGGATGCATCCTTCCAGTCCCAAGTGACTGCCGGGCACGATCAGCGTGCTTTGGTTTTTGCGCACGCGCTCGCACAACTCGTAGCTCGGGATTTCCGAGCGATAGCGGATCAGCGCCATCGCACCGGCGGCCGGCTCGCGCCATTCTAGAAATCCGTTGAAGCTTGCGATCCACTCACGCATCTTCGGCAGATTCGCGCGCAGAATCTCACCCGTGCGCGCGTAGCACTTCGCGCGATTCGCTGGGTCGACGGCCGTGCGTGCCACCCAATCGGACAATTTGTTCGGGCCGATGGTCAAGTAGTCGTGCTGCGTCCAGCATTCGGATATGACTTTGGGAGGCGCCGCGATCCAGCCGATGCGCACGCCGGGGATTCCGTACGCCTTCGACAAGCCGCTCGTGACAATCACGCGATCGCTCATTCCCCAAAACGACGGCGTGGGCTTTCCGGTAAGTGCGGCGTCGATCTCGGCGCCCTGGTACACTTCGTCCGAGAGCAGGTATGTGCCGGTTTTTTCGCAGCGCGCGACAATGCGCTCCATCGACTCGCGCGACAACACCGATCCCGTGGGATTGTTGGGATTCGAGATGTAGACCAGTCGCGTTTTCGGCGTGACGGCCGCTTCGAATTCGTCCCAATCGGGCTCCCAGCCGCGTTCGAGACGCAGCGTAAACTTGTTGATCTTCGCGCCCAAACTGCGCGGGACGCCCCAAAGCTGCATGTAGTTGGGAACTTCGAGCGCCATCTCGTCGCCATCGCGGAGCAAGCTCAGCGCCAGCAAATAATTCGCTTCCGACGTGCCGTTGGTTACTTCGATGTGCTCGACCGACGCGCCGGGATATTGCGCGGCGATTTTTTCGCGCAACTCGAGCGTCCCGTTCGACTGGCTATAGCCGAGCGGCATGTCCAGCGCGCGCTGGATGTCGAAACCCATCGACCCCAATTCGCGCAGCGTGAGCGGACGCACGCCGCTCTCGCTCATGTCGTACTCCACCAGATTTTCCCAGGTGGATTGCATCCGCTCCATTTCAAACGGTTCAATTTTCATAACGACTTTTGATAGCAGTACTCCGCGATGTATAAATCTTCCACGCCCAGACCGGTGAAATCGCAAACCGTAATGCCGTCGCGATCCCAGTTGGGCGGCGAGACCATGAAGTCGCCGGCTTCCAGCGATCGCTCGAATTCACCGGGCGAATGCTGCAACTCGCCGAGTTTTTCGCACTGCGCGCGCGAATCGGCCAGCAGCAACGCGGCGCGCTTCACGAGCCCCGGATACAACTCTTGTTTTCCAACGGTGTCCGATCCCACAGCGGAAATGTGCGTGCCCGGTTGCAATCCGCCGGCCATCAGCAGCGGGCTGCGCGCTCCCGTACAGGTGACGATCAGCTTGCAATCTTTGCCGATCTCGCCGGGCTGTGCGACGGTGGCGACCTCCACGCCCGGCAGCGCGTCGCCCAAATCGAACGCGCATTCGGCGACGTGCGTGGACGTTCTTCCCCAGAGCACGATCTTCTTCAACGTCAAGAATGCCGCGTGGAGACGCGCTTGCAAACGCGCTTGAATGCCGGTGCCCAAGATGCCCAGCGCCTGATCTTCGCGTCCCAGAGCCCGCGCGACGCAGGCGGACACCGCGGCCGTGCGGTAGTCGGTGAGGAATCCGCCGTCGTCGAACAGTGCAAGCGGCTCGCCGGTTTCGGCGGAACAAAGCAGCATCATGCCGCAACCGGTGGAGAGTCCCTTCTGGCGATTGGCGGGAAACGTGCCCGCCATCTTCAGCACGAAGTATTTTCCGCCGCGCCGGTAGCTGGACTTGATGTGGACCTCGCTGCCGGTCTCTTCGCCCACCGTCGTGCTGAGCGCCAAGTGCATCGGCATCGGCGTGTCGCACTCGTGGCGCGAGTGCGCGATCAGCGCCTCGCGCATCAGCGCGATCGTCTCGAGCGGATCGAGCATCGTTTCCAACTGCGCCCGCGAAAACACTTTCATGCGCGCACAATCCTTTCGATCACTTTCATCCCCACGTTTCTTCCGGTGAGCACGAGCACGGCCGGCCCTTCGAGTTTGGCTTTTTGGCCCAGAACCGCGGCCACCGCGACGGCCGACGACGGTTCAATCAAGTATTGATGATTCGCCAGCATCCAGCGCACGGCGTTCTCGATCTCCCCTTCACTGGCATGCGCAATCGACGGCGGATTCTTCGCAAGAATCTCGAACGGCAATCGTCCCAGACCGCCTTCGACGCCGCCCGCCGCGGTTTCCACAGCCGGCAATCGCGTGACGGCCGTTCCCTTCTCGAGCGACATCCGCAATCCCGGCGAAAGTTCGTGCTGCGCGCAGACGATTTTCGCGGCCACGCGTTTGTCCGCAAGATAAAAGGACATGCCCGCCGAAAGTCCGCCGCCGCCGGTGGGCACGACAAACGTACGCGCGCCGGGCAATTCTCCCAGAATCTCGTGGGCCAGCATCCCGCCGCTCCCGGCCATCACCGCGTGATCGTCGAACGCCGAGACGAACGTTTTTCCCTCGCGCGCCGCTAAAGCGAGCGCCCAATCCTCGGTTTCGTCGTAACCGGGGAACGTGGACACGCGCACCTCCGCGCCACACTCAATCATCCCACGATATTTCGCTTCGTCGACAGAGCTTGGCACACAAATCGTGGCCTTCACGTTCATCTCGCGCGCGGCGTAAGCGATGGCTTTCCCATGATTTCCCGCGGAGCACGTGAAAATCCCCTGCGCGCGTTCTTCGGGAGTGAGCCGCGACATGCGAAACCACGCCCCGCGCAATTTGAACGATCCGGTGATTTGCAGAAACTCAAGCTTCACCCACACCGGCACGCCCGCGATTCTCGAAAGCGCCGGCGAATGCTCGAGCGGAGTGCGACGGACACGCTTTCCAAGAAAGGTAATCGCGTCTTCGATGAGGGCAACGCTTAGCATGATGGTTTTATCACCGCAGAGACGCAGAGGCGCAGAGAAAACCTGGTTTCTCTGCGTCTCTGCGTCTCTGCGGTAAAAAGAGCGGTCACAAGTTTGCTAATGGCAGTAATCAATCGCGGCGCGCACCAGCACGTTCGCGAATTGCTCCACCGACTCAAGATCGACCCACTCGACATCGGCATGCGCGCCTGCTCCGTGCGGTCCGATGACCACGGTTTCGATCCCGGCATCGGAGAGCAGCGCGGAGTCCATCCACGGAGTGTCGCCGAAATATTCCGGTTCCCTTCCGAGGGCCGCCGCGACGCACTTCACAATTCGCGCGTCGCGGTCCACTTCAAAGGGTCCGCGCTCGAAAGTGGATTTCACAGTAGCGACGAATGACGGATCCGCCGCGTGCAGGCGATCGGCGATGGATTGCAGCTCGCCCATCACTTGCGCCGCGGTTTCTCCCGGCACCGTGCGACGCTCGATGGTCAGCGTGCACTTGGCCGCGTACGTACTCAAGCCGCTGCCGCCCGAAAGCATCGCCGCGTGCAGTGAAGGCGGTCCCACGAGCGCGTGTCCGGGACGTTTGCGCAGATCCTTTTCAAGCGCATCAAGCTCCGCCAGGAATCGCCCCATGCGCATGTTGGCGTCGACGCCTTTTTCGAACTTGCTACCGTGCGCGGCGAGTCCCGTGGTTTCGACTTCGATCCACAGGTAGCCTTTATGTGCGAGGCACAAGCGCAACGATGTGGGTTCGGTAACGATGGCGCCATCGCACTTCATTTTCTTGCACAAGTCTTCGGTGCCGAGGCTCCCGTACTCTTCGTCCGCCACCGCCGCGACGTGCAGGTCGCCGCGCAATTTTACGCCGACATCGGCCAGCGCTTTGGCCGCCGCCATCTGCGCAGCCAAGCTGCCTTTCATATCGTAGGCGCCACGCCCGTAAAGTTTGCCGTCACGGATCTCGCCGGAAAAAGGATCGGGCATGCCCGCTACACCAACCGTGTCGTAATGCGCGTTCAGCATCAACGAACGTCCACCACCCGAGCCCCGCAGCGTGCCGACAACGCTCACGCGTCCCTTCCGCGGCTCATGCGACTCCACGCGCAGGCCACACTGATCGAGCGAGTCGGCGGTGTACTCGCCGATCTCGCGTTCGCCCGGCGCGCCTTCCACCAACGTTGGATTGATCGAGTTGATGCGCACGAGGTCCTGCAGCGTGCGATGCAGATACTCGCGATCGATGGCCGGCACGCTCACTTCTTGTACGCGACCTTTCCGCCGACAATCGTGTAGAGCACTTTCGCGCCCGGCAATTCGGCCTCCGGCACGGTCAACAGGTCGCGGTCGATTACAGTGACATCAGCCAGTTTGCCAACCTCAAGTGATCCTTTAACTTTTTCCTCGAACCCCGCATAAGCGTTCAGGATTGTATACGAGCGAAGCGCCTCCATACGAGTCATGCGCTGCGCCGGATAGAACTGCGATCCGTCCTTGAGCCGACGCGTCACCGCCGCCGCGAAATTCGGGATCGGGTTCTCGTCTTCCACCGGCGTGTCGGTGCCGCTGGTGACAATCGCGCCCGAATCGATCAACTTGCGCCACACATAGGCGCCTTCTTCGGCTCGACGCGCACCCAGCCGCGCGATCACATACGGCGCGTCGGAAGTGCAATGGATCGGCTGCATCGACGCAATCACTCCGAGCTTGCCAAAGCGAGGAATATCGGACAAAGACAGATGTTGGGCGTGCTCGACGCGCCAGCGCAAATCCTTTTTGTCGGGATTCGCTTTGAACGCGGCTTCAAACAGGTCGAGGGTCTCGCGATTGGCGCGATCACCAATCGCATGAACACAGAATTGCAAGCCATTGTCGATGCACAGCTTGGCGACGCGCCGCATATCATCGAGATCGTCGGTCAGTTTGCCCGAAGTGTCCGGCTGATCGCTGTACGGCTCGAGCAACCACGCGCCTCGCGAGCCGAGCGCGCCGTCGATCTGGCGTTTAACTCCACGAACCGTGAAGAAGCCATCGGACTCGCCGATGGTTTTGTACTTCGGAATATTCGCTTCCATCGCGGCTGTCGTATCGCGCATCATCACCCACAAGCGGATACCGATTTTTTTCTCGGCAGCCATCTTGCGCATGCGCTCGAGGGTCGGGAACGGCGATCCGGCGTCCTGAAACGTCGTGAGACCTTTCGACAGCGCGTCCTGCGCCGCCAATTCAATCTGGCGGCGCGCATTTGCTTCGCGTTCCGACGGCGTGAGCTTGCTCTCGGCGGCCGAGCGCGCCGCGTTGATCAACGCTTGCGCGCGCTCGTTCAACAATCCCGTGGGATTGCCGCCGGAGTCGCGGGCCACTTCCCCGCCGTCTGGATCTTTCGTTTCGCGCGTGATGCCGGCCGCCTTCATCGCCGCAGCATTCACGAACACGGCGTGACCACTGGCGTGCGACAGCACAACAGGATTCGCGGGGGACACTTTGCTGAGCGCCTCATGCACCGGAAATCCGTGGACGTTCGGCACCGGCGGCTTGTCCCATTTCTCCTGATGCCAGCCGCGGCCAATGATCCAATCACCGGGCTTGGCCTTTTTCACGGCGGCGCCGACTTGCGCGACGATATCGTCCCAAGTGTGCGCGCCGCGCAGGTCGAGGACCATCAAGGATTCGCCGAGCGCGGTGAAATGTCCGTGACCTTCAATCAATCCCGGAACGGCCAGCGCACCTTTCAAATCGATCACCGTGGTCGACGGCCCGGCGAGCTTGCGAATCTCGGCGTCTGAGCCGACGGCGCTGATTTTTCCGCCCGATGCCGCCAGCGCCTGCGCTTGCGGACGCTTATCGTCGAGCGTAACGATTTTTCCGTTCACCAAAATCAGGTCGGGAGCTTGCGCGGCGACCGCCACCGCAGTCAGAAACACAATTCGACGGATGAATGTCATAGGATGTTTTTCCGAAGTGACGCCTAGCTAGCCGACGGTTCGAAGTACGCGACGGCCTGCACTTCCACGCGCGATCCGCCGAACATTTCCTTCACCGGCACCACCGTGCGCGCGGGCTTCACGGCGACGTTTGCGAAAACCTCGGCGTAGGCGGTGTTCACTTCGCTCCAATACTCCATGTCGGAAACGTAGACGGTGACTTGCACCACGTTCGAGAGCTGACCGCCGGCGGCTTCCAGCACGCCGAGCATGTTGCGCAATGCCTGGCGCATCTGCTGGCCCGGCGTGTAGCCGATCACGTGACGTTCGTTGTCGATGGGGAGTTGTCCGGCGATGAACAGGAACGGACCGGCGTGGACGCCCTGCGAATAGCAGCCGCGCGGCGTGGGCGCGCGGTCGGTAATCACTGGTTTAATCATCGCCGTCAATCATAATCCACAGATCCAAACCCGCGGAAAAAACAATCCACAGATTACACCGATGGCACAGATTCGGACGTGCGGATCGCTGAGACTCGAACATCCGAATCTGTGTGAATCTGTGAAATCTGGGGATGGTTTTAGATCGGTGGATCAGCCTTGCGGCTTCAGGCGGCGCAATACCGCCGCGGTAATTTCGTCGGCCAGTCCAGGCAGCGCGCTTTCGAGACAAAGATGCACGGCCATCCGCAATTCTTCTTCGTTGATCGCAGCGCCCGGCGCAGGCGCGGGAGGCGCGGCGGCTTCCTCGGCGGGAATTTCAAGTTCAAGGTCGTTCGCCGTAGCAGGTTTTTCTGCGTGGTGCGCGGGAGCGGCGGCCGCGGCGTGTCCGCCGCTGTGCGAGGCGGCGACGGCCGCGACTGCGGCAGCGCCGGCGACGGCAATGACCGACCCGGCCGGTCCGGCATGGTCTTCCACGCTCTTGAGCAACTCGCCCCAATCGGGCGGCGCCACTTCCTTGGTCGATTCCTTCTTCGTTTCCTTCGGCGATTCCTTCGAAGATGCGACAGCCGCGCTCGGCAGCGGGAACTCCCCGCTGAAATGTTCGTGATCTTCGGCCGATAACGGCACTTGCTCGGCAACCCAACGCGACGCCGCGTCCGCCGCCGGTGGGGGGATTGCGATCGTCTCCGCGCTCGCGTCCAGTGCGCCGGAGAGCGCCGCCGCATCGGCGGTGCCTTCCACGTGACCACCGACGTCGGGAATCGTGAACTCACCGGCCGAATATTCTTCGGTTACCGGAGGCAGCGACAAATCGCTTGTTCCGCTTTCGGCGCTCGCGGACGGCACTTCCATCGGAGGAAGATCCATCGCCACGGCCATCTCTGCAGGTGACGGGGCTTCCACCGGGACTTCCATGAGCGGCGGTTCCGGCGGAGCGACAGCCATTTCCACGTCCGCGACAGGCGCTGGCGGCGGCTCCGGAGCCGGTGCCGGCGCCGTATCGAACACCGGCGCTTTCATTTCCACCGTATCGGAATGCGATGGTTCGGCGGGTGGCGGAGGCGGCGGAATCACTACCGTCTGCTCGACCGCCGCTGCGGGAGCTTTTTTCGGATGCGCCGCCGCGTAATTTTCCAGCAGCGGCTTCACAACTTCCAACACCGCCGACGCTTCGAACGGCTTGCGCAGCACGCCGTCGGCGCGAACCTGCGCGATGCGATCCGGCTCGAACGGTTCGAGCGCGCCCACCAGCAAGACCACCGGCAACCCCGGGTGATCCGGCGAACTTTTGATGCGTTCGCAAACTTCGTAGCCGTCGAGGCCAGGCATGTAGACGTCGGCCAGCACCAGATCCACAGCGATCTCGTGGAGTTTTTTTACAGCGGCATCGCCGTTGCTCACAGCGATCACTTCGATGCCCTCGGCGGCAAGGATCTTCGCGCCCATGCGTTGGGCGTGCGTACTATCGTCGGCGAGTAGAATCGTGGCCACGTAGTCTCCGGCTAGCTTCTTGGACTGTGCCGATTTAAACATTCTTGCCTGGAAGTGTCAAGCGTACTCCCGTACGGGGGGACTTATCGTTTACTGGGGTTAGCGGCTTCCGAGCGCGCCGCCGCTGTAGAATTCATGAATGCTCCTGATGGGCATTCTCAACGCCACGCCCGACTCGTTCTCCGACGGCGGACGTTATCGCGATCCCGCCTTGGCCGCCGCGCACGCACTCGAAATGGCGCGCGACGGCGCGGCATGGATCGACGTGGGCGGCGAGTCGACGCGTCCGGGGTCGGCGCGCGTTGCGCACGAAGAAGAATGGCGGCGCGTCGAGCCGGTGCTGCATTCGTTGGCAGGCGCCGGACTCACGGCGCACATCTCGCTCGATACGCGCCACCCCGAGACGGCGCGGCGAGCGATTGAGATCGCCCCCGCCCTTTCGATTGCCGCGATCAATTACGTTGCCGCCGAAGGCGAGCACGAACGCGTCCTGGAAATGGCCAGACTGGCGCACGAGGCCGGCACCGAGCTGATCCTGACGCATGTGCGGGGCACGCTTGAGAACATGCACACGTTGCCGCCGGCCGCGGACGTTGTCGGCGAGACGCTCGCGGGCCTCGGCCGGCTGCGCGATCTGGCGCTCCACGCGGGGATGCCCCGCGAACGTTTGATGCTCGATCCGGGATTCGGCTTCGGCAAGAACGGCGGGGAAAACTTTTTGCTGCTTTCAGGAATCGCGCGGTTTTGCGAACTCGGATGCCGTGTGGTGGTCGGCGTGTCGCGTAAGCGGTTTCTTGGAAGGCCGGGCGATCAACCGGAAAATCGCGACCGCGCCACGTTGGGCGCGCTGGTCGGCGTGGCAGATACGGGATGCTACATGGCGCGCGTGCACAACGTGAGTGCGGCGGCGCAGGCGTTGTCGGCGCTGCGGCTTTACTCGCGCTCGTAACTGTGAAAAACTCGTGGCGAATACTATGGCGAAGGTTAAGCAGCTATTTGGCACCGACGGCATCCGCGGCGTAGCCGGTGAATCTCCCCTCGACGAAAAAACGGTATTTCTCATCGGCAAGGCCTTGGGCCGGAATCTCGCGCGCCTGCATCCCCCGGGCGACACCGCGTCGCGCGTGGTGATCGGTGAAGACACGCGCGAATCGTCTCGATGGATTGCCGAGACCATCGCCGCGGGACTCGCCGACGAAGGCGTGGAAGTGCATTCCGCCGGCGTCATCACCACGCCGGGCGTCGCGTTTCTTACGCGCACCGATTCCTTCGTGGCCGGCGTGATGATTTCGGCGTCTCACAATCCGTTCCAGGACAACGGCATCAAAGTTTTCGGCCATTCCGGCTACAAACTCCCCGACGACCTCGAACACGAAGTGGAGGCGGAAATTTTCCGCCTGCAAGAATCACACCGCGAAATTACGCCGCCTGTGGCACCCCAGAGTCCTGGTTTGCAGCCGGAAAAATCGTTTGCCGAGCGTTACGAGGATTTTCTGGCAAGCCTGCTGCCGGGCAAAAAACCATTCGAGGGAATGCGCATCGTGATGGATTGCGGCAACGGCGCGGCTTCGGAGCTAGGCCCCCGCCTCTTTCGCCGCCTCGGCGCGGACGTGGAAGTGATGAACGCCACGCCCGACGGTCGCAACATCAACTTGGACTGTGGATCGCTTCACCTCGACAAACTGCAAGCGCGCCTCGCCGCCAACCCGTCCCCGCACGGCGCCACGTTCGGCGCTGCTTTCGATGGGGACGCGGATCGCTGCCTGTTCGTAGCGGGCGGCGGAGAACTGGTGAACGGCGACGGCGTGCTCTTGCTCGCGGCGCGGAGCATGAAGGCGCAGGGTGCGCTGAAAAACAATCTGGTGATCGCGACGGTGATGTCCAACCTGGGACTCGAGAACGCGCTGAAGCACGAAGGCATCGCCATGACGCGAACGCCGGTGGGCGACAAGTACGTGCTGGAAGAAATGTTGCGCAGCGGCTCGAATCTGGGCGGCGAGCAATCCGGTCACGTGATTTTTTCCGACCAGCAGTCGACCGGCGATGGTTTGCTGACCGCGTTGCGCGTCGCCGAGATCGTGGCGGAAAGCGGACAGCCGCTCGCCGAACTGGCGCATGGCATGAAGACGTATCCGCAGGAGATTCGCAATCTCAAGGTGAAATCGAAACCGCCGCTCTCCACGCTGCCCGCGGTAACGGCGGCGATCGAATCGAGCGAACGCGACCTCGGCGAGCGCGGACGCGTGCTGGTGCGCTACAGCGGCACCGAGCATCTGGTGCGCATCATGGTGGAAGCGGAAGAGTCGAGCATGGTGAAACGTCACGTCGACGCGCTGGCCGCGGTGCTTACGAAAGAGTTGGGCGCGGCGCAGTAGGACCAGTCATCCTTGCCTGTCGAGTCATTCGCGATTAAAGCAGTCCACTACTTTTAGCAGCGCATCGGCATCGCCAAAGCCTCCCGACTTCGTCACGACGCCGCGGCCCTCGAATGCCCCGCCCCGCAAGATGCCGCGCGGAATTCCCGGCGCGATTTCGCCGCACAAGTCAATCGCCGTTGCGCCGATCGTTTGGCAAACCGCCGACGCGGTGTCACCACCGCAAAGAAAGACGGCGGCTGCGTCGCTCGTGGGAACGGCCAAAATGCGCGCGTCCGGCCGCTCAGCGCGCAGGCGATCGAGTTGCGCGACCATCACCGGATGA
Organism: Terriglobia bacterium; assembly: GCA_021325275.1. Lineage (GTDB taxonomy): Bacteria > Acidobacteriota > Terriglobia > JAJPHL01 > JAJPHL01 > JAJPHL01. The sequence continues at coordinate 79,580 of JAJPHL010000075.1, read as the reverse complement.
TCGGAGCCAATGCAGAATTGCACGGGGCCGGCGGAAGCGCCCGGCGCGGCGAATGCGCCGCGAGGCAATGCTCGCGCCAGTGCCGACGCCAATCCGCCCGAGCCGGCCCACAACACGCGCTCGCGCCGCGCGAGTCCTGCAGCGACAATCGCGTCAAGATCGGCATCATCCGATGCGTCGAGGGAAATGATCCGCGCGTCCTTCACGCACTGCGATACTTCCACACAGCGTTCGCCATCCACATAGAGCCATCCATCGCGCACGGTGCGGCCAAGCGCGGGAAACGCCGGCGTGAACAACGCGACGTCGCACCCGAAAGCCTCGAGCGCCGCCGCCGTCTCCCTCTCCGGATGACCCCGCAACACGGAGTCGATTTTCTTGAACAAAACGCGGGTTCGAGGCGCCGCCGCCGCAACCTCGCGGATCCGGGCTTCCGCCTCTGCTGGGGCCAACCCTCGCGTCTCGGCGTTAATCGCGATGAACTTCGCGTCGTCTGGCAGCGCGGCCGTGGTTGATGCAATCGTCCGATACCCACGCATCGCGAAATGCACGGCCGCGTCGCATGCGCCCGTAAGATCGTCGGCGATCACCAGGCACTCAAGCGGCCTCGTCATTTTTCACCTCACGACGTGCCCGCAACAGAAACAATGCCGTGAACAGCGCGGCGTACGTCAGCGGCGCGCGCACGTCTGATTTCACCAGCCACACGTAATGAAGCACGCCGGCCGCCGCGCTCGCATAGACTAATCGATGCAGCATCCGCCAACGCCGTCCGCCGAGTTTGCCGATCGCCCACGATGTCGAGGTCAGCGCCAAGGGAATCATCAACACAAACGCGGTGAGGCCGGCAATAATGAACGGACGCTTCCAAATGTCGCGCCACATTTCACCGAAATCGAAAAGCTTGTCGAGCCAGACGTAGGTCATGAGATGCATGTAGCCGTAGAAAAACGCGTAGAGACCCAACATCCGCCGGTATCGAATCAACTCGGGCACACCGAAGATCCGCCGCACGGGCGTGGCCGCCAGCGTCATCGCGAGAAAACGCAGCGTCCAGATTCCGGTTTGATGCGTGATGTATTCGACAGGCTTGGCGCCCAGATCCTGGCGATACTCACGCCACACCAATTCCCCGAGCGGCACGAGGCACGTGAGAAACACCAACGCTTTCGTCCACTTGCTTTCGAGAACAGCGCGCACGCCGTGGATTATATCTTGCGCTCATGCTACGATCAGCGAACGGAGGATCTTTCAAATGAATAACCGCTTCAAAACCGGAGCGTTCGGCAGTGCGATTCTGCTTCTGGCTGTGACGGCATCCGCCGGTGTGATCATGAAACGCGAAGGCGGCCCAGTGGGCGGCGACAAAATGCAGAGCGTCGTCTACATCGAAGGCGCCAAAGTTCGCGTCGAGTCGGCAGCGGCGATGGGCAAGACCGTTATTATCTTCGACGGCGACAAGCAAGTGATGTGGATCGTGCAGCCGGACAATTCGTACATGGAAATGACCGCCGACAGCATCGCGCGCATGGCGCAAATGGCCGGCGGCGGCGGAATGAGCGGCGCGCAAAACGCGCAAATGGAAGCGGCAATGCAGCGTCAGCAAGCGGCGCTGGCGAATTTGCCGCCGGAACAGCGCGCCATGGCGGAGCAGGCGATGAAGGGGCGCATGGGCGCGATGGGCGGCGGCGCGTCGTCGGGTCCTGTGTCGTACACCTATGAAGCGCGCGGCGGCTCCGGAAAGTACGGGCAATTCACGTGCACGAAGTACGATCAAATGGGCAACGGCAAGAAGAGCGCTGAAATGTGCTTGGCGCCCACCAGTGAACTTCGCCTATCCGCGAACGACATGCGCGCGTTTCAAGCGATGTCGAAGTTCATGGAGCCAATGCGCCGGATGAATCCTCGCGCCAGCCAGATGGCGACGTTCAACGAGACGATGCCGGGATTCCCGGTGCATTCGCTGATGTTCGACGCGTCCGATAAGCCGACGTATGAGGACACTCTGCTGAGCGTCGAACAGAAATCGGTGGAAGGCGCGATGTTCACGCTGCCCGCGGGCGCGACCAAGCGCGACATGATGGGTGGTCGCGGCGGCCGGCCGTAAACGAAATAAATTTCGCGTCTCTGCGCACGTTTTCGGGACTTTACTCGTCCTGTATTTTCATGGGGCCTGACCTCCGCTACGCGCTGCGCTCGATCGTAAGCCGCCGCTGGTTCTCGCTGGCGATCATCGCCACGATCGGCTCGGGCATCGGCGTAAACACCATGGTGTTTACGCTGACTAACGCCGTCTTCATCAAACCGCTTGAGGTACACGGCGGCGATCGCTTGGTGCGCATTCACATGCAAAGCACCAAGACTCGCTTTGCCGGCACCGGGTTTTCCGACCTGGAATTTCGCGAGTACCGGTCAAAACTCGTTTCCTTCGAAGCACTGGAAGCCTTGTACTGGGATCGTGTGGCAATCACCGACAACGACAACGCGCCGCAGTCGGTATGGATCAACCGGATTTCCACCAGCATGTTCGACTCCTTTGGAGTTTCACCCGTCGTGGGTCGCGGATTCTCCGCCTCCGACGGGCAGACCGGCGCGGCCAGCGTCGCGTTGATCGGATACAGCCTTTGGCAGGACCGTTTCGGCGGGGCCGCGAGTGTGGTGGGCCGCACCGTGCGAATCAAAGACGCGCCGACCACGATCATCGGCGTGATGCCGCGCAAGTTCAAGTTTCCTGACGAGACCGACGTTTGGATGCCGCTTGTACCGGCGGCCGATCGCGCGACGGAGTCGATCCCGAGGCTGAGCTTCTTCGGGATTCTGAAACCAAATGTGTCGATGAACCAGGCGCGAATGGAAATGCGCATCCTACGGGAGCAAATCGACCGTGAGTTGGCGAGTCCTTTTGCGAGAAAAGAGTTCGCTCCCGACATTCAGTCGTTCCCGCGGCGCGACGATCCCGGTCTGATCCAGCTTTTCTTCCTCATGCAAATGGCCGTGGTTTTTGTGCTGCTGATCGCCTGCGCGAACGCCGCCAACATGATGTTCGCGCGCGGACTCGAGCGCCGCCAGGAGTTGGCGATTCGTTGCGCGCTTGGCGCATCGCGCTGGCAGATCGTGCGCCAATTGCTCTTCGAAAGCGCGCTCCTAGCGTTTTCAGGCGGCGGCGTCGGATTTGCGATGGGCGCGTGGGGCGTACGAATTTTCGATCTCGCGACCGAAGCCGTCCGTCCGTATTGGATGGTCTTCAGCGTCGACTACATGGTCTTCGTCTACTTCGCGGTGTTGTGCGCAGGCGCCGCGCTGGGATTCGGATTGGCTCCCGCGCTGCGCGCGTCGCGCATCGACCTGAACACCGTGCTGAAAGACGGCGCGCGAAACGCAGGACGCCGCCGCGGCGGTTTCTTCTCCGGCGGATTGATTGTGGTGCAATACGCGTTGACGCTGGTCTTATTAACCGGTGCGGGAATGTTCGTGCGCGGCTTTCTGAATTTACAAATGATCAATACGGCGATTCCCGCGGATCACTTGTTGGGATCGCGCGTGCAATTGCCTGCGTCGCGCTATCCCAATTTGCAAGCGCGCCGGGCGTTTTTCGACCAGATTCTGGTGCGGCTGCGCGCGATTCCCGGAGTCACGAGCGCGACGCTCAGTTCGGCGATGCCGGGACTGGCGCGCGGCGGGTACGAAGTGGAAATCGAAGGCCGCCCGCCGGCGACGGGACATGATACGCCGCGTGTGTCGGAGGTGGTCGTGTCGCCGGGATTCTTCGAGACAATCAATTTGCCGCTGCTCGCCGGGCGTGATTTCAATACGGAAGACGGCGTTGGCTCGCGGCGATCCGCGATCGTCACGCGAGAATTCGCCGAGCGCTATTGGCCGGTCTCCGCAGCCGTGGGCAAACGTTTTCGGCAGGCGGGCGGCTCACCGGACAATTCCGATGCTGCCTGGCTCACGATCGTCGGCGTCACCGCGAAACTCGTGGAACGCGTCGATGTCACCGACCCGAACGCGCATCCTCCGACTGTTTTTGTTCCGTACCTGCAATCGGGCGCCGATACGATGCTGCTACTCACGCGATCGGCCGGCGAAATTTCTCTCGCCGCACCGGTCCGTGTGATCGTCCACGGCATCGATCCCGATTTGCCGGTCTTCCAAGTGGAAACTTTGGCGGCCGCGGTCGATCGCCAGCAATGGTCCCTGAAATTATTCAGCAAAATGTTCGGCGCGTTCGCCGTGATTGCGCTGGTGATCTCCGCGGTGGGACTCTACGCCGTCACCGCGCACTCCACCGCGCGCCGCACGCAGGAAATCGGGGTGCGCATGGCCCTCGGCGCACAACAACATCAAATTCTGCTGATGGTGCTTTGGACTGCCCTGTGGCAGATGATTTGCGGCTTCATCGCCGGTTTGGCGGCGTCGATTCCCGGCGTGAAATTGATGGATGGATTGCACGTTCCGCTCGACGACAAGAGCATTTTCGTGTACGTCAGTCTGATCCTGATTGCCGTGGGAGTCGTCGCGAGCTGGCTACCCGCGCGCCGCGCGGCGGCGCTTGATCCGCTCGTCGCATTACGGGATGAGTGATCGAATCACATCGCGCACTCTTCGAATTTGCTCGCGACTGTGATCGGCTTGCACGATCCATCGCAGCAAACTCGACGCGCCCATGCCGGGATACGCGTCGATTAGCGGAACGTAGCAGCCTGCCTCGAGGCAACGCGCATGAATCTTTGCGATATCGATGCCACTGTCGCCGCTCACGCAAAAAATCGGAACGCCCTCCGAGCCGAGTAGCGGAAGTCCCGCCAGACCCTCGCGCATTTCGCGCATGTTGGCTTGCAATCGGGGAAACGCCTCGCCGATGAGCGAGAGCGCCGTACTCACTCCTGCGCACAACGCCGGCGCGAGCGCGCTTGATCCCGAGTACGAGGCCGACTTGTCGCGTACGCGCGCGCAAATCTCGGAACTCGCGAGGACGGCGCCGCCCGTGCAGCTCAATGCCTTGCTGAACGTGACGGTGACAATGGCCTTGCCCAGGCCCAGCGCAACGCCGCACGCGCCAAAGCCCGTCGCGCCAAACGAATGCGCTTCGTCGATCACGAGATAATGTTCGCGGCCTTCTAACGCCTTGCGAATTTCGGCCAGCGGCGCGACTTCGCCGGTCAAGGGAAAAACGCCGTCGGTGAACACGCCGACCGTTCCACTCGTTTCACCCAATCGCCGCCGTAAGTCCGCCGCATCGCCGTGGGCGTAACGAATCAGCTTCGCGCCGCCAATAGGAACGAAGTTTTGAAATGTCGGGTGCGCGCGCTCGTCGACAATCCACGCGGACACTTCACCCGCCAACGCCTCGATCACCGCGATATTCGCCGACAGGCCCGAGCCCGTCACCGCGGCTTCTTCCTTACCGGCAAATCGCGCGACTTGCTCCTCGAGTGCGAGAATCGCGGGCGACGTGCCCGTAGTCTTGCGCGAGGCGCCTAGACCAAGTCCGCCCGCCTGGACGAGGTTCGTCACCGCCGCGACCAATGCGGGGTGATACGACAAGCTCAAATAATTCGTGCCGCCGAAAAAATCGAGCACGCGGCCATCGATCTCGCAAGTTGTAGAGGAAATTTGACGGACAATCGCCACACGAAAAGCCTATCACGCGTGTCATAATCGAGAATGTGCTGCGCTTTCACACCGCGGGAGAATCGCACGGCCAAGGACTCGTCGCGCTCGTGCAAGGCCTCCCGGCGGGCGTGGAGATCGATCTTGCTTTTGTCGCGCGCGAATTGCGCCGGCGTCAGCAGGGCTACGGCCGCGGCGGCCGCATGAAAATCGAGACCGACACGGCGGAAATTTGGGCCGGCGTGCGCCGCGGAAAAACCACCGGTGCGCCGGTCGCGCTCTTGATCCGCAATCGCGATTGGGAAAATTGGCGCGACATTCTTCCGGTGGAAGCGAACGCCGACGCGGAAGGACAACGCAAACTGACCGCGCCCCGCCCCGGACATGCCGATCTCGCCGGATGCTTGAAGTACGATCTGCACGACGCGCGCTACATCCTGGAACGCGCCAGTGCGCGCGAGAGCGCCGCGCGCGTGGCCGCGGGCGCGATGGCCAAGCTGCTGCTCCAGCGTTTCGGCATCGAAGTGTGGTCGCACGTGATCGCCGTGGGCGGCGTGAAATTATCGCGCGCCGTTTCTTGGGACGAAATCAAGGCCGCCGCGCTGCAGGACGATCCCGTGCTGCGCTGCGCCGACTCCGCCACCGAAGCTGCGATGAAGGAACAAGTGGATCGCGCGCTGAAAACCGGCGACACGGTCGGCGGAATCTTCGAAGTCGTGGCGCGCGGCGTTCCCGCGGGACTCGGCACGCACACGAATTGGGACGAGCGTCTCGACGGATTGCTGGCGCAAGCGGTGATGTCGCTGCAAGCCGTGAAAGCGGTCGAGATCGGCGATGGCCTGGAGAACGCGGTGTCGTTCGGCTCGACGGTCCAAGATCCCATCGGATACAGCGCGGAGCAACACGCCTTCACGCGCGCACGGAATCGCGCTGGAGGATTGGAAGGCGGCATCTCCAACGGCCAGGACATCATCGTGCGCGGATACCTGAAGCCGATTTCCACGCTGCGCAGGCCGCTCGAATCCGCCGACATGGTGACGAAAGAATCGGTGCAAGCGGCGTACGAACGCTCGGACGTTTGCGTGGTTCCCGCGGGCGGCGTGGCGGCCGAAGCGATGGTGGCGCTGGTGATCGCGCGTTGCTTCCTTGAAAAATTCGGCGGCGATTCGGTCGTCGAAATCCAACGCAACGTCGAGGGGTATCGCGCGCAAGTCAAGGCTTTTTAGTTGAAATCAGGCTTTTTGAAATCGAAACTCACAAGCGCGCTACTGCTGGTCGTCGCGTCGCTGGCCGTCTACGCGAACACCCTCGGCAACAATTTCGCCTACGACGATTTTCCCTTCATCGTACAAAACGAGGCCCTGCGCCTGCCGTTCTCGCTGATGTTTTGGACCCCGTACGCCACCGACGGTTGTTGGCGTCCCGTAGTTCTTTTTACCCATGCGGCCAACTTAGAGATGGGCGGACTCAGACCTTTTGGATTTCACCTGTTCAATATCGTCGCGCACGCGGGCGTCGTGCTGGTTTTGTACTTCCTGTTGCTCCGCCTGTTCGATCGGCCAAGAGTCGCGTTTGCTGCGGCGCTTTTGTTCGCCGTGCATCCGCTGCACACCGAAGCGGTCAGCGCGGCATACTCGCGTCTGGAAATTCTCGCCGCCGGATTCGTCTTTGCCGCGTGGCTGTTTCACGCCCACCGGCGCTTCATCGCCGCGGCGCTCTGTTTTTTTCTAGCGCTGGGATCGAAGGAATCGGCGCTGTGCTTTCTGGGCATCGTGATTCTCGCGGATTGGCGCCTGGAACGCCTAGCCCCGCGGCGCGTGTACGCGGGGTATGCCGCCGTCGCTGCGCTCTACTTGGCGCTGCGCACGAAAGTTGTGGGACTGTATGGACTCGGTTGGATTCCGCCGATCCAAAATCCGCTGGTCGATCTTTCCGCGCCCTTACGCATGGCGAATTCGGTGCGACTCGCAGGGCTGATGCTGTGGCTGCACGTTTTTCCCGCGCGGCTCTCCGTCGATTACTCGTATAACGCGATTCCCGTCCTCAATGGATTCGCCCTCGCGCCGTGGGTTATCGGCGCGGTCGCGCTCGCCGCCGCTTGGGCGTGGACATCGCGCAAATCGCAGGCGGTCTTTGTTGCCGGAATTGTCTACGCGGGCGGAATCGCGTTGACCTCGAACTTTTTCGTGCCCGTCGGAACGAACATCGGAGAACGTTGGGCGTATCTTCCCTCCGCGGGATTCTGTTTGCTCTGCGGACTCGCTTACGAATGGCTCGCCGAGCGCAAGCACCTCGTCGCGGTCGGCGCGCTCACCGCGATTGTCGCAGCGCTGGCAGCCCGCACGGTGATCCGTAATTTCGATTGGAAGGGAAACTACTCGTTGGCGGTCGCCGCCGAGCGCGCGTATCCCGAGAGCGTGCGCGTGCAGCACGCCGTGGGTCTCGAGTATTGGAAAGTCGGCAACATCGCCGAGGCGCAACGCCACTTTTTGATCGGCGAACGCATTTGCCGCGACTATCCGCAACTGCAATACTCCATGGCAATGATGGCCAATCAAGCCGGGGATGTGATTGGCACCGAGTTGCATTTCCGCAACGCGATGCGCGCCAGCGCCGGCTACACGTTTGAACCGGAATACGTCGTGAACTACGCGGCGCTGCAAATCAGGGAACATCGCTACCAACAAGCCCTGGCGCTGCTCAACACACAGATCGCTTCGTGGCCGGGCGACGCGCGAGCCCTGGCGAATCGCGCCGTCGCGGAGTATCGTTTAAATCAGTTGGACAAAGCTCGTGCCGACGCACAAGATGCGCTGGAGTTGAATCCCAGGGAAGTGCAAGCGAGTCTTCTATTGAAGAGGATGTGACTATGACCGCCGCGACTTTTCGACGCATTGCCCTGGCGTTGCCCGAAACCGAAGAACGCGCCCACATGAAACATCCCGACTTCCGCGTGCGCGGAAAAATCTTCGCGACGCTCGGATATCCCACGAAAGACAATGCCATGGTGAAAGTGACGCCGGAAACTCAAGCGGCGCTCATAGCGGAATACCCCGGCGCATTTCGCGCCTGCGCCGGCGCGTGGGGACGCGCTGGCAGCACCAGCGTGACTCTGTCGGCCGCGGACGACGCGGTACTAGGCGCGGCACTGTGCGAAGCGCACCGCGTTACTGCAAGCCAACCGGCTGCGTCAGCGCGCCGTTCCCAGCGGAGTCCCAAGCCGCGAAGCGAATCCACTTCTTCCCCGCGGGATCGAAGGGAATCTCGAAGCGGTGCGTCCCGAACTCGCCGAACTCGGTCGCGGGGATGATTTTGCGATCGGTGGTTTTGCCGTCGCCCCAAACGAGCTCCACAAATTCCAGCGGGAACGTCCATTCCACTTCGGCGACGTAGTTTTTCCCCTGCACTCCGTAATTCTTGAGGAGCACTTCGCCCGTCGACACGAAGAAGTCGCCGGCGCGCATCGCTTTCAGAATGGGACTCCAGTCGTCATCGAAGCGTGGCACTTTGTCGAGATGCACGTAATTCACGATGAGCTGCGGGAACGTTTCATCGTCGGGATACTTCATGTACGTGTCGCCCTCGGCGATCATGTAGCGCAGATTTCCAGGCGTCGAGGGACCCGCTGCGGTGCGCCAATTGTTCATGTCGTCGAGTACGCTCAGGCAGCGCTTCTCGCAAATGCGCTGCTCCGATTGATCGACGGGCAGCGATTGATATGATCCGCCGAGAAATCGATCGCTCTGAAAGTGCGGCCATTCTTTCACCGCGTCGGGATATCCCGTGGATCCCTTGGTGCGCGGATGCGCCTGCCACATCAACGCGCCTTCTTTCTGCATCATCTTCAATTCTTCGTCCGCCGAACCGACGTGATAGACGTGTCCGTACGTGGGATCCTGCTGCTCGAACGTCTGCCCCGCTTGCCGAATGTGCGACCAAAAAACCGGCTTCGGAAAAACCATGGTGTAGTGACCACCTAGGTGCCCGTCCGGTTCCTCGCCCGGCATGATCAGAAAACTTTTGTCGGAATGGCGGCGCGCACCCTCGAAATAAACTTTTTCTTCGGCGAAACGCAGCGGTCCCGGATCGTTCTGGTGACTGTCGCCGTGAAAATCGGACATCATCGCGATGTTGACGCCGAGCGCACGGAAGACCGGCCACCACGTCGGTTGCAGATCGATCGTGCCTGCGTCGGTGAGCTGTTCGTTGAAGTGCGTGTGAAAGTGGCTAATCGCCACTTGATAGCCGGGCACCGGTTTGTAGGTGTCGCCGTGCGTGTAGTCGAGCACGCGCTCGCGCGTCAACGCGCCGTTCGCGGGACTCAGCAGGTAGTACACGGCCATGTGCTGCTCGCTGCCGGGCGGTGCATTGTAGAGCGCGAAATTTCCTAAATTGTGCCGCGATTGCTCCTCGCGCCGCTTCCACACTTCGTCGGTGACGCCGTACGGCCGGTATTCCTCCTCGTGCTCCGCTTGCCGGACGCCCGCGGAAAATGTCTTCTCGCTGTCCTTGCGATACCACACGTAGCCCAAGTTCAATTCAATCTCACGCGCGAAGAAAAACTTGTGCGACGGCGGAAACACCGCGATCGTGCCGCCCGCCGTCTCCACCAACGCCAGGCGATTGCGCGCGCGCAACGCCACCGGATCCTTGTTCACCGCGCCGCCAAACTCGTAGCGCTGCCAAGCGCGCGCGGTGTCCTGCCAGGAAATCATTTTCGTTTCTTCAATCGAGAATCCGCGCAGTCCGGCGTTGTACTTGTACGCGACCGAATTCTCCTGCGTCGATGCGACAGCTTCCTGCCGCAGCAAGTTCGATCCGCGATACACAGTGAAGCGCAGAAGCCCGGAGAAAATGCCCATTTTCAGTCCGGAGAAATCGACGCTCAGACGTCCGGGCGTCGATTTCACCGAGCACTTGGACTCCGCAAACGAAGAAGAGGCCCGGCGAATCTCCTCGGGTTTTCTCGGAAGATCCATCGACTGCCCCGGCTGGCCTGGAATAAACAACGGTGCGTCCCAAAAAGCGTTCCACTTTTCCTTCTCGACAAGTTCCGGCGTGATCGGAACCTTCATGGCTTGCAGGGGACTCAATTGCTGTTGCGACATGCGACGCACGCCCGACACCACGTCGAACTCCGGCGTCAACTCGCGGGCGAGAATCGTCCACGGCGCGCCGGCGGCCTTCATCACCGCGAGTTCGCGGATCGTTGGCTGCCCGTTGATGGTCCCAAAAGTCGCGCGCAACGACGCGCCTTTCTCGCCGATCCAACTGAGCTGCACGCCGTTCGTCGCGGCTTCCGCCGTGAGTCCGTTGGCGGCCTTGTACAAGTTAAGGTCGCACGTTTGCGCCGCGGCTAGCGCCGCAAATACCAGAAGTAGTGAGAGGAAGAGCGTGGTCTTCGACATTCGTGCAGTATAAACGATGCGGCGGGGAGATAATGAGCTCATGAGCGCCCTCGCAGGCTTTGATCCCCTTGTCGCCTCATGGTTCGAGCGCCGTTTTTCCGACGCGACGGAACCACAAGTTCAAGGCTGGCCTCTGATCCGCGAAGGCCGCGACGTACTGATCTCCGCGCCCACCGGTTCCGGCAAAACGCTGGCGGCGTTTTTGATTTGTCTCGACGAATTGGTCAAGCAAGCGCGCGCCGGATTGCTGGACGATCGCTCGAGTGTCTTGTACATTTCGCCGCTCAAGGCGCTTTCCAACGATATTCACAAGAATCTCGAAGTGCCGCTGGGCGAGATTTGCGCGGGCGCAGAGTTGCCGCCGATTCGCGCCGCCGTGCGCACCGGCGACACGCCGCAGTGGGAACGCCAACGGATGTTGAAGGACCCGCCGCACGTGTTGGTGACGACGCCGGAATCTTTTTTCATCCTCATCACCACCGAGCGCGGACGCAAGATGCTGTCCACGATCCGCACGGTGATCCTCGACGAGATCCACGCAGTGGCCGGCGACAAACGCGGTTCGCACTTGGCGCTGTCGCTGGCGCGCCTCGATTCGCTGGTGCTATCGAACGGCCTGCCGCGCCCGCAGCGCGTGGGACTCTCGGCGACGGTCAAGCCCATCGAGGACGTCGCGCAATTCATCGGCCGCGACACGAGGATCGTGCAAGTGGGCCATCGCCGCGCGATGGAACTGAACGTGGAAGTGCCGCGTGACGAACTTGGTCCCGTGGCGTCAACGGAAATGTGGGGCGAAGTTTACGATCGCCTCGCCGAATTGATCCGCGAACATCGCACTACGCTCGTGTTCGTCAACACGCGGCGGCTCTCTGAACGTGTAGCTCACCATCTCGGTGAGCGCATCGGTCACGACGCCGTGCTGCCGCATCACGGGTCCCTTTCACGCAAGCTTCGGTTGACGGCCGAGGAGCGTTTGAAGAAAGGTGAACTGCGTGCCGTCGTCGCGACGGCTTCGCTCGAACTGGGCATCGATATCGGAACCGTCGATTTGGTCTGCCAGATCGGCACGCCGCGGTCGATTGCTGTCGCACTTCAACGCGTGGGACGCTCCGGCCACTGGGTCGGTGCGGTGCCCAAGGGACGATTTTTCGCAACCACACGCGACGATCTCATCGAGAATGCCGCGCTCGTCCGTGCAATTCGCTCCGGCGAACTCGACCGCATCCGTATTCCCCGGCCCCCGCTCGACGTGCTCGCGCAACAGATTGTCGCCGCGTCGGCCTGCGACGAATGGGCCGAGGATGAGCTCTTTGATTTGGTGCGAGGCTGCCATTCGTACGCTTCCCTGAAACGCGCGGATTTCGATGCGGTCATTGAAATGCTTTCCGAAGGAATCGCCACACAGCGCGGACGCAGCGGGACGTATCTGCATCGCGACCAAGTGAACAATCGCATCAAAGGACGGCGCGGGGCGCGACTCGCGGCGGTCACCAGCGGCGGCGCGATTCCCGACAACGCGAATTATCAAGTGGTCGCGGAACCGGAAGGCGTGACGGTGGGAACGGTCGACGAGGATTTCGCGGTGGAAGCGGCGGTCGGCGACGTTTTCATGCTGGGAACAACGTCATGGAAGATTCGCCGCGTGGAAGCGGGACGCGTGCGCGTGGATCCCGCGCCCGGCGCCACACCGAGCATTCCTTTCTGGAATGGCGAAGCCCCTGGTCGAACGTTCGAACTCTCGCAAGAAGTCTCGCGACTCCGCGAAGCGGTTGTGAACGCGGCTGATCCTGTCGCGCTACTCGAAAACGAATGCGGGCTGGAGCGTCGCGGCGCCGAGCAAGCGGCGGCGTATGTTCGCGCGGGTCGCGACGCACTCGGAGCGCTACCCACGTTCGATACCGTCGTCGCCGAACGATTCTTCGACGAAGCCGGCGGCATGCAGTTAATTGTCCACGCGCCATTCGGCGCGCGGATCACGCGCGCTTGGGGACTGGCGCTGCGCAAAAAGTTTTGCCGCAACTTCAATTTCGAATTGCAGGCGGCGGCCACTGACAACGGTCTGCTGATTTCGCTCAGCGAGCAGCACGCGTTTCCGCTGGAAGTGATTTATCAATTCCTGAAGGCGGAGACGCTGGAACACACGCTCTCGCAAGCTCTACTGGCGTCGCCGATGTTCCAAGCGCGCTGGCGCTGGAACGCGTCGCGCGCGCTCGCCGTGCTGCGATTTTCGGGCGGACGCAAAACGCCGCCGCCGATCCAGCGGATGCGCTCCGACGATTTGCTCGCTGCCGTTTTCCCCGATCAAGCCGCGTGCCCGGAAAATCTTACCGGTGAGCCGAAGATTCCCGATCATCCGCTGGTGAACGAGACGATTTCGAATTGTCTGCACGAAGCGATGGATCTGGACTCCCTGCGCGAAATCATTCGCAAGATTCACGCGGGCGAAATCCGTACGGTGGCGATCGACACGAAAGAAGCGTCGCCGTTTTCGCACGAGATTTTGAATTCGAATCCCTACGCGTTTCTCGACGACGCGCCGCTTGAGGAACGCCGCGCCCGAGCCGTGGAATTGCGCAAGACCCTGCCGTCGGCCACGGGCGAAATCGGCCAACTCGACGCGGCCGCGATCGCTGAGGTCCGTGAGCAAGCCTGGCCCGCTGTGCGCGACGCCGACGAATTGCACGACGCTTTGCTGACCCTCGGTGTTTTGCCGTGCACGGCCGAGTGGCAAGCGTTCTACGGCGCGCTCGAAGCGTCGCGGCGCGCGACAACGATGTCAGGGAACGGCGCGGCGTTCTGGGTCGCCGCGGAACGCTTGGATCTGGCGCGCGCGCTCTACTCCGATGCCTCGATGACGCCAAAAATCGCGGCGATCGCGCAAGCGATCCCGGAGAGTCAGGAAGAATGCGCGACCGTAGTGATGCGCGGATGGCTGGAGCTCTCCGGTCCCGTGCGCGCCACCGAGATGGCCGCCAAGCTTGCCCTGCCACAGTGGCTGGCCGATGCCGCACTGGCGCGTCTCGAGGGATCAGGCGAAATTCTGCGCGGACGATTCACGCCGGGCAGCGCAACGGATTCAGAAACGGAATGGTGCAATCGGCGCTTGCTGGCGCGCATTCATCGCCTGACGCTCGGCCGCTTGCGGCGCGAGATCGAGCCGGTGAGTTCGGCGCAATTCATGCGCTTCCTCTGTCGTTGGCAACACCTCGCGACGGGCACGCGGCTGCATGGCGTCGAAGGATTGTTCGCGATGATCCGCCAGCTTCAGGGCTACGAAATCTCGGCGGCCGCGTGGGAAACGGAAATTCTGCCGCGGCGCATGGCCAAATACCAGCCGGAAGATCTCGACCGCTTGTGTTTGTCGGGCGAAGTGGCGTGGGGACGCCTGGCGCCGCGAAGTTCGGAGAGTAGCGACAGTCCCACCCTGCGGCGCGTGCGCCCCACGCGTATTGCGCCGCTCTCGATTTTCTTGCGCGAAGACGCCGCGTGGCTGCTGCCGCCGCGCGACGCGCGGTTGCCGCTGCTTTCGCATCAGGCTCAGGAAGTACTCGCCGAATTACAGCGCCGCGGCGCATCGTTTTTTGGCGAACTGCAGCGCGGCTCGGGCCGTTTGGCGAGCGAAGTGGAAGACGCGCTGTGGGAATTGACCGCCGCGGGACTGGTGACCGCCGACGGTTTCGAAAACTTGCGCGCGCTTGTCGATCCCAAGCGGCGACGCGGCGAAGGTCGCGGCAAATCCGCGCGTCCGCGTCATGCCGCTGGACGTTGGTCGCTGCTCGCCGTGGAAAATCCCGCGCCGTCGGCGGAGAATTTCGCGCGACAACTCTTGCGCCGCTGGGGCGTGCTGTTCCGCGACTTGCTGGCGCGCGAGACGCTCGCGCCGCCGTGGCGCGATTTGCTCGTGGAGTTGCGGCGCATGGAAGCGCGCGGCGAAATTCGCGGCGGCCGGTTCGTCTCGGGTCCTGTGGGCGAGCAATATGCGATGCCGGAAGCGGTGGACTTGTTGCGCGCGGTTCGCCGCGACACGGCGTCCGAAACGGCGAACATTTCCGCCGCCGATCCACTGAACTTGAGCGGCATCGTGTTGCCGGGCGCGCGCATCAGCGCCCTGTCGGGAGAAACGTTGAGGCTCCACGATGGAGCCGTGGCCGTTTCAGCATAAAATGATTCGATGCGAACGTTCGACAGCCTCAATGAAAAAGAAGTGCTCGCGCTCGCCATCACGCTCGAAGAAGAACATGAACGCGTCTACGCCGATTACGTCGAGGGACTGCGCAAGGATTTCCCGGCGTCGGCCGCCGTCTTCCAGGGCATGCAGGAAGAAGAAGCGGGACATCGCCGCCGGCTGATCGAACTGTATCGCAAAAAATTCGGCGAACACATTCCGCTGGTACGCCGGCAAGACGTCAAAGGCCTGATCCACCAGGAACCGATCTGGCTGCAAGAACCGCTCGACCTCGACAAGATTCGCACCGCGTCGAGCACGGCGGAAGCGGAGATGCGGCGCTTCTATCTCAGTGCGGCGGAGCGCTCGCAGGATGCCAGCATTCGCCAGTTGTTGAACGATCTGGCGGAGGAAGAAATTTCTCACGCGCATCGCGCCGAAGACTTGACGGCGCAAAAGCTCGATCAACCAGCGATGCAGCAGGAAGCCGAAGCAAGCCGCCGGCTTTTCCTGTTGCAAGTGGTCCAGCCGGGACTTGCGGGATTGATGGACGGCTCCGTCTCCACGCTCGCACCTCTGTTCGCGGCGGCCTTCGCCACACACAGCAGTTGGGACGCGCTCGCCGTGGGACTCGCGGCATCACTCGGCGCGGGGATCAGCATGGGTTTCGCGGAAGCCTTGTCCGACGACGGCGCGCTCACCGGACGCGGCCGCCCGTTGCTGCGCGGCTTGGTGTGCGGCATCATGACCACGCTGGGCGGCATCGGTCACACGCTGCCGTACTTGATCCACGATTTCCGTACCGCGACCGCGGTGGCCGTCTCGGTCGTGCTCGTGGAACTTGGAATCATCGCCACAATCCGGCACAAGTTCATGGGCACACCGCCGATTCCTGCCGTGCTGCAAGTTGTCATCGGCGGATTGCTGGTGTTCGCAACGGGCGTCTTGATCGGCAGTAGTTAGATATGTCCGGCCGGAGGGGGCTCGTCAACCCTTTAACGTATGGAGTCCCTTCGACGGGGCTCAATTGAAAGGCTGTCCAGTACTCTTGCCATTGACTTCATTTGAGCGAGGACTAACAGATCACTCAGTTCCTCGCCCTTGTGCTTAACCCGAATCCATTCCCGATTCACGCTTTCCAGCGTGTGAAGCAACGTGGTGACATCGCTCGATCCGACACGGGTCTCGAGAGCGCCCTTCTTTAGCTCACCAACCCGCCGAATGCCCGCAATCAGGTTTCCCAGAGTCGCTTTGTGAAGTTCCACATCCTTGCAGTGTGCCCGGAGCTCCTTGTCGTAGCCCAAGTCGCATTCGGCTAGCAAAACGGTGAACCAAGCTCTAATGGCAGTCTCAAAATCCGCTGCGCATCGACCGAAGACCCCCGCCGCATGGGAGCCCTTGACGTCTCCGGCTTGGACCCGGCGTATCCCATCGTTGAGATACTCGCGATCTGTCATGGATTCACGCCGCGGTTCGGAAACTCGGCAGCAGTCGATGAACGGCACGTTCAATTTTCGCGGCTACGTCTCGATATTCTTCGATGTCCTTGCCATAGGGATCGTCGACGTCCAAGGTTTGAATCCTCGAAGCCGCGATTCCTCGGTCTTCGAGCTCAGCAGCGATCGAAGGTTGCATCGCCAAGATAAAGTCAAATCCCGACAAATCGACGGATTCCATCGGACGCGAACGATGCCGGCTGATATCCGAGCCCCTCTCAGACATGACTCTCACGGCGTGTACAGTTGCTGGCATTCCATCGGCAGCCTCAAGTCCAGCGCTTTCTACGTGGACTCGGCCCCCGGAAAGCCGCCGGATGATTCCTTCCGCCATTGCGCTCCGACAAGTATTTCCCGCGCAGACGACGAGCACTCGCTCTGGCCTTCGCATACCGAGGACCTCCCTACTCGTACCCTATAATATTAGCGCGAAATGCGCTCTGACGATTAAGCGCGGATGCGCCTAGCGCCCTTGCGGGACCAGTTTCACCGACACCAGCGTGATCCCCAAGTTTTTCGCCGCTTCAATTTTCACGGGCCTCAGCGACAACACGTGCAGCGCCGCCTGCGGCAAATCCACCATGCCGATGCGCGATTCCACATACGGCCAGTAAGGATTGCTGGGATTCTCCACGTGATTGTCGTCGGTGATGGTTCCCTCCACCTTGCGTCCATCCACGTCGAGCGCGATTTGATGGCCGCCTTCCCAGTCGGCGCCGTTTTTCGTTTGCGACGTGATCACCACCACGTTGAAACGTCCGGGCGCGCTGCGAAATTCCCAATTCATCCATTCGCCGGTATGCGTCCAACCCGTCGCCACGCCGCGACTATCAAGGCGCATTTGCGGCGCGCGTCCGGAATCGGTGTGAATGCCGCCGAGATGCGCGGGCAGCGTCACGCTGCCGTCGGCTTGCTGCAGGATTCCGGGGAGAATGTCCGGCGACGACGCATCGACGTCGAGCACCAGCACGGAGTCCTTCGCATCGGGCGCGTCTTTCGGAAGTCGCGCGGTAAAGGAATATTGGTCGGTGCGCGCGATATTGTCCTGCCGGATGAAGAGCGGTTTGGCCGGCTCGGCGAGCAAATATGCTTTCTTCACTTTCGACTTGATGCCGGCGATGGAAAAACCGCCGTCGCTGGGCCACTGGAAAATGTGCAGGTACAGTTTGCCGGGCTTCATCGTCACCGCGCCCCACGGAAAGTCGTAGGCAAACGGACTGCCCTGCGTGCCATAAATCGATTCGCCGTTCACTTTCATCCACTGCCCCACTTCCGCCAGACGCTCCACGCTCGGTTGCGGGATGATTCCCTCCGCCGTGGGCCCCACGTTCAACAAGTAATTTCCGTTGCGGCCCGCCACTTGCGCCAATTGCCGCACCAGCACCGCCGCCGACTTCCAGTTGTTGTCGTCCTTCTTGAATCCCCACGTGTCGTTCAGCGTCACCGGCGTTTCCCAGTCGCGGCGCATGTTCCCCGCGCTGATCTGATTGTCGCCCGCCGACTCGTAGTCGCCAACGCCGTTGCCGACGCGCCCGTCGACCAGACATTCCGGATTCAGCTTGTGCACCATGTCGACCAGTTCAAGACTCATGGCGCGGCTGATGTTGCGCGGCGTGTCGAACCAGATTTCCGCGAGCGGTCCGTAGCCGGTGAGAATTTCCTTCACTTGCGGCTTGCACTTGGCTTCGAAATACTTTGCGAAATCTTTTTTCGGGTCGGGCTCCGGCCAATCCCAGACGTTGCCCTCGGCGTTGTACTCGTGCCAATCCTGCGTTTGCGAATAGTAGAAACCCAGTTTGATGCCAGCGCGCTGGCACGCCGCCGCCAATTCCTTCAGGGGATCGCGCTTGAACGGCGTGGCGTCGACAATGTTGTACGAACTGACCTTCGATC
Organism: Terriglobia bacterium; assembly: GCA_021325275.1. GTDB lineage: Bacteria > Acidobacteriota > Terriglobia > JAJPHL01 > JAJPHL01 > JAJPHL01. The sequence goes on along the minus strand of JAJPHL010000075.1, from coordinate 61,005 downwards.
CGTACATCGCGAAGCCGTCGTGATGCTTCGAGGTGATCACGATGTACTTCATGCCGGCGTCTTTTGCGACTTTCACCCACGCGTCGGCGTCAAACTTTTCGGGATCGAACTGCTTGGGCAGTTGTTCATATTCCTTCACCGGAATGCGCGCGCGATTCATGATCCACTCGCCAAGGCCCGGCACGGGCCGGCCTTTCCACTGGCCGGCGGGCACGGCGTAGACACCCCAGTGAATGAACATGCCGAAGCGCGCTTCGCGCCACCAAGCGATTCGTTTCTCGTGCTCGGGATCGGGAGTGTTTTGTTGCGCCGCGGCCAGCGCGGCGACAATCGTCAGCAAGATAGCGGCACAAACTACGCGGATCTTCATTCATTCGCCTCCATGGTAGCTGACGCCCATTGTATCCATTTCACGCGCCGCAACGCAAATCTCCGCGCGTACTTTTTCCGTTGACAGCAGGCGTCTTTAGCGGTAACTTTACCGGAAGGAGATCCCCCTTGACCGTACGCATGAAGGACATCGCCCACGATCTGGGCGTCTCGGTGATGACCGTATCGAAGGCCCTGCGGAATCATACCGACATCAGCGAACAAACTCGCGAACGCGTGCTGGCGCGCGCCCGCAAACTCGGCTATCAGCCGAATTGGATCGCGCGAAGTCTGGTCACGCGGCGCACCCACATGGTGGGACTGGTGATTCCCGACATGATGCATTCGTTTTTCGCGGAAGTCGCCAAGGGAGTCACCCAGAAATTTCAGCCGCTCGGCTATCAGATCGTAATTTCGAATTCCGAGGAAAACGCCGAGCGCGAGGAAGAACAGATTCAACTTCTCTTGGCCCGCGCCGTGGACGGCTTGATCATCGCGTCGGCGCAAACCAGCGGACGCAGCGAGTTGTTTCAAAGCATGCGCGCGCGGAAAGTGCCTTACGTTCTGATCGATCGCGTACCTCCGGGCGTGGACGCGCATTTCGTCGGCGTGAAGAATGAAGCGATCGGCGAACTGGCTACCAGTCACTTGATCGAACGAGGCTGCCGGCGGATTGCGCACATCCGAGGACCAGCGATTTCCACCGGAAATTTGCGATTACAAGGCTATCGCAACGCGCTTCACAAGGCGGGCCTGGCGAGTCCGGCCGAGTACATCGTGCGCGGCGATCACGGCGATGAGCGCGGCTATGTGGCGATGCAGCAACTGTTGCAGTTGAAGAAACGCCCCGACGGTGTCTTTTGCTTTAACGACCCGGTGGCGGCGGGCGCGATCCAAGCGATTTTGGAAGCGGGGCTGCGCGTGCCTGACGACGTCGCGGTGGTGGGAGCGGGCAACGTTCACTACTCCGATCAATTGCGCGTGCCGCTCACCACAGTGGATCAAAGCAGTCTGCTCACGGGAGAGAAAGCCGCGGAGATGCTGGCGCAATGCATTTTGGCGGATAAGCCGCTGGCCCCGGTGTATTTGTTCATGGAACCGAAGCTGGTGGCGCGGCAATCGAGTTTGCGCAACGGCGCTTAATTCTTCCCTGGTCGAATCAATACAACGTCGGGATTCGTTCGCGGCCCGCCGTCCTTATTTCCAAACCACGCAGCCAAATCTTCGAGACCCGTCTGGAATTTCACCAGACGCGCCGCTGCCAGAAGCGATCCGTCCGCCGATGCGCTGAGCACTCGCCTCTGGTAGCCGCCGTCGTCGTTGGTGACCTGCTTCCACGCGCCCGCGGGCATCGCGCACATCCACACTTGCGACGGACCGGGACCGTCCGCTTTGTGCATGGTGGCGAATAACGCCATGCCGGTCCACACCAATGCGTCGACCACGCCGGGCGTGCGGATCTCGCGCGTCGTTCCTTTCGCCACCGAGATAAAACGGATGCGGCTCAAATCGTCCTCGCGCACCGGCACGGCGATCTCCTTGCCGTCCGGCGACCACGCGACGGCTCCGGGGCGTCGCTTGAACGTGAGCAACTCGCGCGCATTGCCGCCGGCGGCCGGTAGCAGTAGCAAGCGCGACGGCGCGTCCTGCGCCCAACGGATGAAAGCCACGGTCTTGCCGTCCGGCGAAAACGTAATGGCGGTGTCCACGTCTTGCGCCGCGACCTTCGCCACACCGTCCGCGACGCTCCAATGATTCAAGTTGTAAAACCCGGGGCGCATTTGCACCAAGGCCCATATGGATTTTGCGTCGGGTGAGAAAACCGGGCGTTCCAGCCACAACTTGTCGGCGATCTTGCGGTCCTGGCCGACGGCTACTTCGTGAAGCCACAACGAGTGTTTGGCGTCGCCGTCGTCGCGCACGTAGGCCAGCCATTTACCGTCGCGAGAGAGCGCCGCGCCATCGCCCGACTTCCCGTTGTGCGTGACTTGACTCACGTTGATCGCGGGCTGCGCCGACGCCAGCGCAACAGAACACACGGCGAGGAAAAAGACACGCATGCTTACTATTATGACGCGCACCGTGCGGCTTTGTTAACTGGCCGCGGCGCGGTTAACGGGCCGCGGCGCGGCGCACTACAAGTTGCACCGGTCCCAGCAGGCCCGCCGTTACCGGCTGGATCTTGTCGATGTCCTGAGCCTGAAGCGTTCGCCGTAGCGTTGATTCAGCGCCGAATAGTCGGGGCGTTTTTGCCCGGCCATGAAGTTCACGGCAAGATTTCCCACTCGAATCTCCAGTTTGTTTTCGCCGGCGTGAAGCAACCCGGTGAGATCGACTTCGTACGGCGGACACCATGCCGATCCCGCGCGTTTGCCGTTTACGAACACCACCGCCGCTTCGCGAACCGGACCTTCGTATTGCGCTTGATATCCCATCCCCGGCGTGCGCGCGGCGGCGCGTCCTTCGCCGAGCGTCAGCGTGGGGGCGACGCCGGGTTTCAGCCACTCGCCGGAAATGTTCAGCGTTTTTTCGTAGATGGCCACGCCCGAGAAGTTGCGCGTCGCCGAATCGTCGGTGAGTGAGTGAAGTGTCGCGAAAGTTTCCGGCGAAGGCGAACGATTCGGTTCGGCCGCGTCTTCGAATCGAACGCTCCAGTCGCCGGAAAGAGTGACCGGCGAAGGAACCGCCGCGACCACAGCATCAGGGCGCGCGACAATCTGCTTTGAAAAAATCACGAAACGCGACCCGTACGGCTCCAGATTCATCACCACGCTGCGCATTCCGTTATCGCCGGGCTCCACGCGCGCCGCCTCGACGCGCCCCGTCAACGGATTCCAGATTTGCGCCGGCGTGCCGGTTCCGCGAAACTCCATGGGGAACGCACGCATGCGATTACCCGTGTTGGCGACGAAGTAGATCTCCGTGGCGCTTCCCGCCGATTCCAAATGGCGGTGCACAAATCCTATATCCGAGAGATCCGGAGCAAAGAAGGCGTCGCGGAGAGCACGATGCATCAACGCGTCGGCCAATCCGTCGCGTTCGTCGTCCGCCATGAGCGATGGAAGCCCCGCCGCGCGCATCTTCTTAACTATGGTCTGAACGGTTTCGTGATCCCCCGAAGTCGCTTTCAAGCCCGGCGCCTTGTCCGGCGTGCGCCGCGTGAAGATCACCGTGCCGCCAGCGCGCGTGAATTCCTCGAGCTTGCGAATCGTGGCCGTGGGAATCCGCTCCACGCCCGGCAGCACGATTACGCTATAGACTCCGTTACCCGCGCGCAGTTCGTGTCCTTCGAGCTTCGCGGATTGCACAACGCCGTCGTCGACGAAATCGGGATTGTAGCCGGTCTCGAGCACCGTGCGCACGACGTCGGGACCAATCAGTTCCGCGGCCGTCGCGCGCAAGTCCACGCGGCCGAGCGAGAATCGCGACCATGCGTCGTGATTCGGCACGTAGATCGCTACATCGTTCACCGGACGCCCCTGGCGCAGCATGAAACTCACGCGCTGGCAGTACGCCGCGATGTCCGGCATCGCGATCCACCAAGGGTTTTTTTCACCGAATGCCGCGGACGCGTAAAATCGCCATCCGGGATATTCGATCGACGGCGGCGTGTAGGGCCATCCGTGACCGACCAGTTGATTCACGCCCTGCAAGAAGTGCAGATCCGCTTCCGCCTTCATGTCCAGCGGCGTGGCGCGAAAAACCGGCGAGTGCAGCCACGTCCACGTTTCCGACGACGCCACGTTGTGGCCGAAAACGTGCGCCATCGACGTAGCGTAGCGAAGTTGCGAGAGCGTTTTCCACTGCACGCCTTCGCCCTCCGGCAAATCGAGTTGCGCGCCAGTAGAAATCGCCGCGGGCGGCGTGCCGTACGCCTGGGCGCGCAGCTTAGTGTGATGCGCGGCGGCCCATTGGCGCAAGGGCGCGAAGAAGTGATCGTCGAGCAATTCGGTAAGCGTTTGTCCCCAATCGTCGCGCACCGCCAGCACATCGTCGGCGACCGACAATCCCCCGCCCGCAGTCGCGAGTTTCGGGAGATACGGACGAATGTCGTAGCCGCGGCGCTTCTGAAACTCCGCGGGAATATCGCTGGTCCAATCGGCGCCGTAAACTTCCAAGCTGTCGCAAAAGATCGCGTATGGCGCGTTGAGACCAATCGCCGCGAGCATCTTGTCGCCGACCGAACTCAGGTGACGGTCGAGCGCCGCGCGGCTGTAGTGATCGAGCACGGGACCTTCGGCGCCCACGGCCGGCCTCTTCACTTGTTGGCGGGTACGGCTGGCAATGAAGAACGTGTTTTCGCGTTCCGTCGCCGACGCGGGTACGCGCAGAATGCCGGCGGATATTGCGGCCGCCGGGATTTCCTTGCCATCCGCATCGAACACAGCGATCAGCGATTCCGCATCGGCGGCGATTTTCGGCACAGCGACGCTCGACGCGTTGGCTGCCGCCTTCACGCGATCCACGCGTAGTTTCCCTGACGCCAGACTCGGCGAAATGTGCGGACCACCGTACGGCCATCCGCTGCCGAGCGTCAGGTCCATGCGGAGTCCCAGCGATTTCGCGGTGTCCGCCGCGAAGTGCAGCGAGTTGAGATGTTCGGGCGACAGGAACCCAAAGTTCTTCACATCCGCGCCGTCGAGCACGAGCGGATACGTGGCCTGCACTTCGAATCCGCCGATGCCTGCGTCTTTCATCACGCGCATCTCGCGCTCGAGTTCGCGATTCTCCATCGCCGGCCCGAACCACCACCAGCGCATCATGATGCGCGCGTCGTCGGGAGGTTTTTCGAATTGCGACTGCAGGCGTTCGAGAGTTTGCGCGGACACACCTACCGCGCACAGGAGGACAAGAACCGGGACAAGTCGGCGCATTCGGCCCATTCTACTACTGTGGATTCTCAAATATGATCTTCGATTCGCCCGTGTACTTGTGATAATTCCGGAAATCGATGACGTTGCGCGAGCAGATAATGCTGCCGCGCTCGCAACTGATCGACTCGGAGCGCGTCGGGAGCAAGTAGCGCTCCGTCCCCAAGTTTACGAAGTCGTAGTCGACGGCGGTTTGAATCATGTCGATGGGGAAGTCCACCGGATGCGCTTCCATTTCGATGCGCATCACGCGCGCGGTATTGGTATCGATCCACACCGTGCCGGTATAGGCGGGCAACACCTTCGACGCGTTCATCGAGATTTCCCAGGCGGAATGCGGCTGGGTCACCGAAAAATCGTAGACCGCCGTGGTCATGCGCGAAGTCACGGCTTCGCGGACCCATCGGAAATTCGCGTCCGTCGACGGATGGAAGAGGTTCAGCAAGATCGTGCCGAACTCGCCGCTCGACGTATTACCGCCGATTTGATCCATCTTCTGTTTTTCGGCCAGCCGGCCGTTGATGGCAATGTTCTTGTATTGCTCTTTGCCGTCTTCGTAGATGACGGTCGCCGAAACAGTGTCCTGCGCCTGCCAATTCACCGGCCGCGCTTGACTGATGTAGCGCGTGGTGAGCTGCGTGCACACGTAGTTCGGCAATTTCTCCGAAAACTCCGCGGCGCGATAGCGCGCGCGTTCAACCAGTTCGGACTTCGGATCAAGATTCGTGCGGTGCGCTTCTCCGCCGGGATCAGCCATGCCGGTGCGATCGGGAATCGAGAGTGTGCGCGGGATTCCTTCGTCGGACGTTCTTGAGCGCTCAGGCGCAGCAGCCGGCGACGCGGGCGCAGCGCTGGGCGGCATTGTGCCCGATTCGCGGAGAGGCACTTCCGCGCGCGGCGCGGTGGAACTGGACGCGGCCGGCGCCGGCGATCCCGCTGGACGGCGCGAGAGTCTCGGCGGTGCGCCATCGTCCACCGTAGTGCGCGTGGTGAGCCTCGCTTCCACAATCACAAACCCGCCCTTAGGGTCCTGCACCACGTCGACGTCGAGGTGATCGCCTTCGCGCAATTGACCTAGCTTGATGGGCTTGCCTTTTTCGAGAAAACGGCTTGTGGTGCTGGTGCGTAGCGTGAGGATGCTGCCGTCCGCGGTTTCGAGCGCCAGTTTGTCCGTGGCGATTGCAATGGCGTCACCTTTGAAATTCAAAAATGCGGCGGACACGCTCGCGGGAACGGCCAGCACCGCAACCGCCAGAGCGGCGAAAAGCATGGCGACGAATTTTCCGCGCATGATACCTCCTCAAACACGGTCGCGGCCTGCATGTTGCGCCGCGCGAGATGCACTTCGTCCATTATAACCTCGGAAGGCCGCGCTTTATTCCACGCGATGCCCTTCCCACCGCGCAATCACCACCGTCGCCAAGCAATTTCCGATCACGTTCACCGACGTGCGCGCCATGTCCATCAACTGGTCGATGCCGAGGATCAGGAAAATCGGCTCGACCGGCAGATGGAATGACGCCGCGGTGCCCAGCAGAATCACCAGCGCCGCGCGCGCGACACCGGCCACGCCTTTGCTCGTCAGCATCAGCGTAACGCACATCAGCAACTGCTCGCCGAACGTCATGTGAATGCCGGCGGCCTGTGCGACGAAGACTGACGCCAGCGACAAATACAATGACGTTCCATCGAGATTAAAACTGTAGCCGGTCGGCATCACAAACGCGACTACTTCGCGCGGAACGCCCATCGCTTCGAGATTCTCCATCGCCAGCGGCAGCGCGGCCTCGGAACTCGCCGTGCCGAAGGCGATCGTCACCGGCTCGGCGATCGCCGCCAGAAATTTGCGGAGCGGCACGCCGGAGAATTTCGCGATCGGCCAGAGCACGCAGCCGAGGAATATCAGCAAAGCCACGTAAAGCGTCGCGAGGAGTTGGAACAAATTCGTGAGCACGCCCAAACCCATCTTGCCGACGGTGTAGGCGATCGCGCCGAAGACGCCGACCGGCGCGGTGAGCATCACGATGTTGGTGAACTTGAACATCACTTCCGAAAGGCTTTCGCAAAACTTCAGCATCGGAGCGCGCTTCTCTTCGCTGAGCATCCCCAAGCCGATCGCGAAAATAACGCTGAACACGACAATCTGCAACACTTCGTTGTCCGCCACCGATTTCGCGATGTTTTCCGGAAACGCGTGCAGGATGATTTCCGACGGCGTCTTCTTCACCGCCGTCAATTGCTCCGTCGATGCCGGCGCCTTCACGCCCACGCCCGCCTTGCTGATGTTGATCGCGGCGAGTCCGATGAACAGCGCGATCGTCGTGACCGCTTCGAAGTAGACGATCGCCTTGATGCCCATGCGTCCCACTTGTTTCAAACTGGCGTGCCCGGCGATGCCGACCACCAGCGTGGCGAACACCAGCGGGCCGATCACCGTTTTGATCAGACGCAGGAATATTTGGCTGAGTGTGCGCAGGCTTTCCGCGGATCCTGGAAAGTCGTGGCCCACCTCCGCGCCGGCCAGCATGGCCACGGCGATCCACGGCGTCAGCGACCGGCGCTGAACCGCGAATCCGGTGAGCGCGGCGATGGCCAGCCATCGCGCCACTTCGCCCACGGCAACGGGCGCGACGGCGACGGCTGCGATCGCCGCGGCGGTCGCGGCGACGGCAAAGATGATCAGGAAAATGTTCTTCATGAAGAAGGGTCCATTGTAGCGTTCGCCGCCGGCATCGAGAACAAAGATTGTGGCGAGTGGTGGGTCAGTTTGACGAGACGGCGCTTTGCGGCTCCGCCGCTTCTTTGTGCGGAAAGGCTTTGCCTTTCCGAAGTGTCCGTCAATACTTTCGCAAGGCTGCGCCTTGCGGGAATCATGAACTCAGGCGGCAAGCGTTCCTCGCGCTCTGCCGATCGCGTTGTCTATTCGTTGCGATAAATCACGCCCGACTTCATTACGAACTTCATGTGCTCGAGCACCGAGATGTCGCGCAATGGATCGCTATCCACGGCCACGATGTCCGCGAACTTCCCCGCTTCCACCGCGCCGATTTTGTCTTGCATCCCCAGCAACTCGGCCGCCACCGTGGTCGCCGACTGGATCGCCTGCATCGGCGTTTGCCCGTATTTCACCATGTACGTAAAGTCGCGTGCCTGCGCTTCCGACCAAGCGAATCCGCCGGCGTCGGTGCCGTAGGAAATCTTCAGACCTTTTTTCACGGCCAGCGCGAACGCTTTCGCTTCGAGGTCCATCATGGTTTTCCACACCGGCGCGCCCGCCGCCGCGCGGCCTTCGGCCACGTAGACGCCTACGTAAATCGTGGGACACCAGTAGACGCCGCGCTTTACCATCGTGTCGATCAATTCTTCGTCGAGACCGTCGCCGTGTTCGATGGTGTCGACGCCCGCATCGAGCGCCGCTTGAATGCCGTCGCGTCCAATGGCGTGCGCGGCCACTTTGTGACCCAAGCGATGCGCTTCATCGACGATCGCCTTCGCTTCTTCCGGCGTGAAATTCACCATGCTGCGCAGTGCACCTTTGTCGTTCACGTAGTAGCGGCGGTCGGAATAGTATTTGATCCAATCGGCGCCGTACTTGATTTGCTCGCGCACCGCGCGGCGAATGTTGTCCGCGCCGTCGACCGTCTGCACGCCTTCGGGAACTTTCAGTTCCCACGAATATCCCAACAGCGGATACATCCCCGTGGGCGCGAGCGCGCGCGTGGCCACGAACATCCGCGGACCGGGAATGTATCCGTGCTCGATGGCGGTCTTGATGTCCACGTCGGCGTACATCGCGCCTTCGGTTTCCAGGTCGCGCATGGTCGTGAAGCCGTTCATCAGCGCCGTGCGCACGTTGGCCGTGGCGCGAATCGCGCGCAGCGGAATCGATTCCTTCAGTAATTGCTCGTCGTAATCGGTGGCCGTGATGTCGCCGTTCAACAGCACGTGGGTGTGATTGTCGATAAGTCCCGGCAAGCACGTTTTACGGCTGAGATCGACCGTTCGCGCGCCCTCCGGCGCCGCGACGCCCGCGCCCGCCGCGACAATGCGGTCGCCTTCCAGCACGATCACGGCGTTGGGAATGGTGCGCGATGATTTTGTATCGATCAGCGCGCCGCAGCGCAATGCGATCTTTTGTGGGGGCTTGGGTTGCGCTGCCAGAAGGGATGAAACCGTCAGGAACGCGACAAGCCATAGCTTGGTCTTGTTCATATGCAGTCATCATAGCCGAAGGTGGAGTCTGTTAGAATGGTCCCATATGATGCCTTGGGCTTTCGCATTGGTGATGGCATTGGTGCTGCGCCAGCAACAGCAGCCGGCAACGCCGCCGCAACAAAAACCGGCGGAGGTGAAGCCGGCAGCTCCGCAGGACAAACCGGCGAACAAGCCCGAGGAGCAACCCACCTTCACCTCGGGACGAACCGAAGTGAACGTGCCGTTCACCGTGCTCGACCTGAACGATCGCATGGTGACGGACCTGAAGAAGGAAAACTTCACCGTCTACGAAGATAATCAAAAGGTGGACGTCACCTACTTTTCGTCGCTCACGAAAGTCCCTCTGCGCGTGGGTCTGCTGATCGACACCAGCAACAGCGTGCGCCTGTATTTCAAGCAGCAGCAGGAGGCGGCGAACGATTTCATTCACAACATCGTGGAAGCGAACAGCAAGAATCGCATTTTCCTGATGAGCTTCGATTTCACTAAGGAATTCCTCACCGACTTTTCAAACGACGCCGACACGCTGACGTCGAAAGTTCGCAAGCTGAAAGCCGGAGGCGGAACCGCGCTGCACGACGCCATTGTTGTGGCGTGCCGCGAGCGCCTGGGCAAACAAATGGAAGCGGGCGGACTGAATCGCGTGGCCGTGCTGATCACCGACGGCGAGGACGATTCCAGCAAGTATTCGCTCGACGAAGCGATCGCCGCCGCGCGCGCCGCCAGCGTGGCGGTCTATTCCATCGCCACGGTGCCGTACGGATACAACGGCGACGGCGAAAAAGTGCTGCAACGGTTGGCCACTGAAACCGGCGGTCGCGTGGTGTATCCGTGGAAAAAGCCGCCGTCCGCCGATTACGCCACGGGCTATCTTTCGAAACACCAAATCGACGGCCAGAATTCCGTGTATGAAGTCGGCAGCGGCCAGTATTCCAGCGAAACCGCCGAGAATCTGGCGCAGGCGCTCAGCCTGATCCAGCGCGAATTGCAGATGCAGTACACGTTGCGCTACGTTCCGCCGAGTCTCTCGATCGACGGCAGATTCCGCAAGATCCGCGTGGAAATGGACGTGCCCGGGTTGAAGTTGCGCGCGCGTCCTGGATATTTTCCGCCGATGTATCAGTAGCGCGACGGCGCCGAAATTCTGAAGGACGCCCTACGCGCCCTACTTCAACACATCACTCGCCGACGCCGCGGCGATCAAACGGTCGGCGTCACGCGGCAGCAGGAAACGCTCCCTCACAGCTTTTTCCGCAGCCGCTCTCACAGCGGCCACGTACGCTTCGTACGTTTTGTATCGTTCTTCGAGCGACGGCCGCGGATCGCCGGCCGCGACGCGTTCCGCTTTCGTCTTGGCGAACGGAATGTAGCCGCCGCTCAGCGTGCAGATGCGTCCCTGATCGAATCCCGACGCCGTAACATTCCAACCGAGATACGTTCCAAGCGGAACTTGCCGCAACACCGACGGAACGCCGCCCAGATCATTACCATCGGCGTCGACTTTGGGGACCAGCGTGGGAAGCGTGCCGCGAATCGCGGGAGGCTCAATGGAAATCACGCCGGACAAATCGGCGCCTTTGAATTCGGGGCCGTAATCGTAGTCGTAAACAAGATTCACGAGGCCGTCGACATTCGGCAATCCGGGAATCGCCGGCATTCCGGTTCCGGCGCGCGTCGCGGGCGCGAGTTGGCCTTCCGCGAGTGTGGGATAACGGCTCGGCGGCGGCGCAGTTCCTTTCGTGACCCAATCGACGAGCGCTGCGTTGAGCGCGCGCATTGTGTCGCTCTCGGGATTGGGATTCGCCGGCAGCGTGCATCCGCGTGGCGGCGCGGGTGTCGCCGCGCTGAATCCGCCGGGACCGCCGCCGTGCGAAGTACCGGGGAAAAAATAGCGCCGGACATTCGGCGGCAGCGGGATGTCGCGCTTCGCATCCGTCCCGACCAAATCCGGCGACTCGCGCAGATACCACATTTCCAGAGCGCCGAAGGTGTCGAAGATCTTCGGACACGTTTTTGTGACCATGCAGCGATCGAGCAAACTCGCCGCCGGACGATGCCGGGCGCGATCTTCGTACGTGCCCCACCACAAGACGCCCTCGCTGCCCGGCTCGTTCACTCCCGCCGCACCGCTGGCCACGGCGAAACGCAAATTCATCGCTAAGAGTCGCGCCGCGACGTGCGGATTCGCGCCATCCCAAACGGTTTTTCCGGATTCGTCCTGATTGAAGCCGAGATGAATGAACGTGCGTATGAAATTCCCCGATTGCGACGCACCTTCGCTGATCACCCACTTGATTTCTCCGGCTAGCGGATTCGGCGTGCCCGGATCGTCCTTCGCGGCGAAGCGCAGGAACGAATTCAGGTCGCGCGTCGCAGCGAAACCGATGCCCAGCACCAGCGGATCTTTGGCCGTATAGCGCACCACATACTCCGACGCCGGATCGAAGCCGCCTTTCACGCAAATCTTCGTCGCGTCGGGCGTACCGGGAAACGGTGTCGTCGAGCAATCGGCAAATGCCCACTCACTGGAAGGCACCGCCACCTGCGGCGCCGGCTGAGACGGCCGGCGCATCAGCGACGCCGCGGACATATCAAGGGTTGCCGGCCGTTGATACGTCAGCGCGACGTACGGCGCCGAGTTCAGCGCCAGCGTCGTCGCGCCGGCGGGCGAGTTGATCAAGCGCTCGATCACCGGCCCGGTGATCGACGCCCCGTTGGCGAGATGCGCCGCCGGCACCGTGATCGTTTGCAATCCTTCGCCGAGCAAATCGCCTTGCCATCCGCTGACCACGCTGATGTGGCCGTCGGCCGATCCTGCGACGTCGCCGCGACCGCGATTCACTACGTGATACATCAGCACGCCGCTCGACTTCGACATATCGACGGGCCGCGAGATCGCGAACGTTCCCGAATACTCCACCATGCCGCGGGCGTTGCGCGGAGCCAGCGCGAGATCGGTGATGATCACGTTGTGCGGATCGCGAGGGTCGAGTTCGCCGTAGAAATGTCCGCGCAAAGTTTCGTATTGTCCCGCCGCGCCGAAGGCTTGTCCCTTGAACGCGGGCGACTCCGTGCTCTCGACAACGAGTTTGACAATGCGCGCGTCCGCGACGGTAGCGAGCAGCGCCAGAGTTGCAATGAGGATACGAGATTTCACCCGAGCATTATACGTTGTTGCGCTACAATGCCGCATGGCTCTGCTAGAACGCCAGTTGGGCGGGGATCTCGCCTATGCCTTCCGATCGTTTCGCCATCACGCGGGCCTTGCGACCACAGCCATCTTGTCGCTGGCCATCGGCATCGGCGCGAACACCGCGATCTTCAGCGTAGCGAATGCCCTGCTGCTTCGCCCGCTGCCATACAAGAACGCCGACCGCCTCGTCCTGCTCTGGAACAGCTCGCCGGGATTGAATGTCCAGCGCGATTGGTTTTCCACCGCACAGTATTTCGATGTGAAATCGCAGGTGGAATCCCAAAGCCGCGTGTTCGACCAGATGGCCATGGCCATCGGCGCGCAATACAACTGGACCGGCGTGGGAGAACCGGAACGCATCGCGGCGGTCCGCATGTCGTCCGGACTTTTGCCGATGCTTGGCGGAACTCCCGCGCGCGGACGCTTGTTTCTGGCCGAGGACGACGCGCCCGGCGCTTCGCCGGTGGTGATTCTCTCCCATGGATTTTGGGCGCGCCGCTTCGCTCTCGATCCGAACGTGATTGGAAAAACGCTCACGTTGAACTCGAAGACGTTTGTCATCGTAGGCGCGATGCCCGGCACATTCACGCTGCCGCAAGAAGTGCTGCCGGTACTCTACGGCGGCGCGGACCAACCGGACATTTTGGTGAGTCTCCCTTCGTCCGCCGCCGCGCCGGGCGTTCGCACCGGGGAGGACTACAACATCATTGCCACTCTCGCGCCCGGCGTTGATGCCGCGCTGGCGCAAAGTGCGATGAATACGCTGACCGCTAGCCTGATGCGCGACCATCCTGAGTTCTATCCGCAGAATAGCGCCCTGACGTTCGTGGTCGTACCGCTTCTCGATCAAGTTGTCGGCGACGTTCGCCTCGGTCTGTGGATCTTGCTGGCCTCGGTGGCTTTCGTGCTGTTGATCGCGTGCGCCAACGTTGCCAACCTCCTGCTTTCGCGCGCCGTAGCGCGGCAGCGAGAAATCGCCATCCGCGCGGCGCTGGGCGCGAATCGCGCGCGCATCGTCCGTCAATTGCTGACAGAGAGCCTGTCACTCTCGGCTACCGGAGGCGTACTCGGCGTGCTCTTCGCTGTCGCCGGGCTCAAACTGATTTTCCTGATGAGCCCCGCGAGTGTGCCGCGCCTCGCCGAAATCACGATCGACGGACGCGTGCTGGCGTTCACCGCGGCCATCTCGATTGCCTCGGGCCTGCTGTTTGGCCTCGCGCCCGCGTGGCGATTGGCGCGCCTCGACCTGCAAACCAACTTGAAGGAGTCGGGACGCAGTGTGGCAGGCGGACGCAACCGTCTGCGCCGCCTGCTGGTGGCAGCGGAAGTCGCGCTTTCGTTCATGCTTCTGGTCGGTGCGGGATTGCTGATCCGCAGTTTTTCGCGGCTGCAAAGCGTTTCGCCGGGATTCAATCCACACAACGTGCTGTCGTTCGATCTCGCCAACGTGAGTTATCCGGGCGGAGATTTCAACCACGACCTTTGGCCGCATCTTGACGCCCTACCGGGCGTGACAATGTCGGGCGGCGTGACCGCGCTCCCTTTCAGCAACTTGCTTTCGTGGGGACCGCGTACCGTGGAAGGACGCATCCCGCCGCCGGGCGAAAATTTTCTCATCGTGGATATCCGCATCATCAACGGACGCTATCTCGAAACCATGCAGATCCCGCTCCGTCGAGGACGCCTCTTCAACGAGCACGATACGAAAGACAGCCAGCGCGTCTGCTTGGTCGACGAGCATACCGCCGCGCTGCTGTGGCCGAATCAAGATCCCATCGGCAAACGCACGCGCGGCGGCCGCGCCGACTCCACCGCGCCGTGGGATACCGTGGTCGGCGTTGTCGGCGACGTGAAGCAATACGGTCTCGACGGCGATACTCACTTAGCGATGTACTTTCCGCAATCGCAGTACCGCGGCGCGCGCTCCATCGTCATCCGCAGCACAACCGACCCCGCCACGCTGGCAACCGCCGTGAAGAAAGCGATCCGCGACATGGGCGTGGAGGCTCCGATTTATAACATTCAGACGCTCGACCATCGTCTGGAAACGTCGCTGGCGCGGCGGCGCTTCACCATGACGCTGCTCGGACTCTCGGCGTCGCTCGCGTTGGTGCTCGCCATGATTGGAACATACGGCGTGATGTCGTACATGGTGTCGCAGACGGAGCGTGAGATCGGGATTCGCATGGCGATTGGCGCGACACCGCGAGCCATCCTAGGATTTGTGGTGCGGCAAGGCGCTGCGGTGACCACCGCCGGCATCGCCGCGGGCCTGGCCGGTGCGCTGGCATTGTCGCGCGTGGTGCGCGGCTTGCTCTTCGGCGTCGCGCCGACCGACGGCGTCACGTTCGTGGCGGTTACGCTGCTGCTCGCCGGCGTGGCGTTCGCGGCCAGCTACATTCCGGCGCGGCGCGCGGCGCGGGTCGACCCGATGATCTCGCTGCGCTCGGAATGATCGCCATGCCGTGGGCGCAAAATTACGATCCATTGGGTGCGTGGCCGCTCTCCACGCTGGTCTCTTCCCTTCCCGTACTCACGCTTTTTTTCGTTCTGGTGATTCTTCGCCAACGCGTCTGGATCGCCGCGTTCTCGGGATTTGCGGTCGCGCTGACGTTGGCGCTCGCCGTGTTCCACTTGCCCGCGCAGATGGCCGCCGCGGCGTGCGCGCTTGGCGCCATCTTCGGGTTTCTGCGGATCGCGTGGGTGATCGTGGCCTCGATATTTCTCTACCACGTCGCCGTCGACAGCGGGCAATTCCAAGTGATGAAGGAATCGATCGCCGCGCTGTCATCGGATCGCCGCCTGCAAGTGATTCTCATTGCGTTTTGCTTCGGCGCGTTTCTCGAAGGCACAGGCGGCGGCGGTGCGCCCGTGGCCATCGCGGGGTCGTTTCTTATCGGCTTGGGATTTCCGCCGTTTCAAGCGGCGACGCTTTGCTTGCTTGCGAACACCGCGCCGGTCGCGTGGGGATCGGCGGGAAATCCGATTCACGCGCTCGGCGGTGTCACGGGATTGCCGGAGCCCGCGCTCGGCGCGATGATCGGCCGGTTGCTGCCGCCGATCTCCGCGATTCTCCCGCTGTGGCTCGTGCGCAGCATGACCAGTTGGAAGGAAACGCGCGAAGTTTGGCCCGCGCTCGCGGTGAGCGGCGCATCGTTTGCGGCAATGCAATTCTATTGGTCGAATTTCCAGGAGAACGGACTGGTGGACATCGTCGCGGCCTTGTTTTCGTTGCTGGCGATGGTCGCGTTTTTGAAAGTGTGGCGCGTGCCCGGCTCCCAGCGCCCGGTAGGCGGCGCGCGGCATGGCGCCATCGCGGTACTTAAAGGATGGTCGCCGTTCCTCTTCGCGTCGCTCGGGATTCTCGCCGTGAGCCTGCCGGGGCTCACGCGACATCTCACGTTTGACGCCCTGAAAATACCGATGCCGGCTCTGCACAACTTGGTGATGCGCGTTCCGCCGGTCGCGCCGCGCCCCACGCCGGAACCGGCCATCGCGGATCTGAATTTTCTCGCGCTGGCGGGCACCGCGATCCTGATTGCCGCAACCGTTGCCGGCCTGCTTCTTGGATTGTCGCCCGGCCGGCTTGCCAAGATCTTCGCGCGAACGCTGCGGCAACTCGGGCCGTCGCTCGCGGCGATCACGTTCATGCTGGCGCTGGCGTTCGTCACGCGCTACTCCGGCATGGACACGGTTCTCGGTTTAAGTCTCACCCGCACCGGTCTCGCGTACCCTTTTTTCGGCACGCTGCTCGGATGGCTTGGTGTGGCACTCACCGGAACCGACGCGGGATCGAACGCGCTGTTCGGTAATTTGCAGAAGGTTACGGCAGAGCAGCTTGGTTTGAGTCCGATCTTGATGTGTGCTGCGAATTCCGCCGGCGGCGTGATGGGAAAAATGATCGACGCGCAGTCGATTGTCGTCGCCAGCGCCGCGACGGAGCAAGACGGCAACGAAGCAGCGATCTTCCGCGCGGTGATCAAGCACAGCATCGCGCTGGCGGTTTTGGTCGCAGTGCTGGTGATGCTTTATGCGTTCGTTTTTCCGCAGTGGATTCCGCGGTAAAAACAATCACATTCAACACAGAGGGCACGGATAACACAGAGAGCACAGAGAAAACCTTTTCTTCTCCGTGGTCTCTGTGTTCTCTGTGCCCTCTGTGTTGAAACTACCTTTTCTTTGACGAAGCCTTCGCGACCAAATCGCGCATCGGTTTCACGACCGTGAATTCCACGAGCGCGTGCGGCTGCGCCGAGCGATCAAGCAACGCAGTCGCTTGCGCCTTCCACCCGGCGGGCGCCGCCCCGCCGCCTAGAATCTTCAGCGCGCCTTGTCCGACGCGTCCCATTTCGCCTAATTCCGCGGCCAGCGGCGCGGCGTCAGCGAGCGCCGGTTTTTCCTGGCACAGCGCGGCGAGTTTCGCGCCGTCGGCCTGCCATTTCTTGAAGAGCGCGACTAACTTTGCGTTCTGCGCACGGCCCCCTTCGATGAGCGCGGCCATCGCGCGACCTTCGGGACTATCGGGCGGTGTCGCATCAACGAGTCCTTCGAGCGGCGTTTGCTGCGTAATCGGCGTGCGTGAGCGCCTTCCGAAATTCACGGGCTTTAGCGTGTCGACCAGCGTGCGTAGCGCGGCGATGTCATCGGATCCCGCGAGCCGGCGCAACATCGCGTCGCGGCTGCTGCGATGCGTCAAACCGAATTCGTCCAGCGATTCCGAGAACGCATCCATACGGCGATACATGTCCGCCGCGTCGTTCACCTCGCGCGGCGACCACAAACGTTCCGCAATCGCCGCCGTGCGCGGCCAAATGCGCGAATCAATCGTCTCGGGCGTCACGTGCTCGCCCCACATGCACGCTTCTCCGCCTAATACGTGCGCGGCGTCCGCCGCGCTAAGTTTGGTATCGCGCGGCAGCGGATCGACGGCGTAGTGCACCGACGCCGGATCGATGTGGTCGAGGTAATATCCGGCGGAAAGAATTCCCATGTACCCTTGCTGCGCGCTGTCGCCGAGCGATTTCGCGCCGCGCCACGACTGGATCACGATGTCCTTCGGCAAATCGGGATGGAAAATCTCATCCCATCCGACCATCTTTTTGTTGTGACGCGTGAGAATCTCGAGCAATCGGCGATTGAAGTACGCTTGCAGCGCGTGATTGTCGGCCAGGTTGTGCTGCTTGCGAAACTCCACGATCGCGGGATTCGCCGACCACTGCTTGCCGTTGTTTTCGTCGCCGCCGATATGCATGTACGCGTCGGGAAACAAGCCGGCCATCTCGCCGAGAAACGCGTCGAGGAATGTGTAGACCTCGTCGCGCGTGGGATCGAACGTTCCATCGAAAACACCGAACTTCCGGATGATTTCGTATGGCCCCGGCGCGGCGGCCATTTCCGGATATCCCACAAGCCACGCCGTGACGTGTCCTGGCATGTCGAACTCAGGCACCACGCGAATGCCGCGATCGCGCGCGTAGGCGACAACATCGCGAATCTGATCCTGCGTGTAGAAATTGCCGTCCGATCCCATGCCTTGCAGCTTGGGAAATTTCTTGCTCTCCACACGAAAGCCTTGGTCTTCGCTGAGATGCCAGTGGAACACGTTCATCTTCGCCGCGGACATGGCGTCGAGATTGCGCTTGATGACCTCGACCGGCTCCCAGTGGCGGCAAACGTCGATCAGCAATCCGCGCCAGGCGAAGCGCGGATGATCGTCGATGGCGGCGGCTTGGAAGAAATACGTTTTTCCTTGCGCGCGCCCGAGTTGCAGAAGCGTTTCGAGTCCGCGGATCACGCCGGCAACCGTCGGCGCATGCAACTTCGCGCCCTGCGGTCCCACTTCCAGCGAGTACGATTCGTCTTCCTCGACGCCCTGGACCGCTTGACCTGGACCGTGGCAATGAATCGTAATCGTCACCGCGGACCCGGGAGCAAACGTCGCGTGCGCGCGCGCCGCAAGGCGTTTTGTGAAGCGATCGACCGCGCCCGTCAGCCGAGCGTCGGAGAAACCGTCAATGTGAACGTTGAAATGTTCCGTCACCGGCAGCCGGCCTTCGTGGAATTTCACCGAAGCCGGCACCGGCATCAAGTTCGAAATCACCGCGAGGTTTTTCGTTTGCGCGCCGGCGAAAGCAGCCATGAGAATCGCCGCGATCAAACAATGCTTCATTGCAGCCTCCGGCGCATGAACGCCGGAACGTCCAGGTCTTCCTGCGCGCCTTGCATTTGCGGCACATAGCTCTGCGCGATTTCCGCGACCGACAAATTGTCGGCATACGGAATCGATGTCTGCACCGGCGCGAGCGCGGCTGCAGGAGCGGGCGCTTCATAAACCGGCGGCGGCTCGAACGGCGCAGGTTCCGGCGCGGTCTCCACAATCACTTCAGGCGCCGCATCCGCGGCGGGCGCGTCAGGCTCCGCCATGATCAACGGAGGCGCTTCCATCGTTTCGATTTGCGGAGCGAGCGGCGCGGGCGCGGGATTCGGAGAGTTTCGCACGATCTTTGGGCCGGAATCCGGGTTCATCGCGCGCACCGGCGAGCGAAAACCGGTGGCGATCACCGTGATCTTCATGGCGTCGCCCATTTGTTCGTCGAGCACCGCGCCAAAAATAATGTTGGCGTCTTCGTGCGCCGCTTCCTGAATGATCGTCGACGCTTCGTGGACTTCGTGCAGGCGCAGGCTGCTCGATCCGGTGATGTTAATAAGGATGCCGCGCGCGCCGTTGATGCTGGTGTCTTCGAGTAGCGGCGAGTTAATCGCCTGGCGTGCCGCTTCCATCGCGCGATCGGGTCCCGTCGCGACGGCCGTGCCCATTAGCGCGTAACCCATACCCTTCATCACCGTCTTCACGTCGGCGAAATCGCGATTGATGATGCCGGGAATCGTGATGATGTCGGAAATTCCCTGCACCGCTTGACGCAATACGTCGTCGGCCACTTGAAACGCCTGGAAGAAACTGGTGCTTTTGTCGAGAATGAGCAAGCGCTGATTCGGGATCGTGAGCAGCGTGTCGACGCTTTCGGCGAGTTCCGCCAAGCCTTTCTCTGCTTGCGCCATTCGGCGCTTTCCCTCGAAGGGGAACGGCTTCGTCACCACGGCGACGACCAGCGCGCCCAACTGGCTGGCCAACGACGCGACCACCGGCGCCGCGCCCGTGCCCGTGCCGCCGCCGAGTCCCGCGGTGACAAAAACCATGTCGGCGCCTTCCAGTTTTTCGCACAACTTTTCGGTGTCTTCCACCGCCGCCTCGCGCCCGACTTCGGGATTCGCGCCCGCGCCAAGACCCTTGGTGAGTTTCGCGCCGATTTGGATTTTCACGGGAGCGGCCGACGTTCCGAGCGCCTGCGCGTCGGTGTTGGCGACGAGAAACTCCACGCCTTCCATCTTCGCGGAGATCATGCGGTTCACCGCGTTGAGACCGCCGCCGCCCACGCCGATCACCTTGATGCGCGCGCCGCGCAAGGGTTCGTCGGAAAAACTGAATTTGATCGGGCTATCTGAGGTTTCGCTCATGTTGGTGTCTCCTGTGTGAGTTTCCAAGCGTTCAATTCCATCCGCCCACCACGTACCGCTTCAATTTGTCGAGCCAATGCTCGTCTTTCCCCGCGCGCGCCTGGCGCAGACGCTGCGCGTAGTGCAGCAATCCCACGAGCGTCGTATTCGACGCCTGACAAAAATTCTCGGGCGCGCCCTCAAGGTCCGGCGCCAGTCCAATGCGCGCCGTCACGTCGAGCGTCTGCTCCGCGAGATCGCACAAGCCTTCCAGCCGCGCGCCACCGCCCGTAAAAACCATGCCCGCGATCGAATGGCGATCGAGCCCCGCGCGGTGCAACTCCGCGTGGATCAGCTCGATCAGTTCCTGCGCGCGCGGCTGCAAAATCTCCGCCAACTCCACCTGCGGCACCAAGCGCGACGTGCGGTCGCCGACGCGCGGCACTTCGATCAGCACCGTAGCTCCGGCCAATTCGCGGAGCGCCACGCCGAAGTTGCACTTGATGCGTTCGGCTTCGGGCACAGGAGCCCGCAAACCCACCGCGATATCGTTCGTGAAGTGGTCGCCGCCCACCGTCACGGTGAACGTATGCTGCAAGGCTCCCCGATGATAGGCCGCCACTTCGGTCGATCCCGCGCCGATGTCGGCCAGCACCACGCCCAGCTCGCGCTCGTCGCCGCGCAACGCCGCTTCGGCCGCCGCCAATCCTTCGAACACCGTTTCTTCCACGATCAAACCGGCGTGATTGGCCGCGGCGATCACGTTCATGCGCGCGGCCACGCCCGCCGCGATCACGTGAACGCTCACTTCCAACCGTCCGCCCATCATTCCCACCGGATCGCGGATTCCCTCGTAGGAATCGAGCGTGTACTCCTGCGGGACCACGTGCAGAATCTCGAAGTCCGGCGGCAGATTCACGCGGCGCGCTTCTTCCACCGCGCGTCGCGCGTCTTCCCGTTGAATCTCGCGATGGCGCGACGAAATGTTGATGCCGCCGTGGGCATTCACGCCGCGCACTTGCGACGCGCCCAAGCCCATCACCACGCGTTCGATCGGTCCGCCGTAGTTGTGCTCGGCCGCTTCCACCGCCTTGCGCAGCGAGTCCTCCGCTGCGTCGAGGTTGATGATGCCGCCTTTCTTCCAGCCCTTCGATTGCGCTTCGCCCAGCGCGCAAAAGCGCAACTTCCCTTCTTCGTTTTCCTCCGCCACCAAGACGCGGATTCCGAAACTTCCCGCGTCGACTGCGACAATCGGTTTTTTCTTCAAGTCTCTGCCTAGTTCGGGGCCTTACTTCTTGCCTTCCTTCACCGGATGCACAACCACTTGGTTGTCGTAACGCAAATCGACCGACGCAATCTTGGGAAAGTCGCGCTGCCACTCCTGGATGTGCGCGAGATACGTCTTGTAGCGCTTCAAGAAGTCGCCCGATCCCAGGTGGAGCACGATCGCCGTGTCAACCACGGTGACCTGCGCGTCTTCCGGATCGCTCACGTCGACTTCGGAAATATCCAGGCTGTAGCGCGTGCCTTCCCGGTCAAGGTCCGCCACGACGGCGTTGAACAACGCCATTCGCGAGCGCCGTTGTCCCGGCGGATCTTGATCGTTCACACCCAACACGACAGGAAAACTGAACGACGCCTGCACCGGACGCTCGAGGAATTGCCCGCTCGAATCGACCAACTGCATTCCCGCCGAGCCCTGAGCAAAAGCCACCGGCGCGCGCTCATGCAACATCACGCGAATGCGATCCGGCCACAATCGCGCGAGATCCGCGCGCTCCACCCAGGGAATCTGCTCGATCACGGCGCGGCGTTCCTCCAGGGGAATGCGAAAAACGCTGTGACCGATGTCGCCGGAAAATCGCTCCGCCACTTGCCCGCGTGCCACGTAGTGCGCGCCTTGAATCTCCAGACTCTCGGGACGCAGCGTGAACGCTTCGCCCGAGAGCGCGAAACGCGATACGCCCCACGCCACGCCGCTCAACACCAGAATCGCGGCGAGCGAAAGCAGCGGCGTTTTCACGCGCGCGATCTTCCGCGAGTCGATGCGCTTGCGCACCTCCACGCGTTTCTGGCGGCGAAGATACTGCGGCTCCTCTTCCGGGCCCAGATCCATCCCCGTTTCCAGACGATCGTCTTCCGGCAAGTTCGCCATGTCCGCCCGTTACTCCCTGTGTACTGCTGTGTCACTCAGGCGCGAAAACATTTTCTCACAGATTTGATTTATGTTACCAGCCCCTAATGCAATCACAAAATCGCCGTCCTGGGCCTGGGCGGCGATGGCCTCGACCAGGGCGTCGAAGCTGGGCGCGTACTCGGCGTTCGGCGAGTGTGGCCGAATCGCCGCCACCAGCGCGGGCGCGTCCACGCCCGTGATCGGCGCTTCGCCCGCCGGATAAATGTCGGCGATCCACAAATGATCCGCGTCGGGAAAGGCGCGCGCGAATTCGTCCATCAACAAGTGAGTGCGCGTGTAGCGATGCGGCTGAAATGCCACCAGCACACGCCCGCGTCCCGCCGTGCGTACGAGTTGGCGCGCGGCGCTCAGTGTGGCCGCGACTTCCGTGGGATGATGGCCGTAATCGTCGACGATCGTGACGCCGCGCGCCCGTCCGCGTACTTGAAATCGACGATCAACGCCGCCGTATCGCGCCAGCGCCTCGCGAATCTTCTCCAGCGGCGCTCCCAACTCCAGGCCCACCGCGACCGCGGCCATGGCGTTCAGCACATTGTGGCGTCCCGGAACCGGCAGCGTGAATTCGCCGAGGTCTTTTGTTTCGCTCGCCAGGCGAAAACGAATACCGAAAGCCTGCGGCGCGATTTCGGAGGCCGTAAGATCGCAGCCCGAGCCCGTGCCATAGCGAATCACGCGCCGCGTGATCGACGGCAGAATCGCCTGAACGCCGGGATCGTCGGCGCAAACCACAGTCGCGCCGTAGAACGGCACGCGGTTTGCGAAATATGTAAACGATCGCCGCACTTCGTCGAGATCGCGATAGTGGTCCATGTGCTCGCGATCGATGTTGGTGATCACGGCGACGATGGGCGCGAGTTTCAGGAACGATCCGTCGCTTTCGTCCGCTTCCACCACCATGAAGTCGCCGCCGCCGAGGCGCGCATTCGATCCGATGGAGTCGACGCGTCCACCGACCACGATGGTGGGATCGAGTCCCGAGTGCGCCGTCACGGCCGCGATCATCGAAGTCGTGGTGGTTTTCCCGTGCGATCCCGCGACGGCCACGCCGTACTTCAAGCGCATCAGTTCGGCAAGCATTTCGCCGCGCGGAATCACCGGGATGCCTCGACGGCGCGCTTCCGCGATTTCAGGATTGCTCGATTGCACCGCGGAACTCGCGACGATCGCGGCTGCGCCTTCCACGTTTTCCGCGCGGTGTCCTTCAAAGATCGTTGCGCCGAGAGAAGCAAGCCGCTCGGTAACGGCCGAGCGTTTTAGATCCGATCCGCTGACGCGATACCCGAGAGAAAGTAAAAGCTCGGCGATGCCGCTCATGCCGATGCCGCCGATGCCGACGAAATGAAAATGCTTTTCGCGAAAGAACATGCTTACGCGGCCTCCTCGATCGCGTCGGCGATTCTTTCGACGGCATCGGGCACGGCAAAGCGCCGTATGTTTTGTTCCAGCGAAATCCGTTCGGCGAGCGCGGCACGAATTTCCGCGGCCAGCGAGGCGCCTGTCAAATCCTGGTCGCGAATCAGCCGCGCGGCGCCGGATTTTCGGCGCGCTTCGGCGTTGTGGAATTGGTGATCGTCGCTGGCGTAGGGCAACGGAACGAGCACGGTGGCCTTCCCCGCCGCGGCCAGTTCCGCGAGCGTCGACGCGCCGGCGCGCGACACGACAATTTGCGCGCGCGCCATCGCCGCCGGCATGTCGGCGATGAATGCGCAAACCTCTGCCTCGGTGCGCCCTTTCGTTTCATACTCTCGGCGCACCGCATCGAATTCGCGCGGTCCCGTCTGGTGGACCAAGTGGAATTCGCCGGCGGGCAACAGGTCGAGCGCCTCGACCGTCGCGCGATTCATGCTCCTTGATCCTTGGCTGCCGCCGGTAACGAGCAGCGTATGCGGCGTGCCGTTGGAAGCCGGCGGAATCTCAAAGAACACCCGATTCACCGGCTGTCCCGTGACCTCCACCCGCGTCGACGGAAAAAATCGCGAGGCCGTGCCCTCGGTTAGCAGCGCGCGCGAAACCAACGGTGCCAGCAATCGGTTGGCGAATCCCGGCACCGCATTCGCTTCATGCACGACGATCGGCACCGATTTCATAGCGGCCATCAGCAGCACAGGACCCGAGACGTACGCGCCCACGCCGTAGGCGACGTCGGGGCGAAACGATGTGACGATCGACGCACAGCGTGCTAACGCCCGCGGCAACTGCGCGAGAGTGGCGAGCATTTGCGGCGCGCCTACGCGATTCAACCCCGCGATCTCGATGGTTTCGAGCGCGAACCCACGCTCGGGCACGAGGCGAGCTTCGAGGCCGCGCGACGTTCCGGCGAACAACACGTCTACGCCGCGCGCGCGCAGCTCCGCGGCCACGTGAAGCGCGGGAATCACGTGTCCACCTGTTCCGCCGGCGGCGATCAAGACGCGCATGTCAGTTCGGCGCATTTAGTTCGAATGCTGCGTGACGTTCAACAGAATGCCCATGGCGATCAAATTGAACAGCAGCGAAGTGCCTCCGTAGGAAATGAACGGCAGCGGAATGCCTTTCGAGGGAATCAAGCCGGTGACCACACTCAAATTCACGAGCGCCTGAAAGACGATCATCACGGTGACGCCGACGGCGAGCAGGCGTCCGAACAAATCGGGCGCGCGGCGCGCGGCGATCAGTCCACGCCAGAACAAAACGCCGAACGCGGCGATCACCAGCGTCGCGCCGAAGAGTCCCAGTTCTTCGGCCACCACGGCGAAGATGAAATCGGTGTGCGGCTCGGGCAGAAAGAAAAGCTTTTGCCGCCCTTGCATCAAACCCGAACCGAACAGACCGCCGGTGCCGACGGCGATAAAGGACTGCACGGTTTGAAATCCTTTGCCGCTTGCGTCGCTGAAGGGATCGAGCCACACGCGGATGCGATCCATGCGATACGCGGTGAACAGCACCGCGACGATGGCCGCGATTACGCCCGCAAACGCCGCCGCGGCGAGATAGCGCAAGTCGAGGCCCGCGACCAACAGCATCGCCACGGCGATCAGCACGATCATGAGCGCGGTGCCCAGATCCTTCCCGCAGAGCACGAGTCCCGCGGTGATGCCGATCACCAAAGCGACGGGCGCAAGCGAACGTCGTTCATTGAGCGTTCCGGCTTTCTGGCGCGTCTCCAGATACCAGGCGAGAAAAATGATCAGCACCACTTTGGCCATCTCCGACGGCTGAAACGACAGCGGTCCCCAGCGAATCCACCGATGTGTTTTGTGCGAAGCGTCGAGAAAGAGCGCGGCGAACAGAAGCAGCAGCGTGACGGAAACGGCGGGAAACACGAGCGCGGGATTGCGATACTTGCGGTAATCGACGTTCATGGCCAGCAGCAGCCCGAGGAGTCCCACGACGGCCCACGCCAGTTGCCGGAGGAAATAGTAATAAGGCGTGCCATGCTGATTCCCGGAGAGCACGGCGGACGCGGAGAACACCATGACCAATCCAAAGACCACGAGAGCGAGCGTCGTGCTGAGCAAGATCCGGTCGGATTGGAGACGTTTCGCCATGGTTTCTAAACGCTTTTGAACCACAAAGACACAAAGAACACAAAGAAAACCAAATCAATTCACCAATCGCTCGATTCCTCCGTCCGTGAGTACGGGCACGTGAAAATTGATCAGCAGGCCGAGCCACAGACCGGTCAACCTAAGATACGAGAGAATTTGTGCACGGTGAATTGGTGCGATCTCGTCGACGGCTTTCAACTCCACGATCACCAAGCCGTCGACCAGTAAGTCCATCTGGTAGCCGCACTCTAAACGAACGCCCTTGTATTCCAGCGGCACGGGCACTTGGCGCGCGAACGGAATATTGCGCAACGATAGTTCTCGACACAGGCACAACTCGTAGGCAGACTCAAGCAACCCCGGCCCAAGAGCTTTGTGAACCTCAATCGCCGCGCCAATGATTTGGTACGACAACTCATCCGAGGTTTTCTTTGTGTCCTTTGTGTCTTTGTGGTTCATTTTCATGTGTCTTTGTGTTTCATACCGTTCCCAAAGATCGAACGATCTGTTTGAACACCCGGCCCCGGTGTTCAAAGTTCTCAAATTGATCGAAACTCGCGCACGCCGGCGCCAGCAGCACGGTGTCGCCCGGCCTCGATCGGCGCACGGCGTCGCGCACGGCAATGTCGAGAGTGCCCGAGCGAACGATCGGCACGACGTCGCCTAGGTGTTCAGCGATTTTTTCGATTGCCGCACCGATCAAGAACACGGCGCGCGCGCGCTGTTTCAACAGTTGCTTCAGCGGCGTGTAGTCGCTGTCCTTATCTTTGCCGCCAAGGATCACCAGCAGTTTGCCGGGCGGATCGAATGCTTCCAGTGCCTTGATCGCTGCGTCGACGTTGGTGGCCTTGGAGTCGTTGTAGAACTCCACTTCGCCGAGCTTGATGACAAACTCCAGACGATGCTCCACGGCTTTGAAGTCGCGAACGCCTTGGCGCACGCGCGTCGCCTCCGCGCCGAGGCAGAGCGCCGCGCACACCGACGCCAAAACGTTTTCCACGTTGTGCGCGCCTTTCAGCTTGATCTCCTCGGCTTCCATCACCGTGTAGGAGTATTCGCCCGGGCAAAAAACGATGTCGGCGTCTTGCAGGAACGCGCCGGCGGCCACTTCGTGCAGGCGGCTGAACATCATCACGCGCGACGGCGCGGCGTGGGCATACGCGCGGCACGCGGCGTCTTCGGCGTTCAACACCACGATGTCCTCGGGCGTTTGATTTTCAAAGATGCGCGCCTTCGCCGCCGTGTAGGCCGCGAAGTCGCCGTGGCGATCGAGATGATCGGGCGTTACGTTGAGCACCACCGCCACGTTGGGATGCAATTCGCGAATGCTTTCAAGCTGAAAACTGGATAACTCGACCACGTTGATCGTCTCGGGCGTCGACGTTTCCACCAGCGAAACGAGCGGCGTGCCGATATTTCCGCCGACTTGCACGCGAAAGCCCGCAGCTTTCAGCACGGCGCCGGTGAGCGCTGTCGTGGTCGTCTTGCCATTCGATCCGGTGATGCCGACGATTTTTCCCTGTAGGAATCGCGAAGCGAGTTCCGCTTCACCGATCACGTTGATGCCCTTCTCGCGCGCGGCCACCAATTCCGGCATCGACCACGGCACGCCCGGGCTGACGACGATCACGTCTTGCTCAAGAAAAGTTTCGGCGCGATGCCCGCCGGCTTCGAGCGCGATTCCCAGCGCCGCGGCCTCCGTCAATTCGTCCACGCGCCGGCGATCGGTGATGGTCACCCACGCGCCGCGCGACCGCAGGAATTTCGCCGCGGCGATGCCGCTCTTCGCCGCGCCCACTACTAGCGTTCGTTTGCTTTCCAGATGCATAAGAGTTTTAGCGCAGCTTGAGAGTCGTCAACGCGAAGAGCGCCATCAGCAATCCGATGAGCCAAAAACGGATGATGACCTTCGATTCCTTCCAGCCCATCAACTCGAAATGATGATGAAGCGGAGCCATGCGGAAAATTCGCTTGCCGTTGCGCAGTTTGTACGAGCCGACTTGCAGAATCACCGAGAGCGCCTCGAGCATGAAGACGCCGCCGATAAACGGCAGCAGCAGTTCCTGCTTGATGATCACGGCCACCGTACCGATCGCGCCTCCCAGCGCGAGCGATCCCACGTCGCCCATGAAAATCTCCGCGGGATGCGCGTTGTACCAAAGGAAACCGAGGCTCGCCCCGACGATCGCGCCGCAGAACACCGCGACTTCGCCGACGTCGCGCAAATGTCCGATCTCAAGATAACGCGCCAGCAGGACGTGTCCCGTGACGTAGGTAAGCACCGTCAACGCGCCCGCCGCGATCACCGTGAGTCCCGCGGCGAGTCCGTCGAGACCGTCGGTAAGGTTCACGGCGTTCGACGTGCCTACGAGCACCAGAATCACGAAGAGGAAGAAAAACAGGAACGCCAGCGGCCACGTGTAGGGATTCGTCATCAGGCCGTGCATCAGCAAGTCGGGGCGAACGTTTTTGAAGAACGGCACCATCAACTGCGTCGAGTACATTCCGCGCGCCGTCATCAATAACAGACACACCCCGACCACCAGACTCACCACAATCTGCCATCCGAATTTCGTGCGCGCCGTCAGGCCCAGGTTGCGGCGGTTACGAATCTTCTGGAAGTCGTCGAAGAAACCGATCGCGCCGAAGCTGAGCGTGGAGAAGATGCACAGCCACACATAAAGGTTGGAGAGATCGGCCCACAAGAGCGTCGGGAAAAGGAACGATACGAGAATCAGCACGCCGCCCATTGTCGGCGTTCCGGATTTCGATTGATGCGCCTTAGGACCCTCTTCGCGAACGTACTGGCCGATTTGAAATTCGCGCAAACGCCGGATCAGCCACGGCCCCAGCACCAGCGAAATCGCCAAGGCCGAGAGGCTGGCGAACGAGATGCGGAACGTCAAGAACCGGAAGAGCCGGAACGGCGAGAAGAACGTATAGAGTTGTCGGTACAACAGCCAGTAGAGCATTTACTTCGCGCCTGCCTCCGCCTTTGCCGGCCCCATCAATTGCTCGATCGCGCGCTCGAGTCGAACGCCGCGCGACGCTTTAAACAACACCCAGTCACCGGGACGAATCCACCGCCGCACGATGTCGGCGGCGGCCTCCGGCGTTTCCACGAAATTGTCCAGCGGCGCGCCTGCTGCTTTCACCATTTCCCGCGCCAGTCCTCGCACGCCGATCAATAAGTCGAGACCACGTGCCGACGTCCCGACTTGGGCGTGCAGTTCGGGACCCGCGGGGCCCAGTTCGAGCATTTCGCCGAGCACGGCGCCTCGGCGTCCCGCGACAGGCGCGCGAGCGAGCCATTCAAGCATCGACGTTGCGGCTGCGGGATTCGAGTTGTAACAATCGTTGATGAGCTTTGCGCCGCGCCAGTCGATGGTTTCACCGCGCATTTTTCCGGCGCGAAAATCGCGGAGCGCGGCGGCGGCTTCTTCGAGCGACACGCCATAGAGCGTCCCCACGGCGGCGGCGGCCAGGGCGTTGCGAATCTGATGGCGTCCTGGGACGTGCAGTTCGAAAGCAACGCCGTTGGCCGTGAAACGAGTCGTTTCGCCTTCTTCGATCTTCTCCGCGTGAACATCGGCGGCGTGATCGAGTCCAAAGGTCATGCGGCGGCCGGAAAACTCGAACCCGGCGACGCGCGCGTCGTCGGCATTCAACACGGCGGTTCCGCGCGCGGGAAGCGCGGCGATTAATTCATGCTTGGCCCTCGCGACTCCCTCGATGGAATCGAAAAACTCGAGATGCACAGGTGCGACGCACGTGACAACGCCGGTTTCGGGACGCGCCAACGCGGCGAGCGCGGCAATTTCACCGGAGTGCGACATGCCCATCTCGAAGACTCCGATATCGTCGGTGTCTTCCAGACGCAGCAACGACAGCGGCAATCCAAACTCGTTGTTGAAATTGCCTTCGTTCTTGCGCACGCGATAGCGCCCTGCCAAGACGGCCGCGATCATTTCCTTCGTAGTGGTCTTTCCCGCCGAACCGGTGACGCCGACGACGGGTTTGGCCCAGCGCGCGCGCGCTTCGGCGCTTAACGCCTGCAACGCGCGCAGTGAATCCGGCACGATGATTGTTGCCGGTCCGCCGCCGCGCTCCGCCACGACGCCGGCCGCGCCCGCGGCGAGCGCTTTTTCGATGTAAAGGTGGCCGTCGGTGTTCTCGCCGCGCACGGCGAAGAACAATTCGCCGGGGCGAATGGTCCGCGAGTCGATGGAGCATCCCGTGACCGGCGCGCCGGCGTCAACCGATGCGCCGAGCACGGCCGCGATTTCGCGAAGAGAAGCCAGCGACGAAATCATGCCAGCCTCCCCCGCGCGGCTTCCGCCGCAACCTTGCGATCGTCGAAGGGGATCGACTCGCGGCCGATCGTTTGCGTCGTCTCGTGACCCTTGCCGGCGATCAGGACCAAGTCGCCCGAGCGCGCTTCCCGCACCGCGCGCGCGATCGCCGCGGCGCGATCGGGCTCCACGACGAACGGCGTGTTGGTGTTGCGCACGCCGGGCAACACTTCGTCGATGATGGCGCGCGGATCTTCGGATCGCGGATTGTCGCTGGTGACGATCACCAGATCGCTGCCCGCCGCCGCCGCTTCGCCCATCAGCGGACGCTTCCGGCGGTCGCGATCGCCGCCGCAGCCGAATACGGTAATGATGCGTTGTGGCGCGAGTCCCCGCGCGGTCTTCAACAAATTGCGGAGCGCGTCGTCGGTGTGAGCGTAGTCCACGATGATGCGGAAATTTTGTCCCGCGTCGACGCTTTCGAAGCGGCCGGGCACCGAAGCCAGCGATTCTAAGCCTTCTTCAATCGCGATGTTGGGAATGCCGAGCGCCACCGCCGCGGCCGTAGCGGCGAGGCGATTGTAGACGTTGGGACGCCCGACGAGGCGCGAGCGATTCGCGATCGGGCCCGCGGGCGTCACAATTCTTCCGTCTTCCTCGCGGACTTGCGATTGCGGCGAATCGATGCCGTACCAAATCACTTTCGACCCGAGGCCGGCCAGCGCGGCACTGTGCGGATCGTCGGCGTTGAGCACGGCCCAGCGCGGCAGTTCGCCCGTAGAGCCATCGAAGAGCCGTCGTTTGGCGGCGAAGTACTCTTCCATCGTGTGGTGATAATCCAGATGATCGCGGGTGAGATTGGTGAAGACGGCGGCTTGGAAGCGCGTGGCGTACACGCGCTCCAGCACCAAGGCGTGCGATGACACTTCCATCACGGCGTAGCTGCCTCCCGATTCCCGGAGGTCGGCCAGCATGGCCTGCAAGTCTAGAGACTCGGGCGTGGTGTTGGGCGCGGACAAGCGCCGCGCACCCAATCGATATTCGATTGTGCCGAACAGCCCCGCCGTGTTGCCCGCCGCCAGGATCGCGTGCAACAAGAAAGACGTGGTGGTCTTGCCGTTCGTTCCAGTGATGCCCACCACTTCCACTTGGCGCGAGGGATGCCCGTAAAAATTCGCCGACGCCCTGGCAAGCGCGCGCCGGGAATGGGCCAGATGCACCCACGGCAGGCCGGGCGCAGGCGCGACCTCGGCGGCGATGGCCGTCGCGCCGCGGCGCGTCGCTTCGTCAACGAAGCGAAGACCATCGGTTTTCGCGCCGGGCATAGCGAAAAAAAGTTGTCCGGGAAGAACCCGCCGGGAGTCGTAGTGCACTCCTCTCACGGAAAGCTCCGGTGGGGCGTGCATCGCCACGACCTCGACGCCTTCCAGCAGATCGTGGAGTGTCATCGCGCTCGCTCTTTTCAGTTTCTCACAATTCTCTTTACCGCCCTAATCGCACCGTGATTCTCCGGCCCGGCAGCAGCCTCCCTCCGGGCGCCGGCGATTGCTCGCGCACGATTCCGCTGCCGATCATGTCCACCACCAGGCCGCGCGACGAGGCGATCTCCGCCACTTTGCGCGCCGATTTCCCCGTGAAGTCGGGCGCCGTCACCGATCCGCCGAGATCGACCACCGCGAAGTCGGCCGGCGCTTGGGCGGCCTGCTCGATCGAGGCGTCGAGCAACGCTGCCGGCAACGTCTGCGGCTGGTTGCCCGCCGACGCCGGCGCATCGAGCGCGTCGCGCAATTGCTCGGGATCGATTTTTTCCGCCGTTTTTTGCGCCTTCAGAGTGCGATCGTCCACCGGAAGATCGAGCGGCACGTTGCGGTACGCCAACACCTGCTCCGCCACACGCTTGAAGATGGGCGCGGAAACTTCTCCGCCGTGATGTCCACCCACGGGGGAATCGAGAATCACCGCAATCGTCAGCGCGTTTTCATTCACGGGCGCGAATCCCACGAACGACGCGACGTAATCGGTAGGCGAATACATGTGAATCCGCGGATCGAATTTCTGCGCCGTGCCGGACTTTCCCGCTGAGGTATAGCCTTTGAGCTTCGCTTTGGGACCGGTGCCCTGCAGCACGACGAGTTGGAGCATGCGCCGGATTTTGAGCGCGGTTTCCTGCGAAATCACGCGGCGACTGTCGTTGGAATCGGGCGCGGCCGCTTGCACGACGGAATGCGACGCGGCGGCCGGCAGGCCCTTGGGATGCGCGACTTCACGCACAATGTGCGGACGATGCCAAACGCCGATGTCGGCGATCACTGAAGCGGACGCCGCGATTTGCACGGGCGTGGCCGCCAGTTCCTGTCCCATGGCGATCGAGCCGATCGAAGATTTGGTCCAGCGCGCGGGCGGCCGCGCGATGCCGCCTTCCTCGCCGGGTAACTCCACGCCGGTCTTTTGGCCGAGGCCGAAGGCGGTCATGTACTGAAACATTTTGTCGTTGCCCAAGCGCATTCCCAACTTGATCGATCCCACGTCGCTCGACTTTTCCATGATCTCGCTCACGGTGAGCACGCCAAATTTCTTGTGGTCGTGAACGATGCGGCCGAAGACGTTGATCGCGCCCATCTGGCAATCGATTCTTTCCTCCGGCGTGGTCAAGCCTTCTTCCAGCGCCGCCGAAAGCGTGACGATTTTCATCGTCGATCCCGGCTCGTACATTCCGTTGACCGCGCGATTCAGCCAAACTTCGCGCGGCGAATCTTTCCAGGCGTTGGGATTGAAGGTCGGCTGATTCGCCAGCGCCAAAATCTCGCCGTTGCGCGGGTCCATCACCAGCACGGTGCCGGCTTTGGCGTGCGTGTCGGCCATGCCCTGCGCCAACTCCTTCTCGGCGATGGCCTGGATCGTCTCGTCGAGCGTGAGAATCAAATTGTCCCCGGGCTCCACTTCGGTGGAAGCCCGGCGCCCAAAATATTGGCTGTGGCCGTCCCTCTGCATGAAAACTTTTCCGGGGACGCCCTCCACTTGCTTGTTGTATTTGTACTCCAGGCCCGCTTCGCCGTGCTGATCGCCGTCGACAAATCCCAAAACGTGCGCCGCCAATTCATTCTGCGGATAACTGCGCGTGGCTTCCTTGGTGAGATAGATGCCGTGCAGCGAAAGCTCGCGCACCTGCGCCGCTTCCTCCGGCGTGATCCGATGCTTGACCCACACGAATCCCTTGTGGCTCTCGAGACGCGCGCGCAATGCGGCGGGATCGAGCTGCAAGATGCGCGACAACAAGGTTACGGCGGCGTCCACATCTTTCATCTCGCGCGGATCGGCGGTGACCGAATCGACTTGCACGGTCATCGCGAGCGTATGGTAGTTGCGGTCGAGAATCGCACCGCGCAGCGGAGGAACGTCGATGGTGTGTTCCTGCTGGCGCTTGGCGAGCGTGGCGAGGTATCCGTAGCGCAGGATTTGCAGATTGAAAAGACGCGCCCAAATCGCCAGCATCCAGAAGAGAGCCAGAACGGCCAGCGCGGCGAGGCGGTATTTCTTCGATTCCAACATAAATCAGAAGTCCTGAGCGCTGAGTCCCGAGTGCCGAGTAAAAAACTCAGGACTCAGGCCTCAGGACTCAGAACTTACCTAGTGAAGTTTCGCCATCACCGCTTCCGCGTTGCCGGACGCAGGCATCTCCATGCGCACCACTTGACCTTCCTTCGGCGTCGTCAATCCCAGCTTGTTGGACGCGTAGGTGGTGATTCGCTCGGGCGACCGCAGCGAGGCTACCTGAAGTTCCAGCGCGCGGTTCGCTTGAATCAAAGCGTCGCGCTTTTCCTGCAAATCGGAAATCGTGTAGCCGTCCTTGAGGACCGCGAACTGCTGCCAGGCGAATCCGACGAACGCCGCGCAGGCCAGCGCGAACACCGCGACGGTCAACAGCACGGACCGTCCCTCGCGCGGATCGAATTGCCGGCGCACGCGGGAATTGTCGATTTCCTGCTCGAAGAAAATCTCGCGCGACGCCGCGCGCGGACGCGGCGCCGCTTGCACGCGCGGTTTCACCGCTGTCCGTGCCGGAGCGCCTACTCGCATTCCATTGGCAATCGCCGCCATGTTCAGATCCTTTCCGCGCAACGCAGCCGGGCGCTGCGCGCCCGGGGATTTGCAGCCGTTTCTTCTTCCGAAGGCCACACCACATGCTTGGTGAGCGTGCGGCACGTGCCTTCCGTGTGCCAACGGCGAAAAACGTTTTTCACCACGCGATCCTCACCGGAGTGGAAAGCGATCACCACAATCCGCGCGCCCGGCCGCGTGACGTCCGGCGCTTGCTCGAGCAGCGACTCGAGTTGTCCCAATTCGTCGTTTACGAAGATACGCAATGCTTGAAAGGTCAGGGTCGCGGGATGCAGCCGGTGATGATGAGTACGCGAACCCGGAACCGCCCGCTCAATCACGCCGGCCAATTGCTTGGCCGTGTGGAACGGACGATTCCGGACGATCGCGTTGGCGATTCTCCTCGACCTCCTTTCTTCTGCGTATTCGTAAATCACACGAGCGAGCTCGCGCTCGTCCGTGCGGTTTACAACCTCAGCGGCCGTCAACTCCTGCGCGGGATCCATGCGCATATCGAGCGAACCCTCGGCCGCAAAACTGAAGCCGCGTGCGGAGTCGTCCAGTTGCATTTGCGACAATCCGATATCGGCTAAGATTCCGTCCACTTTTCCCCCAAACTCTTCCACCGCGGCGGCTAAACCCTTGAAGGCCGCCTGTCGAACCCAAACCTTTTCTCCAAACCGGGCCAAACGCTCGCTGGCTAATGCGACAGCGCTCGGGTCCCGATCCAGCGCCAACAGGCGCCCCGTGGTAAGCCGTTCCGCGATCGCTTCGCTATGGCCGCCGCCGCCCGTCGTGCAATCGACATAGCGGCCTTCAGGTCGGACCGAGAGAAATTCGAGCGCTTCACGGCAAAGAACCGTGATGTGCCGGGCGTGTCCAGAGAAGGGGTCCAACATAGCATTTGGTTAAATCCCCATTTCTCCGATCTCTTTGAGATCGGCTTCGGTGAATGGCTCTTCGGCCAACCTGCGGGCCTCGTTGCTGGTGATCACTTCCAGGTAATTGACCATGCCCAGCACGCTGACATCGCCGAGCATCTTCAAGTCTTCCCGGAGGCGTTGAGGCAGTAAGAGCCGGCCCTGGTTATCGGCCTCGACTTCGCCGCCCCAAAAATTCACCTTGTGCTTTAAGCGTGACTGCGGACCATTAAATGAACTATTGAATTTCGACTCGATCTTGGTCCATTCTGTGAGCGGATACACGCGAGCGCTCTTGCCATCGAGCGACGTAACGAAGAAGACGCCTCCTGGGAAGGACTCATTGAGTACCTTCTGGAAGGCAGCCGGCACTTTCAGGCGGCCTTTGTCGTCGACCTTCGTTTCAGAGTTTCCGCGAAGCATGGCGCTTTGTTGGCTTGCGTGTTTCCTGGAGGCTAGTAGAGAAGAGGTCCAAGCCCGCGCCGGCCGAACCTCTTATCCACTTTCGACCAGAAACAGCAACAAGTCCTCCACAATTTCCCACTTTCCAAGAAAAGTGTCAAGAGAAAACATTATGATTTTCTTTTTTTCTTTCTGACAGATACGGTACATGCTGATGGTCTTCGTTGAGGGGCCTATTAGTTGTGCATAGTGCGGTCGGAGGCCCCATTTCTAGAGGGGAAACGGCGGCTTGAGTGTGGTGGCTGATGGCCGGTT
Organism: Terriglobia bacterium; assembly: GCA_021325275.1. Classification (GTDB taxonomy): domain Bacteria; phylum Acidobacteriota; class Terriglobia; order JAJPHL01; family JAJPHL01; genus JAJPHL01. The sequence goes on along the minus strand of JAJPHL010000075.1, from coordinate 25,112 downwards.
CGGATCGGCGAAGTTTGGGGTTGACGGGATTAGCCTGCTATGGCAAAATACGAAAACAATACGAAATTAGTAATTAGTAAATCGAATTTATAGCGAAACAAGGGCCGGGGTGCGAGGGCGATGGTAAACATCAAAATTACAAAACGAAGCTACCAGTTGGGTCTCGCGTTGATCTTCGTTCAAGTCGTGGTGGCCCAGGTGCCCGCCCAGGGGCCGGTGGCCGAGCGTCACGAGTTTGTGATCCCGAATTTTCACACCGAGAGCGGCGTGACCCTGCCGCAAGCGCGCGTGGTCTACGCGACGTATGGGCGTCTCAACTCCGACAAGTCGAACGCGATCCTGATGCCATCGCACTATATGGCCAATTTTCACGGCTACGAGTGGCTTATCAAGACGGAGCAGGCGCCCCAGCGCTGCCTCGATCCGTCGAAGCTGTTTCTCGTGGCGACGGAATTGTTCGGCAACGGAAACTCGTCGTCGCCGAGCAACACGCCGGAGCCGCACCATGGTCCTCGCTTCCCGGTGATGACGATTCGCGACAACGTTTCGGCGGTCCATCAATTGCTGACCGACGAATTGAAGATTACGCACCTCCGCGCGGTCGTCGGATTCTCGATGGGCGCCGAGCAAGCGTTCCAGTGGGCGGTGAGCTATCCTGAATTCGCCGACCGCATCGTGGCAACGTCGGGCACGGCCAAGTGTTATCCGCACGGCGTGGTGCGACTCGAAGGCCAGATCGCCGCGATTACCGCCGATCCGACGTTCCAAGGCGGCGACTACACGTCGCCACCGGCGAAGGGCTTGGAGGCGTTCGGAACCGTTTGGGCGGCGTGGTTGTACTCGCAAGAATGGTGGCGCCGCGAGTTGTGGCGCACCAACGCGGCGCCCGGCGCAACGTTTGAGTCGACGCTGAACCGCTTTCGGACGCGCTTCATTCCCGGCGCCGACGCCAACAACATCATTCTACAAATGCGCACGTGGGAGAAACACGACGTGGGAACCACGCCAGGGTTCAACGGCGATGTGGAGCGCGCGCTGCGCTCGATCAAAGTCCCGGTCCTATACATGCCATCTGAAACGGACTTGTACTTCCCCGTCGGCGACGCGCGTTATGAGGCGCAATTCATTCCTAAAGTGACGCTGATGCCGATTCCCTCGCTGTGGGGACACACCGCGGGTGCAGCCAGCAATCCAGCGGATGGGAAGTTCCTGAATGAAAACATCGGGAAGTTTCTGGGCGTGAACTAGTGGGGTGCGTCAAGCAGAATGCGACTTATAATCCGCGATTCTCTCGCCACGCATCGCGGACGAAGCCCCGAAAAGGGGCGAGCTATGTCAGCCCAGGCCGGAGCCGGAACTTTTTTGCTCCGGCGCAGGCCTGGGTCGAGTTGGATTCTGAAATGGAGTCCTGAAAGGACGACCCAAACCTCATTCGCCCGCGTCGCGCTCTGGTTTTTTGAATCGCGCTTTCAGCGCTCCGTTCTACCGCATTGTCACCCAATCAGGCCTGCGCCGGAGCAAAAAACGCTCCGGCTCCGACCTGGGTTGTCATAGCTCGCCCCTGCAGAGTCTGTGTGACAACTCAGCCCTGCAGGGCTGCGTTGCCACACAGACTCCTTCGGGGCACGCGGCCCTCGCATAAGTCGCAGAATTTGTAACGCACTACACTAGTTACTTCGCCGGAGCGCCTTGCGGCTCTTTCGCCAGCAACTGTTCCTTGCGATAAACGAGCGTTCCGGTTTCGTAGCTGGCGATTTCGAAATCATGGCCGTGCGTGATCGCGTCGGTGGGGCACGCTTCGACGCAGTATCCGCAAAAGATGCAACGGTTGTAGTCGATGTTGTAGACCTTGGCGTAACGGTCGCCGGCGCTGACCCGATTGTCGCCGGTATTTTCGGTTGCTTCGATGTAGATGCAATTCGACGGACACGCCGCCGCGCACAGAAAACACGCCACACACTTCTCGAGACCATTGGCGTCGCGCTGAAGGACATGGACGCCGCGAAAGCGGCCCTCGAAATTCGGCGGCTCGAAGGGATAATCTTCGGTGATGGTGGGCTGAAACAGCTCCTTCAGCGTGGTCGCCATTCCCTTGGCGATCGCGCCGGCCGTGTTGAGCGTATCGCTAATCATCAGGGTGAGTATAACACGCGGTGTGAAATGATGGCGCGATGCGGCCGCGTGTTTACATCGAGACTTCAATGCAGCGCTACGTGGTACGTTAGAGGAGACGTGCCGAAGTTGTGGACTCGAAGCCCCGATCATCTGCACGCCGTACGAACTGGAGGCATAGCGATGATTCAGGATCCCATTGTCGAGGAGATTCACGCCATCCGTGCGGCGATCGCCAAGGAATTCGGCTATGACCTTCGAAAGTACGTCGAATATCTCCAACAGGAGCAAAAGAAACACGGCGCTCGTCTGGTGAAATTGCAGCCGCGCCGCTCGCGCGCCGCTCGCCGTCAGAAAAAAGCTGGCTAGCCTCTTAGCTTCCTCGCGATATCCCCGGCGATCGCCTTGCCGTGGAAACGTCCGTTCTCGATGAAAATCTCGCTGGTGTGCGTGCCCGCCACCAGCACGCCCGCCAAGTACACACCCGGCGAGTTCGTTTCCAACGTCTGCGGATTGCATTCCGGCCGGCCCGACGTTGGATCGATGTGCACGCCCACGGATTTCTGCATGTCAAAATCGGGATGATAGCCGGTCATCGCCAGGACAAAATCGTTTTTCACCCACCGTTCACCTTCCGCCGACGAAATCAGCACCCGCGACTCCTCGATCGCCTTCACAACGGCGTTGAAATGCGCCGTTATCTCACCGCTCTTGATGCGATTCTCGATGTCCGGCATGATCCAATACTTGATGTGCCGATGCAGCGCGGCGCCGCGATGCACCATCGTCACGCGCGCGCCGTGGCGATACAAATCGAGCGCCGCAATCGCCGCCGAGTTCTTGCCGCCGATGATCAACACATCGCAACTCGAAAATGGGTGCGCTTCGCGATAGTAGTGGCGCACTTTGGGCAAATCTTCCCCGGGAATGCCCAGGCGATTCGGCAGATCGTAGTATCCCGTCGCCAGCACGAGCTTGCGCCCGCGCGTGACGCGTTTCTCGCCGTGCTGCGTTTCCGAATGCACCACGAAATCGCCGTCCGAGCCTTCGATCTTGTCGACGCGCTCGTAGAGCCGCACCGGCAGTTGGTAGTGCTGCGCGACTCTCCGGTAATACTTCAACGCTTCCACGCGATTCGGCTTCTCGCGCAAACTCGTCATGGGAATGTCGCCGATCTCCAACAGTTCCGGCGTGGTAAAGAAAATCATTTCCGTCGGATAGTTCGAAATCGAGTTGACGAGACACCCTTTTTCGATCGCCACCAGCGACAACCCGGCCTTTTTACACTCGATGGCCGTGGCGAGTCCGGTGGGTCCGGCGCCTATGATGATGACGTCGAGGATTTCCATTAACGGTCTACTGGAACTGCAGATTGCGCTCGAAATCGGCCGGCGATGTGGCCGCGCCCTTGGCCGTTTCAAGATCAATCTGGCCGCCCTTGTACAAATCGGTGAGGCATTGATCGAACGTCTGCATGCCGTACATCTCGCGGCCCTTCTCGATGAAGTCTTTCATCGAATCGGTCTTGTCGGGATCGGCGATGCACTCCTGAATCGACTTCGTTTGGCGCATGATTTCGCACGCCACCACACGGCCCGTGCCGTCGGCCCGCGGCAAAAGGCGCTGCGAGATCACTGCCTTCAGCGTCTCGGAAAGGCGCATGCGCAGCGACGTTTGTTCCGCCGGCTCGAACACGCTGATCAAACGCGAAATCGTCTTCGGCGCGTCGGTGGTGTGCACGGTGGAAAACACCAAGTGACCCGTTTCCGCCGCCTTGATCGCGATGTCGATGGTTTCCTTGTCGCGCATCTCGCCGACCAGAATAATGTCGGGATCCTGCCGCAACGCCGCGCGCAACGCTTTGCTGAAGCCTTCGGTGTCGGCGCCGCATTCGCGTTGCATGATGCTGCACTTCTCATCGCGATACAAGAATTCGATCGGATCTTCGATGGTGATGATCTTGTTCTGCTTGTTGTGATTCACGTGATTGATCATCGCCGCGAGCGTCGACGATTTGCCGGAACCGGTCACGCCGGTCAGCAGGATCAATCCGCGCTCGGTCATCGCGATATCGGCCATCACCTTCGGCAAGCCCAGCGTCTCCACCGTCGGCAGCGTCAAGGGAATATGCCGGAGTACCAGCGCCAGCGACCCGCGCTGGCAGGCGATGTTCACGCGGAACCGTCCCAGGTCGCTCATCGAATACGAGCAATCGTAATCGGTGATTCCGGCGACCGTGGCCGCCACATTTTCCTTGTTGCACTTGCGCGACGCCAGCAGAATGCCGGCGACCACCGTGGCGGTATCGGCGGGACCCAGCGGAACATTACCGGGAGGCTCGACCAGTTTTCCCTTGAGACGAACGCGAAAGCCCGATCCCGCGGCAACGTGCAGGTCGCTTCCTTTTTCGTTGACCATCCACTTCAACGCCACTTGAAAGCGTTCGTAGGCGCTGATGCCGCGCGCGGATGTCTCAGTTGTCGCCATTTACGTGCCCCTCCAAAGCCCTGGTCGATCGAACCATATCGTATCCGGGCCATCGAACGGTGTCAATGAAGCGGTTGCGTTGTGCCGCAACCCGTTTGGTGCGCATGCATCCGTAAAAGGAGGCGACACCGCTACAAACTGCGATCCGGTGGCCTCGAGCAAGGGAAAAAAGGTAGTAGCTCAATCTGAATTCGATCCAGGACTTGCGGAAATCGAACCCTTGCGCGTAGATATGTTTTGTATCAGGGCACGGCTTCAGCCGTGCTGCCAGCCTTGTTCCTGGGGCTTTAGCCCCTGAGGCTTTGCACTTGGCAAGATTGCGGATCAGCCGTTGTTTGCGGGGGCTAAAGCCCACGATTTCCAAACGTCTGGGTCGGCACGGCTGAAGCCGTGCCCTGATACAAGAAGAGATGCAAAGCGGCTGCGCAGACGATTGGCTCACAGTTCCACAGGGATCGAATTCAAATTGGCCACGACCGGAAAAAATCGGGTCACTACATCCGGGGATTCACGAATTGCTTGTTGATGTTCACCAAAGGCATCACCGAGGCGGCCGACGTCGCGAAAGTTGCGCGACACGATCATGGAAGCGGTCGCGTCGTTCTGCGGCGAAGATTTCGCGGTTGACGCTGCGCTTGTGCCAGTGGCTGAAGAGTAACGGCGCGCGCCCCTAACAGATTGATTCTACAGCGTTTAACTACTCGGTAGGTTCGTTTTGTAATTTTAGTATTTCTGGGGTTTGTGCTTCCCGGTCAACCCAACCGCATATTCAAACCATTATGACATATCGCTCCAAATGATTCCGGCGCAGCGAGACCTACGGGCCTGATTCGATGGACAATAAAAACCGCAGTGTGTAAAAAATGGTGTGTCATTCTGTGACGGCTGAGCACCGAGCCTGCTCGGCGGGATCAAGAATTCAGTGAGACATTACCTACTTTCGTTGGACGTGACCGGCCACTGCATTTGTGCTACGATTCAATTCATCAGCGTCGGCGTCCGCCCAGCTTGCGCTATCCCGGAGGGCCGGAACTTTATTGATTTGGAGGCTCCCCCCAATGCGAGCCATTTCGTTCGTTCGTTCGTTCGTTCGTTCGTTCATTGTTAACAACCCTGATCCACAACAGGCGTCAATCCAAGACTCGCGCCTCGCGCGATGAGATGCGCGAAACGTTTCGGCAAATGCTCGCCGACCCCAAAGATCGCCGCTTAATCGTGAGCGCGATCATGGAAACTCTTCCGGGCGCCTTCCCAATCACCGGCGGAACTTGTAGCACACCGGCCAGCGAAGTCAGCAGTGGAAACTTTGGCGCCGATTGCTCGGATACCGGCGCATACACCTTTACGGGCAAAGTCGGCGTGGGAACGACGAGTCCGGCGGCCCAGCTTCAGGTGACGACGCCATCCACCTCAACGAGCATCCTGAACTTGACACGAGCCGGCAGCACGGGCGAGGTGTCGAGGGTGGTCAATGCGGATGGGACGGTAATCTATCAGGAAACTCCCGATACCGCCAACTACCACATGTATTACGGCTTGAACCCAAATTTTTGGTTAACGGGATCGGCAAACCAATTCACTTTTAACGGGATTACGAATGTCCGCGGCACTTTCTCCGCACTGAACATACAAATGAACCCGTATAACTACGCGACGGTTTCGAATCCCTTGACGAACGCGAAAATCGCGATGACCACCTGGGGTTGGAACGGCAGCAATGGCTACAGCATCGTAAGCGCAGCCAACCTCACAGCCACACAACTCGATACCACCAGCGGCCACTGCCAGCTAACTTTCGATTTCGGCGGCAGCCCGGTCGCAACGATGTTGTACAACGGCAACGTCGGGATTGGCACGTCGACGCCGTCAGCGAAACTGCATGTGGCAGGTACGCCCGGCACCGATGGAATCATGTTTCCGGACGGGACGCTACAGGTTTCCGCGGCGCTCAGCGGCTCTGGAACAATGAATCACACTGCCAAGTTTTCTTCGAGCGGCAGCCTAACAACGGGCGCGTTGTATGACAACGGCACGGATGTCGGCATCGGTACGACGAGCCCGACAGCAACTCTCGATGTCGCCGGCACTTTCGAATCCCAGACAGTAAACCAAATCGTTTTTCTCTCCCCGGCGGGCGGATCGACGGATGATTCCGTTGCCATCAACGCGGCGATTGCTTCGCTCTCCGCCGCCAATGGCGGAATCATCATGCTGATGCCGGGCACCTTCAATATTCAGCACACAATCGTCGTGAACGGAAATGGCGTAAAGCTGCGGGGCTTCGGCGGCGCTATGGGGCAGACGCAAGGCGGCACCGGCGCCTCGGCCAGCACGTTGCTGTGGTCAACTACAGCCGGCCCGGGCCCGATAGTTTCCGCCGCGCCAACGTCTGCGAACGTGCAACTCCAAGACATCGAAGTGTCCGACTTGTTGCTCAACGGGAGCGGCGTAGCACAGACCGCACTTCTGCTGGATCGTGTGAATGGGTCCAAGTTCATCAATCTCAACGTTCAAAACATGTCGACAACGTCGTCGGTAGGTTTCAAACTCACGGTGACGACAGCGACTGCGGACAACATCGACACCGATTTCAACCTCTTTGAAAACTGCTCGGTAGGCGGTGTCACGACTGGTCTGGTCCTCGACGGACTGGAGCCGACAATCAAAGCCAACACGACGCACAACACTTTCGTCGGACTGACGATCGTGTACACGCCCGCGTATTCCAGCGAAACCGAAACCACAACCGACGCTGGCATCTTGTTGAACGACTGCGACAACAATTCGTTTTACGCTGTCTACGTCTTCAACGCTGGAAACCCTCCCTTCTCGCCGGACTACAGTTCAGTGGTTATAAACAATCCCACTAACGCGCGGTCGAACTACTTCTACCATCTAGAGGCAGGCAACCTGAACGCCTCCAATGTGGTCGTAGGCGGCGTTGTGGTAAAGAACGCCAGTGGCGCACCGCCTTCAAAGAACTTTGTCTTCGGCCTGGATCTTGCGAACGGTCAGCCGGAACCGGTGGCAATCTCTGGAGGTACTGTCTCCAGTAGCTCCAGTTTCAATGATGCCAGCCCCTATCTATACTGGGTGGATTCTAAAGGCAATTTGGGCGGTGGTTTATCCGCCGCCCAATATTCATCTGCCGCAACTGGTGGCACGGCAGTCAATCTGCCGCTGACCTTCGCTACATCACAGACCGAACGCATGAGGATTGATCCGAATGGTCGCCTTCTTGTGGGGCTTGCTTCGTCAGACGTGACCGGCACTGGTGTGATCGCAGAGAACTTTGTTGCTGTGGCGACAGGTACTACCAGCGCTTCTGTGGTGTCCATGGGCGCATTCGCGGGCGGATCTGATCCCCATACATTCCTCGCTTCCAGCAGGACAATAACTGGCGGAGTTGGCGGCCCCGACCTGCCGTTAGTCTTTTATACCGCCCGGGCGGAACGATTCAGAATCGAGGCGGCCACGACGTTCTCAACGCGATTCAGCTCCAACGTGACGGTCTCGGCGGACGCCACCTACAATATCGGTGAGTCTTCCCAAAGGTGGGCGAACGTCTATGCTGGTTACGTTGACGCAAGACACGCCTACAACGTCAATGGAACTCAGGTCGTTACCGCACAACAGCCGGGTATAGCCAGCGTTACGGAAACAGCGGGCACCAGCTATACGTCGACCGAGCAGAATATGCTGAACGATCTGAAACAGGCGCTCAACAACCTGCTTGCAGCGGTAAGGACCCATGGATTAATCGGGTCCTAGCGACTGGTCAACCCTTCTACGAACGATTTCTCTAAAAAGAGGAGGACCAGTGGCAAGCGACGGGCAGCGAGGGGATGCGGATCGGCCTAGTGTGGTAGGTAAGATGCGATCAACGCGGGTCCGCGCATCCGTTCTGAGCGCGCTCCTATGCGCCTTAATTCCAGCCTGCGCCCAAACGCCCCTATGGATCCAGACTTTGCCAATCGGCTCTCAGCCTTTAGGGATAGCAGTTCTGGCCGCAACGCCGTCAATGGGCAGTCCGGATGCGTACGCCGCTGTCGCACTCTCCGGAGAGAATGCAGTAGCGTTCCTGCAGTTTCAGTCCGGCACCTTCGTCAGTCAGGTCGTCACGCCGCTCAACGCCAAGGTAGCCGTCCAGGGGCCTTATTCGGTCGCTGCATGCGGTTCGCAGTTCGTCGTGACCTCGCCTTCGACCGGCTCGATCATTGTCATACAGGCACCCAGTATGGCCCTAGTGGGGGCCGTCAACGTTGGCCCTCAGCCGTATTCGGTGGCGTGCTTTGCAAACTCAGCGACCACGTTTGCGGCGGCCGTGTCGACGCTGGGAGACAACGGTTTGGTACTGGTTGACCTTCATTCGTTAGCGGTTACGGGTCGCGTGATCGGTGTTGCAGGCAGCCGCGGCTATCACGGGATTGGGTACTCAGTCTATGGGTCCACAAGCTATCTGTGGATCGCGGGAACGGATCAAAACATTGTCACCATCGTGGACCCCGTCGCTTTAAAGATTGTCGTTACGTTTCCCGTTCAGAGCCCAACGGCAATTGATTCCTATAACGGCGAGATTGAAATTGCCAGCGCCGGAAGCAACAGCATCCTTGTTTTCAGCGCGAGCCTCAGCCTCATTTCTACGCTTACCGGTATTACCAGTCCCCAGGATTTGCTCGTGACTAGCCCCGGGCAGATCGGAGTCAACAAGTTTGATATCGGGGACTTTGTCGCGTCGGGTCCCGGCAATCCACTACTACAACTTTCCCACTCCTCTCCTCCAGCCAAGGCGACCATCCAAGCGGCGACCGGGGCTGTGGCCCTTGCCAGCGTCATCGGCGTAGCTGCACTTGCCACGATTCCAGCCGCCAATTCCATCGCTTACATTCAACAGCAGCCCAATCCTCCAGGTGCCTTGTCGATCGTGAATGCGGCATCATTCCAAAACGGAAACCTGGCGAACGGCACGGTTGCTCCTGGTTCGCTGGCGACCCTGTTTGCCAGCGATGGCGCCAACCAGAACACCTCTGCCACGGCGATCCCGCTGCCAACTTCGTTGGCGGGCGTTTCGTTGCAGGCTGGAAGTGTCACGTTCTCGAATACGACGGGGACTTGGTCTTTTTCCTCAGTCGGCAGTGTGCCGCTCTTATTCGTCGGGTCGAACCAGATGAATTTCCAGGTACCATCCGATTTGGTTAGCGGAAGCTCAGTTGGCTTCCAGTTGACGAGCGCGAACGGAACTACGCTCGTGGGCATGAACTCAGTTGTTACAGCGTTGCCAGGGATCTTCAGTCTTTCGTCCAGTGGGAGTGGGCAAGCTGCCGTGCTGAACGAAGACAATACGCAGAACTTCGCTACAAACCCTGCGGCTCGCGGCAGCGTGATCCAGATCTTCGCGACGGGTGCGGGCGTAACCAATCCCTTGCTCGCTGCGGGCCAAGCCGCGCCGACAAGCGGCTCGCTGGTGCTGACGCAAGTGCAACCCACGGTGACCATAGGCGGCGTGAATGCGCCGGTCCAATTCAGCGGTCTGGCCCCCGGCTTTGTGGGACTCTGGCAGATCAACGCTACGGTGCCGATGAACGCACCGACAGGCGCCAGCGTAGCCTTGGTGATTTCCGCTGGCGGGCAAACGAGCAACACCGTCACCATTGCGGTGCAGTAAAATCTAGTTCCGCGGCCCGAGTTCCGAGGCCCGAGTGGAAAAACCAGAGGCCCGAGGCCCGAGTTCCGAGGCCCGAGTCGAAAACCCTTGGGGCCCGAGAGTCGAGTTCCTAGTAAGACGCCGGCTATGCCATTGCCGTTCGACATTTGACCACGAAGTATCGCAACACTGACGGTCCCGTGTTAGCGAGACCAAAGTTTGTGCCCGCGCGAGCGAGAATCACGTCGCCCGTGCGAACGGGCGTGGTCTCGCCGTCGAGCGTAAAACGTCCGCCGCCTCCCAGGATGTACAGAATTTCCTGTTGATCCGGCTGCACGTGCAATCCCACGCGCGCGCCCGGAGCCATTTCCGTCACGGCGGCCACGGTGAACGGCGGCGCATCGGTTTCGGAGTACAAGGGAAAGCGCAAAAACTTGCCGGATCCCCCCGCGAGTCCTTCGATTTCCAGCGGCGTTACCCGGTCATGATTCAAGATGTAGTTGGCCAAAGCAATTCTCCGTCACGAAAGACTTTATGAATGACAACCCCGCATCGAGCACTGGAGTGCGTTTGATTCGTGGGGCGGGAAGAAACGTCCTCAAGTATCACACGATCATTGGGAAACGACAAACCAAACAGCGCACTGGCCCGTGAACCGGCCATCGCCAGCGCGTCGTCGAGCGAAACGCCGGCGAATCGCACGGTGTTCGCGACCGCCTGATGCATCGAGAGCGCCGATCCCGCGAGACGTTTCGGTTTAACACCGTGCATTTCTACGCGACCCACGCCGCCAGGCCCGGATGGCTCGCTCAAATCCACTTGCTGCTCGCCCAGCCGGTACGCGCCCGGCTCGCAACCGGCCGGCGAACTCGCGTCTGTGACGAGAATCACTCGCTCCGGGCATTTTGCGCGAATCATCGACTGCACCACGCCCGGCGGCAAGTGATGGCCGTCGACGATTAGCGACACGCACAGATCGTCGCACGCCAACTGCTCCCAGATGGGATTCCGCAGCCGGTCGACCATTGGCGCGCAACCGTTGCCCAAGTGCGTGGAAATCCGCGCGCCCGCGCGTACAGCCTCGGCGATTTGTGCGCTGGTCGCGGCCGTATGGCCGATCGCCACGGCGATTCCGCGCTCTCTCAGCCAAGCGACAAACTTGGCCGCCTCAGGCCATTCCGGCGCCAGCGTCACCAAGCGGATGAGTCCGCGCGCTGCTTCTTGCAATCGCAAAAACTCGTCCCGATCCGGCGCGCGGACGTGTTGCCGAGGATGCGCGCCGCGCGGACCGTCCTCGGGCGAAATCGACGGTCCTTCTACGTGGATTCCCGCGATGGACGAGCCAATCGCACGCGTCTCTTTTTGAGACATTTCGGCGACGCGCGCCGCAGACCGCAAGCACTCGCACATGTCGGCGTGGCTGGCGGTAATGATGGTCGGGAAAAACCGCGTCACGCCGGTCTTCCACATGCTCTCGATGGCGCGTTGGTAGTCCCCCGTGGTAACGCGAGGATTGTTGAAATCTGTGCCACCAAACCCGTTCACTTGAGCATCAAAGAATGCCGCTGCTTCGCGTGTGTTACTCATTGATTTCAATGATAACCAAGAAGGTTCACCTGCGAAAGATTTGTGCTTTCCAACCAACGATACGCTTGTTATACTCTAAAGGTATCCCAAGGGTTAGCTCCGCACAGAGGCCCCACACCTGGGCGTAGCTTGGGGGATCCGAGCTGTTGAAATCAAGAATTCATTCGTTTCAAGACGGAGGAAGCTCAATGTTTCGCAAGCTTTTGACCTTGGTCCTGCCGGTTGTGATTCTGATGGGCGCTGCCGGCGTTCTTTCGGCACAACAAATCGGTCCTGGACCCGCTCCTGATCCGGTGTTGCCCATGGGCAGCATTTGGGGCGGCGTGGGATTGTGGAAGACGCTCTCGGCGGATACGCCTCCGGCCAAATCGTGGGGAACGTCAGGCTGGATGGATCGCATCAATCGCAACCCCGGCCAGATGACCATTACCGAAACGGGCACCAGCTTATTCTGGTCGCCCACCGATCGCCTGGAATTGATGGTTCGCGTCAACGTAAACACGCGCATCGATGCCCGCCGCGACGACGAGTTGAGCTTGGGTCAGGCCACGCTATTCCAATTGCATTACAACGCCTGCAGAGGCTGCCCGCTGTTGGCCGCTCCCGTGGCGATGCCGGGATTGGCGATCAACCAGTTGCGCAACCCGATCTACAACCTGCTGACCGGGCGCGCCGGTTACTTCCCGCTCTTTCCGTACGTCAACCGCCGTCTGCAGACTGGCGTGGGCGACGTCGTGGTGGGCGGTGAATACAACATCGCATCGGAAAATCGCGGCGACAGCGTCAGCTTCGCAATCCATCCTTGGTTTTCGATTCCCACGCATCACCAGCAGGGACCGTTGTTCAACACCGGCGATCAAACCGGAACGTTCCTGAGCGGCGTCGACTTCCTGTTGAGCAAGAAGCAAGGCATGGCGGGACTGTACTTCAACGGCGGCTACGAATTCTTGCCGACGGTGAAGTCGGGCGGCGTCACCTTGATCAGTTCGATGAGCGACATCCCAGTCCGGGTGGGCATGAACATTCCGCGCACGTCCAGACTGCAGTTCATCGTGGAAGGTACGGGCGACTTCTTTATTGGCGGCACGCCGAACACTTCGTTCGGATCGCCGTCGCCGATCGACGTAACGGCCGGCTTCCGCGCTTACGTGAAGGATTGGCTGGCGTTGAACGCCGGCTATCGCCGCCCGGTGAACGAGTACGGCGGCGACAAGAACGGTTTCTATTTCTCGATCACCACCACTAATGTTCCGGTGGCTCCGGTTCCGGTGGCTCCGCCTCCGCCCACCGTGAGCTGCTCGGCCGATCCGGCGCGCACCACGCCGGGTAACATGATTCGCCTGATCGCCACCGGCAGCACCACCGCTTCCGGCGCGCTCAGCTATTCGTGGAACACGATGGCCGGCACCTTGCAAGGCGCCAACACCGCCGAAGCGCGTTTGGATTCCACCAACCTGCGCCCCGGCGATTACTCGGCCACGGTTCGCGTGACCGATTCGAACGGCAGCTTCTCCGATTGCACCACGAACTTCTCGATCTTCGAAGCACCGAAGCATCCGCCGACCGCGTCTTGTTCGGTGAGCAGCCGCTCGGTAAATCGCGGTGAGCGTGTGACCTTCACGGTTACGGGCAACAGCCCCGATGGCCGTCCGCTGACGTATCGCTGGAGCGGTGCGGTGAGCGGCACGGGCACCAGCGCCAATCTCGACACCACCAGCCTCTCGGCCGGAACGTACACCGGAACGGCACGAGTGAGCGACGATCGCGGCTTGACGGCCGATTGCTCGGCGTCCACCACGGTCAGCGTCCCGGCCCCGCCGCCGACGCCGAAGTCGCAAGTGCTGAACACCTGCTCGTTCACCAGCGCTTCCAACAAGGCTCGTCCGGCACGCGTGAACAACGAGTGCAAGGCGATCCTCGACGACGCGGCGCTCCGCTTGCAGCAACAAGGCGACGCCACACTCGTAGTGGCCGGCAGCGAAACCGAGAAGGAAACGGACGCCGCCAAGAAGGCCGCCAGGAAGAAGACACCGGCCGATCTGGGTGCGCAGCGTGCCGCCAACGTGAAGGATTACCTGGTCACGGAAAAGGGCATCGCCGCGGGCCGCATCGAAGTTCGCTCGGCCACCAGCGGCAACGCCGATTGCGTCCTGACGCTCGTTCCGCGTGGCGCCAGCTACGACGGTCCAGGCGCGGCGGTGACGGAACCGAACCCGCAACCGCGCGACGCCAAGAAACCGGCGGCCAAGAAGAAGTAACGCTTGACACCGGTTCGACGCGCGATACTCGCAGTCGCGTTTTGCAGTTCGCTTTGGACTCTATGGGCTGCCGCGGAAACCACGTGGCGGCCCATTGGTCCCTTTGGCGGCGACGCACGATCGCTGGCCGCCGATCCCCACAATTTCGCGCATCTCTACCTCGGCACCAGCAACAGCCAGATTTATTCCTCCCCCGACGGCGGCCAACACTGGTCGCGACTCTCTGAGGTCGCGGCGCGCCAGGATTTCGTTATCGGCCGCTTGTTGATTCATCCAAAAGACTCGAACATTTTGTACGCCGGCGCCTACACAACCGGCAACGGCGAAGGCGGCGGCGTTTTTCGATCCACTGACTCGGGCAAGACCTGGAAAGAGCTGCACGGCATGAATGGTCAAAGCGTGCGCGCGCTGGTCTTCGCGCCAAGCGATGCCGACCGTATGTTCGCGGGCACGCTGGAAGGCGTGTTTCGCTCGACGGATGCGGGATCGTCGTGGTCGCGCATTTCTCCAAAGGACAACGCCGAAATCCACAACGTGGAGTCGCTGGCCGTCGATCCGCGCGATTCCAACATCGTCTACGCCGGCACGTGGCATTTGCCGTGGAAAACAAGCGACGGCGGCACCAGTTGGGTGTCGATCAAAGAAGGTATACTCGACGACTCGGACGTTTTCACCATCACCGTCGACTGGTCGAACAACTCGACGGCGTATCTTGGCGCGTGTTCCGGCATTTATCGCACCGACAGCGCGGGTCAGCAGTGGCGCAAAGTCCACGGGATTCCGTTTTCCGCGCGGCGCACCCGCGCCATCAGGCAAGACCCGCAGCATCCGACCGTCGTTTACGCCGGAACGACCGAAGGATTGTGGAAATCCACCGACGGCGGCGGCGCCTGGACGCAAATGACCTCGCCGACGCTGATCGTCAACGAAGTGGCCATCGATCCCGCGTCGCCCGAGCACGTGATCCTGGCGACGGATCGCGCGGGGGTGCTGGAAAGCGTCGACGGCGCGAAGAGTTTTGCGCAGATCAACACGGGGTTCTCGCATCGCCAGATTTGGCGTTTGGAATCATGGACCGCGCCGAACGGCAAGAAAGTTTTGGCCGCCGCGGCGCGCTATGACAAAGAGTATGGCGGCGTTTTCCTGAGCGAAGACGGCGTCACGTGGCGCGGGCTTCCCGACGGACTCAACGGAGCGGACGTCATCAGTTTGATCGTGGGTCCCGACGGCACGCTTGTCGCCGGCGCCACCAGCGGCTTGTATCGTTTTCTCACCGACAAAGGCGTTTGGGAAGGCTTCGGCCGCTTGCTCACGCTCGTGAAATTGCCCTCAGGCCGCGACGGATATCGCGGATCGCCGGCGGAATTTCCCATCGCCGACTTCGCAGTGTCGTCGCGCACGCTTTTCGCCGCGACACCGGAAGGCGTGCTGTGGTCGCGCGACGGCGGCGCTACCTGGGAACATACTTCGCCCGCTTGGGACGTGGAACGTCTTACGTCGTACGGAAAAATGTTGATCGCCGCCACGACTACCGAGGGCATTCAGATTTCCCTGAACAGCGGTGCGCATTGGACGCCGAGTTCCCTGCCCGCTTCGCCGGTGCAAGTGGAGCGCCTGACGACCGACGGCAAGCGAATCTGGGCGGCCACCGATCACGGATTGTTCCGCTCGACCGACGCGAGCATCGATCCCGCCACAATTCGCTGGGAAGTTCTTGGTCATGGCATTCCGACGGGCACCGTGTTCGACGTTCTGCTCGATCCTGGCGATCCGGGACGCGTCTACGTAGGGTCTGCGGTGAACAATCGCATTTATGTGTCGCGCGACGGCGGCGCGTTCTTCGAACCGATGCTGGAATCAGGTGAAGAAGCAAGATATATCGGGCGTCCGCACCGGTTGTCGTTGGGTCCGGGCGGCAAGTTGTACTTGGCCAGCGATCACGACGGGTTGTTTTCGCGAGTGCCGTAGAAAGAAACGCTGCGCGCCTTGATCCGTCTAGCTGGTCTGACGGTCGATGAATTCCGCGAACTTCTCTAACCAGACACAGTACAATCGCTCGAACCGGATAGCTTCTTCCGCGGGAGGACTCGATGGCTTTACCGGAAATTCGTCCCTTGACGTTCGGCGAAACGCTCGACCGCAGCTTTGCGTTTTATCGCAGCCACTTCCTGACGCTCGCGCTGATTTGCTTGATCCCCGGCGCGCTCGTCGCGCCACTCAATCTCTTCCTACGCGTGCCCGGCGGTCGACAGACGATTCTCGCGAATCCCACGCAACCACCGGACTTCGGACCGATGTTTCGCTTCATCGGCGTCATCTACGCGTTCCTGGCGCTCTACTCGTTCTTGCATTTCCTCGCGATGGCCGCGAGCGTCTTTGCCGTCTCGGAGTTGTATTTGGGCCGCCCGGTGAGCGTCGCCGACGCGTACCGGCGCATGTTCCAGCGCTTCTGGGCCCTGGCGAACGTTTGGATCAGCGTGGTGATTCGCGTGATCGGTTGCTGCCTCACGTTCTTCCTGATTCCTCTCGCACCGTTGCTGTTTCTCTGGTACGCCTTCTCGATCCCCGTGGTGCTGGTGGAAAAAATCAAGGTGCGTCACGCGCTGAAGCGCAGCCGCCTGCTCACGAAGGGTCAGCGCGGCCAGATTTTTCTGACGTTCCTGTTGATGACGATCCTGGCCTACATCGTGGCGTTCGCCCTGCAATCGCCGTTCCTGTTGCTGGAGGCGAAACTCGTCCATCACGGCGAGTTGGCGCCGGTGTGGCTCACGCTGCTCGCCGGCATTTTCGGCGCTGCGGGAAGCGCCATGACCACGCCGCCGTTGATGGTTGCGCTGACGCTGATGTACTTCAACACGCGCGTGATCCGCGAAGGATACGATTTACAATTGATGATGGAACGTTTGGGATCAGGCACCGCGGCGGGCGTCGAAACAGCGGTCGCGACGGATTCGCTTGCGCCCACGCGGTTGTTTGGAGATCTCACGCCAACACCGCCGCCTCCGCCACCGGAGCCGGACCCGGAGCCACCGACGGTATGAAGTTCCTCGCGCTTCTGTTGGCGCTTCCGCTGGGCGCGATGAGCTGGCGCGACTACCGTGCCGAGCTCGGCCGATGGTCCAATGAAATCGCGCGGATCGAAACGCATCCCGGCGAAGCCGCGCGATTGCGCGACGCGTTGCCGCCGAAATGGATCGTCGATCATGAAGGCCAACACTTCGAGCAGCCGACCACGTGGCTCAGTTCGGCGCTCGACACCATCGCGCACGATCCATCGACAGCCCATGCGCAGGCGGCCTTGATCCACGCGCGACTCGCGGCATTAAGCGACGCCGCGGCGGCGCTCGATACGCCGTTTTCCAGCGACAAAGCAACGCGCGCCAAACTCAGCGAAATCCTGGCGCGCCGCGAATTCAATCCGCGCGAGTCATGGTGGGAGCAGCTCCTAAAGAAAATCGATCATTGGCTGAGTGTCGCGCTGGAACCCGTGCGCCGCTGGCTGAACAAATGGTTCGGCCGCATGCGTCTGCCGTGGATCGGCGATGTTTCTCCGCCCTTCTTGCGCCTGCTGGCGCTCGCGCTGCTTCTCGGCGTGATCTATTTCTTCTCGCGCCGCTGGCTCTTCCGTCCGGATTCGGCGTCGCCACCGTTGGTCCCGCTCGACGCGGTAGAATCGCGCCGGGCCTGGCTCGATTTCGGACGCCGTGCGGCGGCGGCCGCCGAATCCGCGAACTTTCGCGAAGCCATTCGCTTGGCGTATTGGGCGGGAATCTACCGCTTGGAGGAACTGGGACTTTGGCGCGCCGAAAGCACCCGCACGCATCGCGAATATTTGCGCATGTTACCGGTGAGCGCCGCGCAAGCGAAGCCCCTCACGGCGATCACGCGTATGTTTGAACTGGCGTGGTACGGCGGTTATAACGCGGGCGCCGAAGAATTTCGTTTGGTAACGAATCATTTGGAAGAAATGGGATGCCACCTGCCCTCCAATCAAGCGACCGCAAACTCCTGATTGCCGCCGCGGTGCTGTTGTTAGTCATCGGCGCGGTCTCGACGCTCGGCGAGACCGAGAGCGGCGGCAGATTTCCGGCGTTCTCGAGCTATTCCACCGCCAAAGACGGCGCGAAGGCCGCGTACCTGCTGCTTCAGGAATCGGGATTCGCGGTGGAGCGCTGGGATCAGCCACTCGAGCGCCTGCCGCAAGCGAGCGGCGAGTCTGGTGTTGTGCTGATTCTCGCCGCGCCCAAGATTCCGGAGTCGAAGCTCGCTGTGTCGGAAGAAGAAGATGGGCTCGAGCGCTTCTTGCGAAACGGCGGGCGCGTGATCGCCGCCGGGGCGGAGGCGGCATCGATTCTCCCGCAGGCCTCGCGGCCGCCGGCCCTGCACGAAGAGAAAAAACCGGCGTCGGACGAGAACGCCGACGAGGACGAAGCCGAGACGGCCGCCGAACCGCCTTCCGAAACTCATGCCGCCATCGCGCCCAGCGCGATCACCCGCGGCGCGCCCATCATCGAAATGAAGGGCGCGCCCATGCCGCAAGTCAGCGCGGAATCGCGCGTGGTCGAGTACGCGGATCGCGCGGTGATCAGCTATCGCGTCGATTCCGGCGAAGTGATTTGGTGGGCCGACGGATTCCCGCTCACCAACGCAGGACTCCGTCGCGCGTCGAATCTTGAATTGTTTCTGAACAGCGTGCGCTCTCGGAAACACTCGCCCGCCGCGACGCGCATACTTTGGGACGAACATTTTCACGGCGAAACCGCCGACCTTTCCACGTACCTCATGCACACGCCCCTGCCGTGGCTCGCGGCGCAGGTGCTGCTGGTCTTCGCGGCGATGCTCGTCACCCTGGGACGCCGGCATGGTCCTTTGGTGTCGCTGAACGCGAGAAAGTCGCGCCTTTCACCGCTCGAGTTTGTGGAAACGCTCGGCGACTTGTACACGCGCAAGCATGCCGCGCCCGAAGCGCTGGAAACGGTGTATCAGGGATTCCGTTTTCTTGCCGCGAGACGTCTTGGTATTCCGCCCGGAGCTGCGCCCGAGAGTCTTGCCGCAGCCGCCTCCACGCGCTTCGCGCCCGAGCCGGCGCTCGTCGATTTGCTGCGCGAGTGCGATCACGCCGAACGATTCCACGACGTCCAAGAAAAGCGCGCCTTGTGGCTCGTTGGCGAATTGCATTCACTCGCGGCAAAGTGGGGTTTGTGATAGCGTTAGAGATTACCCCTCTTGCTTCGGAGACAACTGATTGACCGCAACATTACGGCAGACTGCGCTCCATTCCGTCCATAAGCGCCTCGGCGCAAAAATGGTGGACTTCGGCGGCTGGGACATGCCGGTAGAGTACGGCGGCTTGATCCGCGAACACATGGCCGTGCGCACCGCCGTGGGACTGTTCGACGTCAGCCACATGGGCGAGATCGAAGTGCGCGGACCAAACGCGCTCGCGCTGGTGCAGAAAGTCACGTGCAACGACGCGTCGAAACTCAACGTCGGCCAAGCTCACTACAACTGCCTGATGTACGAACACGGCACGCTGGCCGACGATCTGCTCACCTATCGCGTCGCCGACGATCATTTCTTTCTCGTGGTGAACGCCGCGAATCAAGACAAAGATTTCGAGTGGATGCGCGAGAACAATTCAATGTCCGCGACGCTCGAGAACAACGGCGATCGCTACAGTTTGCTCGCGCTGCAAGGTCCGAAAGCCGCGGAAATGCTTGGAGCGCTCACGTCAGCCCCGCTCGGCACGCTGAAATATTATTGGTTCACGCACGGCGACGTGGCCGGAATTCCCTGCCGCATCGCGCGCACCGGATACACCGGCGAAGATTGCTTCGAATTGTTCTGCGCTCCCGGCGCCGCGGAAAAACTTTGGGACATTTTGATCGACGCGGGCCAGCCACACGGCATTCTTCCTTGCGGGTTGGGTGCGCGCAACACGCTGCGCCTCGAAGCGGGGATGGCGTTGTACGGTCACGAGATTGACGCTTCGCACACGCCGCTGGAAGCGTGCCTCGATCGCTACGTCAAGCTCGAGAAGGGCGATTTTATCGGACGCGCGGCCCTCGAAAAACAGAAGAACGAAGGTATCACGCGAAAACTTGTGGGTTTGGAAATGACCGGCCGCGGAATCGCGCGCGACGGATATCCCGTGTACTTGAGTGAAGAAGGGGACGCCGCCGGAATCATCACGAGCGGCTCTCCCGCGCCGTTCTTGAAGAAGAACATCGCCTTTGCCTACGTCCCTGCTCCGGCCGCGGAAATGGGACGCGCCGTGTGGGTCGGCGTGCGGGGCCAGCGCGTGGCCGCGCAACTTGTCGCCACGCCGTTTTACAAGCGACCAAAGAAATAATCCCCTGGGGCTCGAAAAACTATGTCCAACAAAACTCCTCCCAATCTTCGCTACACCAAAGATCACGAGTGGATTCTCGTGGACGGCTCCACGGGAACCATCGGCATCACCGATCACGCGCAAGACGCGCTCGGCGACATTGTGTTCGTCGATGCGCCAAAAACCGGCACGCCCGTTCAGGCCGGAAAAGTTTTCGGCACGGTGGAATCGGTGAAGGCCGTCTCCGATTTGTTCTCGCCCGCGTCGGGCGAAGTCACCGAAGTGAACGACACGCTGAAAGATTCTCCGGAATCGGTGAACGAAGATCCCTATGGCAAGGGCTGGCTCATCAAGATCAAGCTGTCGGACAAATCCGAAGTGGATGCATTGATGACCGCCGACCAATACTCGGCTTACGCCGCGCAGGAGCACTCCTAAACGATGCGCTATTTGCCGAAGTCTGAGAGCGAGCGCCGCGAAATGCTGGACGCGATCGGCGCCGCGCGGATTGAATCGCTGTTTGAGAGCATTCCGCCCGAAGCACGCCTGAATCGCGACCTGAACCTGCCGCCGGGACGCTCCGAGTTCGAGATCATGGAGTATTTCAAGGAGCGCGCGCGCGAAAACGCTCCCGGCTATCAGAGTTTTCTGGGCGCGGGCGTCTATCACCACTTGCGCCCGGTTGTGGCCGATCACTTGATTTCGCGCAGCGAGTTTTATTCCGCGTACACGCCGTATCAACCCGAACTCGCGCAAGGCACGCTGCAAGCCATCTTCGAGTTTCAGACGATGATCTGCCAACTCACAGGCATGGAAGTGGCGAATGCCTCGATGTACGACGGATCGTCGGCGTTGCCCGAAGCGGTGATGATGGCCGCGCGCATTACCGGACGGTCGAAGGCGCTCGTGTCGCGCGCGGTGCATCCGGAATATCGTCAAGTGCTGGCGACGTATGCGAAGCATCAGGACATCAAGGTAAAAGAATTCGGTTGGAACAACGAATCCGGCGCGGCCGAGCTTCCCGAGGCTGACGCAAAGACCGCGGCGATCGTGATTCAATCACCCAACTTTTTCGGCGTGATCGAGAACGTCGCCGCCGCCGCGGAACGCGCGCACGCCGCGGGAGCGTTGCTGATCGTCGTGATCGCCGAACCCATCTCGCTCGGTCTCGTGCGTCCACCCTCCGAAGCGGATATCGTGATTCTCGAATCACAAGGTTTTGGCATTCCTCCGAGTTACGGTGGACCGTACGCCGGCGTGATTGCCACGCGCGAACAATTCGTGCGGCAAATGCCCGGCCGTCTCGCGGGACAAACGGTCGACACCGAAGGCCGCCGCGGATTCTGCCTGACGCTCTCCACGCGCGAGCAGCACATCCGCCGCGAGAAAGCCACGTCGAACATTTGCACCAATCAATCGCTGTTCATGCTGATGGCAACGATTTTCATGACGCTGTACGGCAAGCGCGGCATGCGCGACCTCGCCGCGCGCAACGTCAGCCAGTCGCATTACGTTTCGGGCCAGCTGGCGCTGCGTTTTTCGGGCCCGCATTTCAATGAATTTGTCGTGAAGGCGTCGGCGAAGAAGAACAAGGCTCTGCTGAAGAAGAAAGTCATCGGGGGACTGGAATTGAAACGCTTTTATCCTGAGCTGAAGGATTGCTTGCTCGTCTGCGTGACCGAGGCGCAACCCAAGTGGGCGCTCGATGCACTGCTGGAAACGTACGCCGCAGACGCTGTGGAGGCCCATGGTTCGTAAAGTCAGAGAGCACATCAGCCAAAACGAAGGATTGATCTTCGAGCGGTCGTCCGCCGGAAAGTACGCCTATCAGTTGCCTGAGGCGCAAGTGCCGGAGATCGATCCCGCCGCGGCGCTCGGCGCGGACGCGGTGCGCCCCGAGATTCCCGATTTTCCGGAAGTGAGCGAAGTGGAAGTGGTGCGCCACTTCACGCGGCTCTCCACGTGGAACTACGGCATCGATCACGGCATGTATCCGCTGGGATCGTGCACCATGAAGTACAACGCCAAGATCAACGAGTACGTCGCGCGACTCGAAGGAATTGCCGGCGAGCATCCCTATCAACCGGAAGCGCTGGCGCAGGGTTGCTTGAAGATCATGAAGCTCCTGCAGGATTACTTGATCGAAATCACCGGCATGGACGCGATCACGCTGCAACCGGCGGCCGGCGCGCACGGCGAACTGACCGGATGTTTGCTGATCCGCGCGTACCTGCAATCACAAGGCAACCCGCGGACCAAGATTTTGATTCCCGACTCGGCGCACGGCACCAATCCCGCCACGGCGGTGATCGCGGGATACGAAGTCGAAGCGATTCGTTCGAATTCCAAGGGCTGCCTCGATCTGGAAGCGTTGCACAACGCCGTCAGTGAAGATGTCGCCGCGCTGATGGTGACGAATCCCAACACGCTGGGGATTTTCGAGGAGAACATCGCCAAGGCCGCGGAGATTTTGCACGCGAAGGGCGCGCAACTTTACATGGACGGCGCGAATATGAACGCGCTGGTGGCGATGGCGCGTCCCGGCGATTTCGGCGTCGACGTGATGCACTTGAATCTGCACAAGACGTTCTCCACGCCGCATGGCGGCGGCGGTCCGGGCGCGGGTCCCGTGGCGGTGAAGAAACATCTGGAGCCGTTCTTGCCGGTGCCGGTCGTCGAAGACGACGGCAAGGGCGGATGGAAGCTCAATCACAAACGCAAGCAGTCCATCGGCCGGGTGCGCGCGTACGTAGGAAACTTCGGCGTGCTGGTTCGCGCCCTCGCTTACACAATGGCCAACGGACGCGACGGCTTGCGGCAAACCACGCTCGACGCCGTGCTGAACTCCAACTACATTCGCGCGAAACTCGCCGACCTCTACGATCTGGCGTACTCGGGTCCCACGCTGCACGAATGCGTCTTCAACGACAAGCGCCAGCTTACGTCAGGCGTACGCACCGGCGACATCGCCAAGCGCCTGATCGATTATGGATTCCATCCGTACACCGTGAGTTTTCCGCTGATCGCCGCGGGCGCCATGATGATCGAGCCGACGGAAACGGAAAGCAAGGAAGAACTCGATCTGTTCATCGCCGCGATGCGCGACATCGCCGGGGAATGCGCAACGCAGCCGGAGCTGGTGAAGAATGCGCCGCAATCCACGCGCGTCACGCGCATGGATGAAGTGGCGGCCGCGCGCAAACCTGTTTTGCGCTGGAAATCGCACTGAAGAGCAAGCTGTGCGGATAATCCGTTCCCTAACGTGCGTCGCGCTCATTGCAGCAGCCGCGTTCGCGTGGGCCGCGCTTGACAAGAAAAAACCGCCCGTCGATCCGCTACTCCCGTTGATGCTCGATGAAATTCACTATTACTTCACCGATCCGGGCACGGCGGAATTGTTTTTCGAAACGCATTTCGGCGCGCTTCGCAAACTTCAGCCGCCTCCGCCGCTGAAATTCGTCACCCTTCTGGGATTGCAACCGGACGAAGGTGCGATTGAAATTTCTCCGCCCGGCCCGTTCGAAGGACTTCCCGCAGGGGACACCGCCAATTGGAACAGCCGCGCGTTTGTAGAACCGGCCCCGACGTTGCCACCGCGCTACGGCGTCTATTGGCTCGCGCTACGCACGCCGTCGCTCAAAAAGGCGTTGCAAAAAATCGAATCGCGCGGCGTGACGGTGCAAGAGCGCAACTTGATCCTGCCAATCGATCCGAGGGCCAAGGCGGCCTCGATCTTTGGACCGAACTTCAACGTTTTCGCGATTGTCGAACGGCCAAAACGTCACGGCGACGTTGGTGAATTCGGCTTGGATCACGTGGAGTTGCTCGTGAAGAACGTCGACGAGAACATTCGCTTCTTCACCGAAGTCTTCGGAGCGTCGGTGGTGAGCCGTCACGAACACGGCGCCGTCGTGACCGTGGCCGGTTTCCCGATCGCCATGAACGATCCCACGGGACTCGATCTCGATCCCAAGGAAGTGCAGGAACGCACGCCGGAAAAATTCCGCTTCGAAGCGGATCACTTGAGTTTCTTGTTCGCCGACATTCACCCCGCGGTTGCCGCAGCCGCCGCCAAGGGACGCAAGTTCGAAGTGCCGCCCATGCGTTTCGAGTATTTCGGCAAACCGACGCTCTACACCGTCGCGGTGATCAACACGCCCGACGGATTTCCCATCGAACTGACGTCCGAGGATGGCAGGACGGGCGCGCGCGGGAAATAGCGTTTGTGGCATTTCGTCGTGTCATACCGACGCACCGTACGATATATCGCAAGGCTCCTCGTCACGCGTTTCAATCACTTGCGAGTGGCAGCAAACCTGCTTAGTTCTTCTACGTAAGCCTGCGACCCGCCCGCCGGCCACACAATCGCGCGCCTGCGACTGGCTTTTTCTTCGCGCTCCAATCGCAACTAACAGAGTTGTCGCAACGTCTCTCGTCTCCTCGACGGCGCGTCCGCCGTGTGTCGAGACGCCGAAGGAGATCCTTTGCCGATTGACACTCAACTGGCGATTCGCGAAAGGCCCAGCCGATCCGCGGCGGGGAATTCTCTCTACGCCGTCATCATTCCCGCGTATTGTCCGTCGGACGTTCTGATCGAGTTGTGTGGCGATCTCAGGTCGCGAGGCGTGAGCCCCATCATCGTGATCGACGATGGGAGCGGCGAAGCGTATGACGGCGTTTTTCACGCCGTCTC
>JAJPHL010000037.1 GCA_021325275.1 Terriglobia bacterium | reverse complement strand
GGTAGCGCCCAACCGCATGAGTTGCTTTTTGAGCCGCGCGATTTGCGGATATGTCGCAAATACAACCGGTTCGAAGTCGTTCACCAACTCAGATCCGGTCAATCCAGCTTGCGGAGCAAGAAGACCAGCGCAGAAACTATAAATTCTATCTTGCTCAACCGATTCTGTCAACGCCGCGCGTTGGGCGTTTTCCTTCCCTTTTTCCTCCAGCATGTCTGGATCCAACATGGCATACGCCCGCGCTGTATTCACATGCACGCAGGGATGCGTCACCACCATCCACTGGCGACGCACTTCAGGAATCGCGTAAATCTCGGTGCCGCGACCGAGTCCCAACGCCGTTCCGCCGAGGAGAAAGAACGGGACATCAGCACCGAGTTTTGCGGCGATCTCAAGCATCGCGGCGGGTTCCACCCGGCGCTTGGATAAATGCTGGGTTAGTACGACTACCGCTCGCATCGCAGCGGCCGCATCGGAAGATCCTCCTCCCATTCCGGCACCAATTGGGATGTTTTTGCGCAATACTATGTGAAACGAGCCCGAAACTTTAAGGTGGTCAAGCATGGCGGTGGAGGCCCGCCACGCTAAGTTTTGGGAATCGGGAATTTCGCCGATATTGCATTGAAGACTTACGCGGGACGGTCCTCGCTTGCGCGTGACTTGCAAAGTGTCACACAACGAGACAGTCTGAAAGACCGTGCGGAGTTCGTGGTAACGGTCCGGACGAACGCCCAGTACGCGGAGTCCCAAATTGATCTTGGCGAAAGCTCGCAAGCGCACGGTCGATGTGGCGGTAAGCGACACAGGAACTTAAGTTTACCATCGCAGGAAGAGCGTGGAACCGAAGTACCCTTGCGAGTCTTACAAGACGGCCATAGACTGAAAGTAGTAGCTGAGGTGCGCCGTGCAACATGCCGGTTCGCCTCAAAAGGGCTCTTGATGGGAGTGTTGCGAAAACCCGGTGCGCGGCAACTGCAACGGCGAAGCCTGCGTTCGCTATGGTTGTTGCTGCTGCTCGCCATGATGTCAGCGGCGACGCTGGGCGCGATCTTTCGCACCTCGTCGCTCTCCAGCATGATCTTCCGTCAGCCTTTCTACCAGGATTTCCTTTTCCTCTCCATCGCCGCGCTGTCGTTCTTGCTGGGACAATCGCTGCGTGAAGAAGCGCGACGCACCGCGCATCCGGCGATCTGCAGCTTGGAAACGGGATTCTTCGCGCAAGCGGCCTTGTTCGCGGGACAAACCGCGCTCGGGGAGATTTTCCCGGCGGCCTTCAACACCGTTTCGGCACTGCACTGGTTTGGCGCGGTGTATTCGTTGTGGGTCGCGCAATTCGCGGCCGCCGCGGCGCTCGCAATCGCTTGGCCGCAGTTGCGTCGCCGCGTCCGCGACTGGGCGGGATCCTGCGCTCCGCTCCGCCAGGCCACTTGGATTTGGTTCGCTGCGTTTGCGACGGCGGGACTCGCCGGCGCATACTTCTTTCCGAACTCGGCGCCCGTGGCGTGGAGCTTCGGCATCTCGATCGCCCTGGGACTCGCCGCGCTGGCTGCGGGATCGGCCGTCTACTTCCGGCGCCGGCGTCCCATGATCCTGCCGCTGATCACCGGACTGCTCGTGTTTCTCCTCGCGCGCACCAGCGCCTTTCTCGGCGAGCCGTGGCAACTGTTGTGGTGGTATTCGTATCTTATGTATTTCGGTGGACTCATGCTGATCGCCCACGGCGTCACTGAAGGCGATCGCGTACGGGAACGCGAGGAATTGATCGGACGTCTCGAGGAATTAACGGCGCAGTTGGAAGAGCAATCGATCCGCGATCCACTGACCGGCGCGTACAATCGCCGCCACATGATGAACCAACTCGAAGCGGAGTTCAAACGCGCGGTACGCGGACGCCTGCCGCTGACGCTGTTGGTCTGCGATCTCGACAGATTCAAGGACATCAACGACAACTACGGCCATCCGTGCGGCGATTTCGTCCTGAAGGAAATCACGCGGCGCCTCGCCGACAACGGCCGGCAGAGCGACGTTGTGGGGCGCTGCGGCGGCGAGGAATTTTGGGTGTTGCTGCCGCAAACGAATCGTGTGGGCGGACAAGGTGTCGCCGCCAAGCTTCTGGAAATCGTCCGCGAGCCGATGATGTGGGAAGATCGCGTGCTGAACCTGACGATGAGCGTGGGCATCGCCGACACCCTATCGCCGGGCGCGCGCGACGTCGCCGCGCTGATCCACGAAGCCGACCGCGCGCTGTACATGGCCAAGCGCTCCGGTAAGGATCGCGCCATGGCGCTCGATCCGCTGAGTTTTACCGTGCCCGGTAAATAGCCGAATACTTCTGCTATACAATCCTGCTGTGGTTTCCAATGCGATCACTGTACAAATGTGCAGTGGGAGTATATATTCGACATGCTATGGCGGAAGGAAGTTTTCCTCAGGGTTACGTCACCATCAAGTCGCTGATCACGAAGTCGGGCGCGCCCCGGCAGACGATCCACTATTACCTGCGCAAGGGCCTGCTGCCTCCGCCCGAGCGCACCAGCCGCACGTCGGCGTTGTATCCGCCCTCGACGATCGAACTGATCGGGCTGATCCGCTCGCTGCAACTGCGCCGCCGGCTGACGCTCGACGAGATCGCCACGCTGTTTCAGGAGTCGGCCTACGATCCCATGCGGATCGCCGCGCGCGCGGGCGGCGGCGAGGCGCCGGTCACCAGTCCAAGGCGGGAGTTTCTCTCGGCAGCGGAACTCGCCACGGCCATCGGGCCGCCGTGCGCCGAAGATTGGGTCCGCGCGCTGGCGCGCGAGGGACTGCTGCATCCGGTGTGGCGCGAAGGCCGCGAAGTTTTTCCGCCGACGGTCGTGGAAACCGCGCGCGCCATTTGGGACGGCTCGCGACTCGGGCTGAATCCGCTGGCGTTCAAGGCGTGGAGTGTGCTGGCCGAAGCCGCGGCGGAAAAAGAGATCGCCCCGCTGACCGCGACGCTCTCCGAACTTCCCGCCGCGCCCGCCGCGCGCACCGCCGCGTTGTTCGACGTGTTCGAACGCTTTGTTCGCGCCCGCCGCCGCGCGGTGTTGAGCCAGCATTTCCTCCGGACCTCCGTGCGTCACCGGAATTTATTTGTCGGCACGGATCAAAAATACCTTTTCCCGAGCGAAACGCTGCTGGAGCGCATGGGCTTGAATCGCGAAATCGACCGTTTGGTTCGCGCGCTCGACCGCGATCACGATAATCTGCCGGCGCTGAAGGATTTGTCGCGCGCCTACAACATGCGATCCGATTGGGTCCACTTGCAGCAAATTTCGCGCGAGATTCTGCGCCTCGAACCCGGCAACGTGCGCGCGCTCGGCGATTTGGCGCAGGCGCTGCGCTATCAGGGACGTCCCGAAGAAGCGGTCGCGCTGCTCGAGCCGGTGCTGAAGAACCAAAGCCATCCCCTGTTGAAGGTACGCTTGGCACGCGCGCTCGTCTCGCGCGCCCGGCAATCGGGCGAAGTGCGTCAAATGGTGGAAGCGCTCGAGGAATATGACCGCCTCAGTCAAGAGGCCGTGGCGGAATCGCAGGCCGATCGCAATTTGAATCGCCGCATCCGCGTGGTGCTGGCGCTGGAAGCGATGACGCTGACGGGGCCACTGGGCATGCGCCGTCCGCCGGTGGAAGAAATCCAGCGACTGTATGACGATTATCAAGCGATGAAGGACAATCGGCTACCGGTGCTCGGCAAAATCTCTTTGGCACGGGGGCGGCTCTTCCTGACATATGCTTTATATTTGTTCCGTGACCAAGAGGAACATCGCGACGCCGAACGGTTGCGCCGCGAGTTGCTGAAGAGCGATCCCCACGGTGTGCTGGCCGCGCGTGTGGCGGAGCCGGGCGCGGCGGGTCCGCGGAAGGCAGCGGGCAAGGCCGCCGGCTCGAAGGCAAAAAAGAAGGCGAAGCTGGCAGCGAAGCGGTCCAAGAAGGTAGTGCGCAATAAGAGGAGAGGTTCGAGATGAATTTTGAGTACTCCAGCCGAACCAAGGAGCTGATGACTCGCCTGGAAGCGTTCATGCACGAATTCATTTATCCCAACGAGGGCGAATTTCGCCGGCAGGCGGACAAATCCGACCGCTGGCAACCGATTCAACTGATCGAGGATTTGAAACCCAAGGCGCGCACCGCGGGTTTGTGGAATCTTTTTCTGCCGGAAAGCGAATACGGCGCCGGTTTGACCAATCTCGAGTATGCGCCGCTGTGCGAAATCATGGGCCGCGCGATCTGGTCAGCGGAAGTATTCAACTGTTCAGCGCCCGACACGGGCAACATGGAAGTGCTCGTCCGCTATGGGACGCCGGAACAAAAAGACCGCTGGCTGAAACCGCTTCTCGCCGGAGAAATCCGCTCGTGCTTTGCGATGACCGAGCCGGCGGTGGCCTCTTCCGACGCCACCAACATCGAGTCCAGCATCGCGCGCGACGGCGACCATTACGTTTTGAACGGGCGCAAGTGGTGGACGTCGGGGGCCGGCGATCCGCGTTGCAAGATCGCCATCTTCATGGGGAAAACCGATTTCAACGCGCCTAAGCATCGCCAGCAGTCAATGATCCTGGTGGAGATGGACGCACCCGGCGTGAAGATCGAGCGCATGTTGCCGGTGTTCGGCTACGACGACGCACCGCATGGTCACGGCGAAGTGACTTTTAAGGACGTTCGCGTTCCCGCGAGTAATTTGTTGCTCGGCGAAGGGCGCGGCTTCGAAATCGCGCAAGGCCGCCTCGGTCCGGGACGCATTCACCATTGCATGCGCTTGATCGGCCAAGCCGAACGCGCGCTCGAGTACATGTGCTGCCGCGTAAAGAATCGCGTGGCCTTCGGCAAGACGATCGGGGAACAAGGAACGATCCGCGCGGACATCGCCCAATCGCGCATGGAAATCGAGCAAGCGCGCTTGCTCACGCTGAAAGCGGCCGACATGATGGATCGCGCCGGGAACAAGGCGGCGCGCGCCGAAATCGCCATGATCAAAGTGGTCGCGCCGAATATGGCGCTGCGCGTGATCGATCGCGCGATCCAAGCGCACGGCGGCGCCGGCGTCACCAGCGATTTTCCGCTGGCCAGCATGTGGTCGCACACACGCACGCTGCGCCTCGCCGACGGTCCCGACGAAGTCCACATCGAGTCGATCGCCAAAGGTGAGTTGAAGAAGGATTGTCCGCGCGCGGCAAAGGCCTAGCTGCCGGAGTAATACTGTGGTATTACTTGGGTATGAAAGCAGCAATTTCCGTCCCTGACAAGCTTTTCAAGTCCGGCGAGAAGTTGGCGAAGCAAATGGGTGTGACGCGAAGCAAGCTGTACGCCATCGCGCTCTCCGAGTACGTTGCCAAACGCCGCTACGCGAACCTCACTGAGCGATTGAACGAGGTCTACTCCAAAGTAGACAGCAGCATGGATCCGGTCTTGGCCGAGATGCAGGCACGTACCATCGCGAAGGAACCGTGGTAGTCGCGCGCGGCGACGTCTGGTGGGCGGATTTTCGAGAGCCGGTCGGTTCCGAGCCTGGCTTTCGCCGTCCGGTCGTGATTGTGCAAAACGACGGGTTCAATCGCAGCGGCATCCGTACCGTGATCGTCGTAACGGTCACTTCAAATCTAGACCTCTTGCGGCCTGCCGGCAACGTCCTAATAACCGCGGACGAATCCGGACTCTCGGTTGACTCCGTTGCAAATGTGTCTCAAGTTGCAACGATCGACCGGCGCTTCTTGCAGAAACGAATTGGCCGCGTAAGTGACAGTACGCTGGAAGCAATCGACGATGGCTTGCGCTTGCTGCTCGATCTCTAGCTTACGCCACTAGGCCCCACGCGCGCTCGGCCGACGTTTTCACCATCGCGCCCAGCGTCAACGCGTTTTCACTCGACGCGTTGCCCTGCAATCCACGCGCGTAGACGCCTTGCAAAATGCTCGCGGATCGGAACAACGAAAACGCCATGTAGAACGGCCACTCCGCGATCGTCGTGCGACCCGTACGGCGGCAATATGCCGCCACGTATTCCGACTCCGTGGGAATGCCGTGCGCCGCGCAATCGAACTCATCGAGTCCACCCATGCGCGGATGCGTCGAGTAGTACGGCATGCAGTTGTACGCCAAGTCACCGAGCGGATGGCCGAGCGTCGACAATTCCCAGTCGAGGACCGCGAGAATCCGCGGCTCGGTCGGATGGAAGATCAAGTTTTCCAGGCGAAAATCGCCGTGAACGATGCGCGTTTCATCTCCCGCCGGAATATGCTCCGGCAGCCACGCCGCTAACTGGTCCATCGCGGTGATTTCTTCGGTCTTCGACGCTTCGTATTGCCGCGCCCACCGGCTGATTTGCCGCGCGTAGTAATTTCCCGGCTTGCCGTAGTCGCCCAGTCCCGCCGCTTCCCAATCGACCCTGTGTAGCGCGGCGAGCGCCGCATTCATCGCGTCGTAAATCGCGGCGCGTTCAGCGTTCGGCAATCCCGGCAGGCGGAGTTCGCGAAATACGCGGCCGCTCACGTGCTCCATCACGTAGAACGGCGTGCCGATGACGCTTTCGTCTTCGCACAAGCAGTACGCGCGACACACCGGGACGCCCGAATCGCGCAGCGCCGAGATCACGCGATACTCGCGGTCGACGGCGTGCGCCGAGGGCAGCAATTTTCCCGGCGGTTTTTTGCGAAGCACGTACGCTCGTCCACATGCTTCGAGATAATACGTGGGATTCGATTGTCCGCCCTCGAACTGGCGCACGCGCAACGGACCGGCGTAACCTTCCACGTGTTTCGCCAGATAGCGGTCGAGCGCGGCTTCATCGAAGCGATGCGCCGCGCGGACTTCTGTGGTTTCTTTCACCTCGGGAAGTGGTTGCATGACCCGCGTGAGCATCATATCCTAACGCCATGAAAACCCGCACGCTGGTCCTGGCCGCTATTTGTTGCGCGTCACTCTGCACGGCGCATGCTCAAACCAAAGATCGCATTGTGATTCGCGCCACACGCTTGCTCGACGGCAAACATCCCGTGCAAATGCGGATGCAGATTGTCGTGGAAGGGTCGAAGATCGTTTCGGTAGGCCCCATCAAAGATCCACCGACGTACGACCTCACCGGATACACCGTGATGCCGGGCTGGATCGACACGCACGTACACGTCGGCGCGCATTTTGGACCCAACGGCAAAGCGACGCTCGGCGGTCCCGCCACGCCGTTCAGCACATTGGCGTCGGCGGCAAATCTGTGGGCGACGCTGCAGGGCGGATTCACCACGGTGCAGAGTTTGGGCGCGTCGACTGACAAGGATTTGCGCGAAGCCGTCGCCGCGGGACAAATCCCCGGGCCGCGCGTGCTGACGTCGATCCGCCAAATCACCGAAACCACCGGCGGCGGCGACCTTGACAAGCTTCGCGCGGCCGTCGATCAAGCGGCGGACGAAGGCGCCGACGTCATCAAGCTATTCGCCACGAAAAGCATTCGCGACGGCGGCGCGCAATCGATGACGAACGAGCAAGTGGCCGCCGTTTGTGGTGAAGCGACCAAACGCGGATTGCGCAGCGTTGTGCACGCCCACGCGCCGGGCGGCGCGAAGGCCGCGGTGATGGGCGGATGCACGTCGGTGGAGCATGGCATTTTTCTGGACGACGAAACGCTCCAACTGATGGCCGACAAGGGCGTCTACTTCGATCCGAATTTTCTGGTGCTGCACAATTATCTCGAGTTGAAGCCGAAATTCCTGGGCACCGGCAACTACACCGAGGAAGGATTCGCCTACATGGAGAAGGCGCTGCCGTTGGACGATCAAGTCATCCGCAAGGCGCGCGCGCATCACGTAAAAATCGTTTTCGGCACCGACGCGGTGGCCGGCGCGCACGGCCGCAACGCCGAAGAATTCATCTATCGCGTGAAAGACGGCGGCGACAATCCGCTCGACGCCATCGCCAGCGCGACTTCCGTGGCCGCCGAAGCGCTGCGCATGTCCGACAAGATCGGAATGCTGGCGCCGGGAATGGAGGCCGACATCGTGGCCGTGAACGGCGATCCCCTGGCGGACATCACCGCGGTTCGCCAAGTGAAATTCGTGATGAAGGGCGGCCACGTCTTTAAGAACGAACGCTAGCGTCAATCTTGCCGCAACGCGCGCATCGGATCAATCCGGCTGGCGCGGCGCGCCGGGAGAAAACTCGCCGGCAGCGCCGCGACGATCAGCAGCGGAATCACCAGCGCGAACGTCAGCGGCTCGAACGACTGCACTCCGGCGACCTGTTGAGACAATACCCGCGCTGCCGCGAGCGCCGCCGCGATCCCGGCACACTCGCCGGCCGCGATCATACCCATGCTCTGCCGCAACACCATGCGCAGCACTTCGCCGGGCGTCGCGCCCAGCGCCATGCGTACGCCGATTTCCGGCACGCGCTGGTTCGTGAGATATGCGAGCACGCCGTAAATCCCGATGCACGCCTGGGCCACGGCAAGTGCCGCAAAAATTCCGAACAGCAGCATGAGGAAGCGCTGCTGCGCGAGCGTCGCCGCGGCGAGTTGTTCCATCGTGCGCACTTGATAGATCACCTGGTCGCCGCCCGCGCCGCGGACCTCTTGGCGCAAAGACTCAACGATGCCTAGTGGAGGGCCGCTGGTGCGCACCGCCACCGACATCAACGTCGACCACCTGCGCACCAAACGCGCCGGCACTTGCGCGAACGGATAGTAGAGTTGCGCGCGCGTCTTGTCCG
Organism: Terriglobia bacterium; assembly: GCA_021325275.1. GTDB lineage: Bacteria > Acidobacteriota > Terriglobia > JAJPHL01 > JAJPHL01 > JAJPHL01. The sequence continues at coordinate 246,080 of JAJPHL010000037.1, read as the reverse complement.
ACTGATCGTCGCTCGCCGGCCCCCACTGGCGCACGTGCCGCACGACGCCCACCACCCGCAACGGATCACTGCCCAAGCCGATCCAGACTTGCCTGCCAATCGCATCTTCGTTGCCGAATGCGTTGTGCGCCATCACTTCATCGATCACGGCGACGGATTCCGCGCCGGCGCGATCCTGGTCGGTGAGAAATCGCCCGCGCAACAATGCGATTCCCATCACTTTCAAGTAATCGGGCGTCACGCTGTTCGCCAACACCATCGGTTTCTGATTCTCCGGCGGCTCCGCCGAAGTGAGCCAGTAACCGATTTGATTGCTGCCCTGGCGCATGGGCACGGTATCCACCGCCGCGATTGCCTCCACACCGGGAATCCGCCGCGCGCGTTCGAGAAGATCTCTCCATGCCGCTTGCGTCTTTTCCGGATCGGCAAGCGTGCTGTCTGCCAGCGCCACACGCGCCGTCAATAGGTTCTGTACGTTGATTCCCGGATCGATGGACGAAAGCCGCAGCAGCGTGCGGCCCAAAATCCCCGCGGAAACCAGCAGCACCACGGCGAGCGCCATCTCTGTAGCCACCAGCGCCATGTGCAAACGCCGCGAGCCTCCGCCCGCTCCGCGAGTGCCCGAGCGCAGCGTGCGTTCGACGTCGCGGATGGGCACACGCAATGCGGGCGCGAGACCAAACAGCAAACCGCAGCCGAGCGAAACGGCCAGCGTAAAAAGCACCACGCGCCAATCGAGCGACACTTCTTCGGCGCGCGGCAGAATGCCCGGCCACAAAAGCACGAACGGGCGAATTCCGACAGCCGCGAGAATTACGCCGAGCGTGCCGCCGCCCAACCCCAGCACGGCGCTTTCGGTGAGACACTGCCGGACAAGCCGTCCGCGTCCGGCGCCGAGCGCGATCCGCATCGCCCAATCGCGCTGACGCGAGACGGCGCGTGCCAACAACAAGCTTGCGATGTTCACACACGCGATCAACAACACCAGCGACACCGCGCCGAGCAACAGCCACAACATCGATCGCGCGTCGCCGACTTCCGGGCCGAGCGGCACCGCAATCAACGATCGTTCTTTGTTGGAATCGGGATATTGCGCCGCGAGACGCGATCCGATGGCGGCCAGCTCCGCGCTGGCCTGATCGAGTGTCGCACCAGGCGCGAGCCGCGCGACCGTTGTCACGGGATGGGCGCGCCGGTTTCGCATGTATCCCTGCGTGTTTTGCGCCAGCGGCGTGTAGACGTCCGCTTCATTATCGTGTACACGCAAGTTCCAGGCCGCCACGCCGACAACCGTGTAAGTTTTCTCATCTATCACCACCGATTGCCCGATGATCCCCGGATCGCCGGCAAAGCGGCGGCGCCACAAACTGTAGCCGAGGATCGCGGAGTGCGTCCCGCCCGCGCGGTCTTCATCGGCGGTGAACGTGCGGCCGAGCGCCGGGGGAACGCCGAGCACGGAGAAGAAATTCGGCGTGATTTCAAACTCATTCACATACTCGGGATCGCCCGGCCGGCTGATGGTGCCTGAATCGAAGACACTTCCCGCGATTTCAAGCATGCGGCTGTCGCGGCGACAATCGAGAAAATCGAGATACGCGAGATTCTGTTGGCCGAAGAGATTGACGTTCCAACTCGCCGAGTAGCCGTGCAAAGAGACCAGCCGCGCGGGGTCGCGATAGGCCAGCGGCTTCAAGAGCAGGCTGTAAATCAGCGTGAACATCACCGCCGTCGCGCCGATGCCCAGCGCCAACGTGGCGAGCGTGACCGCCGTAAATCCGGAATGCTGGCGCAATCCGCGCAGCGCGTAGCGTGCGTCTTGCGCGAAATCCTCGAGCCAACGCGTGCCGCGGGCGTCGCGGCAGCGTTCTTTCACTTGCTCATCGCCGCCGAGCGCGAGCCATGCTTCGCGCCGCGCAGCGTCCGGCGTGCGCCCGCGCGCGATCAAGTCGGAGGCGTGCTGGTCGAGATGGAATTGCAGTTCTTTGTCGAGCTGCCTCTCCATTTTTCCGCGCCGCAAGAGACGATTCAGCCAGTTCATTGCGCGCCTCCTTCCGAAATCCTCAAAATGAGCGACACGGCCTGCGTCAAGCGCTGCCAGCTCGCCGATTCTTCCTCAAGCTGCGTGCGCCCCTTGCGCGTGAGCTTGTAGAATTTCGCTTCGCGGCCGGTTTCCGTTTCCTTCCACTCGGCGGCCAGCAGTCCGCGATTTTCCAGGCGATGCAGTGCGGGATAGAGCGAGCCTTGCGGCACCTGCACCACGTCGCGCGAAACTTGCTGCAAGCGCTGCGCGATGGCGTAACCGTGCACCGGTCCCAGCGCGGCGATTTTCAGGATCAGCAGATCGAGGGTCCCTTGCGGGAGATCGGACTTGTCCGGCATGTAATACCTCCGTCTTCTACATATCTACCACAATAGACATGTAGAAGCCGGAGGCGTCGTTGTAAAAAGTTGTCGTCGCAAGTCCGCGTGACGGCCGGCAGTGAATCGCAGCGGCACTAGAATCGCGGCAACTGGTGTATCCTGAAGTCGATGACAATCGAAATTAGACCGGAAACGGAACGGCTAGTACGTCAGGAGATCGCGAGTGGACACATCGGATCTGTTGACGACTTGATCGCCGAAGGTGTGCGCGCGCTACACGCGCGTGGGTTCCGCGATGTCAGCACCCCTGACGCGACCGCCCAATGGGCCGAAGCCGCCGCACGACTCCGCGAACTGCGAACGGGCGTCACGCTAGGCGGCATGCGGATGAAAGACTTAGCACACCAAGGCCATCGATTCTAAATGGAGCCGTTCATCCCGGACGCGTCAGTAACCTTGGCTTGGTGCTTCGACGATGAAGCGAATCCCTACACAGAAGAACTTCTGAACTGGTGTGCAGCCGGGACGGACGTGCACGTCCCCGCTGTTTGGTCCCTTGAGATTGCCAACATCCTTGTTCACGCTCAACGTAAGGGCCGAGTGACCGAAGATCGTGTGGAACGGTTCATCGCGGAGATTTTGCGCTTCTCGGTACGCGTCCACCCGCTCGATACAGAGGAGACACTAACCCGAGTTCGTCGCCTCGCTGCAAAACACCAATTGACCTCTTACGACGCGGCCTATCTCGCCCTGTCATTGGATACTGGTTTCCCTCTGGCAACGCAAGATGCTGATCTTCGAAGAGCGGCTGCCGCCGCAGGCGTGAAATTGATCAGTCGATCGGAAGAGGTGCAATCTTAACTGGCGGCCTTGCCTACGTCAAAATCTTCTGGACCACTTCGCCGCCGACATCGGTAAGCCGGAAGTCGCGCCCTTGATACCGATACGTCAGCTTGGTGTGATCAACGCCGAGGCAATGCAGGATCGTGGCCTGAATGTCGTGGACATGCACCGGGTCTTGCACGACGTTGTAGCAGTAGTCGTCGGTTTCGCCGATCACGACGCCCGGCTTGATGCCGCCGCCGGCCATCCATTGCGCGAAACAACGCGGGTGATGATCGCGGCCATAATTCGTCGCCGTCAAGCGGCCCTGACAGTAAATCGTGCGGCCAAATTCCCCGCCCCAAATCACCAAGGTTTCGTCGAGGAGGCCACGCTGCTTCAGATCTTTGATCAACGCGGCGCTTGGTTGGTCAGTCGAGAGAGTCTGCCGCGGCAAGTCGCGCGGCAAGTCGTTGTGCTGATCCCAACCGCGCTTGTAGAGCTGGACAAAACGCACCCCACGTTCGACCAGCCGCCGCGCCAACAAGCAGTGCGACGCATACGTGCCGGGCTTGCGCGAGTCGGGACCGTACATCTCGAAAACGCTGTCCGGTTCCTTCGATAAATCCATCAGTTCCGGCGCGGACGCTTGCATCCGAAACGCCATCTCGAACTGTCCGATGCGCGATTCCACTTCAGGATCGCCGGAACGCGTCGCCTCGGCGTGATTCAATTGCGCCATCGCGTCGAGCATGGCGCGCCGAGTAGAACGGTCGATGCCCGGCGGATCGCTCAAATAAAGGATCGGATCGGCGCCCGAGCGGAACAGCACGCCTTGGTAGTTCGACGGCAAAAATCCCGCTGACCACAAACGCGAAAACAGCGGTTGATCGGTGGCCAGCGTGCTGCTCTGCGAAATCATCACCACGTACGCCGGCAAGTTCTCCGTCTCGTTGCCGAGACCATAGCTGACCCAGCTTCCGAAACTTGGGCGGCCCATCTGCTGGCTGCCGGTCTGCATGAGCGTGATGCCGGGATCGTGATTGATCGCGTCGGTGAAAACGGTCTTGATCAGACAAATGTCGTCGATGATACCGCCGGTATGCGGCAACAACTCGCTGAGCATCGTGCCCGATTTTCCGTAGCGCTTGAATTCGAAAATGGGCGCGGCCACCGGGAAGGCATCCTGGCCGCTGGTCATACCGGTGATGCGCTGGCCATTCCGAACCGACGCCGGTAACTCCTGGCCGTGGAATTTCTTAAGTTGCGGTTTGTAATCGAACAGATCGATCTGCGACGGCGCGCCCGATTGATGCAAATAGATCACGTGCTTGGCTTTTGGCGCGAAATGCGGCAAGCCGGGCAAGCCACCAACGGTTTTCGCGTGCAACATTTTGGGATCGAGCAACGAAGCGAGCGCGATTCCACCGATGCCGGTGGCCGCGCCGAGAAAATGGCGTCGCGTTAATTCATTGGCGCATCCACAGCCGATAGATTTCATATGACACCTTTAAAAGCAACCGCAGATGAACGCAGATGAACGCAGATAAGAAGAACAGTCGATCGGTTTTGATCTGCGTTCATCTGCGGTTGCTTTTGTTCTTTCATTCTTCCGAGATCGTTTCATCCAGGTTCAAAATCACTTGCGCGACCGTCGTCCAAGCGGCCAACTCGGCGCGATCGAGTTGCGCGCCGGCCTTCGATTCGCCCACGCCCAATAATTCCGTTGCCGCATCAGGATGCCCGCGATAGTGCGTGACCTCTTGCGCGGCCAGCGCGGCCAACGTGTGCAACTCGTTCGCCGTCGGCGTGCGCGCCACGGCCAAACGAAACGCCAAAACGACGCGATCGTTCGCCGATGCCGCCGACGTCATCACGCGGCTCGCTAGCGCGCGCGACGCTTCCACAAACGTTGGATCATTCATCAACACGAGCGCTTGCAGCGGCGTGTTGGTGCGCGAGCGGCGCGCGAGACACTTCTGGCGATCCGGCGCGTCGAAGATTGCCATTTCCGGCGCGGGCACCGTACGTTTCCAAAACGTGTACAAGCTGCGGCGATACAAATCGTCGCCGTGGCTCTGCTGGTAAAACTGCATCGAGAAGACGTCGCCGATCGCCAAGTCTTCCCACAAACCCGGCGGCTGATACGGAAACACCGGTGGTCCGCCGAGCTTGGCATTCAACAAACCGGAAATGGCCAGCGCGTTGTCGCGAATCTCCTCGGCGGCAAGCCGAAAGCGCGGCCCGCGTGCCAGCAAACGGTTTTCGGGATCTTTCTCTTCGAGCGCTCTCGTCGCATGCGAACTCCGCTGATACGCTTCTGACGTGACCATCAGGCGCATCATCGCGCGCACATCCCAACCGCTCTTGATGAACTCCGTCGCCAGCCAATCCAGCAACTCAGGATGCGACGGCAACTCGCCGCGCGTTCCAAAATCTTCCGACGTTTTCACAAGGCCCGTTCCGAAATTGATCTGCCAGAAATGATTTACGGCCACGCGCGCCGTCAGCGGATTGCGGGGATCGACGAGCCAGCGCGCCAGCGCAAGACGGCCCGTTTGATCCTTCGGCAGTCCCGGCAGGAAAGACGGCACGCCGGGCGTGACTTTGTCGGTTTGATTGCGATAGTCGCCGCGCGCCAGGAGAAATGTGTCGTTGGGCTTCTCTTTCTCCGCCATCACCATGGTGGTGGGAATCGCGCGGTTGAGATTCTGCCATGCCGTAAACGTGTCGTTGCGGCGCTTATAAAGATCGCGCAATTCCTGCGGTGCGTCCTTGGTGAGGAAATACTCGCGGACCAGGCTCTTTTGCATGCCGCTGCGCTTCGCCGCCGCAGGACCGCTCCACAACACCGCGCGGATCGGCTCGTCGTTGAACAGCACACTGATTTCGGCAGGCGTAATGATGCGCCCGTAGACGCGCAAATCGTCGAGAGCCGCTTGGCACGGCGCGGGAATTTCAAGCGCCGAGTTCAGCGGCACTGTCCGCGGTGTTGTGATCGCTTCGAGCGCCGCCGGCTTGGCGTCGATGTACAGCGTGGCGGCCGCGCCGTCGCTTACCACCGTGTAGTGATGCCACGACTGCGCACCGTCCCCACCCATCAGTTGCGGATCGCGCGTGCGCCACGCTTTCCCGTTCAACAGCACGTCGACGCGCGCACCGCGACGCAAGTACGGCAGCGGCCACGACGGCTCGAAGCGCAATTCGAATCCGCCGCGGCGCACGATGGGCATGTCGTCGCGTCCGTTCGAGCGAATCCACAGCGCGACGGAAAAAGGTTTGCGTGGATCGGGAATTCCCGGCGCCAATTCAATCGACGCCTCTCCGTTGAGCGACACGGCGCGATCGACAGGACCTTCGCCGTAGCTTGGCTCGCCGGCGGTAACGCGTCCCGCGCGATAGCCGCCGCTTGAGTCCGCGAGATTGTTGTCGAATGCATAGTGCGCGAGAAGTCCGTCGCGCGTGGCGACCGGCAACGTAGCGAGTCGCGATTTTTCCCACGCCGTTTGCGCCGCGGCGATCGCTTCGGGCGCGAGTTGCTTGTCGAGCGCCTTCACGGCGGTGTCGAGTTCGGAAAGCTTCGCGTCCTGTTCCGGCGTGCTCAAACGCAGAATGGGATTGGCGTTGCCGGCGCGCCCATCGAGTCCTTTTTCTTCGACGTTGTTGAAGAAGGCGAAGAACTGATAGAACTCCTTCTGCTTGATGGGATCGTATTTGTGATCGTGACAACGCGCGCATCCCATCGTGAGTCCCAGAAACGCCACCGACGTCGTCTCGACGCGATCGGCGACGTATTCCACTTCGTACTCCTCGGGAATCGCGCCGCCTTCAAACGTGATCATGTGATTGCGATTGAATCCCGAGGCAATTTTCTGCTCGCGCGTGGCGTTCGGCAGCAGGTCGCCGGCGATTTGCCACACCGCGAATTTGTCGAACGGCAAGTTTTCGTTGAACGCGCTGACCACCCAATCGCGCCACGGCCACATGTCGCGGTGACTATCGATGTGATAGCCGTGCGAATCGGCGTAACGCGCGAGGTCGAGCCATTGGAGCGCCATACGCTCGCCGTAATGCGGCGATTTCAGCAAGCGGTCCACTACTTTCTCATACGCATCGGCGGAATGGTCGGCGAGAAACGCGTCGACTTCCGCAGGCGCCGGCGGCAAACCGGTGAGGTCGAGGGTGACGCGGCGGATCAGCGTGGTCTTGTCGGCCAGCGGCGTCGGATGCACGCCTTCCTTTTCGAGCCGCGCCAGGATGAAATTGTCGATCGGGTTCGGACTCGACTTGCGCTGCTTCAACGCCGGAATCTCCGGATGCACGGGTGCAACAAACGCCCAATGCGTTGCCCAAGGCGCACCTTCTTCGATCCATGCGCGTAGCGTGGCGATTTGCTTTTCGCTCAACTGACCGCCCATGGGCATGCGCGTGGCGGCGTCAGTGGAAATGATGCGCTGGAAAAGCTTGCTGTGCGCCGGATCGCCTGCGGTGACCACCGCGGCCGCGCCTTCCTTCGTGTCGAGACGCAGCTTGGCCATGCGCGCCTTTTCGTCGGGTCCATGGCAGGTGAAGCAGCTCGATTCGAGGATCGGACGAACGTCGCGCACGAAATCCACCTTGGCCTGCGCCGACACCACAACCGTGGCGAACAGCGCGAGAACACGAGCAAGACGCATGAGAGTATCTTACGGCAAAAAGCTTCAAGGAGCCATCTCAAGTCGTTTCCCGGCTCCACTTGAAAGTTGCTGAGAAACTGGCCTAGCTCCTTCGATATCCTTTGATCGGTACCAAGCCTTATTCCATTTACAAGTAGCGTCCTAGGACACCACCACCGAGCGGAAGATACCCCAAAACGTGTGCGCCAAATGGGTGTATAGTCAAACCCGACTAAGCTCCAACCTCGGCAGGGGCCGACAAATTGGTCCTTGCGGAGGCACCGGATGAATCGGCTGGCAATCTGTTTACTATTTTCCTACTTGGGCCTTTGCTCTCAAGCGAGAGGGGGCACCATCGCGGGCGGAGAAATCGAGCGTCTGGGCGACGGCGGAGTTGCGACTTCGGCGCCGTCAACCGAGGCAATCGTTGACGGCTGCCCGGAAACCACAATCGAAACAAGACGCGAAATGCTGGAGGATCGGCGCTTGCGCATCCATTGCACGCCGATCGCAGAGCTCTCCATCACCGATATCGCGACGCTCGATCCGGCGGCCATTGAGCGATTGTCCCTCAAGGATCGCGTCGCCCTTGAGCGACTGAGTACGGGCCTCCCCGTCTTCGCGCGGGTCGATCAAGCAGTTTATGTCACGCCTGAATGGGCCGCCTATGCGCGCCAGCAGCAACGCCAGTTGATCGCCAAACGAGTGTTTCTCATGCGCCAACTGACAACGCTCCAGGATCGAAGGATCGAATTCACCGACGCGATTATAGCGAACGACGAATTGGCCCGTGACCTGATCGCTGACGACATGGTGAATACGCTGACCGTCATCGGCGCCGCGGCTCAGGCCATCGCGGCCGAGGGCGGCTTGCCGCCCAGCGATGCCGAACGGATCAGCCTCCTCGTAACCACCGCAAGGGCTGAAATCAATGTCCGAGCGGTCGCGCGCGCGCGAACCGTGCCGTCGGACAGGTTCATAGATGCCAGCATGGGGATCAAGAATTTGTTGGTGGCGTACCCCGCATTGCCGATTTCCGCAAAGGAGCGGGCTGCTATCGTGCGAGGAACGGATGCCCTCTTCAAATTGGCCAAGATTGGCCAGCGTTGGTCGGACGGGCAGCCATTCGATTTGAAAGGGCTGGCGGCCGCCGCTGACGATGTGGTCAACGCCTTAACTGACATTCCGATGTTGGCGACCGGTAAGGCGGCCCGTTCCACCGTGCAAGCGGCGATGTCCGAATATACCTTAGAACGGATGAAGCAGGACCAAGCGGAGTTGCAACGCGCCTATCGGAATCACATAGTGGCAGAGGAGTTCCTTAACCAGCGGATCGCTCAGGCCGACCTATGGCTCTCCGTATACCGCAAGTCCTTGGAGGGCCAATGAAACAGGAGCATGCGTTCATTTCGGGGGGAAGGCCGGAAATCACGGAAAAGAGGGCGGCTCGCCAGCGTGGCGAATCGGGCGATGAAGCCGGCGTGAAAGCAGTTACGACGCATTGGTTCGCGGTCATCGCATTGGCCTGCAGCGTGTGGACTGCCGCACAGACTCAAGTAGCGGCCCAGCAGCAACAGGCGGCGTTGGCGACCAGTCCCACCAAGGTCGTCACAGTCAACATACAGGCGGCGATCGCGGCTTGCGCCGAAGGCAAGAAATCCTCCGAGGGTCTTACTAAACGTTTTGCTTCGAAGAAGGCCGATCTCGATCAAAAAGCGAAGGAAATCCAGGACTTGGAATCGAAGCTCCAGCAGGGTGAAAAAATCCCCAGCGAGGAACAGAAGTCCCAGTTGGCGCGGGATATCGAACGCAAGAAAAGGGACTTCAAGAGCGCCAACGACGATTCCACAGCGGAGTACCAGCAGGCCCTCGACCAGATCGTCAATGTCATTGGCAGCAAGATGCTGCAAGTGATTAAGGCTTACTCCCAGAAGAACGGGTATGATCTGATGCTAAATTCCTCCAATGCCGGGCAGGTGCTTTTTCAGACCGCTGGCGTGGATGTCACCAACGATATCGTACTAGCCTACGATATGACCATTGGTGCGGACGGTTCCGGATTAGCCGCCTCGCAGACGTCGCCGAGTGGAGGCCCGAGTGCTCCCCCGGGCGTTGATCGTGTTAGTGCACGGGGTGACAAGACGGAGGTCCCTCCCGTCGCGGATCCTCGCGATACCTCTCCAGTGAAGGCTCTGGCCGAAGTGGTCATCGCGGTGCAACAGGGTCCCCTTCAAGAACTCCTGCAAGAGGGCTTACTACTGGGCCTCAAGGACCAGAAGGACAAAAGCATTTTCATTTCGCCGCTCAGAGAGCTCGTGGTGCACTCTCCTAACGATTATGACGCCAACTATTTCCTCGGCTACCTGCTGCTCGATCTCGGTAAACCAGCGGAGGCCATCGGACCGCTAAAGGTTGCAGCGGCGCTGCACCCAGAATTTCGTTGGAGCTATACGGTCCTGGCTGAGGCATATGGCAAGCTCGGCGACCAAGAAACGGCGATTAGCCTGATGGAGGCATCCCTCCAAAGGCCGAAAGCACACTTTGCGAGTGGGCGTGACGAGGACCTGGCGAGCACTCGCTACTTCGACACGTTCATATGGGGCTTCCAGGTTGCGAAGCAATACCATTACTACATAGTTACCGGACAGGAAGCAAAGGCGAGCGGTCTTCTCGCCGCATATGACCCGATGTTTCGTTCGACAATTTTGAGGGAAATGAGGACCTCTTCGCCTTTGGACATGCACGATGGGGGAGTTAAGATCCTCGCGGAGGCGGCTATAGCGGACATGAAAACGGGCGACACGCAGGGCGCACTCGATCTCTTTCTAAACGCGCTGGAATTGGAACCCGACAACGAAGCCCTTCTGTACGGCGTCGCGTCGATGAGCTTTGAACTTCACCGCTATGGCGACGCCATCTGGGCCTATCAATCTGCTGCCGATTTGGGCCAGAATTTAAATAGCGGATCCCTGGTGCGCCTGGGAATCTCTCACTTGGTTCTGGGCGATTACCTGAGTGCTTACCAAGCCTTCGACCGAGCCCATGCCGCAGACCGGCTGGATTCGAACATCCGCAGATGGCGCATCGCCGCGGCTTTCGGTGTCGGCGGTTGGAAGCTGGCTCTCGATACCTTGATTGCCATGCCGCCCCTTGATCCCGCCCCGGACAACCGTAATCAGACGCGGTTAATGACCTACGACATCGTATATGGCACGATCAAGGATGCGGACGATCGGGCGATCAGTGTCGGCTTGCACTATCCGCGGCTTGGCCATTTATCTCTCCTCCACGAATTGCTAACGGAGGTTGTTCAGTGGGGGGGCTTCGGAAATCCGGATAAATCGGCGTTGGAACACGAGAAGTGGCAAATCGCCTGGCAGACCGCGCAACTCTACCGCGCGCTACGATTGAAGCCGTTGCCGCCGAAACGTGCTCTCGAGCAGGAGATGTTCGCGGAGCAGGCCATTCGAGAAAACAAAGTAGATTACCCCGCTTTTCGCGCGGCGGTGGCGGCAACCACAATCGCACCGTGGTGGCCGGAGGCGCACTACAACTTGGCGATCTATGCGCGCGATTCCTATTTCTCTAACAACCTCAAGTATGACGACGAGACCTATACTTCGAACAAAAGGATTGCCGCTCAGGAGTTCATCCTTTATCTACGCTTGGCGCCGCAGGGAGCCAAGGCAATCCTCGCCTGCCGGCAGCTCAAAGATTGGGGAATCCAATGTTCAACCGATTGATGTTTAGTCACACACGGCGCATCCTGATTGCTTCTCTCTGCTGTTTATTTGTGGCTTGGCCCGCTAGTAAGTCCTGGGCCCAGTGGCAACGGGATATGGTCTGTCAAGGCAGTTCCGGCGGAGGGTGTCCCGGAAGCCCGACTCCGACGGCGCCCCGACGCTCCGAGAGGAGGTCTTCGAATGACACCGTGACTGGTCTGGACGACAGGACCAAGCGGCGTCCCATCGATCCGGTCGAGGAGCGACGGAGCCAGATACGCAAAGAGGCACAGGATAAACTCGTTCAAACAAGCTGGATAGCGGTTTCCTCAGTGGGCAGCGTGACTTTGCAAAGCAACACAGTCAGCATTTCGCCGGGGACTAATTTCTTCAACACAGTGCCATCTAGTCCTGGCAGCTTCACGGCGCCGATTGCGCACGTGGCAATGTCAGGGACGCGAATACCAAATGAAGCATTGCGCCGCGCAATGGTCATTCTCGCTGCTGCCAAGACGCGACTCCTAGGACCAACTTATGGAGGGGAACGACTCGCCAATGAAGAGATGGCTTTCCTGGCGAGTCAAGCGGCGCTGGCGTTAGAGGGGGCACCGCTGCAGGTCATCGTGAGCGGGGGCAATGCGGTAGACGCTGCCCGAGCCGCAGAAGCGTTGCGACCGATCATTGCGCAGCTTGGCCAACACCAAACCACTCTTCAGCGTGCAAGTGCGGCGCGAGCACAAACGCTCAAGGCGTACAGTGCGTTGAAAAAAGAGCAAGATGCTGACGGCATCGATCCCCAGCGGAACATTAAGAAACACAGCGCGCTCGCCGAAACCTACGAGCAGACTTCAAAACAGGCTAGTGCGGCAAAAAAGGAGTTGGAGCATGACAAACAGCAGGTCGAGTACGTCATTGATGGCAAGAAGTAAACGCAAGTATGGCTGGAAGACACCGAGTAAGCTTGAACTGAATGCGGTCAGGCTCAAAGTATGCTCCACTGAACCGACAGTTGCTATCTTGCTATAAGAACCACCAGCTCCTCAACCACTGCAGAAGGTCATGAGAACCGATTTAGGACTGAATCCATCAAGCCAGGCTCTGTCAGCCCTCCGCTGCGGACCAAGCGTCCTTGTCCATCGGTGAGTGAAGCAAGTTCATCGAAGTGCGATCGCGGCGTTGGTTTCCTCCTCCGTCAGTCTTGACGACTCATGTCAATGTCCTTCCATTTTTGCCGGGCGGAGGTCGTTGGCTTCCATCCGTAGTAACATAGAGAATTCCCCCGCACTCTTTGCGGCCGCCTGTATGGGCATCCAGAAGATTACAGTTCGCGGAGCGCGCCAGCACAACTTGCGCAACGTGACGGCGGAGATTCCACGGAACTCCCTCACCGTCATCACGGGGCTTTCTGGATCGGGTAAATCGTCTTTGGCGTTCGATACGATTTACGCCGAAGGCCAGCGCCGCTACGTCGAAACACTCTCGGCCTACGCGCGCCAGTTCCTCGACCAGATGGAACGGCCCGACGTCGACTCGATCGAAGGCCTCAGCCCGGCGATCTCCATCGAGCAAAAAACCACGTCGCGCAGCCCCCGCTCCACCGTCGGCACGATCACCGAAATCTACGACTACCTGCGCGTGCTTTACTCGACCATCGGCGCGCCACATTGCCCGAAGTGCGGCAAACCCATTTCGCGGCAGTCCACCGAACAGATTGTGCAGCGGATCATGGCGCTTGAAACCGACGAACGGACGATGATCCTGGCGCCGATCGTGCGCAGCCGCAAGGGCGAGTTCAAAAAGGATCTCGAGAAGCTGGCGAAGGACGGTTTCCTGCGGGCCCGCATCGATGGGACGCTACACAGCCTGGAAGAGCCGCCAAAACTCGACAAACGTAGCAACCATACTATAGAAGTAGTAATTGATCGCTTCCCAGTCCGGCCCGGAATCGAAAAACGCCTGGAGGGCTCGATCGAAACGGCCATGAAGCTGACCGGCGGCATCGTTTTGGTGTCGGTGGTGGGGGGCGAGGAGCATATGTACTCCCAAACCATGGCCTGCGTCGATTGCGGGACGAGCATCCCGGTGCTAGAACCGCGCTCGTTCTCGTTCAACAGCATGTACGGTGCCTGCAAGGCGTGCAATGGACTGGGCAGCAAGTGGCAATTCGATCCCAACAAGTTAATTGGGGATTGGAGTAAGCCACTGTTAGACGGTGGTTTAAACACTGGCAGCAATAATTATTACATAAATAGTAAATTACAGGAAATCTCCAAGGTTTTGGGCTTTGACCTAAGCAAGCCATTCGCCGAAATCCCCGTTCGGATCCAGAATCAAATCCTCTACGGGATGACGATGGGCCGTTTTCGATGGGAAGGCCTTTGCGGCATTCTACAAAAATGGTATGACGAGGCCACTTCGGACGGCTTTCGCGAGTGGTATCAACAATACATGTCCGGCGTGCCCTGCCAAGCGTGCCAAGGGAAGCGACTGCGGCCCGAAAGCCTCGCCGTGCTGGTCTCAGGACTCTCGGTCGGTGACTTTACCGAACTACCGGTGTCGAGAGCGGTGGAAAGCGTCCGCAAAATCTCGCTGAACGCCCGCGAAGAAAAGATCGCCGGCCGCGTCTTGAAGGAGATTGCCGAACGCCTCGAGTTTTTGAACGCCTTGGGCCTTGGATACCTGACGCTCAGCCGCTCCGCCGCTACGCTTTCAGGAGGCGAGGGTCAGCGCGTGCGGCTGGCCACACAGATTGGCTCGCGGCTCCGCGGAGTCCTGTATGTGCTTGATGAGCCATCGATTGGCCTGCATCACCGCGACAACGAACGACTCCTTGGAACGCTGACGCGGCTGCGGGATCTAGGAAATACTGTTCTTGTAGTAGAGCATGACGAAGAAACCATTCGCCGTGCCGACTGGGTGCTCGATCTCGGCCCTCGCGCCGGTCGCCACGGTGGTGCATTGATCGCCGCTGGCACGCCCGCCGTGATCGAAGCATCGAAAGATTCGCTGACCGGCGACTACTTGAGCGGCCGCCAAAGCATTCCGGTTCCGGAAAGGCGCATCACCAGCACCAAGGCCATCACCATTACCGGCGCGCGCGAGCACAACCTAAAGTCGATCGACGTGGCGTTTCCGCTTGGCGTGCTCACCGTGGTTACCGGCGTCAGCGGATCGGGCAAATCAACGCTGGTAAACGACATCTTGTTCAAAGCCTTGGCGAAGAAAATCTACGGATCGCGTGACGAACCCGGCGCGCACAAAGACCTGAAGGGCGCCGCCGAAATCGACAAAGTGATTCGCATCGACCAATCGCCGATTGGCCGCACGCCGCGCTCGAATCCCGCGACGTACACCGGAACGTTCTCGCCGATCCGCGACCTTTACGCGATGTTGCCAGAGTCGCGCGAGCGCGGCTACAAGCCGGGGCGTTTCAGCTTCAACGTGAAGGGCGGGCGCTGCGAGGCGTGCCAGGGCGACGGGCAGAAGCGCATCGAAATGAGTTTCCTCCCCGACGTCTACGTCACATGCGACGTTTGCCACGGCCGCCGCTACAATCACGAGACGCTGCAAGTGAAATACAAGGGCCAATCGGTGGCCGACTTGCTGAACACCCCGATTCAGGACGCGCTGGGGTTGCTCGAAAACATCCCGCAGATCAAACAAAAGTTGCAAACGCTCGTCGACGTAGGCCTTGGATACATTCAGTTGGGACAATCGTCCACCACGCTTTCGGGCGGCGAAGCGCAGCGCATCAAGCTGGCCAAGGAATTGAGCCGGCGGCAAACCGGCCGCACGCTTTACTTGCTCGATGAACCGACCACGGGACTGCATTTCGACGACGTACGCAAGCTGCTGGAAGTGCTGGCGCGGTTGACAGCGCTCGGGAACACCGTCATCATCATTGAGCATCACCCGGACGTCATTAAATCCGCCGACTGGGTGCTCGATCTGGGGCCGGAGGGCGGCGAGTTCGGCGGAAGGCTCGTCGCGCAGGGAACACCGGAGCAAGTGGCGCGCTCGAAGCGTTCGTTTACGGGAGAAATGCTCGAAAAAATATTGTTCGCGGGAGGTTCGCCCAAGCGCAAATAATGCCGCCACTAACGCCGCGAGCCATTCACAATCCGAATTCGCTGGCCGACAGCCTTCAACTGAAGCGCGACTTCTTCGCGCAGCACGGCCCGGCGGTCGCCACACAAGCGTTGGTGCTGGCGGCGGCGTTGAAGCGCGGCGGCAAACTGATCGCGTTCGGCAACGGCGGCAGCGCCGCGGACGCGCAACGCACCGCCGACTATCTGATCTCCAAGGGATTGCCGGCCGTCTCGCTGCCCGCGCTGTTCCGTCCCGAGGGTCCGGCGTTTTCGTCGCTCTACACGTCGCTGCGCGCCAAGGGCGATTGCGCGTTGGCGATTTCCACCAGCGGCAACTCGCCGAATATCATTGAGACCGTGGAATTGGCGCAACGCTCGGGCGACTACGTAATTGCGTTTACCGGCAACGGCGGCGGCCGTCTTCGCGGACTCGTGCCCAGCGCGTTGTGTGTAGGCGATGCGAACACGTCGCATGCGGTGGCGCGCATTCAGGAAGTGCACTTGATGCTGGTGCACGAGCTATGTTCGCAAACAGTCGCGCTGGTGAAGAACGAGCGGTAATGCATGGACGAAACGCCGCAGCCGTCTTTTCCCGTTGAAATCCCGCCGGACCTTCCTCCGCCACAGCCTGATTTGCCTCCGCCGGGCGCCCCGTGGAATTTTCTCGACCTTGCGTTCACGCTGCTGATTGGCTTCGGATCGCTCTTTCTCGCCGAAGCCGTGATGGCCGCGGCGGTAGCGATGCACATGCGCGCCGTCGGCGACATGGGCCGGGTGGCCGACAAGCTCACGGAGGCGCGCTTTCAACTTCCCGTGCAATTCTTCTCCTACGCGATCACGGTATGGTCGGTGATGTTGACGGCGCGGATCAAGTACCGGCGCTCGCTCGGCGAGGCGCTCGAGTTTCGCGGCCTCGGCCCAGCGACGTGGCAATTCCTTCCGGCCGGCGTGACGCTGGCGCTGGTCTCTCAACTCGTCCCGCAGTTGTTTCCTTCGAACAAACATTTTCCCATCGAACAATTGTTGAAGGATCCGGTGTCGGGATGGTCGATGGCGTTTTTCGGCGTGTGCATCGCGCCGTTCGTGGAGGAAATGTTTTTCCGCGGTATGATTTATCCGGTGTTTGAAAAGCATTGGGGCATGGAAGCCGCCGTGCTTGGCAGCGCCGCGCTGTTTGCGTCGATTCACGCGTCGCAACTGGCCGGCGCGCTACCGGAACTGGCGGCGATCTTCCTAGTGGGCGTGGCGCTCGGCTATGCACGAGGACGTACGCGCTCGATGGTGCCGGGCTTCCTGATGCACACTGCGTACAACGCCACGCTGTTCACGGCAATCATCGTATCCACGAAGGGCTTTCACGATTTTTCCCACTGAAAGGGTTTTTAACCGACACGTGTTCGAGACCATCAACTGGACGGATTCGGGAGTGCGCATGATCGATCAGCGCGCCTTGCCGGGCACCGTGAATTATTTGACGTGCGAGACGTGGCGCGACGTCGCCGAAGCGATCCGCAATCTGACGATTCGCGGCGCGCCGGCGATCGGTGTGGCCGCAGCGATGGGTGTGGCCATCGGCGTTGCTCGATCGCAAAAGAAGACGCGCGCCGAGCTGGCTCCTGAGTTCGATGAAATCTGCCGCGAGCTCGCGGCAACGCGTCCCACGGCCGTGAATCTGTTCTGGGCGATTGATCGCATGAAGCGCCTGTTTTCGTCGATGCCGGATGCCACGATCACCGAGATTCGCGAAGCGATGATCGCCGAAGCGAAACGCGTGCTCGACGAAGATATCGCGATCTGCCGGCGTATCGGACAACACGGCGCCGCGCTGGTGCCGGCGTCCGGCAGCCTCATGACGCATTGCAACGCCGGCGCGCTCGCCACCGGCGGTTACGGCACGGCGCTGGGCGTGATCCGCGCCGCGGCCGAACAACGCGCGGTCCATGTGTTCAGTTGCGAAACGCGCCCCGTGCTGCAAGGCGCGCGGCTCACCGCGTGGGAGCTGCACGAAGATGGCATTCCGGTCACCCTGATCACCGACAACATGGCGGGATCGGTTCTGCGCAAAGGCGAAGTCGGAATGATCGTAGTGGGCGCGGATCGCATCGCCGCCAACGGAGATGTCGCCAACAAAATCGGCACGTACTCGCTGGCGGTGCTGGCGAAAGAAAACGGCGTGCCGTTTTATGTGGCCGCGCCGATCTCGACGCTCGACTTGACGCTGCGCTCAGGCGACGACATTCCCATCGAGCAGCGCGCCGGCAGCGAGATCACGCATATGGGCGGTGTACGGATCGCGCCCGAGGGCGTCGCGGTGTTCAATCCTGCATTCGACGTGACGCCGAATCGCTACGTCGCGGGAATTATCACCGAACGCGGCGTGGCAAGAGCGCCGTACGAGGAATCCCTCAAACGTTTGACCACAGGCTGAGAATCTAACCACAGAGAACAAAGGGAAAAAACTAGAGGACACAGAGATGTTTTGACCCAAGGTAAACGTTCTCCGTGTCCTCGGTGTTTCTCTGTGACCTCTGTGGCATCCGTGTTCTCTGTGGTTAATTCCCAGCAGCCGCGGCAATTTCCACAACGGCTTCAATCGGATGCCCGTCCAACTTGCTCGACGGCGTGAACTGCGACGGTTTGTACGTCGGATCGTTGAGCAGGCGGATTTTCACGCTGTCCGCGACCGTCGCGTCGGCGGGGATCGTGCGCGGCACCGGCAGCCCCCAAGGAATAAGATCGGCCGGCGTAATCACGTCGTAGATCCACGGCGATAAACTCTCTGTGAGTTGCGTCTGCGCGGCAGGCGTCAGCACCGCGCCGCAGCGCGACGCCGCACGCATCATCCACACCAGCGGAATAGTCGAGAGAAAACCCTTCACCTCGCCGCCGCCGACGTTTGTGTGAACGCCGGCGAACCATACTTGAACGAGCGTTTGGTGCGGCGCGATATCGGGATTCCAAAGCGTCGCCGGGAATTCGCGGCGCGCTTCGTCGACCGCCAGCGCCTGATACGCGTTGTGAACGTCGGGATGCAGGTTCACGTCGAGGAATCCGTCCTTGAAGGCATCGACGCCGCCGAAAAGCGCGGGAATCCCCAGCGACCCGACGGTGTCCCATACGCCGACCATCGTGATCTGCGCGTTATCCATGGCGTACTGCGCGTTCAGCGCATCCAGGGCCGCCTGACGTTTGGCCGGATCGCGCTGGCGATACGCCGCCCACGCTTGATTCACGTCGAACGCTGCGATGTTCTGCGTCGGCAGTCCGCACACCGCCACCATTCCGGCGATCGACCGCGCGGTATACGCGCCGCGGCTGAATCCGAAAACATAAATGGGATCGCCGACGGCGTAATTCTTGACGAAGAAGGAATATCCATCCTTCACTTTCTGAAAAAGTCCGTCGCCGAATGCGCCCTCGATCAATCGCTCGACGATATTGCCGGTCGCACCGACGCCGTCGTCGTAGGCGACCACTTGCGTCGCGTCGTTCACCAGGCGATCGCGCAGCAGCACCACATTCGAATTGCCGGAAGCCGCCACGGTCGGGCGATCCCACGTGCCATCGGAGAGAAAGATCAGGTTTTTCGGCATATGCTAGGCACAATAGCACAACACTCTGTTATCGTCGTGTTGGGATTTGGGAGAAGACCATGTTCAAAGACTTCAAAGCGTTTGTCATGCGCGGCAATGTGCTGGACTTGGCGGTAGCGGTGGTGATCGGCGGCGCGTTCGGCGGGATCGTCACGTCGCTGGTGAATGACATCGTCATGCCGCCGATTGGAATGCTGCTGGGCCGCATCGATTTCAAAGAGTTGTTCGTCGTCTTGAACGGGCAGAGCTATCCGAATCTCGCGGCGGCAAAAACCGCCGGCGCTCCGGTGATCGCCTATGGACAATTCTTGAATACAATCGTGAACTTCACGATCGTCGCGTTCGCGATTTTCTGCGTGGTGCGCATGGCCACCAAGCTGCATCCGCCGCCGGCTCCCGCGCCCGCCCCGGCGACGAAAGAGTGTCCGTTCTGCTTGTCGACGATTCCGGCGGCAGCGAAGAAATGTGCGCACTGTACGTCTGCGTTGTAGAAACCGCGACCACGCTTGTCAGGCTCTTTGTCCTTCGGCCAGCGCGCCTGGGTTTGTGCGGGTGAGTCTGGCAGAAGGCGATTATGCAGAGCGGCGCGGGCGCGCTTTGTCGCTTCCCCGATCTCGGAAGCCTTAGCGATCCACGTACTGTATCGCGCTGCGGCAACTGTGCAACGATGCCGTTTTCGAGATGCGTGTTTCCCGCCACACTAACCTCAGATGCAAATGGATGACTGCAGGCGATAACGCCGCGAAGTACACGCATGACGTGACTGATAGAATTATCGAGGTCGCCTCGATTGCAATGGGAACGAGCCAGGACATCCCCGATAAGATTGCGCAACGCATGGAAGAATTGCACGCGGCTGATCTGATTGAGCAGATATTCTCGGCTTTTCCCGAAGCCAGCTTGAACAAGATTCGAATGTGGGAGCTGGGCTTTACGTCCGCCCTGGTCGCCGGCGTTATGGCTGATCCGATACTGCAACCCAATTGGGCGCGACTCGAAGCCCTTCAACATATTGTCGTTGCTTTCGCCCGCGGAGACACGAGGCCGTCGACGCAAGATCTAGCGGCTGTCATCAACGCAGGCTTCTCTTCGAGTCTGCTACGCAATCTGGAAGACCCAATAGACGACGTGTGCATTGCGAACGTCATCACAAATCGCGGAAACCGGAGAGTTTTTTGTGGAAACTGGGAGGGCGCCGACTTCTGGCTCCAGGAAGCGCTCGACGCGACACGCGACCTCGGCGACCACAGTTTGCAAGAGCAAGTAGCCGCGCTTCTGCTGCTGAGCGACGAAATTGCAACGAGAACCGGATTGGCGAGATTTGTTTCGAGTGAAGGTGCTCCGACAAGGGCGGTTTCGATTGTTGGAGATCCCGAAGCCCTTGCACTCAGAGTTTCCTTTTCTACCGCAGACTTGGATAAACTGGGCATTCGGCCCGAGCACCTACAACCATTCGAATTCGACTTCGCTCGATACTCTCAGCTTCGAGAGCAGCGACTCCAGAGTTCGTCTCTTGAGCGCCATCCTCTTCTGAAGATTGACGGCAAATGGATCGTCGCAATTCCTGCGGCCATCGGCGCCAGTATCAGGAGGCACATACTCCTTGCGTTCGGCCGCGTACCTCAGCGCTGGCCGAATTTCATCAAAGGTTTGAAATCCCAACAGGAGAGGCGTGTGTTTTCCAACGCTACGCGGCCTCTTCGTGGGAACAAACTTGCAGATTGGACCCCTGAAGGAGTTACTCCGCCGGGGTTTGTTTGCGCGGAAGCATATTCCTTCGATGAAAACAAAGGCTTGCACCTCCTGCTTTTGCACGATGACCTCAACGCCGCAGTTCAAGACGGACTACTTGTCCAACATCTACCATCGCATGCGGACCAACTGCGCCTGACCGCTCACGTGGCGCTCGCGAGTCAGGTCTTCGGCTCACGAGGGTTATCGAGCGGGCTTACCGTTGCCGTGATCGGCGGTGTTGGACGGGGAATTGGTCTGCAATATAGTCCCGCCATGCAGCGAGGCTGGGGGTTCCAGTTCTGGTCTCTGTCCGATTTCGTTAGGTTTACAGAGTGGCACGGGCAAGATTGGCCACTTCAGTTGTGGAAGTTCGCGGAACATCTGAAAGTCGCCGAGAGCCGCGGGATTCCGATTGTCGCCAGCGGTGGGTTTGTGGAGTTGTATTCCTATTGGGAGGCAAACGGATATCGGCTTCTTCCGCGGCACTGTCCTGTTGCATTGGAGAGCCTAAACGTTAGCGTCGAGCCTGGGTACTCCTTCTCCTTCAGAAGTAAGGCTCGAAAGGCCCTTGACTGGCATGGTGCGCGTCGAGCGGGCGAAAGCGATTGGCTCCCGTTTAGGCGGCTAAACTACAAGTCGTTGTTCAAGCAGGAGGAGAACCGTCCCATCTATGTCAGTCCGGATGACATTGCACATGGGAGACTACGCGGAATGGCCGAGACGAGTGCAAGGCGCTATTGGATCGAATGCGTTCCTGTTGGTCAAGATGAGGGACAGTTCGACATGCAAGCGCATCTTCTCGAAACTGCGCTCAAATGGGCCATGCGGCTGAGCCGTACCCTCGAAGTCCATCTCAATGCCCTTGAAGGTGATGTCGCCGTACAGATTGATTTCAGCGATGAAAGCCTCTGGGAATGTCGTACCGCAGAGACGTCGGCTGCTTCCGTTGAAGCGGAGATCACAAGCGCCAATGAGGTCAGACTGCGGTTACGACCAGAAATGTGGAGCCTACTTCGCCGACCGCAGAATCTCTTTGAACGCGAACTCGTGGAGGCGTTCGCCAACGGGTGCTTGGCTTTGGCCGGCGCCGGGGATGCGAATATCGCACGCGAGCTGGCGAATGGAGCGGTTCCATCCGACCAAGCACGCTTCATGCATACCTTCGTCCTTCAGAACGTCCGCGATGAGATTGCGCAATTTAAGAGGACCTCGGCGAGGATCGTGGCCGAGCCGGATCAGAGTCTTACAATGCTCGGCCTCGCATGGGAAGTCGAAACACCCCGGGAAGACTCGTTCACTATTGAAGGGACAGATGGCTGTGGCAAATTCCTGAATTCTACTGTGGACGCACTCTGGCGTAAGATTAAAGGAGAATTGGTTAAGCTTGACCGTCGCTCCGCGCTAGTTGCCTGTCTGGGGAATCTTGACGCTCTTGAGATCGATCGTGCATTGTGGCGTCGAACCTCGCAAGCTATTATCGCGCTGACCGAAGACGAGCGCGAAGCGCTCGACGTATCACAAAAGCATGAAAATGATATTAGCCGCGCAACCATAGCAACGCGCGTACTCGCAGAAATGGCGCTCTGCACTTGCCCATCCGAAGGTGGCGACGAGATCGGATCGGCCGAATACGATGCCCTTCTCGCGCGAGTGTCGCATCTTGTCGCGATCGCGCACGCATCCGACGGTATTCGGGCGAACTTTGCTAAGCCCGAAGTTCGCATTTTCCCGAATGGCGAGTTCATAAACTCTCAGGAATATGTTGAGGAGGTCCTTCGTCCATACCAGGACGGATATTTCGTCGACCTGCTCGAAAAAAGTGCTGAAACCTATTCGGAGCTATATAGGGAGCGGGCGTCACGACGAATTGAGGATGTCGTCGAAGCAGAGTTTGTTGACGCTTTCCGGACAGAACATGGTTTTTCGTTACCTCAGCTACTCTCGGTGGCGGACGCAATGGAACAGTACGCTGTCGATCGAAAATCTTTCGTCGCGGAGATCTCGCGCGACGAACTGGTTCGGCTGCTGGCTTTAGCCTCTTTGAACCATGAGGAATCTGAGGCGTTCTTAAGGAGGTTCTGTCTCACCTCTCGTCCACGGTGGGACAGCGCGCCGGCTGGCTTCGAAAACAAAGACTGGTATCCGTGGCGCTTCGGACGCCGACTGTCGTTGTTGGCCCGCCCTATCCTCGACCTCGGCGATCTAATGATTTTCTCGCCTGGTCTAAATCGCGATGCCTTTGCGCAGGCTGTTGGTGGTGCCCATGACGGTTCGTTGGGCCCCGAATTCTTGAGCGATCTAATGAAGGCATGGGTCGGGCGGGCAAACAACCGCAGAGGACACGAATTCAACGACCGCGTTGCGCGCGAATTCGGGGCACTCGGCCTGCATGCGCGAGCGTCCGTACGAATGACGGAGCTCTTGGTACCGAGGGATCTCGGCGACCTTGGCGATATAGACGTGCTCGCTTGGGAGGGCGGACGTGTCTATGTTGTCGAATGCAAAAGCCTATGGTTCGCGAGGACAGTCGGTGAGATTGCGGAGCAACTCCGGCGCTTCAAAGGAGAGGCAAACGACGAGATGGCCAAACATCTGCGGAGAAGCGAATGGCTGAACAATAACCGTCAGGAAGTTGCGCGAGTCCTGAATCTTGGCACTATTTCAGGAATTAAAGCTCTCATGGTGACAAACACCGTAGTCCCGATGCAGTACACAAGAGGCCTCCCTATGCCGCCCGAAGATGTCATACCGATTTCAAAGCTCAGAGAAAGGTTTGATGTGATCTCTCGCGAAACACCAACCAGCGGGGGTGGCGCGAGCGTCAATCAAAGCGGGAAACCCTAGGGCCGAGCTAGGGCTTGCCATGTCGACCGAGGATTATTCTGGTGCGTGAGGTTGTTGTGGCGTCAGCTTCCCCGAAGGGTTTTGCGTTATCAATTGCTCTAGGCGAAGTAGTGATTTCAGCCCTCCGTGATCTGTGATTATCAACAACTCTCTCGTAGGCCGCTATTCTTCCCGCAGCGCGACCGTCGGCGCAAGATTCGCGGCGCGGCGCGCCGGCAGCCACGCGGCCATCACCGCGATCACGAGAAACGCCAGCGCCATCGTGAAAAACGTCGCGGGATCGGTGGGCGCGACGCCCACCAGCATCGAGGTCATCGCGCGGGTGAGCGCAAAAGCGGCAATGATGCCGACCAAAAGCCCCGCAATGGTCAAGCGCATTCCATGACCAACAACTAAATTGAAAATGCTCATAGGACGAGCGCCCAACGCCATGCGCACGCCGATCTCAGCGGTGCGCTGGCGCACCACCGTCGAAAGCACGCCGTAGAGTCCCACCGACGCCAGCACCACGGCGATGGCCGCGAAAATTCCGATCAGCAACAGCGAAAAACGCGTCGCCGATTCCGATTTCGTCACCAGCGTCTCCATCGGCTGCATTTCGGCGATCAGAATTTTCGGATCCATCGAGGAAACCGTGGCGCGAACGGCGTCACCGACCGTTGCTGGATCGCCGTTGGTGCGCAACGCCCAGCGCGCCACCGCGCCGTAGCTCAAGAACGAATCGGTGAAGTAAATTTGCTCACGACCCGCTTCGGCTAGCGTGGTATCGCGCTGATGTCCCACCACACCGATGATTTCCACCCACTCGGGTTCGGGCGTGCGTAAACGAATCAAGATGCGTTTGCCAATCGCCGACTGGTGCGGGTACGCCTTGGCGGCGAGCATGTCGTCGATCAAAACTTTTTTCGAATCGAGAACGTTGTCGGCGTCGGTGAACGTGCGGCCATCGATCAAACGCGACTTCATAGCTTCGAAATATCCCGGCAGCACCACTTGCCAGTCGACGGCTTTGAACTTGCTATTGTCGGCGAGCGCTTCTTCGGTTCCCCAGCGAATGGGATTGTATCCTCCGGCAAGCGGAAATGGCGTCGACGCGGTAACGGCTTCGACGCCCGGAATTGCCTTCAAGCGCCGCTGCGTCTCGCGGATAAACTCGGCGGCCTGCTGCGGATTTTGCGCGTTGCGTCCACCGAGCAGGAGGAAGCTTAAAACTTTATGCGGATCGTAGCCCGGATCGATGTGTTGCAGCTCGATAAAACTGCGAATCATCAGACCAGAGCCGGTGAGCAGCACAAAGGTCAGCGCGACTTCAGCCACCACCAGAACATTGCGGCGCAATTTTCCCGCAAGCGTGCCGGAATCCGCGCTGCGGCCGCCGGATCGCAGCACATGAAACAAATCGGGACGCGAGGCAAAGAGCGCCGGCGCCAGGCCGAAGATCATGGCGGCGGCGAAACCGGCGGCCAGCGTGAAGCCCAAGACGTTGGCATCGATGGTGACGTTTTGCAAGCGCGGCAAATTCGCCGGCGCCAGCGCGATCAGCTCCTTGATGCCCGCCCACGCCAGCGCCAATCCCAATCCCGTGCCGATGGCGGCGAGCACCAACGCTTCCGCCAGCATTTGCCGCAACAGCCGCCAGCGATTTCCGCCGAGCGCCGCGCGCACGGCGAGTTCGCGTTCACGCAACGACGCGCGCACCAGCAGCAAATTCGCCACGTTCGCGCACGCGATCAGCAAGAGGAAAACCACTGCCCCCATAAGGATCACGATTACCGGCGCGACGCCCGCCGAGAGATATTTCTGCATCGGTTCCACGCGAAACGCCATGCCCGCCGTGTTCTGAATCGCGTAATGCTGGCGCAAATCGGCGGCCACGCCGTCGACTTCGCCTTGCGCCGATTCGAGACGCGCGCCATCCTTCAAACGTCCAACCACTTGCCAACTCACGTTCATGCGCTGCGCGGCGTCGTAATTCATGCGCGCGGCGATCCAATAATCGGGATGCGGCAGGATGTTCATTTGCGGCGGCATCAGGATTTCGAATCCTGGTTGCAGAATGCCGACCACTTGAGGTCCCGTGCCGGGAAACAGAATCGTTTGACCGACGATTCCGCGATTACCGCCGAAGCGGCGCTGGAAATATTCGTAACTGAGAATCGCGATGGTCGGCAGCGGCGGGGCCGCGGGCGCGGCAGGTGGAGCAGCAGCAGCGGCAGCAGCGGCAGCAGCGCCGGAAGCAGGCGCCGCCGTCGGAACCGGATTCGCGGGAACCGCAGGAGCCGGCTGCGGACGCGCGTCATCATCCTGGAAATCGCGACCGGCGATCACATGCGCGCCCATCAACGAAAAGAAATTCGGCGTCACCAGGCCGACGGTGACTTGCTCGGACGTGCCGTCCTCGGCGGGCACCACGCGTTGATTCGTGCGCACGGCGGCGAGTGCCTCAAACGAGTTCTTCGTGTTGTTGCGAAGGTCCATGAAATTGGCGTTCGAGAGCGGAAAATCGTTCACGCTGCGCTTGCGCATGTCGCTGGCGACGATCGTGAGCCGCTGCGGATCTTTGTACGGGAGCGGCTCGAGCAGCACGGCGTGCATCACCGAGAAGATCGCCGTGTTGGCGCCGATGCCGAGCGCGAGCATCAGTGCGGCGATCAAAGTGAACGCCTTGTTTTTTGTGAGGACGCGCAAGGCAAAGCGAAAATCCTGCCAGAGGCTGTCGAATCCCATGCCGTCAATATAGACGATTGGCGTGCAGCCGGATGTGGAAGATTGTCAAAGCAGGCGCGGGACTTCATCTCAGCCGCAAATACCCAATCCCCGGCGGAATGTAGAAATCGGGACGCGGCAACATGACGTAGATCGTCGACGTGGTCTTAGCCGGCGCCGGACGATGGAAAACCAAGAGACTCGTGCTGCTGGCAAAATCGGCGTCAGTGATTTCAGAGTACGGAACACGAAATTCGCCGGGCGGCGGCGTGGGATTCGCGCCGAGAAACGCGCGCAGTTCCTTGAAGCGATACTCGGTGCGTGCGTCCGGCGACAATTTCGCGTGCAGCCCATCGAGCTTGGCGATGGCGCGTTGTTGTGCAGCGGAGTACAGCGCGGCGCCCCAGCCTTCCGCGAAAATTGTCGCGGGATGCGTGAGCATCGCTTGCGCGAACGCGTCCGCGGCGCCATCGCGATCGCCCAGCAGCCCAAGCGCGCGACCATGGTGGAACCACGCCAGCGTGAAATACGGATCGAGCTTTTCGGCGCGCTCCAGATACGGGATCGCTTCACCATATTTTCTTTGATCGACATCCCACGCGCCGGCCGCGGCGCTCAGCGGAATCAGATCGGGTAGTCTTGCCGCCGCGTCGGTATAACGGGCGTCGACAAAATCGTCCCAGCCGCACATGGACGCCACCGGCGCCATCGCGGCGGCGCACAAAAGCGCAATCTGCCAAACTTTTCCGGGCGGCCGATGAAGCGTGGATTTCGCCGACAATCCCGCGACAGCCGCGCACGCAAACAACAACGCCGGAATGTCGAGTTGATAGTCGAAGAGCGCGAAGAGCAAGTACGGCGCGATGGCCGGCGATCGCGCGCGAAACAAGAACCATCCTCCGGCGATCAATCCAAAGAGTCCGGTTTCCACAGCGAGTTGCAACGGCAGATTGTGGAGATGCGGCAACACTTCGCCTTGCGGCATCACGTCGGGCGTTTGCGGACGATAGGGCGCGCTGACCAGCGGCACGCTTCCCAGTCCCCAACCCAGCGGACGAGCCTTCAGCATCGCGACGCCGGTTTCGACATAACGCAATCGATTCTCAAGGGAGAGCGACCGGTCTTCGCCGCGCGTGAGCATTTCGCGGGTGCGAGGGACCGTTCCCACGATGGCCGCGATCGCGGCAAGCGCGGCGATCAGCAATACCGGCTTGCGGCGCAGCGTCCATAGAATCATCAGCGCCAGCGCCGCGATTCCCGCAAGTGATCGCGTGCCGGCAATCGCGCCCGCTTGCAGCGCCAGCGCCGCCAGCCATCGCCAGTTCCGCCAATCTTCCTGCACCAACGCCCAAGTGATCGGCAGATGCAGAAGCAGAAAACCCGCGGCATAGTGATGCATCGCGAACGGCGCGGTGACGCGCGGCGTTGCGCCGGTGAGCCACGCGGATAGTCCAATGATCGCCGCGACGGTGGCGACGGCGGCCATCGGCCCAGCCAGTTGCTCGCGTCTCGAATCGAGCACCAGGTAGAAAAGCATGGCCGCGCCGACAAACGGCACGGCCAAATGGATCGATCGCGCGGGACAAATTGAAAAAATCGCGGTGAGAAATGTGATCGCGAGAAATCCGGCGACCGCCAGATCGTCGCCGGGACAGAGTCGCGCCGCAGGACGCTTCCACACGCCGGCGAGAATGGTTGCGACGACGAGCGCGGTGGTGATCCCACTCGTAACCGGATGCGCGAGACCGAAGACCGTTCCGGTCACGAGCGTGAGTGCGCCGTAAAAGAAGAAGAAAAGCAAGAGTGAACGCTGAGTGCGGCCTTTTTCACAGCGCGCTTAATGCGCGGCTTTTTTCACAGCGCGCTTAATGCGCGGCTTTCTTGGCGGCGCGCTTAATGCGCGCCGACTAGCTCGCGCACTTCCGACGACAAGTCGCCCGCGCCGTCGAACTCCACGGGTGATGCGTCGCCCACGTGATACATGTTGTTTCCGGCGAGATCGCGCACGCACGCCGGCGAGGCCAAAAATTGGTCAACCGTATTGGTGTTACGAATGCGCGCGATACGCACGTCTTGGGTGGCGGGCAAACCCATGTTGCGCATCGCGAAGAAAACCGCTTCGCGGTCACTCGGGAAAAACATCGGCATGCGCGCCGCCGAGAACGCCATCGACGTGTTGGCGTTGATATTCGTCAGTGTGAAATCGGTTTTGCGGAAAAGACGTTCGTGAACCATGTCGGCTTGCCCCACGCCGCAGGCATTGCCTTCCGTCTCGTGCGTCAAGTCGCGCACATAGATGCGGCGAATGCGAATGAAGCCGGGCGTTGTGCCGGTGGAGTCCGCGCCGTCGAGTTCCGCATGGATGCTTCGACCCGTCACGCGCGTGTCCATGCCCGCTCCCGAGATGTTTTTGCCGAGTTCGTCGACGATCAGCAGGTCCAAATTCTTGAACGGCAGTTGCGGACGGATCGCCCGCGCGTGCGCGAGCAATTCCGGCTCCTTCGACGCCACCGCCGCCGCCGGCACCGCGTGAATGCTCGACGTTTGGTGCGCGTTGTTCTCAACGATGGCTACGCCACCAAGGTGCTTGCCGCTGGTGAGATTTACGTGCGCCATTTCGAGGAGCGCCTTCTCGAAGCCCATGCGCATGGCCGCCGTGTGGAAGCGCCGCGCGCCGTCGAGTTTGCCCAAACCGATCGCGGTCATCTTGGAAATGCCGCTTTCCACTTTGCCGATGAAGTCGGTGTGCGGCTTCACGCGATTGATCAACAGCACGCGGCCGGCGTCGAACGCCGCCTTGTCCATGAACACTTCGATTCCAGAGGGCGTCACGCCGGTTTGCACCGTTTCCATCGAGGAAATCACCGGACAACCCATCGTACCTTCGTGGATGCCGTACTCCGCGAGCAGCGCCTTCTGCGCCTCGGCCGTCGCACCGCCATGACTGCCCATCGCCGGGATAATGAACGGCTTCACGCCGCGCGATTTGAGCCATTCGATTGTCGCGCCAACAATTTTCGCGTAATTCGAAATCCCGCGACTACCCACGGCCACCGCCACGGGAGCGCCCGCGGGAGCATCTAACGGAAAATTCTTCAGGGCTTCGAGCGTCGCGGCGCGAACGTCGGAAATGGCCGGCGCGCTGGGCCGAACGGCGGAAACTAAGTGGAGAGACGGAAGTGGTACCGGAGGCAAGCTGTGCGATTCCATGACAACCATATTGTACTAGACTTGAAAAGAGAGTGTCTAAACCATGAATGCATACGCGAAGCGGGCGTTTTTGTTTGCGCTGTTGTTCGCAGCGTTTGCGAACGCACAAAGCCTCACGGTCTCGCCGGCCGCTTTGTTTTTCCGGAATCCAACTTCCGCGAATTTCACGCAGAACGTCAGCGTGAGCGGCACCAGCGGCGCGATCACCGCGACCATTGCTTATCCGTACGCGGGGATCGGATCGTGGCTCTCGGCCACGGTCTCCGGTAGCATCGTCGCCGTGCACGTGGCTCCTTCGAACGTCTCGCCGGGCGTCTACGCCGCGATCGTCGTGATCACGGCCGGATCGCAAACCGCCAGCGTTGCCGTGGAACTTACGAACCTTCCGGCCAGCAACGGACTGCCGGCGAATGCGCTGATCGCCACGCCGAACACTCTCACTTTCACCGCGCCGGCGAACGCGCCGGCCGCCGCCGTGCCGCCGGTTGCATTGATCAATCCAGCGATCGGCAATTACACCTGGACTACGACGTCGAGCGTTCCATGGCTCACCATCACGCCGTCGTCGGGGACGGGCGACGCCGCGCTGCAAATTTCCGCGAGCGGAAATGGCTTTCAGCAAGGGGCGTCCGCCACAGGACTGATCACCATCACGAGCACGTCAGGACTCGGCCCGGCCACCACCAAGATCGCCGTACAGTTGAACGTGACGGCGTCGCAAGTCGCGACGCTCGTGGTGCAGCCGACCGTTGCGGCGTTCAACGCCGTGGTTGGCGGCGCGTCGCAGCAACGCGCGCTTGCGGTTTACAACACTGGCAGCGGATCGCTGAGTTGGACAGCGCTAAAATCAGTGTCGTGGATCAGCGTGACTCCGGCGTCGGGGCAATCGACAACGAGCAACCAGAATGCCGGAACGTTGGTAGTCACGGCGAATCCAGCGAACATGGCCGCGGGACTCTACAGTAGTACCGTGACAGTCACCGCGGGCGCCAGCACGATTACGATTCCCGTGTATCTGCACATCGTCCAGAAAGCGCCGCCCACGGTTCTGCCGAAAACGTTGGCGTTCACCGTGACGCAAAACGCGGTGACAGCGCAATCGGCCACGCTCGCGGTTACAGGTCCGGCGAATACGTTGTTCAAAGTCACGCAAGCGACGGGAGCCGGCGACGACTGGTTCACCGTGACACCGACGTCCGGAACATTTTCCGCGTCCGGCAACACGCTGACGGTCACGTTGAATCCCTCGATGATTGCTCCGTTGTTCGGCAAACCCAGCCTTGGAACGTACTCGGGCGTGGTGGCGATTTCGTCGCCAGGAACCACGCAGAGTTACCTCACCGTTTCGGTGGTGATGAATCTCGTTTCGCAGCAATCGCCGCCGTACCTGCAAGTGGATCAAGGCGGCCTGGAGTTTTCACTTTCTCCGGGGCAAGCTCTTTCGCCGCAAGCGATCGTGAACGTAAGCCTGCCCGGATCGTTGAGCGCTGGACAAATCGTGACGGTCACGCCTGTTACATCGTCCGGCGGCAACTGGCTTTTCGTGAATCCGAGCGTCGTGACCGTACAACCTACGGCGCCGCAGGCGCTCACGGTCACGGCCAGCGCGCAAGGATTGCTGCAAGGCGTCTACCTCGGACGATTGGTGATCACCGCGGGATCGAACGTCGCGCCAATTTCCGTGCCGGTCACGATGGCCGTCGGCAATGGAACGAATCTCGGCACCGTGGCGAGCGGTCCGTTGACGGCGGCGTTTCTCAATCCCTGCGATCAGTTCATCAGCGAGATCGACATGCCGAATGTGGCTTCGGTCGCCTTGGTCGATAGCAACGGTTCCCCGGTATCGGGCGCTACGGTGACGGTGCAATCGTCGAACGGCGACGCCAAGGTTGTGCTTACCGACCAGGGAAACGGCGTTTATAGCACGGTGTTCCCGTTCGTGTTCACCGGCCCGGTGACACTGACAGCGTCGGCGGCTTACGCCGGCGCGAACGGCGTGCAAACCTCGCCGGCGGTCGCGGTATTCGGCGAGATGGGGCCGTCGAATACCTCATTGAAAGTTCCGTTCCCTGTGATTTATCCGGGCGGCATCGTCAGTTCCGCCAGCTACGCCCTGTCGCCGACGCCGTTAGCGGCCGGATCGCTCGTGTCGCTCTTCGGTCAGTCGATCGCCGGCGCCACCGCCGTGCAGAATCCTATGGGGGTGAACGGCATCATCGTCGTGATGGGACCTGTGGACGCGGCACTGCTGGCGCTCTCGCCTTCGAGTGGCGGCGACCAAGTCAACGTGCAAGTGCCTTTTGAAGTCGACGGACAATATTCCGCCGACGTGGTCGTGGTCGCCAATGGCGCGTTCTCTTTCGTACAAAGCATCAATATCGGTAATGTTCCGGCAGCGTTCACGGCGTCGCAATCGGGCGCGGGCACGGCTGTGCTGCACGCCGCGGACTCATCGCTTGTGACTTCGTCGAATCCCGCGGTGGCCGGCGAATTCCTGGAGATTTTTGCGAACGGTTTGGGCGCGCTCACAACGCCGCTCGCCGACGGCGCAACGTCCACCGTCGCCGACTCGGCCGCCAACGACGTCAGCGTGACGATCGGCGGGCTACCCGTCACCGTCAGCTATGCGGGCATCGCACCCGGCTTCGTCGGACTGAATCAAATCAACGTGAACGTGCCCACGGGACTGAAATCCGGCTCGAACGCGCTGGTGATTTCGGTCAACGGCGTGCCGTCGACCGGATCGGCGACGATTCCCGTGCAGTAATCGGCGGATTTTCCTGTATCGTTGTATTTCCATGGGAAAAATCCGCATCCTTCCCGACAACATCGCCAACAAAATCGCCGCGGGCGAAGTGGTGGAACGTCCCGCCGCGGTGGTGAAGGAGCTGGTCGAAAACTCGCTCGACGCCGGATCGACGCGCATTCGCGTGGACATCGAAGGCGGCGGAAAAAAACTGATACGCGTCACCGACGACGGCTGCGGCATGAATCCCGACGACGCGATGCTGGCCTTCGAGCGTCACGCCACCAGTAAACTTCGCGAGGCCGAAGATTTGATGTGCGTTGCGACGCTCGGTTTCCGCGGTGAGGCGATCCCCTCGATGGCCGCGGTGTCGCGCTTCGTGCTGGAGACGCGCGCGCAAGGCGAGCCATCAGGGACTCGCGTGGAAGTGAACGGCGGCAAGATGGCGGACGTGAAAGAAGCCGGCATGCCCGAAGGCACCACGATCACGGTGCGTGATCTCTTTTACAATTTGCCGGCGCGTCGCAAGTTTTTGCGCTCCGAGCAAACCGAAATGTCGCACATCGCCGCGCTGGTGACGCATTATGCCCTCGCCAATCCACAGCGCGGTTTCGTCCTCGCAACGTCGACGGGCGATCTGCTCAATGTGGAGCCGGTCGCCGGCGTGCGTGAACGATTCTACCAAGTGTTCGGTCAGGAAACGCTCGACGACATGGTCGACCTGGGCGACGTGACGACGGCGTTCCCCGCGCATTTGCCGGTGTCGGGCTCGGCGTCGCGGCTGCGCGGCTACACGCCGGCGTACGGCGCGAAATTTCCTTCGGACAATATCGAAGATCAAGGGGAAGTCGCGTACCGGCTCACCGGATTCATCTCCAAACCGCAAATCCAGAAGCACAACGGCGATTCCATTTTTATTTTCCTGAACGGCCGGTTGATTCGCGACAAAACGCTGCGTCACGCGCTGGGCGAAGCGTATCGCAACGTGATTCCGCCCGGAACGTATCCGCTGGCGCTCTTGTTTTTGGAAATGCCATTCGAGGAAGTGGACGTGAACGTGCATCCCGCAAAGACGGAGGTGCGCTTCCGCCGCCAAAATCTTGTACACGATTTTCTGCGCGATGCGCTGCGCCAAAAACTCTCCGAAAACCGCCCCGTCTCGACATTTCCCGTGACCGCGCCGCCCGCGATCACGATGCCGATTCCTGCGCTCCCGCGTCCGATCGCGCCACCCGCTGCGTCCACCGATTTCACGTTGCGCGCGCAGCCTAGGCCCGCGGAGAATGTGCGACTGCCGTTCGGACCACAAACGCTCCCGCCCCTTCCGGGCGTTTCCTGGTCACAGCCGCCGGCGCCGATGTTTCCGTCGCCCGTCATCTCGACGCCCGCGCCGGAAGAACAAGCCGCGCCCCAACCCATCTCCACCGATCTCGCCGAGTTGCGGCCGCTCGGTCAATTCAAAGAAAGCTTCATCGTCGCGGCGAACTCCGAAGGCTTGTGGATCATCGATCAGCATGTGGCGCACGAGCGCGTATTGTTCGAGCAAGTGCTGAAGCGCCGCCAGGGTCGGGAGCGTCTGGAAGGCCAGCAATTACTGATGCCGTACATCCTGCGATTGTCGCCCGCGCAGCAAGCCGCGTACGAGCAGATCAAGGAAGAACTGGAGATGGACGGCTTCGAGCTTGAGCCATTCGGACACTTTACGGTTGCAGTCAAGGCCGCGCCCGCGGGCGTGGCGCCGGGCGAAATCGAAAAGCTGTTGCAGGAAGTGCTCGACAATCAGGAACGCGAACCGGTGACGGGCATGGAGGAAATTCAGCGCAAGATCGCGGCGTCGGTGGCGTGCCACGCGGCGATCAAAGTGAACATGCCGCTCGATCACCGCAAGATGCAATGGCTGTTGGAAGCGCTGGCGCGCACCGAATCGCCCATGACGTGCCCGCACGGACGACCGGTGGTCCTGAAGTACTCGATGCGCGAAATCCTTAAAGCTTTCCACCGGATCTAAGGCCGGATCTAACTCGCGGATTTAAGAACCACACGACGGAAATCGCCGCCATCCAAACCGCGCCCGCCTTCAATGTGATCGCCATGCCTTCCACGAACCACGTCGACGCGAGAATCGCGATCATGAACGCGAGTCCCAACGACGTGAGGTACGGAAAGGCGGGGAGAAACACCGGCGCGTCGTGATTCCGGCGCCGGAAAAATAAGTGCGTGAGGAAAATCATCAGCCACACGAATAGTCCACCGAACAGCGATACGCCGAAGAGCAATTCGTAGGCGCGTTCGTAGCGCATCGCCACGACAATCGCGACCAGCAGTCCGACCGACGAGACCAGCAGCGCGTTGAGCGGGACCCCGCGCGGCGTGACATTGCCCCACGCCGTGGGCGCATAGCCGCCGCGCGAGAGCGAAAAGATCATGCGCGTCACCAGATACAAATTGCAATTCATGCTGGAGAGCGCCGCCGTGAGCACCACGAAATTAATGGCGTGCGCCGCCGCCGGCACGCCGAGTCGCTGAAACACCAACACAAAAGGACTCGCGGTGATCGCCGCGCCGGGATGAATCTCGTTCCATGGCACGATGGCCACGAGAATCGTGATCGCGCCGAGATAAAAGACGATCAGACGACCCACCATCGAGCGCATCGCGCGCGGCACAGCTTCTTTGGGATTTTGAGCCTCTCCGGAAGTCACCGCGACAATTTCGCTGCCGAGATAACCGAAAATCACGAAGACGATCGCGAACCAAACGCCCGACCATCCATGAGGCAGGAATCCGCCGTGAGCGGTGTAGTTCGAAAATCCCACGGCCGGCGCGGGACCCCATCCGAAAATGGCGATCATGCCGGCGATCAGGAACAAAACGATCGCGACCACTTTGATCATCGCGAACCAGTATTCGAACGCACCGAAGTTCTTTACGCTCGAGGCATTCACCACGACCAGCGCGATGGAGAATCCCGCGACCCACGCCCACTGCGGAATCTGCGGCCACCACCACTGGCAATAAATCGCCACGGCCGTCGCCTCGCCGCCGATCGCGATCACTTGGCACGCCCAATACGTGTATCGCACCACGAATCCCGCGTACGGTGAGAGATACATCTCGGCGTACACCCCGAACGATCCCGCGGTGGGATGCGCAACCGCCATTTCGGAAAGCGCGCCGATCAGCAGCAGCGCGACGACCGCGCCGATCACATACGTCAGAATCACGCCCGGGCCGGCCACGCGCACCGCCAACGCGCTGCCGAGAAAAAGTCCCGTGCCGATCGCGCCGCCAATGGCCATCATCGCCAGTTGGGCGCTGGTTAGCTGGCGAGAGAGGCCCTTCTCTTGGTCTGGCGACATCCGTTGATTGTGTCATTGGGGCAGACGCTTCGCACAAACGTTTTTAGCTGCAAGGCAAAAGGCAAGAGGCAAAAGTCAAAAGGCAAAAGTTTCGGAGGGTGCTCCCTACTTTTGCCTTTTGCCTTTTGCCTCTTGCCTTTTGCCTTCCGTTTGGCGGCGTGCTACGAAACACGCAACTCTAGACGCGAAATGCTGATCGCGCGTCCGGTCTCCTCGGACGCATCGATAATCACCCCGCAAAGGCGTACGTCTTCTTTGGCGGGAACGTAGCGCACCGGCATTTGATTGAGAAACTTCTTCACCGCAATCTCGCGATCCACGCCGATGACACTCGCGTACGGTCCGGTCATGCCGCAATCGGTGATAAACGCGGTGCCACCGGGAAAAACGCGTTCGTCGGCGGTGGGAACATGCGTGTGCGTGCCGATCACCGCGGTCACGCGGCCGTCGAGATACCAGCCGAATGCTTGTTTTTCGGAAGTCGCTTCGGCGTGAAAGTCGACAATCCGAATCTTGCAGGACTCCGGCAGTTTCGCGAGTTCCTCATCCATGCGGCGAAAGGGACAATCGAGATTGCTCATGAACACGCGTCCCTGCGCGTGCATCAACGCGAACGGCACGCCGGTTCGCGATTGTCCGCGATAGACGCCCGAGCCGGGCGCGGCTTCCGGCGGCCAACTCGGATAGTTCATGGCGCGAACCAAGCGCGGTTCCTTCGGAAAATGGTCGAGGATTTCTTTTTTGTCCCACACGTGATTGCCGGTGGTCATCGCCGCGATGCCGAGCGAAAAAAGCTCGTCGGCCAAACGCGGGGTGATGCCGAATCCCGCGGCGGAATTCTCGCAATTCGCCAGAATCAAATCGATGGAATGGTAGCGCGCCTGATCGGCCAAATGATCATGCAAGGCCGAGCGTCCGGGACTACCCAAGATGTCGCCTACAAAAAGGATTCTCAAGGTGGGGATGGTGGGTTTAGCTGGCGATTTCGTCGTCGAGCAACCGGCCCAGCGCGTTGGAACGCCGTTCGACCGACGCGACGACTTCTTCATAACGCGACTCGAGCGCCTTCAGTTCGTCGGCGATGTGCAGCGCGGCAAGCACCGCGAGCCGCAGCGAATCCACGTCGCGCGTATTGGCGGCGACGGCGCGAATCTTGGTGTCGACGTATTGGGCGGCTTTTTCGATCTGCTCGGCGTCGGACGAGTCTTTGACGCGCAAGTGATAGACCTGATCGAAAATCTCCACGCGCACATTTTGCGTTGCAGCCATGAGTGCCTCTAGTCTTCTTTGGTCATCGCGTCTACCTGCTTCAAGAGACGCTCCACGCGTTGGCGGACTTCCTGCCGCTCGCGCTGCGCTTCTTGCCGTTCACGCTGCGCGGCTTCCCGCTCGTTCGCAAAACTTTCGGATTGGCGATCGCGCTCTGCCAGTTGTTCCCGCAGACGGGCATTCTCCGCGCGCGACTCCGCGAGCATCTCCAAAACGCGATGCACTTTTTTCTCCAGCGTTTCCAGTTGCAGTTCGGCCGCGCTCGCGGCCGGTGCGGTGAGAGTCATGATTCATTGTAGCTTGAAAGGCGAGGACTTGAAAGATGGCGGCTAGGGCTGCTTCTTCTCGGCCTTGTCGTCCTTCTTCGCGTCTTTCTTCTGATCTTTCTTCGTGAACGGCGACGGCTTTTCGACGGGCGCGCTCGGTGCGGTCGTACCTGACGCCGGCGTCGCCGCCTCCGGCGTGGCCGGTTTTTCCGTGGCGTCATCCTCCACGGCGTCGGCGGCTTCTTCCTGCGGCGTGGGATGGCCGGTGTTAACCGGCATTGGGCCCGTCAAGGTATTGAGGAACGAAACGAGGTCATCGCGATCTTTCTCGCTTAAGTTGAGTTTTTTGATCTGCGGATCGAGATACGGGTTCTGGCCCCCGCCTTCCGAGTAAAAATCCACCACGCCGCGCAGTGAACGCAGCGATCCGTTATGCATGTACGGCGGCGTCAGCGCGACGTTGCGCAGCGAAGGCGTGCGGAACGCGCCCTTATCGGCCGGGCGATTCGTGACGCGGAAGCGGCCCAGGTCGTGACCCTCGCCCGTGGAGTCGAGGCCCACGCCGGTGTTGTGAAATTCGTTGTCGGTGAAGAGTCCGAACTTCTCGCCCACCGCGTGGCAGGCGATGCAATTGCCCTTCTTCGGGTCC
Organism: Terriglobia bacterium; assembly: GCA_021325275.1. Lineage (GTDB taxonomy): Bacteria > Acidobacteriota > Terriglobia > JAJPHL01 > JAJPHL01 > JAJPHL01. The sequence goes on along the minus strand of JAJPHL010000037.1, from coordinate 208,056 downwards.
TTGAAGATTTCCCATCCGCGAATCGCCGCTGAACTGATGGCGTTCTCGTCGTGACCAAAAAAATAGCGGTCGAACGGCGAATTCCCGCTCAGCAGCGTGCGCTCGAACGCCGCGATGGCGCGCGTGGCCAGCGCATATTTCACAGGAACATTCTTGCCGTACGTCTTGGTCATCAGCATGTGGTATTGATCGCTGATGTTGAGCGATTTCTCCACGGAGTCGACCTTGGTGGCCATCTGCGCTGGATCTTCCAACGGGAATCGCACCTGCGCTTCGAGCAGTCCTAAGCCCGGGTCGGGTGTTTGCACGCTTCCGTCCCAATTCAAGCTGGTCCAATAGGCCACGTTCAACAGACTGGGCGTGTTGCGATCGCCACGCGTTGAGCTGAAACCGAGCGCCACTTGGCGCGTCTCCGCGAAGGCGTGATCATACGTGTGGCACGATCCGCACGAGGTGATGCCGTCGGCGGCGATGTTGCCTTCGTAAAAAAGCCGGCGGCCGAGATGCACCAATTTGTCGGTAGGCGGCGGACCGTTGGGCACCGGGAGCGGCGGCAGTCCGAGAGGAACGTCGGTGGGAACGGAATCGCCGAGCGACTTCACTTTTTGCGGCGGCGTGGCGTCGGCGACGTCGGCCTTGGCTGCGGGACCCATCGCCGCGTCGAGGTCGGCGGCTTTCTTTTCGCTCTTGCCGCATCCAGACAGCGCGAGAACGATCGCGAGAGAAATAGAAACTAGGTGGCTTCGGGACATAATACGGCGGCATCCATCGTACTACAATGCTTCGAACGCGCGAAACGCGGCATCGGAATCGCCTGCAACACTTCGGATGGCCGCTGCTTGTGCTACGATTCCAATACGCGTCATATCGCTGATCTTGCGCCATGAAGCCGGAATACTCCATCGTCGTGCCGATCCACAACGAGCGCGAGAGCATCGTGCCGCTCTACACGCGCTTGAAGGAAGTGATGGAGTCGCATTACCCGTCGTTTGAAATCGTCTACGTCGACGATTGCTCGATCGACGGCTCCTCGCAACTTCTCGAAGAACTGGCGGGCGTCGACCCGCGCATCACGGTGGTGCAATTGCGCCGCAACTTCGGGCAGACACCGGCGCTCGCCGCGGGATTTGACGCCGCGCAGGGCGAAATCATCGTTTCCCTCGACGGCGACCAGCAACACGATCCCGCCGACATTCCCAAGCTCGTGGAGAAATTGCGCGAAGGCTACGACATCGCCAGCGGCTGGCGCTATCCGCGCGTCGACAATTACGTGACGCGGCGGCTGCCCTCGGCGATCGCCAACAGTTTGATGAGCCGGCTGAGCGGCGTGAAATTGCACGATTTCGGCACCACGTTCAAGGCGTATCGCGCCGAGACGATCCGTGGAATCAACTTGTACGGCGAATTGCACCGCTTCATCCCGGCGCTGGCAAGCCTGAACGGCGCGCGCATCGCCGAAGTGCCCATCCGCAATATCGTGCGGCCCGAAGGAAAATCACATTATGGACTGGGGCGCACCTATCGCGTGATGCTCGACCTGTTGACGGTGCGTTTTCTGCTGCGTTATCTCACGCGGCCGCTGCACTTTTTCGGATCGCTGGGCTTGGCGCTGCTCGGATCGGGATCGGCGATTCTGCTGTTCAATTTGATCGAGAAACTGCGCGGCAAAGACATGCTCGCCGAGCACGGACCGCTGCTGATTCTGGGATCGATCGCGTTTCTCGCCGGCGTGCAGCTTCTCTCCACCGGATTGATCGGCGAGATTCTCGTGCGGACGTACTTCGAGTCGCAGGATCGCCGCATTTACTCGGTGAAGCGCGTGATCTCTCGCGCGGCAAGAGATTAAACGCCCGTTTAACTCGCCGTCTGCCGGTCTTTGATTCCCGTCACAAGAAACGCGCGAAGTTTTTCGTCGTGCTTCGCGGTCACTTCATTTTCCTGAGTGGAAAAGATGCGATGGACATGACGGAACACGTCCGGTGAGATCAGCACTTCGCCGCCCTTGGCCGCGTCGCAATAACGCGTCGCGCGATTCACGGCGTCACCGATCACCGTAAACTCCATCCGTTCCTGGCTCCCGACGAATCCGTGAACCACCGCGCCGGCGTGGATTCCAATGCCAATGCGGCACGTCGGCTGTTTGCGTTTCTGGCGCTGGCCGCTCAACGCCTCGGCGGCCACTTGCATCTCGAGCGCCGCGCGCACCGCTTTCTCGCATTGCTGCGCGTCCGGCTCGGGACTGCCGAAGATCGCCAGCACCGCGTCACCGATGAATTTGTCGATCGTGCCGTCGTGCTGGAGAATCGGCGCCGTGAGCGCCGGCAAATACTCGTTCAGCATGTCGACCACATCTTCGGGATCCATCGCGGCGGCGGTGCGCGTGAATCCGCGCATGTCGCAGGAGAGAATGGTGACCTCGGAGCGCTCGCCGCCGGTGCGCAGGCGTCCGTTGCGCGCGCGTTCCAGCAGTTTCTGCCGCAGCTTGGGAGAAAAACTCGTCAGCAAGCGTTCTTGAACCAGCACGGTGCGGCGCAAATCGTCGGCGAGTTTGTTGTTCGCAATGGCGATGGAAGTGTACTGCGCGACGGCGACCAGAAAACGCAAATCGTCGTCGAGAAACGGGCGGCCCGCTTGCGGATTGTCGACGCAGATCACGCCGAATGTCTGCCCGCCCCAGGCCAGCGGCGCGTACATTCCGCTTTCGATGCGATTGATCAAGATGCTCTGGCTCAACTCGGCTTCCGAGCCGCGCAGCCACAGCAATCCTTTGCGTTCCGCGATCGATCGTCGCGCCAGCGTCTCGCTCACTGCTGGACCGCTGCCACCTGGCGACCGAAAAGCCCGCGGCAGCAGCTCGCCGCTGCCGGCTTCGCATAACAGCACGGCGGCGCGCGAAGCGCCGGGAATCACCTGCACCAAGCGATCGAGCACCACTTCGAACAACGTGTCGAGCGATTGGTCGCTCGAAAGTTGCAGCGGCAGATCGCACAACAATTTCAGGCGAGGAATGAAGGAGGCCCCCGTGGCGTCGGAGAACTGCGCCACTTGCGAGCCGCCGGCGTCGTGCATCGCGGCGATCTCGACGCCGGGAAGCGTGACCGGTCTGGGTGCCGGCGCGGGAAGTTCCACAGGAAATTCCATGGTCAGGCGCGTCAGTCCCACTTCGACGACGTCGCCGGACTTCAGCGGGCACTTGCCTCCGTACCGAACTTCTTGGCTGTTGACCTTCGTGCCGTGCGAACTACGCAGGTCTTCAATCCACCAGCGACCGTCGTCCGCCCAAACGCGCGCGTGGGGGCGCGACACGGTGTCGTCGGGCGTCAGGTCGAGATCCACTTCCACGCCTGGCTTCGGACGGCCGATGATCACTTGCGTGACGTCGCGGTCGAACGTTTTCGTCGCTTGGTTGTAAGTGCAGTGGATGCGCATCTGCCGCCCCAATAGGCCCCAAGCTCTATCTTATCGGATTACTTCCTCTCCTTTAAGATCGCACGCAGCGCGCCGTCGAGCTCCGGATATTGAAACGTGAATCCCGACTCCTGCAACCTTTTAGGGACCACGCGCGTACTCGCGAGCAACAACGCGTCGGCCATTTCGCCGAGCGCCAAGCGCGCCGCAAACTCGGGCATTGGAAAAACCGTGGGACGCGAGAGCGCCGCCCCGAGTGTCCGCGTGAATTCGCCGTTGGTGACCGCGCGCGGAGCCACCGCGTTCACCGCGCCGCGCAGCGACTCCGTTTCGAGAGAAAAAAGAATCGCGCGGACCACGTCGTCGATCGCCACCCAACTCATGAATTGACTTCCCGTGCCGATGCGTCCGCCCACGCCCATCTTGAACGGCAAAAGCATTTTTCCGAGCGCGCCGCCGCGCGTGCTCAGCACCACGCCGATGCGCAGACGAACCACGCGAATCCCCGCCGCTTCCGCCGGTAGCATCGCGTCTTCCCACGCCTTGCAAACTTCGCACAAGTATCCGGGGCCCGCCGCGCTCTCTTCGGTCATGATGTCGGTGCCGCGATCGCCGTAATAACCGATCGCCGACGCGCAAACGAAGGTCGCGGGCTTGGGCACACGCTTGGCGACGGTTTCCGCGAGCAAGCGAGTGGAGTCCACGCGGCTCGCGCGAATTTCGCGCTTGCGCGACTCGGTCCAGCGGCCGGACGCGATGTTTTCGCCGGCAAGGTGTACGACCGCGTCCAGGCGGTGCAACGCTTCGGCGTCGATGTAGTTTTTCGCCGGGTCCCATGCCACGCGGCCGAACTTGAAATCGTCAGGGATGTGCGTCGAGGGACGCAGCAGCGCCGTGGCGCTGTGTCCCGCGGCGCGCAGGGCCGCGAGCAGCGCTTTTCCAACCAGACCGCTGGTTCCTGAAACCAATACGTGCATCCATCACCTCATCTAAATAAGTCTTCGGCCGCGGGACGAATCAAATCCGTCGCCACGCCGTCGCGTCCAAGTGATCGCAGGCCGGCGACCATTACCACCGGAACGCCTTCCGCTTTGCCCATCAACAATTCCGCCGCAGCCGCCACTTCGTCCGCTACCGCGACGATCGTGCCTTTCAGCAAGCGGCCTTGGCGATCGCGGCGTCCGCGATAATCCTCAAGCGGCGAAATCCCCGCCACGCCGATCGCGACATTCGCGAGGCCGTTGCGCCATGGACGCCCAAACGTGTCGCTGATAACAACACCTGACGCGGGCGCATCGAGCGCCCGCAACCGATCGAGCAAACGCGCGGCCGACGCGTCGGGATCGCGCGGCAAAAGCGTCGCGCAGTTTTCACCCGGCACATTCGATTGGTCCACGCCGGCGTTGGCGCAAACCCATCCATGATGCGTCTCAACCACCAGCACGCCGCGCTCGCTTCGGACCACTCGCCGCGATTCCCGCAGAATTACTTCCACCAGCGAAGCGTCTTTTTGCAACTTGCGCGCCATCTCGCGGGCTTTCGGCGACGGATCGATGGAAGCAAGATCGACGACCTGCCCCTCGGCCTTCGAGACAATCTTCTGCGCCGCGACCACAACAACGCCCGGCTCCCACGTAAAACCTTCGTACGCGGCGGCGGCAACGATTAATTGTGCGAGATCCGCGCCGTTCTCGACCTCCGGCAGAGATCGCAGTGCAGTCAAACGAAGATCGGCGTTCATGCCGGATGCGACGCTTTCCCTGGAAAAAAGTCGCGCAGCAATTCGGCAGTCCGGCCGGCCGTCGCGGTCGCGAGAAATCGCTCGACATCCGCCGGTTCGTCGATATCGTTCAGCAATCCTTCGGGGCGCATCACTTTTACTTCGGCGCCGGCGGCTTCGGCGCGCGCGACGTGTTCCGAGAAACTTCCCGGGCCAAACCGGCTGGCGATCACGTTGGGCGGCGTGCGAACCATCGCGTTTGTGCCGGTGCCGTCGCGCGACGGCACGATCACCAGGTGCGGACGCGGAAGCGCGGCTGAGGCTTCCAGCAGCGACTCGATTTCCGCGGCGCGAACGGCGGGCACGTCGATGGGAATCAGCAACACGGTTTGCGCGCCGCGTTTCATACACTCGGCGGCGGCCCAATCGGCAGAGGCGGAATGACCATGCTGATCTTTTTCCAGCAGCACCTGCGCGCCGGCCGCGCCGGCGATGATCAACGATTGCGCGTCGTTCGAAATCACCACCAGCCGGTCGAGTCCGCGGACTTTGCGCGCCTCCACGAGCACGTCCTCGAACATCGCGCGGGCGAATTTTTCGCGTTGCTCCGGCGTGAAGTAGGTACGTAAGCGTTCTTTGGCGCGCGACGGAGCCTTCACGGGCAAGCAACAAAAGATCACAGGCCGAGTCCTTCCCAAACCGCGCGCGCCAGCGCCGTCCGCGACTCCTGATCTCGCATCACCGTGTTGGTCACGATCGTTTTCATCCCCAACGCTTCCACTTCGCCGCGCGACGCGGCGTCTTCCGTATCGAGCACGTAGACACTCACGAAATCCCGATACAACTCCGCGACCGCCGTGGCGTCGGCGCGCAACCCCACGCCGCGCATCATGCGATCCGCGGGCCCCTTCAACGCGCGTCCACCGACGAGCGGCGAAATCGCGGCGTTGCGGCGGCCTTCCCGGCGCCTCTCCACCAGCACCGCGCGAATTCCCGGCACCGAGAGAATCGGCCCGATGCTGATCAGCGGATTGCTGGGACAAACGATCACAGCATCCGCGGTGCGAATCGCCTGGATCACGCCGGGCGCGGGCCGCGCCGTGTCGGCGCCGTCCATCACAATGTGGCGGACTTCCGGACGACAGGCCCGGCGCACAAAGTAATCCTGAAACTCCAAGAGCCCTTCGCTCGAATCCACCAGCGTCCGCAAGCGATCGTCGGTGACAGGCGTCAATCGCGCGCGCACTCCGAGCGCCGTCGTGATTTTTCGCGTGACTTCAGAGAGCGCGGCGCCCTGCCGCAACAGGCCCGTTCGAAAAACGTGCGTGGCCAAGTCGCGATCTCCCAGCTTAAACCAAGTTTCCAGGCCAAAACGCGAGATCGCGTCAAGACAATGGTACGTTTCGCCGCGCAGTCCCCAGCCGCGCGCCTCCTCGGCCAGGCCTGCCAGCGTGTAGGTGACAGTATCGAGGTCGGGCGAAATGGAAAAACCGTTCCATTCCATGTCGTCCCCAACGTTGCCGACGATCGTCAGCCGGTCGGGCGCCGCTTTTTCTTCCATCACCGCCGTAAGGCCGGCGAGAAATCGCGCCGCGCCCACGCCGCCTGCGAGTGCAACAATCTGTGGATGCATGTCCTAACTATTTTATTCTGGATACTGACTCCGAATGCAAACCTCCGACACTCCACGCGCGCGTTCCGGAGTCCTTTTAGTGGCGCTGGGATCGGCCCTGTGGGGCACCGACAGCGTTTTGCGCCGCCCGCTGACGCAGTCGCTCTCGAGTCCGGTGATCGTGCTGTGGGAACACTTGATCCTCAGCGCGATCGCCGTGCCGGTCCTGGCGATGCGCTGGCGGGAGCTGCGCGAGATGCGCGCGCGCGACTGGCTGGCCGTTCTCGGCATTTCCTGGGGCGGATCGGCGCTGGCTACCGTGCTGTTCACCGCGGCGATCGCGCGCGGCAACGTGAATACGGCGGTGTTGCTGCAAAAGGTACAGCCGCTGTTTACGTTTCTACTCGCGGGTCCGCTGCTCGGCGAGCGATTGTCGCGCCGAATGTGGGGGTACTTGGCCTTGGCGGTGGCGGGCGCGTGGCTGGTGTCGTTTGGCGATCGCGGATTGTGGCCGGCGCTCACTGGCAGTGAAGTGAGCGCTGCACTGTTGGCACTGGGCGCGTCGGCGCTGTGGGGAACGTCCACCGTGCTGGGTCGCTTGCTGACGCCGCGCGTGTCGTTTCCGGCAATCACGCTGCTGCGGTTTTTGGTCGCGCTGCCGTTGTTGGTGGCCATTGTCGTGACGCAAGGCGCGGCCATTCCGGCGCTGGACGCCAATCAGTTTTTGCGCTTGGCCGCGATGGCCTTAGTGCCGGGACTCGCCGCGTTGCTGCTGTACTATCGCGGACTCGTGAACACGGCGGCGCCGGCGGCGGCAATCGCCGAACTGGCGTTTCCGGCGACGGCCGTCATTTTGAACTGGACTTTTCTAAATCAGCGGGCGGCGCCGTTGCAATTAGTGGGATTCGCGATCATTTGGGTTGTTGTCGCGAGGATTCAGGGCGCTGCCGAACGTAATTCATCAAATGGATGAGTCATACATCGAGATGCTTGGGGCGCTCTTGCAGCCGCAAAATCGACATGCTACGCACCCGCGGACGTCGCCGTGGGATCGAGTACGCAGACGTCGCGCAGATTCCGGTAGCGTTCGGCGTAATCCAGGCCGTAACCCACGACGAAGGCATCGGGAATCGTGAAGCCGACGTATTCCACGGTCACCGGCTGGATTCGGCGCGACGGTTTGTCGAGCAGCGTGGCGATTTTCACCGAGCGCGGCCCGCGATTCTCCAGCAGCCCGCGCAAATAATTCAGCGTCAGGCCCGTGTCGACAATGTCCTCCACGATGATCACGTTCATGTTCTGAATCGCCGCGTCCAAATCCTTGGTAATCCGCACTTCGCCCGTGGTCTTGGTTCCCTTCCCGTAGCTCGACACCGCCATGAAATCGAGCGACACCGGCAAGTCGATGGCGCGTGCGAGATCGGCAAGAAACAAACTCGCGCCTTTGAGGATGCAGATCAAATGCACTTGCTGGCCTTGGTAATCGGCGGTGATTTGCGCGCCCATCTCCTTGATACGGTCGTGGATTTGATCGCGCGACAAAAGTGTTGTGAGTTCTTTGGACATGTTGAATGAACGTGCTGCTATTTGAATCCGAATCCTTCCACGATCGCGCCCAACTCGCGCACGTCGCCGTTGGGAACGGGCGGCTTGGCTTTGCTGACCTGCAACGTTACGGCGACAGGTCCCGGAGACAACATGCCCGGCGGAACGGTCTTCTCGAAGATGTACGGTCCATCCTTCTTGTATGTCTCTTCGCCCAGCGGTTTGCCGTCGAGCAGCACGCTGAACTTGATCGGTTCGCCGGCGGCGTCGAGAACGGGCTTGGGAATCGTGAGACGCACTTCGAATTGCGCCGGCAAGACGCTGGGATTCTTCAGCGTTCCCTCGGCCTCTTTGGCCATCCAGCGCCACGCGCCTTCCTCAACGCCGTACCAACCTTTGGTGAGTTGCGGCGCCACGCGCAAGTCGCTGGTTTGCGCGTAGGAATAGAGCGGCGCGGCGGGCGTGGCGGCCGGCGCCGCGGGACTCTCGGCGTCTTTCGGTTTCGAGCATGCCGAAAAAATCGCCAGCGCCGCGAGAACGATCAGCAAGAGGGCTCGGATTCGCACGGGGAAATTCTAATACGAGTCGATCACGATGCGCCAGTCTGTTGAGTCGCGCTGTCAGAATCGTCCGCGGAAGCAGACGAGCGGCGCAAGACCCAGTTCGTTACCGCGAATGGTTCTGACAACACGCGCGATATACTATCTTCCGCACTCATTCGGAGGACAACTCATGGCATTTCCCTTTCGTGGCGTCGATTACATGGACATCGACACGCTGTTCAGCGAGGAAGAATTGATGGTGCGCCAAACCGCGCGCCAGTTCGTGGAAAAGGAAGTCGTTCCCATCATCGACGAATACAATCGCGAGGGGAAATTTCCCAAACAGCTCGTGCCGATGTTCGGACAACTGGGTTTTCTCGGCGCGAGCCTGCACGGCTACGGATGCGCCGGCATGACCTCCACCGACTACGGATTGATCATGCAGGAGCTCGAGCGCGGTGACAGCGGCCTGCGCAGCTTCGTCTCCGTGCAAGGCGCGCTGGTAATGTATCCGATTCACTCCTTCGGATCGGAAGAACAAAAACAAAAGTGGCTGCCGGCGATGGCCAAGGGCGAAGCCATCGGCTGCTTCGGACTCACCGAGCCCGATTTCGGATCGAATCCCGGCGGTATGCGCGCGCGCGCGGTCCGCGAGGGCGACCACTACGTGTTGAACGGCGAAAAAACGTGGATTACGTCGGGCACCATCGCCGACGTCGCGGTGGTGTGGGCAAAGTCCGACGAGCACGGCGGCAAAGTTCGCGGATTCCTCGTGGAAAAAGGAACGCCGGGCTTTACGTCCGCTGACATCAAGGGAAAATTCTCGCTGCGCGCGTCGGTGACTTCCAGCTTGTATCTTTCGGACGTGAAAATCCCGTCGGCGAATCTTTTACCGAAGTCCGAGGGACTGAAATCGGCGCTGGCGTGCTTGAATCAAGCACGATTCGGCATCGGATGGGGCGCGCTCGGCGCGGCGATGGCGTGCTACGAGTGCGCGCGGCAATACACGATCGAGCGCAAACAATTCGACGGTAGGCCGATTGCGTCGCACCAGTTGGTGCAGGAAAAACTCGCCGACTGCATCACCGAAATCACCAAGGGGCAATTGCTGGCGCTCCATTGCGGGCGCTTGAAAGACAAGGGCAAGCTGCACCACTCGCACATTTCCATGCTCAAGCGCAACAATGTGGCGATCGCGCTGGATATCGCACGGAAGTGCCGCGACTTGCTGGGCGCCAACGGCGTCGCCGACGAGTATCCGATTTTCCGCCACATGTGCAATCTGGAATCGGTGAAAACGTACGAGGGCACTGATCACATTCACACGCTGGTGATTGGCGAACGCGTCACGGGAATCGCGGCGTACGTATAATCAATTTCATGCAGGGCCGCGCGCTCTTCACCACACTCCTGACCGCTGTTTGTGTCGCCGCACTCGCGGCGGGACCCGCGCATTGGACACTGGTGCGCCTTGCGTTCAGCGCGGTGTGCCATCAGATTCCCGCGCGATCGTTCTGGATCGCCGCTGAACCGATGCCGTTGTGCGCACGGTGCACGGGAATTTATTTCGGCGCGCTTGTCTCGCTGGTATGCCGCGCGAGATTCTCGCGTAACGGCCTGCTGGCCGCGGCCGCGATGGTGACGATTGACGTAATCACTGAAGCAACCGGATTGCCTCACGAGATCGCCATGTTGCGGCTCGCCACGGGATCCGCGCTCGGCTGGTTCGCGGCGCCGGTACTTCCGGAGATGCTTCCGGCACGGGAGCAAGAGGCATGAGCGAGCGGAAGAAAGAAACGAGCCTGCTGCCCATTCTCGCGGGCGCGGTCGCCCTGGCCATCGCGCTGATGACGGTGGGCGGATACTTTCTCTCGCGATACATCAATCGCCAGATGTCGTCGAGCGCGCCGCACTTTACCCCGCAACGTGAAGATACGCCGATTCACAGGGTTTTTGCCGCGGCCATGTACGGCAACTCGCGGCCGGTGCCGGAGTCCGAAGCGCGCATCGCCGTGGAATTGCCGACGTCCGGAGTTTTCGAAGCCGTGACCGCGGAGTTTGAGACGCACGACGAAATGGACGAAGTGCTGGCCAACTATCGCAATCTCTTTGCCAAGGAAACCGTGGAGACGCGAGAGAACGGTCCCGACGGAAAACCAGGCGCCTATCGCTTTACGTTCAAGGACCTTCCATTGCGATTCATTTCCGTGAAGGAAGTGGACGGCCGTCCACACATCCGTTTGGTTTGGATCAAAGAGGACGATCAATAGTGGACGAGATCACCACAGGCGTGCCGCCGCCACCGGACACCGATGCGTTGCCGCCCGGCGACTACATTCAGCCGGCTTTCTGGGCGGCGATTTGCTCCGGCGTATTGACCGGTGTGCCGCTGCTGAGCGAGGGATTCTGCTTGTGGCTCAGCGGCGGTGGAATGCTGGCCGTGTATTTCTTCAAACTAATGAACGGATTCGTGCCGCGGCGCACGTCGGACGGCGCGCGCCTGGGCATGTTGACGGGAGCCTTCGCGTTTTTCGTGTGGCTCGCGGTGAGCATGCTCGCGAACCGGCTGCTTCACGTGGGATTCTGGGATTTCGCGATGATCGCCTCCGAACATTTACGACAGTCGAAGCCTAATGACGCGCAGACCCGCGAGATTCTCGATTGGATGACCAGCAGAGACGGCCTGATCGTGATGTATTGCTTTGCGAGTCTCTCAGTGCTCGTCGTAAATGTTCTTCTAGCGGCCATCGGCGCGGCGACGGCCGTGCGGTCCGCGAACCGCCCGCCGGAGGGCAATTAACCACAAAGACAACAAAGCCGGATTAACACGGAGCGCACAGAGAATACAGAGAGCACAGAGAAAAACAAGAACGAGGTAACAGGCTAAGGGAAGAAATCAAATCCGCAGACGAGTACGGCCCCGACGATGGCAAGCCTCTGGCGTCTGTTGCGAGTCTACCGGACCATTTTGTTCGATGGTGTTGTTTTTCTCTGTGCTCTCTGCGTTCTCTGTGTGCTCTGTGTTGAACTGCTCGGGCGGGCGTTCTGCTTTGTGTTCTTTGTGTCTTTGTGGTTAAAAAATCCTAGTTCTTCCGCTTGCCCAGATGCAGTTTCTTTGTCACCGCGATCAAGGCGCGCACCGCTTGCGGCAAATAGTCGTCGCGCCGCACGGCCAAGCCAATTTCCCGCGACAGTTTTTCGCCGGCGATCGGGATCATCTTCAGGCGGCCGGCCGCCACTTCCTCGGCGGCGTACGTCTCGCTGAGCAAAGTCACGCCCATGCCTTCAGCGACGAAGCGCTTGATCACCTCAATACCGGAAATCTCGAACGCGATTTTCGCGCGGCGGCGATGCGGCGCAAGCAAACGATCCATCACCGTGCGGGTGTGTCCCGATTCCGGCAGGATGAACGGAAATTGCAGCAAATCCTCCACGCGGACTTTATCGGCGTGCGCCAGCGGATTGTTCGCGGACACCGCAGCCATCCAGCGGTCCTTAAAGACGGGTGTCACCTGTAAATCGTCTGCAGAGACCGGCAGCGAAACGAATCCGGCGTCGAGCGCCCCCTCCGACAACTTGCGCACCACGCGATTCGTGTTGTGGCGAAAAATACTGACGCCCACATTCGGATGCAGCGCGCGATATTCCTTGATGATGGCGGGAAGAAGATACGTGCAGATGGCTTCGGTTGCGCCGAGAAGCAAACTGCCCGCTGGACCCGCGTGCAAATCCGTCAGGGCGCGATGCGCTTCGCGGCGATATGTCAGCAATCGGCGCCCGTAGTCGGCGAGCACCGCGCCGGGACGCGTGAGATACACGTTGCGCCCCAAGCGATCGAAAAGACGGAAGCCGCATTCATCTTCGGCGGCGCGGACCTGCGCGGAAATCGCGGGTTGCGTGAGTCCCAGCGCTTCGGCGGCGCGCGAAAAACTCTGCAAGCGCGCTACTTCCACCACCGCGCGAATCTGCGCGTAATCCATGGGTTTTACTATAAGCTATGTGCCATGGATTTCGATCAAATCCTGGCATTCCTAAAAATTGTAGAAGAGAAAAGTTTTTCGCGCGCCGCCGACCGCCTGTATCGCACGCAGCCGGCGCTGTCGAAACAAGTGCGTCAGCTGGAAACGGAGTTGGGACAGCGCCTTCTTTCACGCCAGGGAAAACAAGTGGAACCAACCGCGGCGGGAAGGATTTTCCTCGAGCATGCGCGCAAGATCGTCGACACGCGCACGGAAGCGCTCGAAGCGCTGAAGCGTCTGCGCGACCGCCCGCGCGGCCGGCTGTCGATCGGCGCGAACGAAGCTACGCAGCTCTACGTTTTGCCACCGGTCTTTGCGGAATTTCGCGCGCGATTTCCGGAAGTGCGCCTTTCCCTACGCCGCAATTTCACGCGCAAGCTCGTGGAGCACGTCCTGGCGAACTCGCTCGACTTCGGCGTGGTCTCGCTGCCGGTGGACGAAAAGGATTTGATCGTGATTCCGTTGAACAAAGACGAGCTGGTAGTCGTCGCGCCGCCGAAACATCCGCTGACCCACTTCCGTGCCGTGACCATCGAGCAGGTGGCGCAGCATCCCGTGATTTTTCCGCGCACCGGACGCACGCGCGTGCTCTTCGACCGCGTTTTTTCGAGCGGCGGCGTGGAGCCGAAGATCGCGTTGGAACTGGCGTCCAACGAAGCAATCAAGAAATTCGTCGCCGGCGGCTTGGGGATTTCGCTGATGAGCCGCAGCTTCTTCGCGCAAGAGGCGGCCATGGGCAAACTCGCGCCGATTTCGCTCAAGGGCATCGAACTGTCGCGCGAACTCGGGTTAATCTATCATCGCGACAAGTTCTTGGATCCGGCGATGACCGCGTTCCTGAAGGTTGTCGAGGACGTTCGGCCAAGACTGCAAACTGCAACCGCAGATGAACGCAGATAAACGCAGATAAGAACTTGGGCCTGTCGTCTTATCTGCGTTCATCTGCGTGCATCTGCGGTTGCTTTTTCGTGTTCGTGTTCGGAATCGAACACTTCTTCCCGCGCGCGGGCAACCGTGAGCCGGGGAACATTCTGCAAACTCTTTCGTACCAATACTTAGCGGCGCTATACTTGTGGCATGGCAGTTGCCTTCTGTAGAAAGTGAGGGACTCAAAGTGGACAAACCGCGCAATGTATCTGGACGTAAACGAATCATCCGAATCTTGGTCTTCATTCTTGTGGCCGGCGGCATCGGAGCCGTCACGCTGGCGCTGACCAGGCTCAAGCCCGCCGCGCCGACCGTGGAGGCCAGCACGCTCTATCCCGACACCGTGAAGCGCGGTGAAATGGTGATCGAAGTTCGCGGCTTGGGGACACTGGTCAACGAAGACTCGATGCTCGTGCCGTCGCTCACCGACGGGCGCATCGCGCAGCGCTTCCTGCTGGCCGGCACCGTCGTAAAGGCCGACACGGTCATCTTCCAGATGACCAACCCGGATCTCGAGCTGAGCGCGGTCGACGCACAGAACGTCTACAAATCCTCGATCGCCGATTTGGCGAGCCTCAGGGCCAAGCTGGAATCGAGCGTGCTCGACCAGCGCTCGACGGCCGCGGGCGTGCATGCGAATCTCGAGTCCGCCAAGACCCAGTACGAAGCCGACAGCCTGCTGGCGAAAGACGGCCTGATCCCCGACGTGACCGTCCGCCAAGATCGCGTGAAGATGGACGGCCTCGCCGATCAATACAAGATTGAGTTGGACCGCGTGGCCGTCAACGAAGCCTCGATGAAGGCGCAAATCGATTCGCAGCAGTCGCGGATCGAGCAGTTGAAAGCCGACGCCGAAATCAAGAAGCATCAAGTGGAATCGCTGAAGATCAAAGCGGGCGTCGACGGCACGGTCGCGCAGTTAATGGTGGAAGTGGGCCAGCAAGTGACGCCCGGCACCACGCTCGCGAAAATCGTACAGCCGCGACACCTGAAGGCCGCCCTGGCGATCCCGGAAACGCAAGCCAACCTGATCCAAATCGGCCAGAAGGCCGCGATCGACACGCGCAACGGCATTATCCAGGGTCACGTGATGCGCATCGACCCCTCGTCGATCAACTCGACGGTCACCGTGGACGTGAAGCTGGACGGCGACCTGCCGGAGGGTGCCCGCCCCGACCTGAGCGTCGACGGCGTAGTGGAAATCCAGCATCTAAAGGATGTGCTGTACGTCGGCCGGCCGGTCCATGGGCAGCCCAACAGCACAATTACTTTGTTTTTAGAGAATTCTTTGGGTGACGAAGCGGTACGTACAACCGTCAAAATAGGGCGGACCTCTGTCAACACGGTCGAGATCCTGGGCGGATTGAAGGAAGGCGACAAGGTGATCCTCTCGGATATGTCGGCGCAAGACGGAGTGGATCGCATCCGGCTCAAATAGCGAGTACTGAGTACTGAGTCCTGAGTGGGTTTTTACTCAGCACTCAGGACTCAGCACTCAGGACTAGAATTTGCCGGAACTTGAGCGGGGCTTGCTCCGTTCTACCATATGGGAGGAGAACAACTTTGAGCGCTGAAACGCAAACACTGCTTCGCATGAACGGGGTTACTAAGGTCTTCTTGACCGATGAGGTTGAGACGCACGCCCTGAGCGGAATTCATTTGGAAATCAACGCTGGCGAGTACGTCTCGATCGCCGGACCCTCGGGCTGCGGCAAGTCGACGCTGCTTTCGATCCTGGGCTTGCTCGATTCGCCCTCCGACGGCGAGTACCTGCTGAACGGCAATCCCGTGCAGGACCTCGATCTCGGCGAGCGCGCCCGCATCCGCAATCGCGAAATCGGATTCATCTTCCAGGCATTCAACCTGATCGGCGACCTGACGGTCTTCGAAAACGTGGAACTGCCGCTGACATATCGCGGCATGCCGGGAGCGGAACGCAAGAAAGCCGTGCAGGAAGCGCTGGAGCGCGTCGGCATGGCACATCGCGTGAAGCATTATCCGAGCCAACTGTCTGGCGGTCAGCAACAGCGTGTCGCCGTGGCGCGCGCGCTTGTGGGCAAGCCGCTGATCTTGCTGGCGGACGAGCCCACCGGTAACTTGGACTCGCAGAACGGCGAACAAGTGATCGAGCTGCTGCAAGAATTGCATCGCGGCGGCGCGACCATCTGCATGGTGACGCACGATCAGCGCTACAGCAAGCACGCCGATCGCACCATCAACTTGTTCGACGGCCGGATTGTGGACGAAGTCGAAGCGGCACAGCAGTCTTCGGCGCATTAATTTGGAGTGCGGCGACTGGCAGGATCAAACGCACTGCGTGCTCGATTCTGGCCTTGTCGCCGCTTTGTTCGCCCGCCGCTTGACGCGGGCCACGCATTTTCGATTTAACACTAACGCAGAGGTGCGTAGAAACGAGGGCGACTCCAGCCCAATTCTACGCTCGCCTCTGCGTTTCTGCGTCTAAGGGGTGAGCATGTTACAAGACTTTCGTTTCGCCATCCGCCTGCTGCGGAAGAATCCTGCCTTCACGCTGGCCGCCGCGATCACCTTGGCGCTCGGAATCGGCGCGAACTCCGCGGTCTTCACCGCCGTCAACGCGGTGATCTTCCGGCCGATGGGCGTCGATCATCCCGAACAACTGTTGTCGCTGAACCTCAAGCAAGGCAACGAAGTCCCTACGCATTCTTACCCCGACTATCGCGATCTCCGCGATCGCAACGACGTCTTCGCGGGACTTGCCGGCTACACGTTCGAAGGCATTTCGATGAGTCAAGGCGCCGGTAACAACAAGCTGCTGTGGTCGTACATGGTCACCGGAAACTACTTCGACGTGCTCGGCGCGAAACCGTATCTCGGCCGCCTATTCCACTCCGGCGACGATGTAAAAAAAGGCGGCCATCCGGTGATCGTGCTCAGCTATATATGCTGGCAAAATCGCTTCGGCGCGGATCGCCATGTTGTCGATCGCCACGTGAAGGTCAACGGCTTCGACTACACGATCGTGGGCGTGGCGGCGCCCGAGTTCTACGGCACGGAGCGGATTTATACGCCGGAATTGTTCGTGCCGATGGCTATGCAGGAGCAAATTGAGATTGGCGACTCGTGGCTCGAACAGCGCGGCAGTCACAGCACATTCCTGATCGGCCGCCTGAAACCCGGCCTCACGCGCGAGCGCGCCGAGGCGGGCTTGAACGTGATCGCGCAACAATTGGCGCGCGAATATCCTGAGACCGACGCGGGCATGAAGATCACGCTGACGCCCCCCGGACTCGCGGGCAGCTATCTACGCGGTCCGGTGCTGGGATTTTCGGGCGTGCTGATGCTCGTCGCGGGAATCGTGCTGCTGATCGCTTGCGTGAACCTCGCGGGATTGCTTTTGGCGCGCGCGACAGATCGGCGGCGGGAAATTGCGGTACGGCTGGCGCTCGGTGCATCGCGTGGCCGGCTGGTCCGGCAAATGCTGATGGAAAGCATGACGCTCGCGATTGTCGGCGGCGGCGCGGGATTGCTTCTCGCCAAGTGGATCGCCGATCTGTTGGTCGCGTGGCGCCCGCCGATTAACCTTCCCGTCTTTCCGCCGCTCACGCTCGACACGCGTGTCTTGCTTTTCTCGATGGGCGCGTCGCTTTTCGCCGGATTGCTCTTTGGACTGGTGCCCGCGTGGCAAGCCACCGGCGGCGATCTGACACCGGCACTCAAGAATATGGGACTCACCATGCGCGCGGGACGCTTCCACGCGCGCGATTTGCTGGTCGCGGCGCAAGTAGGTCTCTCTGTTGTGTTACTGGTGGGATCAATGCTGATGGTCCGCAGTCTCCAACACGCTCTCAGCCTGAATGTCGGCTTCGATCCGCGTCACGCGGCGGTCGCGGGATTCGATTCCAGTCTGCACGGCTACGACAATGTCCGCGGCGCGGCGCTCGAAAAGCGCGTGCTCGAAAAAGTCCGCGCCATGCCGGGTATCGATTCCGCCGCGATCATCAACGACCTCCCGCTGAATCTGCATATCCAAAACAGCTACGTCTACGTGGAAGGCTCCGAGAACGTGCCCGTGTCGAAGCGGCCCACGGCGACGGGCTACCGGACAAGTCCCGGATTGTTCGACACGTTCAAGACGAGACTTCTCGCCGGCCGCGACTTCGACGATCGCGACAATGCGGATTCGAAGAGAGTTGCCATCGTCAACGAAGCGTTCGTCACGCACATTCTGCATTCCAAGCGTGTCGGCAACTCCTACGCGCCCGACCCCATAGGCCGGCGCTTCCGCTTTGGAACAGGATCGCCGTTCTTGGAAATTGTCGGGATCGTCGAGACGGGCAAATATCAATCGTTGAGCGAAGCGCCGCTGCCGGCAACCTTCCAGCCGCTTCGCCAAGCGGTGGGATCGGACGTCACGATCGTGGCACGCTCCAATTCCCTGCCCGACACCGAAGTCGCCGCGATGTTGAAGCGCGCGATCGCCGAGGAAGATCCGTCGATCGCGTTGTTCGCCTCGGGAACGCTGGAATCGCAACTGGGCTTGGCGCTGTTCCCCGCACGAATCGCGGCGGGCACGCTCGGCGCATTCGGATTGCTGGCGATCGTGTTGGCGTCGACGGGCGTCTACGGAATGATGGCGTACACGGTGGCGCGGCGATCGCGCGAAATTGGCATTCGCATGGCGTTGGGCGCGCGTGGACCACAAGTAATCCGCTCGATTCTCGGTCGAGGCGCGATGTTGTTGGGTGGCGGCGTCGCCATCGGCATCGCGTTGTCGCTGGTCATGGGACGCCTCATGACCGCAATGCTCTATGGCGTTCAAGCACTCGATGGGCCGGCATACACGGCGGCACTGGCGTTGATCGGCGCGGCCGCCGCAGCCGCTTGCTGGGTGCCGGCGCGTCGCGCGGCGCGTGTCGATCCAATGGTTTCGTTGCGTTGGGAGTAAGTTTCGTCTTCGTAAGGGAGGCCGTATGCTGCAAGACATCCGGTTCGCGTTTCGCTCGGCGGTGCGCAATCCCGCGCTCACCGCTGTCATCGTGACGTCGCTGGCGCTCGGGATCGGCGCAAACACCACGATCTTCACGCTGATCAACGCGGTCTTCCTGCGCCCGATTCCCGTGGAGAAACCGGGCGAGCTCGTCGCGGCGTTCACCACGATGCCGAAATCGACGGCGTTCCAGTCCTTCGCCTTTTTGAATTTCAAGGATTTTCGCGACAACGTCCAGGAATTTTCGGGAATGGCGGCGTATCAGTTTGTCGGCGCGAATATGGTGGGCGGCGCCGAGCCGATAGGTCTGGGCGGACAGCTTGTCACGGCGAACTATTTCAGCGTGCTCGGCGTGCAAGCCGCGCGCGGCCGGACATTTTTCGCGGACGAAGACAAAGTGGACAGCGCCGCGCCCGTGATGGTGATCAGCAACGGATTGTGGACGCGCACTTTCGGCGGCGATCCATCGATCGTGGGCCGCTATGTGACGCTGAACGGCAGCAAATTCGAAATCATCGGCGTGACGCCGCCCGAATTCAAAGGACTGCAATCGATCGGCGGCGGATCGGAATTTTGGGTGCCCATCTCGATGCATCCGCAACTGAATCCAGCCAACCCGCTGTTCTACACCGTGCGAAACGCACTCTCTGTGCAGGTTGTGGCACGCTTGCGCCCGGGCGTCTCGATGGCGCAGGCCGATCAAGCGATGAAGATGATGGCGGACCGCCTCGCCAAGCAATATCCCAACGAAAACGCCGACCGCAGCACGGCGCTTTTTCCTCTGAGCGAAGCCGTGCTCGGCATCGGGCAACGCGACGATCTCCGGCGCTCCGGCGGATTGTTGCTCGGCGCCACGGGATTAGTCCTGCTGATCGCGTGCGCGAATGTGGCGAGCCTCTTGCTGGCGCGCGCCATGGCGCGTCGCAAGGAAATCGCCGTGCGGCTCTCCGTGGGCGCGCCGCGTTGGCGCTTGATCCGTCAATTGCTCGCGGAGAGCGCGGTACTCTCGCTGCTGGGCGGCGCGGCGGGAATGCTGGTGGCGTATTGGGGACGCGATTTGCTGTGGGCCATGCGTCCTTCGTGGATGGACTCGCGTTTTCTCGACCTGAAACTCGAGCCGCGCGTGCTCGCGTTCACGATCGCGCTGACGTTTCTTACCGGCTGGCTCTTCGGTTTGATTCCGGCGATTCAAGGATCGCGCGCCGATCTCGTGTCGGCGATCAAGGGACAGTTTGACGCGCCGGACCGCCGATCCCGTTTCACGCAACTCGCGATGGGATTGGATTTGCGCAGCATTCTCGTGAGCGGACAAGTGGCGTTATCGCTCGTTGCCTTGATCGGCGCGGGACTCTTCCTGCGCAGCGTGCAGCAAGCGCAACGCCTGAGTCCCGGCTTTCGCGTCGAGGGACTCACGGTGATGTTCATGAACACCGCCGCGCAGGGATACTCGCCGCAGCGCGCTACCGAGTTTTACAAACAAGCGATCGAACGTGTGCAAGCGCTGCCCGGCGTGCAATCGGCCACGTGGGGCGAAAACGTCCCGCAAGCCGGCAACGCCGGCGTGTCGCGGCGCGTTTTTCCCGAAGGCAAGGAATTGCCCGCGGAGTTGCGCAGTTTGTTTGTGCCTTTCAACGACGTCTTCCCAAGATATTTTTCAACCGTGGGAATTCCGCTCGTGAAAGGCCGCGACTTCTCGGCCGCCGATCGCGAAGGCGCAGAGCAAGTGGCGATCATCAGCGAAACCACCGCGCGAATGTTTTGGCCCGGCGAGGACCCCGTGGGCCGGCGCTTCAAGCATCGCTTGAATCCCAACTTTTTCCGCGTCGTCGGCATCGCAGCCGACGCCAAGTTCGGCACGCTCGGCGGCGCCGCCGTGCCGCATGTCTACCTTTCGGCAACGCAGTTCTACGCGCCCGCGATGACGCTGTGCGTTCGCACGTCGGGCGATCCCGCGCCGCTGTTCCCGGCGTTTCGCCAAACGATTCGCGGTCTCGACTCCACGATGCCGCTGCCGCAACCGCAGACCATGACCTCGGCGATCGCGGACAACTTGTGGACCGCACGCCTCGGCGCCGAGCTCCTGGCCGTCTTCGGAGTCCTCGCCGTGGCATTGACGGTGGTGGGAATCTACGGCGTGATGGCGTATACCGTCACGCGGCGCACCAAAGAAATCGGAATCCGAATTGCGCTGGGAGCTGAACAAACTGCCGTGCTGCAATTGGTCTTGCGTCAAGGATTGAAACTGACGGCGCTCGGCGTCGCCGTGGGACTGGCGGCGTCGTACGGCGCAACGCGCTTGATCGCGAGCCTGTTGTACGTCAGCCCGGCGGACCCCGCAACCTACGCGGCGATCAGCGTCACGCTCGCCGTTGTCTCGGTGATCGCTGGATTCTTGCCGGCACGCCGCGCGACCCGGGTGGATCCGCTGACTGCGCTGCGCTATGAATGAGCGCCGAAATCATGAATAATAGTACCGGACTGGAAAAAAACAACGATGCCTGAAACGATCATTCGACTGCGTGACGTGGAGAAATCCTATCCCACGGGACCCACGCGCACCTACGTCTTGCGCCGCTGCAACCTGGACGTTTACGACAACGACTTTCTCACCATCATGGGGCCAAGCGGCGCAGGAAAATCCACGCTGCTGGGAATCCTCGGCATGCTCGACGGCGCATGGTCCGGCGAGTATCAGCTTTTCGAGCACAAGGTTCACTCGATGAACCTGAAACAGCGCTCGGAACTGGCCAAACATTACATCGGCTTCGTTTTTCAAAGCTACCATTTGCTCGACGATCTCACGGTGGCCGAAAATCTCGACGTTCCGCTGAGCTACAAGAACATCAAGAGCTCGGAACGCGCCGCGATGGTCGCCGACGCGCTCGACCGCTTCCACATCGTCGGCAAAAAAGACTTGTACCCGAGCCAGCTCTCCGGCGGACAACAACAATTGGTCGCGGTGGCTCGCGCGGTCATCTCGAATCCCAAACTGATTCTCGCCGACGAGCCGACCGGCAATCTCCACTCCTCGCAGGGGCGCGAAATTATGGATCTGTTCCAGAAACTCAACTCCGAGGGAACCACCATCATCCAAGTGACGCACTCGGAAGCCAACGCCGCGTGCGGAAAGCGCATCATCAACCTAATGGACGGCTGGGTGGTGAGCGAACAAAAGACGGGAGCGTAGCCGGACGTGTCCAAGGACCATCCGCCTGTCATTCTTCTTGCCGACGATCAAGCCGACGTGATCGAAGCGCTGCGCCTGCTCATGAAGGGCGAAGGATTTTCTACCGACGCCGCGTCGTCGCCCGCCGGCGTGCTCGCGGCGGTGGAATCGCGCGATTACGACGCCGTGTTGATGGACCTGAACTACACGCGCGACACAACGTCCGGCAAGGAGGGCATGGACCTGCTTGCAAAGCTCACGGCCATTGACGCGACGCTGCCGGTGATCGTAATGACGGCGTGGGGCAGCTTGGAGTTAGCTGTTGAAGCGATGCGTCGCGGCGCGCGCGATTTCATCCAAAAGCCGTGGGAGAACGAGCGACTCGTTTCCGTGGTGCGCACGCAGGTGTCGCTGGGGCAAGCATTGCGGCACGGGCAACGGCTGGAAGCGGAGAATCGCATGTTGCGGCAGGTGGCGCCCGATAGCGGCGTGAACCTGATCGCGGAATCGCCGGCGATGCGCCCGGTGCTCGAAGTGATCGCGCGCGTCGGCCCGTCCGACGCCAACGTACTGATCACCGGCGAGCACGGCACGGGCAAGGGCGTCGCGGCGCAAGCGCTCCATGCGGCATCGCGGCGCGCGCCACGTCCGATGGTCACCGTGAATACCGGTGGATTACCGGAAGGCGTTTTCGAAAGCGAATTATTCGGTCACGTGAAAGGCGCGTTCACCGACGCTAAGGCCGACCGCGTGGGACGCTTTGAGCTGGCCTCCGGCGGTACTCTTTTCCTCGACGAGATCGCCAACATCACGCCGTCGCAGCAAGCGAAGTTGCTGCGCGTTCTGGAAACCGGCGAGATGGAACGCGTGGGATCGTCGCGCACGCGCAAAGTGGACGTGCGCTTGATCTCCGCCACCAACGCCGATCTCGCCGCGGCCGCCGCGGCCGGCACGTTCAGGCAAGACTTACTGTTTCGCCTGAACACCATCGAGATGCACTTGCCGCCGCTGCGCGATCGCCGCGAGGACATTCCGCTACTCGCGCAACATTTTTTGCGGCTGTCGGCGCAGAAGTATCGCAAAGACCTGCCGGGCTTCGATCCGGTGGCTATGCGCGCCCTGATGGAACATAGCTGGCCCGGCAATGTGCGTGAACTCGACCACGCCGTGGAGCGCGCGGTGTTGATGGCCTCGGGCGATTTGGTGCGCGCCGCCGATTTGTCGCTGCGCCCCGCGCGCGACAGCGCGCCACGCTTGGAAGAAATGAGCCTCGACGACGTGGAGTCGTTCTTGATCCGCAAGACGCTGGCGCGTTTCGACGGCAACGTGAGTCACGCGGCGAAAACTCTGGGACTGAGCCGGAGCGCGCTTTACAGGCGCATCGAGAGATACAAGTTGTGAAAAAAGTGAAGGCAAAAGGCAAAAGGCAAAAGGCAAAAGGCAAAAATCCAGGGCGTCGAACTTGCGGTGGCTTAGCTACCCGAAGAGATAAACCTGGGAACTCCTCTCACCTTCTTCCGATCCTTTTGCCTTTTGCCTTTTGCCTCTTGCCTTTTGCCTTCGCTCTCGTCGTTTCCGCCGGCCTTGGTGTTCGGACATGAAGAAGCGGAAGCGCCACGTCCCCCACGACCTTCGTATTTTTTTATACGCGCTGGCGGCGGGAGCGCCCGCCGTCGCCACGTCGATGTGGATCGTGTGGTCGGGCTCTTACGACGCAAAAACTCAGTGGACGCTGACCGTCTGGATCATCGGCTGTTGGCTGGGCTTCAGCTTTAGCCTGCGCGAGAGAGTGGTCCAACCGCTGCAAACGCTCTCGAATCTGCTGGCCGCGCTTAGTGAGGGCGATTATTCCATTCGCGCGCGCGGCGCGAATCCCGACGATGCGCTCGGCGAGTTGATTCGCGAGGTCAACGCTCTTGGGTCGACGTTGCATGTTCAGCGATTGGGCGCGCTCGAAGCCGGCGCGCTGTTGCGCAAGGTGATGTCGGAAATCGAAGTGGGTATTTATTCCTTCGACGGCGATCAAAAGCTTCGATTGGTCAATCGCACCGGCGCGGAATTGCTGGCGCAGCCGGTGGAGCGATTGCTCGGCCGCAGTGCCGCCGATCTGGGCCTCGCCGCGTGCCTGGACGGTGAACCGGCGCGCACGCTGGATGTGGTTTTTCCCGGCGGGCAAGGCCGCTGGGGAATGCGCCGCAGCACATTTCGCGAACAAGGATTGCCGCATCATCTTGTTGTGATTGCCGACTTGACGCGCGCGCTGCGCGAAGAAGAATTGCAAGCGTGGCAACGGCTGATTCGCGTGATCGGGCACGAGTTGAACAATTCGCTCACGCCGATCAAGTCGATGGCCGGCAGTTTGAGCGGCATGTTGCAGAAAGATCCGCTGCCGCACGACTGGAAGGACGACATGCAACGCGGCTTAGCGGTGATCGGATCGCGTTCGGAATCGCTGAATCGTTTCATGGGCGCGTATGCGACGCTCGCCAAGCTGCCGCCGCCGCACAAGAAGCCGATGGAAGTGGCGCCGTGGATCCGTCGTGTCTCGGGACTGGAAACGCGCCTGCCTGTAGCGCTTCGGCCCGGACCGACGATGTGGATCACGGCGGATCAGGATCATCTCGAGCAATTGCTGATCAACTTGTTGCGTAACGCCGTGGATGCGTCGCTGGAAACCGGCGGCGGAGTGACGGTGGGATGGCGCGCGCGCAACGGAAACCTAGAGGTCGTGGTGGAGGACGAAGGTCCGGGACTTTCCGGCACGACGAATTTGTTCGTGCCGTTCTTTACCACGAAGCCCGGAGGATCGGGCATTGGCCTGGTGCTCTGCCGCAAGATTGCGGAGGCGCACGACGGCACGCTGACGGTGGAGAATCGCGTGGATCACGCGGGGTGCGAGGCGCGTTTGACCTTGCCGTTGTGATCATGGCCGGATTTCTACCGGCGTCCCCACCGGAACCAGGCGAAAGATCTCCTCAATCTCTTCGTTGGTGACGGCGACACATCCATCGGTCCAATCGCGGAGACGATGTGCGCTGCCAACATATCCAAATTCCTTGCCTAGCCCGTGAATCTCCACGTCGCCACCGGCGCTCAAACCGAGTTTTCGCGCATTCGCGCGGTCGGCGGCATTAGGATAAGAAATGTGCAGCGCGAGATAGAACCGGCTAGGATTTTTCTTCGCATCGATGAAGTATTTTCCTTCGGGAGTTTTGTGATCGCCTTGCCGATCTTTAGCGCCAAGGGGCTGTGCGCCGAGCGCGACCTTGTACGTCTTCAGGACGTTACCGCCGCGCAACAACGTCAGCGTCCGTTTCGATTTCACGATCACAATTTGGTCGGCGGGCGATTCCGCGACCGTAGCAACGGGAACGGCCGCGAGCAACAATCCCAAAACGGTGGCACGCGAAATGCGCATGACTGCGTAGTCTATGCGAACATGCTATATTCAGTCTATGGACGCGAGAATCGCTGCGTTGCGGGACAAAATTGTGCAGATCGGCAATCCCGACAAGATCATTCTTTTCGGATCGCAGGCGCACGGGACTGCGACGAGAGATAGTGACGTGGACTTGCTGGTCATCGGCCCGTCTGACCTACCGCGGCGGCAGCGACAAATCCGCTATACAAAGGCGCTCTTCCCCAGCCACGTACCATACGATTTGATTGCTCTGACGCCCGACGAAGTGGAAATGCGGTTGCAACGGAATGGCCCATTTATTCGTGAGATTTTGACGACCGGCAAGGTCATCTACGAACGCCCATGAGCGACTTTGATACAACCATATTCGCGGCGCGGAAACACAAAGCGGAAGAAGATTGGACAACGGTACAGCTATTGATGGTCCATGAAGGCCCGCGGGACACGATTTGCTTCCACTGCCAGCAACTCGCCGAAAAATATCTAAAGGGCTTCGTTCTCTTTCACCGTGGGCCTCTCAAGAGAATTCATCAACGGGATGAGCTGTTAACGGATTGTGTTGAGATCGACAATGCACTTCGGGACTTGGCCGACGATGTCGCGCTCCTCAAGGAGTTCTACATGCCCGCGCGGTATCCGGACGACTACCCGGAAGATGCTACGTTGGAAGAGGCCGAAGCCGCGGTCCAAGCTGCTTCGAGGGTCCGCACCCGGATTCTCGCAGCGGTGGAGCAATTGCAAAAAGCGGCCGCTCCCGCACAATGAGCACTTTCCACTGCAACACTTGCGGACGCGCCATCTTCCGCGGGGAAAACATCGTCGACAAGCGCGTGATTTGGCGGAAGGACAGCTTTGAAGCCGAGTGCTATGTCGTGTCCTCAGTCATCGATCTCGACAAGTTCCGCCGCATCGACGCCGGGACGCATCAAGGCTTTTACTGCTGCCGCTTCATGGCGCGCCGCATGATGGAGGACAAATACGCGACCGGCGAGAATTTCCTGGTCTACACGGACTCTGTCGCGGAAGTGCCGGACGGCACCGCGCCGCCCAAACCCGCGCGCGTGGATCGCGGAACGATCGAGCTCACCGAGCAGGATTTCGACGCCGCGATCAATAACGCGAATCCGGGTGATCTGCTGGTCGTGAAGTTCGGCGCGAGTTGGTGTCCGCCTTGCCGGCAGATGGAAGCGATGTTCGCGCGGATTCATCGGGCTGGCGGATGGCCGCAGGTGCAAATTTTCGAGTTAGACGTAGATCGCGAACCACAACTGCGCGCGCGATGGAATTTTCGTAGTATTCCCTTCACGCTGTTCTTCCGCGGCGGAAAACAGTTGGACATTACAGGACTCGCGCCGTCCACCGTAAGCGGAGGATTAGACGGCGCGATCACGGACGCGGCATTTCGTGAGTTATGCCGCGTCGCGATCCAGCAACCTGTTACCGCTTCGGCGCCAAACCCAGCGTGACCGTCATGGTGATGCTGCGCGCAGGCAGCAGCACCAGCGTGTCGCCGGGATTCGGGGTGTACACCTGGCTCACGGTCGCCGCGGTGATGCCGGTGATCGCGTGACTGTTTTGAATGTTGTTCACAGACAGGCGCAGCTTGGTGCCGCGCAACCAGGAGTCTTGCTTGATCGTGTAGTTGGCGTACACGTTCGTCAGTTCGAACGGATCGATCGGCACCGACTGATTGAACGTGCCGTTGTCGTTCCACATCGGACCTACGCGTTTGTTGAAAACACCAAAGTCCCACTGCTTGTGTTGATAGAGCACGCCGACGGTTTCGATGTTCGACGGCGTATTCGCCACCCAGAAGCCGTTGTTCACGTAGAACGCTTTGCCGGCGCTGGCGTTCAGGTACACGCTGAATCCATGGCCCGCGTAAATGTTGCTCTCCGCTTCGATTCCGCGCGTGCGGGAATCGCCCGGCAGCGTGTACACCGGTTCACCGCTCGAATCGGTGTACGACGTGTACGCGTTCTGGAAGCGAACGTAGTACGCGTCCACATCGAGCGTCACGCGATTCTTTTTGAACACCGTACCGGCCTGAAATGTGTTGGTCATCGAAGGACTCGGCAGAGTCTTCACCAATCCGTTGGACACGTCGAACACGCTCGACGGCGGAATGATGGATCCGCGCGCGTACTGCGCGTACGCCGACCATCCGTGCGCTAGGCGATAACGGAGGTCGAGCGAAGGATCCATCGCCGTGTAGCGGCCTTCATGCTTCGTCCACGGCGCGCCGCCGTTGCAAAACTCGATAGCCTGCTGCGCGATCGGGATCGGTCCGGCGATTCCGGCGGGCTTCACGAGCGTGCCGCCCAGGCAGCCAACCGTCTTGCCGTTGTCCTGATATTGCGT
The DNA here is from genome assembly GCA_021325275.1 of Terriglobia bacterium. Taxonomy (GTDB): domain Bacteria; phylum Acidobacteriota; class Terriglobia; order JAJPHL01; family JAJPHL01; genus JAJPHL01. The sequence goes on along the minus strand of JAJPHL010000037.1, from coordinate 180,366 downwards.
CAGGTTCATGATGTAGTACGACCAGCGGATGCCGGCCGTGACGCTCAAGCGGCTCGTGGCGCGCCATTCGTACTCGACATACGGCTGCACCGACGTGGTGATGAAGTGTTCGTGGAAATTCGGCAGAATCGCGTCGAGGTAGTTTTGCGACGGGCTGGAGGGAACCTGGTAGCGATCCGTGTACGCCCACTCGTACCACATTCCCGTGTGGAAGGTTCCGAAGCGGTTCGCATAGTTCAGCGACAGCGTGTCGCCGAATTTTGTGTAACCGTTCAGCTTGTCGACGCCGGGATCGGACGACGTGGTCGGCAGGTACGTCGTGAGGCTGTTGTTGTAATTTTGTTTATTCCAATAGTGATAACCATAGAGCTTGTTGTCGATGCTCCAACCGTGGCCGAGATCGGAGCGATAACCGAAGTACGAAAAATTCGTCTGCACGTGGTAGTAATCGAGCGGCCAGTACGATCCGTCGCTGGTGGCGGGATTGCCCGACAACAGGAAGTTCACGCCAAACTGATTCACCTGCGCGCGCGTGGGACCGTTGAAGTTCGGCGTGTTCGTCCAAAGGTCCAAAAAGTTGGTATAGAACGTCACCGTGGTTTTGTCGCTCACGCGGTACTGATACTTCAAGTTGCCGCCGTCGCGCTTCTGATAATTGTACGTCTGGTATCCGTCGGATTTCAGTCCGTGAACGTCGATCAACAGGCTCGACTTTTTGTTGGGGCCAAACAATCCGGTGTCGATACCGAGGTCGAGCAGCTTGGTGTTGAAGGAACCGTAAGAAATCGACGCTTGGATTCCCATGCTGTTGGGGACTTCGCGCGAAAGCAAATTGATGGTGCCGCCGAAATTCGTGGGACCAATCGACGACGCCGTTCCGGGGCTGCGATCGAATTCCGTTCCGCCGATCCAAACGCCGGGGAAGAACACCCAGGTGTGGTGCGTGGGAGAATTGGTGTCCTCGAACGGAATTCCGTCCCAGGTCATCGTGTAATCGCCGTCGGGAAAGCCGCGGAAAAAGTCCTTGGCTTGGCCGAGACCTACGCCGTTGGGATTCACACTAAACGTGCCCGGCGCCATCAGCAGCACTTCGCTGTAGTCGCCGATCGGCGACGTGAAGTTTTCCACAAAGGCCTGCGAAATCTCGGAGCGGGCGGAATGCGTTTCCAGCGACGACTGCATCGGGGCCATCTCCGCGGCAACCGATTCCACCGCCTCGACCGTGACGGATTCAGCGACGGTCGCGACGGACAGCGGAATGGTGATGTCCATCGTACCGCCGCCGAGGCGCACGTCGTTGCGCGTCGCCGTGGCGAAGCCGGCCGCGGAAACTTCCACGGTGTAGACGCCCGCCGTCAAACCGGCGACGGAAAACTTTCCTTCTGCGTCGCACGTGGCCTTGCGAGCGTTCGCTGTGGCGTTATTCTTTACGGAAACTTCCGCCGCCGGAACGGCTTTACCCGCAGCGTCTTGAATCATGCCATTGAGCGTGGTCCCGGTATCTTGCGCCGCGGCGTGCGCCGCGAACGCGGCGATCCACACTAAGAGTGTTGCGGCAAGAATGCCTAGCTTCTTCATTGAACCCTCCACCAGAGTTTTGCGGTCGCGTCACAATAGCAATCCGGTGTTAAGAGCGTTTGAAGATTCTGTTGGGAATGCGGTAAATCCGAGAGGCTACAAGCGTCGCGCGACTAACAAGGTCATATCATCGGCGGCTTCCGGCGAATCGCTCCACTCTTCCACCGCTTGCAGCACGGCGTTGGCGATCTCGCGCGGCGAGCGGTCATGCACCTTTTGCACCACCTGGATCAAGCGATCCTCGCCGAATTCGCCGCCGTAGGAATTTTCGGGTTCCGTGATTCCGTCGGTGTAGCACACCAAGAGGTCGCCGCGCCGCAAGATCACCGATTCCGCTTCGTACTCAGCGTCCGGCAAAATGCCCAGCACGATTCCGCCGCGCGTGAGCCGGCGCGTCCCGTCGTGACCGATGATCAGCGGCGGCAAGTGCCCCGCGTTGCAATACGTCAAGCGTCCCTCGGCGTCGTCGTAGACAAGATAACAAAACGTCGCGAACGTGCTCGCCGACGTGCTGTCGTAAAGTTGGCGATTCAGTTGGCGCACAAGTTTGTCGGGCGAAATCGTGGCCGCCACGGCGACGCCGGAACCGACCGCCTTTTGCTGCCCTTGATACAACTGCGCGTGCAAAGCGGATTGCACTCCGGCCATCACGAGCGCGGCGGAAATGCCCTTGCCCGCGATGTCGCCGATGGCCATCGCCAGGCGTGGTTCGTCGAACTCGACATAATCGTAATAATCGCCGCTGACCACGCGCGCGGGACGGCAAACCCCGGTCAACTCGAGTCCTGAAAGATTGGGAAGTTGCTTCGGAAAAAGTTGCCGCTGCACTTGGCTGGCGATTTCCAATTCCGATTGCAGTCTCTGGCTCTCCTTCGACTCGCGCACCAGCCGTTCCAGCGAAACGGTCATGGTATTGAACGATTCCGCCAAGCCGCTCAACTGATCGCGCGCGCGCACCGGAATGCGATACGAAAAGTCGCCGCGATTCACGCGCTGCGTTCCTTCGTAGAGATCATCGACCGCGCCGGTGATGGTGCGCGTCAAGTGAACGCCCACGATCAGGGAACCAATTTCGATGGAAAGAAACAGCACGCCCACGGCTTTCAGCAGTGTAAACGGCAATTGCGAAAGATCGCTGCCGTCGGTCGAAGCGTTGCCCGCCGCCGACGCGCTCAAGTGGCTCCGGAGGCGATCGTTCAACAGCGACGGGCGCGAATGGACGATCAGCAATCCCTCCTCGCGATCGCCCGTTTCCCAGTTGTAGACGGGTTCGGTGAAGGCCCAGGTAATTTCGATATCCCACCAACTCGCCGCGGGAGGAAGCGTGGGGCGTGCGAGGGCCACCGTGCGATAGCTCTTGTTTTGCAGGCGGAAAACTTGCTTCGGATTTTCGGCGCGGCGCAACTCGGTTGCGAGCGTCATCACGCCGATGTTTCCCGGCATCCACGACGAGATGGTTCGCTCGAGTCCCGTGGCCAGGACCAGGAATCGCTTACCCGCGTGCTTCACGGAGCGGACTTCGAAGCCGTCCGCGGTGCGCACGAGACAATTCTCACCCTTCGGTTGCGTGAACCACGGCGCGATTTGGCCGGGACCGAACAAATGCGCTTCCGGCTGCACGTTCTTTAAATTGGACGTCAGGTGCGCCGTAAGAAAGTCCTCGAGTTTGTCGTCGCGCACACCGCCTTGCTCCACGTCGACGGCCGCGGCGTTGCCGGCCACCGCGAGTTCTTCTTCCAGGCGATTCACTTCCCGCGACGCCATGTACGTCGCCGTCATGCCGTAGAAGATGTAGGTGGAGACGCCCGCCATGGCCACGATCAGCACGATCGGAACGACGGCGATGAAGAGGTACGCGATCAACAAGCGATGGCGCAATCGCCAGATGGCCATCGAAAGCAGTTTCCGCACGTAACGGAACAGCAGCGCGATGAAACATCCGGCGACGGCGAAATTCAGCAGGAGCGCCGCGGTGGGATGAGCATCGCCGAGAAAAGCGTTGGTAACGAGGGAGATCGCCAGAACCGCGATGGCCGCTTTTTCGAGACGCGAGCGATTCCGCCAAAAGCCCGGGGGCCGGCGCCGCGAGCCGAACCCTCCGGACGTGATTTGGTCTGTGCCGGCCGCGGCCATGTCTTCAGTCTATCGGAAGGCGTTTCCCCGGTCCATCGCTAGCCTGTGAGAACGTCTGCTACTTCTTCGCGTTGGCCGGATTCAGCTTGCTGTGATGAATGCCATAGGTGAAGTAGAACACCAGGCCGATCACCAGCCACACTGCGAGACGCAGCCAGTTGGTCCAGCCGAGTCCGTAGATCATCGCGCCGCACACGCCGATGCCGAGGATCGAGACCACGGGCAGCGCGGGCACCTTGAAGCCGCGCGGCAATTCCGGCTGGCGCACGCGAATGATCCACGCGCCGGCGCAAACTAAGATGAACGCGAAGAGTGTTCCGATGCTCGTCATCTCACCGACGATGTCGCCAGGAATGAACGCGCCGAAAATCCCGGTGAAAACGAAGAACAGCAAGTTCGATTTCCAAGGCGTATGGAACTTCGGATGCACGTCGGCGAAAATCTTCGGCACCAATCCCGCTTCGCTCATGGAGAAGAAGACGCGCGATTGACCGAGCAACATCACCAGGATTACCGAGGAGAATCCGGCGAGAATCGCCACCGTGACCAATTTGCCGAGCCACGAGTAGCCGGTCATGTATTTTTGAATCGCGAACGTCACCGACGCTTCCTTGCCGAACGTACGGAAGTCTTCGACGGTCGCGACACCGCTCAACACGTGCGAGAACAGCACGTAGAGAATCGTGCAGACCACCAACGATCCCAAAATGCCAAACGGCATGTCACGCGCCGGATTCTTGGTTTCCTGCGCGGCGGTCGACACGGCGTCGAATCCGATGAACGCGAAGAAGACCACGCCGGCGGCGCCCAAGATTCCCATGATGCCGCCATAGGGATGCACGACGCCCTCGGGCGTGGTGTAGGTTGTCGGCGCGGGAATGTACGGCGTGTGATTGGCGGGATTCATGAAGCCCCAGCCGATGACAATCACCATCACCACAATCGCCAGCTTGACCACTACGATCACCGCGTTGACCATCGCCGATTCTTGCGTGCCGCGCACTAGCAACAACGAAAGCACCAGGAGAATCGCCAGCGCGGGAAGGTTCATGATGCCGGCGACGCCCGAGCCCATGGCTTTCTCGAAGGGCGAATGGCACCATTGATACGGAACTTGCACGCCGAAGTATTCCAGCACTTTGTTGAAGTACTCGCTCCAGGCGATCGCGACGGTGGCGGCGCCCACGGCGTACTCCAGCACGAGATCCCAGCCGATGATCCAGGCGACAAGTTCACCCATCGTGGCGTAGGAGTAGGTGAACGCGCTGCCCGCTACCGGAATCATGGAAGCGAACTCCGCGTAGCAGAGTCCCGCGAAGGCGCAGCCGATGCCGGCCACCACGAACGCCAGCGTCACCGAGGGGCCCGCGCGTTCGGCGATCGCCGCCGCGGTGCGCACGAAAATGCCCGCGCCGATGATCGCGCCGATGCCCAACGCCACCAGCGACCAAGGTCCCAAGGTTCGTTTCAGTCCGCCGCCGTGGGCGCTGGCCTCTGAAACGTCGGCCATTAAGCCTTCAATGGAGATTCTCCGAAAGAGTGAGTTTGCCAAGTGTGTTTTTTCTCCGCTTCTCGCTTCCGCTTCAAGAGTATAGGAGGTTCCTAGGGGAACTGCAAGGGCAGAACGGCGAAATCAAAAATCAAAAATCAAAAGTCAAAAATCAAAAGTTCGGACGAAGCGGGCAAGCCCTTTCCGAGCGTGCGGCGGCTCCAATGGTCCAAGGTTCCAAGGTCCTAAACTTTTGATTTTTGATTTCGCCGTTCCGCCCAGAAGTACACCGGAATCCCGAGCAGAACAATGAGCAAGCCAGAGAGCGTGAAACGCGTTTTGTAGACGAGAAGCGCCGCTTCAATGCCGATCGCAAGAACGATATAAAGCGCCGGCAATACGGGATAGCCAAACGCGCGATACGGCCGCGGCATGTCCGGACGCTTGATGCGCAACGCAAAGAGTCCCGCGAGAGTGAGGATATAGAACAGCAGCACCGCGAACACGACATACTGGTTCAACTCGTTGTACGTTCCACTGACCGTCAGCAGCGACGCCCAAATTCCCTGCGCGACAAGCGCGGCGACCGGCACGTGAGTCTTGGGATGCAAGCGGGCCGCCGCCGGAAGGAACAAGCCGTCGCGGGCCATGGCGTGATACACGCGGGCTCCGGCGAGAATCAATCCGTTGGCGCAGCCGAAGGTGGAAATCACGATGAACGCGGCCATCAATTTTTCCGCGCTCGCACCCAGGATTACCGCGGCGGCCGCCGTTCCCACGCGATCGTTGGGCGCGTGCTGGATGGCGGCGATGGGGAGCACACTGAGATAGGTCACATTCGCGGCGAGATACAACACCATCACGCCGCCCGCGCCGAGCAGCAGCGACAACGGAATATTGCGCCGCGGATTCCGCACTTCGCCCGCCGTGAACGTGATGTTGTTCCACGCATCGGCGGCAAAGAGCGATCCCACCATGCCCACGGCGACAAGCCGCAGCGTTTCGAAATTGAATCCGGCGGCAAATCCGGCATCAGATCCGGAGCCCGTCCACAGATTCGCGCCGAAATTTGCGTGAGCCGCGGCGGCCGAGTGACCGAACAAGTATCCCAGCACGATCAATCCTAGCAACGCGCCCGTTTTCGTGAAGGTAAAAACGTTCTGCACCAGCGCGCCGGTCTTCAGGCCGAAGCAGTTGATGCCCGTGAGCAACGCGATGCAGAGGATCGCCACGACTTGTTGTTCGCCCGGCGTGAAGGGAATGAACACCGCAAGAAATTTCGCGAATCCCACGCACACCGCGGCGACCGTTCCCGTTTGGATCACCAGGAACAGCGCCCATCCGTAGAGGAATCCGTAGAGCGGAGAAAACGCCTCACGCAAGTAAACATACTGACCGCCGGCTTGCGGCATCGCCGCGGCCAATTCGCCGTAGCTGAGAGCCGCGATCAGCGTCATCACGGTGGCGATCACCCAAGTGGTGAGCAAAAGGCCGGATGTATGGACGGTGCGCGCGATGTCGGCCGAGACAATGAAGATGCCGGAGCCGATCATACCTCCGGCCACGAGCGTGGTGGAGCTGACGAGGCCCAAGCCGCGCACGAAATCGGTGCGCGCGGTGACGGGCGGTGGCGAGGCGCTCGTGTCGTTCACGCGAGCGAGTATATCAGGAGTTCTGCCATCAGCTATGGGCCGGCGTCTCGGCGATCAAGTGATGCGCGATGGCGTAGCGCGTCAATTCGGCGGTGGTGCGCAATCCCAATTCGCTCATGATGCCGCTCTTGTGGAATTCCACGGTGCGCGGCGAAATATCGAGGATTTTAGAAATTTCCTTCACCGATTTTCCTTACGCCACAAGTTGCAAGACCTCGCGCTGCCGCTCCGTCAAACCGCCGCCAATGCGGCGGCGTGCCGGAGAACATTCCCAAGGAGGTGGCGGCGTGCCTTTATCGAATTACGCAGGAATCGCTGCGCAACGTCGCCAAGCACGCCGGCAAGACGCATGTGAAGGTGATCCTCGACGCCACCGAAACGGGACTGCGTCTGGAAGTTCGCGACTTCGGCGTCGGATTCGACGCCGCGGAATCGAAACTGGGCTTGGGCTTCGTCAGCATCATCGAGCGCGCCCGTTTAGTCGAGGGAAAAGTGACCGTGCAATCGACGCTTGGGAAAGGAACCAACGTGATCGTCGATGTGCCGTTGAAAGAGTAGCGTCAGCGCCGAGTGTTGGGTTTTCCACTCAGCACTCAGCACTCAGGACTCAGCACTTGCCTTTAGACCGCCACGTGCAAAGGCAATTCCACCGCCACGAGCAATCCCGGCTTCATGTTGCGTGCTTCCATTGTTCCTTGATGCAACGCTACGGCGCGCTGCGCGATGGCCAAGCCGAGTCCCACGCCGCCCGACGCGGTGTCGCGCGCTTCGGCGACGCGGAAGAACGGCTTGAAGATTTGCGTGAGCATGTCTTCGGGAACGCCGTCGCCGTAATCGCGAATGGAGATTTCCGCGAATTCGGGATTGGGATCGAGCTTCACTTCAATCGGCGTGCCTTCGGGCGCGTAGCGGATGGCATTCCGCAGCACGTTCTCGATGGCCCGGCGCAACAGTTCGCGATCGCCGCGCAAGATCACCGCCTCCGGCGCGTCGACCGTGACTTCGCAGTGGCGCTTGTCGGCTTCGATGGAACAATCGTCGGCCAGTTCGGTGAGCAGCGCGCGGAGATCCACATCTTCCATCTCGCGCTGCGTCAAGTCCCCTTCGGCGCGCGTCACCTGCAACAGCGCACCCACCAGACTGCTCAAGCGATCCACTTCCTTCTTGATGCGCGCCACGGCCGCTTCGCGATCCTCGGCGGTGCGCGCCAGTTCCACGCAGAAACTCAAGCGCGCCAGCGGCGAGCGGAGTTCATGCGAGATGTCCTGGAGCAAGCGGCGCTCGGCAGTCATCAATGTTTCGATGCGGCCGGCCATTTGGTCGAAAGACTTCGCGAGCACGCCGAATTCGTCGCCGCGGCGCGAGTTCACGCGCGCCGTCAGATCGCCGCGGCCGAAGCGATCGACCGCGTCGCGCAGCGCACGAAGCGGCGACCCGATATACACCGCCAGCAGGAACCCAAAGATCACCACCACGGCCAGAATCAGCAAATAGTAAGGCAGCGTGTCGGTAAACGGCACCGGTACGTGGACCACACCGATGAAATGGAATTTCCCGTCTTCGGACGTGCGCATGAAAACGATCGGATCGTCGGCGGAGCGGAAAAACTCGCTGGGCGGCGTGCCTGCCTGGGTCATCAGTTCGGAGCGATCGGCGCCGTCGAGCAAATCCTTTCCGGTCGCGTCGAGCAAATAATGGGAATCCTGTGTGTAGTGCTTCAAGCGGTCGAGATACGCCTGCAACTTTTGCGGACCACCAGACTCGAACGCGGCGCGCGCGTCGTCAAGCTGCATCGACGCGTTCGGTCTGCGATTCGGAAAGCGCCCAAACGTCCCGCTGCGCCGCGTGGCGCTGCGCTGCACAAAGCCGCCGATTTGGCGCACGCCGATCAACGCCAGCGCGATCACCACCAGCGACCACACCGTCATTTTCGCAAACAGGGATCTCATGACTCGGGACTCTCCTTCTCGGAGCAGAACAAATATCCGACGCCGCGGACCGTCTTGATGAGCGCGCGGTCTTTTTGCTCGAGTTTCTTGCGCAAGTGGCTCACATGCACGTCCACGGAGCGATCGAACGGCGACGCTTCACGCTGATAAAGCACGGCGGAAAGCTGATCGCGCGACACGGGGCGTCCCGCCGAGCGCATCAACAGATCGAGAATGTCGTATTCGATCGATGTCACTTCCACCGGCGCACGATCGAGCCACACTTCGCGCGTTCCGGGATTGATGCGCACGCCGTTCACTTCAAGGATGTCGGGCTGATACGCGGCTTTCTGGGTACGCCGCAGCACGGCTTGAATGCGCGCCAGCAATTCTTCGGGACCGAACGGTTTGGGCAAATAGTCGTCGGCGCCGGAGTTCAATCCCATCACGCGATCGGCGGGTTCGGTGCGCGCGGTGAGCATGATCACCGGCGTGGAGCTGCGGCGCCGCAATTGGCGCAGCAATTCGAAGCCGTCGAGACCCGGCATCATCACGTCGAGCAGGATGAGATTGAAATTTCCGTCGAGCGCGCGCGCCAGTCCGCGGCGTCCGTCGTGCACGGCTTCCAAGCGGAAACCGCGCTGCGTGAAAAAATCGCCCATCAGTGAACACAACTCCGTGTCGTCGTCCACCAGGAGAAGCGTTGTCGTATCGCGGGAACCGACTGTGGCACTCATTGTGATTTCAACCGTCTTTCAACTCACTTTTCTCATGTTAGAACTATCCGGGAAAAAGATCACTACTCCATTCTCCCATTAACCATTCTTAACGTTGAAATCAATGCGTTAGCGGGAATTCCACGGTACTGTGAAAGAGTCGAGGGCGGGGCCAAATCGCTCCGGAGGTGAGGGTGGATCGTGATGAAATTTCAGAGAACATTTTCGGCATTTATTGGGGCGGCGACGGCAGTCTCCAGCGCCGCGCTTTTTTCCGCACTGATGTTCGGGCAAGATGCCGCGGCTCCCGGAATCGACCAAACGGAAGCCACGCGCATTCTGCATGAAGGCTCCGCGTGGTCGCAGAAAGCGAAAGTGAATATGCCGAGCCGCCCGCAGCAGGACATGGGTGGCGGTGGCGGCGGTATGGGTGGACCCGGCGGCGGTGGCATGGGCGGTGGCGGTGGCATGGGTGGCGGCGGTGGCATGGGTGGCGGCGGTGGCATGGGCGGTGGCGGCGGCATGGGCGGCGGCGGTGGTATGGGCGGCGGCGGTGGCATGGGCGGCGGCGGTGGACGTCGCAACGGCGGTGGAGAAAGAGCCGGCGGACAACCGATGCAAGCGCCTGAAGTGACGTTGGTGTGGGAAAGCTCGAACGCCGCGAAACTGGCGATCGCCAAGACGTATGGTCCCGACGCGCTCGGACACAACGACGATTACTATGCGATTTCGCTCACCGGACTCGGAATGATGGGCGGCGGACGTAGAGGCGCGGAAGGCGGTGACGATCAGGAACGCGTGCAACGCGCCGTGGCCATGCTGGTTCAGGGAACGAAACTGAAGGTCAAGAACAAACCAGACATTCAAGCAGTGAAAGCCGACGTGATCGTGCGCAACGGCGTGCGCACGGTGGTGGTGATGTTCCCGCGCGATACGAAAATCGGCGCGGACGACAAAGACGTCGAGTTCGAATGCAAGATTGGCACGCCGATGGGCAACATTGAACTGAAGGCCAAGTTCCATCCCAAGGACATGGCCTACAACGGGAAGTTGGAGTTGTACACATGAGTCGCAAGTTTTTTTCCACGATTGCAGTTATCGCGTTGGCAGCCGCGGGAGTGGCGGCACAAGCCGCGCCTGCTCCGCAAGCGCCTCCGCGCGGGGCGATCGGCGTGATCACCGAAATCGACGCCGCGAAAAAAATCCTGAAGGTGAAAAGCGACACCGGGCTGGTGGCCACGGTCACCATGCGCGACAACACGAATTACCTGCACCTTCCGTCGGGTACAACGGATATCACCAAGGCAGTGGCGATCGCCTTCACCGATCTCGCCGTAGGCGATCGCGTGGCGTGCACCGGACGCACCAGCGACGACGGCAAGGAAGTGTCGGCGGCGCGCGTGCTGCTGATGACGCAGAAAGACATCGCCGCCAAGCAGCAAGCCGATCAACAAGAGTGGCAGCGGCGCGGCGTGTCGGGCCCGGTGGTTTCTCTCGACGCGAGCGCCAACACCATCACGATCAACTCGCGCGGCCCGGATGGTCAGCCCAAGCCGCTGGCGGTCCAAGTGTCGCCGAAGACGGTTTTGCGCCGCTACGCGCAGGATTCGATCAAGTTCGACGACGCCAAGCCCGGAAAATTCTCGGACATCGAAGTGGGCGATCAAGTGCGCGCGCTCGGCACGCGCAGCCCCGATGGGTCGAGCTACGCGGCCGAACAAATTGTCTCGGGCGGATTCCGCAACCTGGCGGTGACCGTGATCTCGATCGACGCGGCGACGAATTCGCTGGTGGTCGCCGATCTCGACAAGAACAAAACGCACGTCACCGTGCAGGTGAAGCCGGATTCGGAACTCAAGAAGATGCCGGCTCAGACCGCCCAGATGATGGCCGCGCGCTACACGGCGATGGCCGATGGCACGGCAGGGCGCGGCGGCGCGGGCGGTGGTGGGCGTGATAGTGCCGGCGGCGCCGCGGGACGCGGTGCTGACGGTGCGGCGGGTGGACGCGGCGGAGCGCCCGGTGGAGCGCCCGGCGAAGGACGCGGTGGTCGCGGCGGTCGTGGCGCCGACATTCAGCAAATGATGCAGACCATGCCCACGTTCACGCTCGCAGAGTTGAAACCTGGCGACGCGCTGATGATTCTCGCCGCGAAGGGCTCGGATCCCGCGAAACTCACGGCGATCACCGTGCTCGCCGGAGTGGATGCGGTTTTCTCGGCGACGCCGGCCAGCCAACGCCCGATGATGTTGGGTAATTGGTCGATCGATATGGGCGGTGGTGGCGGCGGCGTTCCATAAACCGTTCGCGTTCTCATAACAAGCTGAACTAAAAGTTTTGAATATTCCGACTGGAGCAGCTATGAAATCTGTTTTTCCCTCGCGCGTCGTTGTAGTGGTCATCGCCGGCCTGCTGTTGTTCTCGCTTGCCGCTTTTGGGCAAGCGCCGGCGCCAGGCGCGCAGCAGCCTGCCCCACAGCAAACAAAGAAGCCGGCCGCGCAGGCGCCGGCGAAAGGTCCGGCTCCCGCGCTGCCGCAGACTCCGATGCCTCCCGGCACCGGCGGCATCCACGGGCAAGTGATGGATCAAACCGGCGCGGTGATTCCCGGCGCGACCGTCGCGATCCTGAGCGCGGACGTGAGCAAGGACATGACGTGCAACGATTTCGGCCAGTATAGTTTTCGCGGCATTCCGCCCGGCAGCTACACGATGACCGCGTTCGCCACCGGTTTCGCGACGCTGCAAACCAGTTCCGTGCAAGTCACCGCGGGCCAGGACAAAGCATTCGACATGAACCTGGTGATCGCCGCGCGCGTGGAAGAAGTGAAGGTGGAAGAAACGAATTTGGCGCAGTTGAGCGTGGATTCCTCCTCCAACGTCGGCGCGATCGTGATGAAGGGCGAAGATCTGGAGTCGCTGCCCGACGATCCCGACGATTTGCAAGCCGACTTGCAGGCGCTCGCCGGTCCCACCTCCGGTCCCAACGGCGGACAAATCTACGTTGACGGTTTCACGGGCGGACGCATGCCTCCCAAGGAATCGATTCGCGAAATTCGCATCAACTCCAATCCGTTTTCGGCGGAGTACGATCGCCTGGGATTCGGCCGCATCGAGATTCTCACCAAGCCGGGCTACGATCGCTTGCGCGGATCGATCAGCTTGAGCTTCGGCGACAATATTTGGAATGCGCGCAATCCCTTCGCTCAAGTGAAACCGAGCGCCAACCACAAGCAGTACGGCGGGACACTCGGCGGTCCGATCGGGCACAACCACAAAGCATCGTTCTTCCTCGATTTCGAACGCCGCGACACGGCCGAGGGAACACTGATCAATGGCTTCGTGTTGACGCCCGCATTGGCCATCACGCCGTACAACCAGTCGTATCCCACGCCGAGCCATCGCACCACGATCGGCCCGCGCCTGGACTACGCGATCAACTCCAACAACACGCTCACGCTGCGCTACAGCTACTCGGAGAATGCGCAGGACAACTTGGGCGTCAACGGATTTTCGCTGCCCTCGCAGGCGTACAACCAACGCTCGAAGCAGCAGACCGCCAACATCGTCGAGACGTGGATCGTGAATCCCAAGATCGTGAACGAAACGCGGGTGCAGTTCGACATGAATCGCGTCGGCGATTTCGGCGGCACGGGCGCGCCGACGGTCCAAGTGAACCAGGCGTTTCAGACCGGCGGTGCGGGCGAGGGCTTCAACTTCGCCAATAACGTCAACAACGAGTTCAGCAACTTCACGTCGATCACCAACGGCAAACACTTCCTCAAGTTCGGCCTGCGCGTCCGTACCAACAACGACATCAGCTTCACGCAGCAGAACTACAACGGCCAATACGTGTTCACTTCGATCAACACGTATCAGGCCACGCTGGCCGGCTTGGCGCTATTCCCCTCGGCAGGACCGCTGAATCCGCAGATCACTGCGCCGTGCACCAGCTCGGCGCCGGTGTATCAAGGCATTCCGGTTTGCGGCGGCGGTCCCAGCCAGTTCTATATCTATGCGGGACAAAACGAAGCCGGCGCATCGCAGTACGACTTGGGTGGATTCGTGCAAGACGATTGGCGGCTGCGCCAGAATTTCTCCGTGAACCTGGGACTGCGTTACGAGACGCAAGGCAACATTTCCGATCACAAAGATTTCGCACCGCGCGTGGCGTTCGCGTGGGGCATCGGCGGAGCCAACTCGCGCTCGCGCACGCCGAAAACGGTGATCCGCGGTGGATTCGGAATGTTCTACGATCGCTTGCCGGTGGGCGACACGCTGTTGGCGGAGCGCCAGAATGGCGTGAGCCAGTTGGTGTACACGCTGCAAAACCCGACGTTCTTTTCGCCCAACGCGATTCCGCCGATCAGCAACGCGCTGGCGAACACCACTTCCACCATCCGCGAAATCTCCGGCCTGTTGCGCGCTCCCTACATCATGCAGGCGGTGGCCACCCTGGAGCGCCAGTTGCCGAAGAACACCACGCTCTCGGTGCAGTTCCTAGACTCGCGCGGCGTGCATGAACTGAGATCGCGCAACATCAACGCGCCGTTGCCGGGCACCTACGTTCCTGGCACGTCCACCACGCCGGCTCAAGGCGTTTACCCGTACCCCGGCAAGGGACCGATCGAGGAATTCGAATCATCGGGAATATTTCAGCAAGAGCAGGTGGTGGTCAGCGTGAACACGCGCTTCAATCCGGCGATGAGTTTGTTTGGTTACTACGCCTACGGCGTGGCGAACTCGAACACGGATGGCGCCAACACGTTCCCGGCGAATCAGTATGACGAAAGCACCGAGTGGGGGCGCGCGTCGTTCAACGTACGCAACCGCGGATTGATCAGTGGCACGATCAATGCCAAGTATGGTGTGCATTTCAATCCGTTCATCACCATGGCGTCGGGATCGCCCTTCAACATCACCGACGGGGTCGCTTTCAACGGCGACAGCATCATCAACGCGCGGCCGTCGTTCGCGACGGCGGCCGACCCGGCTTCGACCGTTCGAGTGACGCAGTTCGGAACGTTCAACATCGTGCCGCTGCCGGGCGAAACGATCATCCCGCGCAACTACGGAGTGGGCCCGGGCAACTTCTCGATCAACCTGCGCGTGAGCCGCACTTGGGGATTCGGAGAGAAGAACACCGCGCCCCAGCCGCAACCCGGCGATCAAGGCGGCCAGGGTCGCCGCATGCCCGGCATGGGCGGACCCGGCGGTCCAGGTGGGCCTGGCGGCGGTGGCGGTGGTCCTCGCGGCGGTGGTGGCGGCGGTGGTCCTCGCGGCGGCGGCGGTGGTCCGGGCGGCGGTGGAATGGGCGGCGGCGACAGCTCGCCGGGCCGCTACAACCTGACGCTCTCGGCGAACGCGCGCAACTTGTTCAATCACACGAATCCGGGCGCGCCCATCGCCAACTTGGCGTCGCCGGAGTTTGGACAATCGGTGGCGCTCGGCGGCGGCGGTTTCGGCGGCGGACAAACCGCCAACCGGCGCATCGACTTGTCGCTGCGTTTTTCGTTCTAAGGGCAAAATACCGAGTTCCGAGTATCGAGTTCCGAGTAGAAGCAGTTAACTCGGTACTCGGAACCGCTTTTCCCGCCCAACGCTTTCCTGTTACGAATCGTCCTAAACTAAGGGAGATGCCAGCGCCTCCAGTTCCCCCGAGCGGCGACGCGCCCGGAAATCCGGGTGTGCCCCCGCGCGAGGAATCCGGCGGCGGCGCAGGCGAAAACGCCGAACTGTGGTTCGCCGATTTGGTGCGAACGCACACCCGGCGCGTGTTTGCGTTGCTCTATCGCATGACCGGCAACGCGGGCGATGCGCAGGATCTCTCGCAAGAAGCGTTCTTAAAGGCCTGGCAGAATCGCACGCAGTTGCGCGACGCCGGGCGCCCCGCACCGTGGCTGTTGCGGATCGCCGCGAATTGCGCGATCGATTTTCAGCGCTCGCGCGCCTCGCAACGTCCCGGCTCGCCGATGGCGCCGTCGCTCGACGACGAGAACCAGGGCGCGCTACGCGACGGTTTGGCGACGGGCGATCTGACGCCCGAAGACGCCAGCCTGCGCGGAGAGAGCGAACGGCGGTTGTGGGCGGCGTTAGAAGTGCTGTCGCCCAAGGAACGCGCGGCCATCGTGATGCGAGACATCGAAGGATGTCCCAATCGCGAAGTGGCGGCGGCCCTCGGTTGTTCGATGATCACGGTGCGCACGCACATCGCGAGCGCGCGAGTGAAAATGCGCAAGCATTTGTTGCGTAAGAAGGTGAAAAGCTAAGATGTCTCATCCGAAGGAAGAATTGCTGGCTCTCGCGGCCGGCGGCGATTTGCCGTTCTGGAGCGGATTCACCGTGCGCCGCCACTTGCGTCAATGTGCCGAGTGCCGGGAGACGGTGGAGAGTTTCGCGAATCTACGCGTCGGATTGTCGTCGTTGCCCACGCCCGATGCGCCCGCGCATTTGTCCGCACAAGTTTTGGCCGGTGTTCCCCGTGACAACGGAACTGCGCCCTCGCCGTTCCGTTTCTTTGTCCCGTTGACCGCGGCCGCAGCGCTGGCCGCGGCTGGTGTCGTGACAGTTTTGGTTTTGCCGAGCGATAAAATCGCGCCTCCGAAATTCGCGGGCACGCCGATCAAACCGCCACAGCCGCTTGTGGTTTTGATGGTGCCTACGCCGGAACTTCCCCCTCCCGCGCCGGTTGCGAAGTTCACCACAGTCGCCGACGCTGAAAAGGATCGCGATCAACGTTATCTTTCAAGTTTCGCCGCCAATTTCGACGGCAGACAGCGCAAGGACCCCGCGCTGGACGCGTGGGAGGAAGGCGTGCGCACGCAGAGGCGCCGTGTTCCCCTCCCTGTGATCGGATTGCCGGCGGAAATGCTGCGCAGTCACGCGCTGCCCGCAAAGTTGGACGTGGTGGCACTGCCCGGCTCGCCCGTAGAAATTGTCTCGGCCGAAGCATTGTTTGCCGAAGGACGCTTGATCGATCCGACGGTGACGGTGCGTAACGTTTCGAATCGCCCGATCCGCGACTATCAGATCGTTTGCGTATTCCGCGACGCGTCGGGCGCGGAGTTTCGCGGACGCATGATGGCGGCAGGCGCCGGCAAGGTTTTGGCGCCGGGCGCACGCGCGCAGCTGAGCGACACGATCGTGCTGGAGCCGGAGAAAAAGAAAGCGCCGGAAGCGGCGTTGGTCGCCGCGCGTGTCTTTGTGCGCTCCGCAACCACGAGCGATTCAGTGTGGGTGCCGGATCGCGCTACGCTCGCAGCGAAACACCTCAATGAGTTTTTGCCGGTGCCGCAGGAAACGGCAAAACTGCTCGAGGCGTATCGGAAGTCGGGCGTGCAAGCCCTGGCGCAGTTGCGCCGACCCCAATAGGCGTCGCGTACTCCCTCAATCGCGGGGGGCGGAACTCCGGTTCCAGTAACCACACTTTGCGATCGGAATACGAACGCATCAGCTTCTCGTTTTCCGCCCCACCTAAATCGCGCGCCCACACGATCCGCGCGCCACTGATGTCGGCTTCGTTGTACACAAATTCGTCCTCGAATAAGTGACGCGGCCGGTAGTAGTGCACAAAGACAAGCTGCTTTCCGGGAATACCCGCCAAACGCGCCCGCACCGACTCGTGTTTGTTGGGATGCACTTGATCGATCGACATCCACCATCCCATCGACGCCTCATGAGGCAGCAGCTCGCGTACCGGCTCCGACGATTCGAGCAAGTGCGCGTCATACCAAAACAAAAAATGCGCGCCGCACATCGCCGCGAGCAATCCCGCAGCCGCCGCGCCCGCGGGAAGACCGCGCGGCGCGAAACGCGACAGTTGCCGCAGCGCCACAATTCCCACGAGCAGCAGCAAACACGCCACGCCTCCGAGATAGTGATATTGAAACGCCGGGAAGAAGTTGGTTCCCAACGCAAAGATCGCGAGGGTCAGCACGGTCCACGCGATCGTCCATTCTCCGAGCGCCGTGAAGACAAGGGGCAGCGCCAAATACACCGGCGGAAGAAAAAAGAAACGATAGTAATGCGCGTTGTCGCGCAAGCGGCGCATGTAATTCTCGACGGTCTCCGTCTTGGCGCCCTTGAAGAGCATTTGAATTCGGTATTCGTCCTCTTGATCGGCGGTCAACACGCGATGCGGTACCGGATCGGCCATAAACGTCAGCGCCGCCGGGATTCCGTATTGCTCCTGGCTCAGCATCTCGGGTGTTTTGAACCACTGCCCCGTTACCGCACGATCTTGTGCCAGAGTGGCGCCGATCGCCGGCAGTGCCGCGAGTGTCGCGATGAGCGCCGCGCGACCGAGCGGCCGCCAGGCGCTCGGCAAAGCCTTCGCCAGCGGCGCGAAGAAAAGCATCACTCCCGCGCAGAGAAAAAACGTTTCGTAAGGACGTGCGAGCCAATGAATCCCGAGGCCCGCGCCTAGCAGCACTGCGTCACCTGCTCGCCACGAACTACGCAATCGCGGTAATGATCCAAACACCAGACATCCGGCGCATCCGGCCAGCGATCCGCCCCAATAGCTGCTCATCCAATAACACAGCGGACCAAACTCGATCACCGCCAGTAATCCGCCGGCGAGCGCCCACTCCGGCGACACGTACGCGCGCAGCATCCAATAGCAGAGCGCGCAAAACAGCGCCGTCGCCAGGATCACCGCGATCCAATAAGAATTGAAAATCGCGCGGCCGAGTTCGAGCAGCGCTCCCTGCCCGAGTGGATAGATCGACGCATACTTGGGATCTTGCAGCGTGAACGCCGTCTCGAAGAATTGCGGATCCGCGTTCGGTGGATTGGCCATCCGAAAATGGCTCAGTGTGTCCGCGACCAACAAGTGACTCGCTTCGTCGTAGACCTGGGGCGCGGGTACAGGATGATTCGTCAGCAGCAACGATCGCAGCGCGATCGGCAAGGCGAAGAGGAACGCCATGCACGGAATTGTACGCGGCGCCCATCGGCGGACGGCCGGCTCGATGAAAGGACGCCACAGCAGAACGCCTGCGAACACCAACGCCAACCACACGAATTCCACGAAATCGGCGGCGCCGAATCCAATGGGATTCTGGCGGGGAATGAAGGACCGGAATAGATCGAACAGAAACATGTGCTACGCCCGCAAGACAGAATCGGGGAACAGCCAATTCGCGATCGCTTGACTCCAGGGAAGAATCAGCCACGGCATCGCCGGCAAGATGTAGCGGTACTCCGGAAACACAATCCAGTGAATGCCCACAAAGTAGAGAATCACGGCCGCCGAGATCAGCGCCAGATCGCGCCGCGAGTTCCGCCAGCGCCACAATTGCCACGCGCCCAACGGAACGATGAAAAGCGAGCAAAGCCCCATGCCGATTTCCGACCGCAACGCGCCGCTCTCGTTGGCGTAAAACAGGCGAAAGAAACGATCGGCGTAAAACGGGATGAACGAAAGCGGCCGCTCTTGCCAGCGCTTCTTGTACTGATACAACGCGACGCGCAGCATCCACCGGTCGATTTCGGAATCGAGATCGGTGTTGGGACGCGTGACGCCGTCCGCCTCCGCTTGATGGCGCAGCACGGGCCGCCATTTTTCTTTTCCGGCGATCGTGTAGAGGCGCTCGTCGGAACTTTGGAACATCGTAGCGCCGTAGCCCGTGGACACGAGGATCTTTTCGTGGAGCACCACCCAATTCCGGATCGTCCAGGGAATCACTACAAGAAATGTTCCGGCCACGAAGAGCAACGCCTTCACCCAACGCCGGGGATACTTGAAAAACAACCACAGCGGCGCGAGGAAGAACGGAAAATATACAGCCGTTGGACGAAACAGCGTGGCCAGTCCCAACAACACGCCGGCCGCCAATGCCCCGCCCGGCTTTTCGGCGGAAAGTGACAGGATCAGCACGAACGTGGACGCCGCGAGAATTGCGGTGTAGATCGTCTCCTGCGTCACCCAAGTGGAAATCGCCAGTTCCGGCGGGAAGAGTAGCCATACCACAGTGGCGATCAGTCCGGCTTGCCACGAACAATAGCGCTTTCCCGCCCAATAGAGCACGGCCGCGGTGAGCAAATCGCTTAACAGTTGGATGACCACGACGCACTCGATAAAGTGCGTTTCGGTGAAATAGAGAAACACCGCCAGCAGGAACGGATATCCGGGCGGGTAGTGAATGTCTGCGCGGCTATCGACGCCGTTGAAGCGGCCTTCATTCACCAGGCGATGCGCCACCGGCAAGCTGAACTCGACGGCGTTGGCGCCCACAAACGGCTTGATCTTGCCCGCCGCTTCCAGGCCGAAGAAAATCACGATCTTCGCAACGGTTAGACCGATCAGGATCCAAGGGACGGCGCGAGGGGATAAGAATCGTAATGGATTTGCCATCGGTTCTCCGTCGGCGTGTTGACGGTCAATCTTATTACACGGGTGGCAGTGCGTGCAATGTGCGCCGGTTTGAACCTCCCGCGTGAGTGTGATAGTTTTAACGGCTGGCATCCCATGTCTTTTTGGCAAGAACAGCGCGTGGCGGTGACGGGAGGCGCGGGGTTTCTCGGATCGTTTGTGGTCGAGGCGTTGCGGGCGCGCGGGTGCCGCGAGGTCTTCGTGGTCCGCAGCCGCGAGTACGACCTGCGCGACCGCCGCGAAATCGCGCGGCTCTTTGAAACGGTCAAGCCGACCATCATGCTGCACCTCGCCGCGGTGGTAGGCGGAATCGGCGCGAACCGCGAGCATCCGGGAAAATTCTTCTACGAAAACGCCATCATGGGCGTGGAGATCGTCGAGCAAGCGCGGCAGTTCGGATTGCCGAAGCTTGTGGTGGTGGGCACCATCTGCGCGTATCCGAAATTCACACCGGTCCCGTTTGAAGAAGATCAGTTGTGGAATGGATACCCCGAGGAAACAAACGCCCCGTACGGAGTGGCGAAGAAAGCGATTCTCGTGCAGTGTCAAGCGTATCGCCAGGAATATGGCATGAATGCGATTTACTTGTTGCCGGTGAACCTTTATGGTCCGCGCGACAATTTCGATCCCGCTTCTTCGCACGTGATCCCCGCGTTGATCAAAAAATGCGTCGACGCGAAACGCAAGGGCGACAAATCCATCACCTGCTGGGGCACAGGATCGCCGACGCGCGAATTCCTCTATGTGGAAGACGCCGCCGAGGGAATCGTGCTGGCGGCGGAGAAGTACAACAAGCCGGAGCCGGTCAACCTGGGATCGGGCCGCGAAATCTCGATTCGCGATCTCGCGGAAATGATCGCGCGCCTCACGGGATTTTCCGGCGAAATTCGCTGGGACGCTTCGCAGCCCGACGGCCAGCCGCGCCGCTGCCTGAGTGTCGCGCGCGCCCAACGCGAAATCGGATTCACGGCGCGCACTCCGTTTGAAGAAGGCTTGCGCAAGACGGTCGAGTGGTACGAGAAGGTTCCCGCGGCGGCCCGCCTATGAGCACCCCCAGCAATATTCCCGATCCGTCGATTCATCGCAATCAACTGGTCCAATACTTCGACGCCATGGCGCCGGAGCGCGATCGCTGGATCGCCAAGAACTCGTACTATCACGAAGAACTCAAGAAGATTTTCGCGTTCTACATCACGCCCGGACATTCGGTGCTGGAAATTGGATGTGGCACCGGTGATTTGCTCGCCGCGCTGAAACCGAGCCGCGGTGTGGGCATCGATCTGAGTCCCAAGATGGTGGAGGCGGCGGCGCGGAAATATCCGCACCTGGAATTTCGCGTCGACGACGTGGAGAATCTCGAAACCGACGAAACGTTCGACTACATCGTTCTCTCCGACATCAGCGGATTCCTCTACGACGTGCAAGCGGCGTTTGAAAACTTGCATCGCCTGTGCGGTCCGCGCACGCGCATCGTGATTTCGCACTACAGCTATTTGTGGGAGCCGATTTTGCGCATGGGCGAGACGCTGGGCATGAAAGCCAAGCAGCCGGTCCAGAACTGGCTGGCGCGCGCCGACGTCGAGAATCTACTGGACTTGGCCAACTTCGAGATTGTCCGCGCCAACATGCGCTTGATGCTGCCGCTGGGGATTCCGCTGCTCGCGCCGTTGTGCAATCGGCTGCTCGTGAATCTGCCGGGATTCCGCCATCTCGGTTTGGTTTCGCTGCTGGTGGCGCGCCCGCGTCAAGGGGCGTATCCGAAACCGTTGAGTTGTACGGTGGTGGTTCCTTGCCGCAACGAACGCGGCAACATCGAAGGCGCCGTGACGCGCACGCCGCAGATGGGCACGCACACGGAAATCATTTTCGTGGAAGGCAATTCGTCAGACAACACGTTTGAAGAATGCCAACGCGTGATCGCGAAATATCCCGACAAAGACATCAAGCTGATTCCCCAAGGATCGGGCAAAGGCAAAGGCGACGCGGTGCGCAAAGGATTCGCCGCCGCCCGCGGCGACGTGCTGATGATTCTCGACGCCGATCTCACGGTCGCCCCTGAGGAAATGCCGAAATTCTTCAACGCGCTCTCCAGCGGTCACGGCGAGTTCATTCATGGATCGCGGCTGATTTACCCGATGCAGTCGCAAGCCATGCGGATTTTGAACACGTGGGGCAACAAGTTCTTCAGCTTGGCGTTTACGTTCACGCTGGAACAGCGCTTTAAAGACACGTTGTGCGGCACCAAGGTGTTGCTGAAGTCGGACTACGAGGAACTCGTCGCGAATCGCGCATACTTCGGCGACTTCGACCCTTTCGGCGATTTCGATTTGATCTTCGGCGCGGCGAAAATGAACCTGAAGATCGTAGAAATCCCGATTCACTACCTCGATCGCGCCTATGGCTCAACCAATATCAGCCGCTTCAGCCACGGGTGGCTGCTGCTGCAAATGGTTTGGTTCGCGCTGTGGAAGATGAAGTTCGTTTAAGTGTGGCGACCATCGGCGCGCTTCACGCGGCCGGCGAGTTTGCCTTCCAAGTGTTCCACATCCGCGTCGACCATCAGGCGCACCAGTTCCTTAAACTTCACTTTCGGCTCCCAGCCGAGAACGTTTTTCGCCTTCGACGCATCGCCAATGAGAAGGTCCACCTCGGCGGGACGAAAATAGCGCTCGTCGATCTCCACATACTTGCTCCAGTCGAGATCCACGTGACCGAATGCCTCTTCGCAAAACTCCTTCACCGAGTGCGTCTCACCCGTCGCGATGACGTAGTCGTCGGGCTGGTCTTGTTGCAGCATCAGCCACATCGCTTCCACGTATTCCTTGGCGTATCCCCAATCGCGCTTGGCGTCAAGATTGCCGAGAAACAGTTTGTCCTGCAATCCCGCTTTGATGTACGCGACCGCTCGCGTAATCTTGCGCGTCACAAAGGTGTCGCCGCGCCGCGGCGATTCGTGATTGAACAAGATTCCGTTGCACGCGTGCAGATTGTAGCTTTCGCGATAATTCACCGTGGCCCAATACGAAAAAACTTTGGCCACCGCGTAAGGACTGCGCGGATGAAACGGCGTGGTCTCGCGCTGCGGAATCTCGGCGACCTTCCCGAACATTTCGCTCGACGACGCTTGATAGAAACGCGGCCGCACCTGCGCTTCGCGGATCGCCTCCAGAATGCGGATCGTGCCGAGTCCTCCGATATCGGCCGTGTACTCGGGGATATCGAAGCTGACGCGCACGTGACTCTGCGCGCCGAGGTTATAGATTTCGTCGGGCTTCAAGTTGTGCAGCAGTTTGACCAGATTCACCGAGTCGCTGAGGTCGCCGTAGTGCAGTTTCATGCGAGCCCCGCGCGTGTGCGGGTCCTGATAGAGATGCTCCAGCCGCTCGGTGTTGAAGGAACTGGCGCGGCGGATCACGCCGTGAACTTCATAGCCCTTTTCGATCAGAAACTCCGCCAAATAAGACCCGTCTTGTCCGGTGATGCCCGTTATCAACGCACGTTTCATAATGTGTCCGTTACAGTTAACACCAAGCTGCCGGGGTTCTCCAAGTCGAAAATGGACCTGAAAGTAGGCTGGTGCCACTCGAATAAGTATCCCGTTGACAAGTTACCGTCCGGACGGTACACTGCCCGGCATGGCCAGTACACGGGAAGCCGTTCTCCAAGCCGCCATCGACCTAATCATACGAGAAGGTGTCGATTCCTTAACCCTAGATCGAGTAGCCCGCGAAGCCGGTGTCTCTAAGGGTGGTCTACTGTACCACTACGCCGGTAAGGAACAGCTGATCGAGGGACTGGTGGGTCTCTTAATGATGCGGCTCAGTCGCGACACGAGCGTGGTTCGAGCGCGTTCCGCCGGACCCGGTTCCCATACGCGATCATTTGTTGCGGCGGCGCTTGAAAACCACGCCCGCCCGGGCGAAACCGATTCCACCGACGACGAATCCGGCGAGCTGCGGCCGCTGCAAGGCCACGAAATCGCCGCGATTCTGATGGTGGCGATGACCAGCGCGCCCGCCCTGCTTGACCCCTTGCGCGAAGTCTACCGCGATTGGCAAAACAATTTGGATCACGACGGCATCGACCCGTCGCGCGCCTTGATCGCGCGCCTGGCGGCGGAAGGCTTGTGGTTCAGCGAAGCGCTGGGTCTCGCGCCGCCGCCCCCGGAGCGCCGTGCGTCGATCGTCCGCGAAATCCATGCCTTGATCGAACAAGGCGGCGAGCCGGCGGACGCCCGGCAAATCGTTCAGCAAATTCCCTTCGCCGACGTCGCCGCGATTCTGGCATCGTCGCAAGAAGATTTTGGCGAACTCGCGCCGCAAGCCCAGCAAGCCGCGCAAGCCGCCGCGCACACACTCTTGCGTTGGCAGCATCGTGCGGGATACTGGCACGGGCATCTCACCGCCGACACTACGCTCGAATCGGATTTTATTTTTCTGGCCATGTGGCTCTACCCCCCCGAGGGCGCGCACTGGAATCCGCCGTGGCGCGCGAAAATCGATATGGCGCTGGCGACGTTGCTCGATCGCCAACTGCCGGATGGCGGATGGAACTTATATCCCGGTGGACCATCGGAAGTCAGCGCGACCGCACGCGCCTATACGGCGCTGAAGATGGGTGGATGCGACCCGTCGCAGCCGGAAATGCAGCGCGCGCGGCGCCGCGTGCTGGCGCTGGGCGGATTGCAGGCGGCCAACAGCTACACGCGGATCAATCTCAGTTTGTTTGGAATGTTTCCACGGCACGCCGCGCCGAGTATTCCGCCCGAGTTGGTGCTGATGCCCGGTAATTTGCTCTACGAAATGTCGTCGTGGAGCCGCGTGATCATCATGCCGCTCTCGATCATCCAGGCGCTGGGCGCTCAGCGGCCGACTCCTGGCGGAATGAACGTCGACGAATTGTATTTGCCGGGGAAAAAATTGGCGCTGCCGAAGCGCGATCGCATTTCCGCGGTGTTCAACCAAGCGGATCGCGTGCTGAAACTGTGGGAGCGCCGTGGACTCAAGGAAATTCGCGCTAAAGCGATTCGCGCCGCCGAGCAGTGGACCGTCGATCACATGCGGTCGTCGGACGGCGTCGGCGCGATCTATCCCTCGATGATGTACGCGCTGATGGCCATGGACGCGCTCGGCTACGAACGCGATCATCCCGATTTTGTGGAGACGCTGCGGCAATTCGAAGGTTTGATGCTGTTTCGCGAAGCTGCACATGCGGCATCGGCGGGGAGCGTGGCCGTTGAGACGCCCGGCGATTTTACCCAAACGATTCGCGCCGGCGGCCGCATGGAGTTTCAACCGAGCTTGTCGCCGGTGTGGGACACGGCGATCTCGATGTTCGCACTTGGCGAACTCGGCGCGGGCGAACCGAACGCGATGCGCGCGGCCGCGGATTGGTTGCTCGATCGCGAAGTGCGCCGCAAGGGAGATTGGTCGGTGAAGCGGCCGAATCTACCGCCGAGCGGTTGGGCGTTCGAATTTGCCAACGAGTTCTATCCCGACATCGACGACACGGCGATGGTGCTGCTGGCGCTGCAACACGCCAACGCTTCCGACCTCGAGCGGCAAACGCGCGCCGAGCGCCGGGCGATCACGTGGCTGCTGGGCATGCAATCATCCGACGGCGGATGGGCCGCGTTCGACGTGGACAACAACTGGCAAGTGCTGAGCAAAGTTCCGTTCGCGGATCACAACGCCATGCTCGATCCCACGTGTCCCGATATCACCGGACGCGTGATCGAAGCGCTGTGCCGGCGCGGATATACGCATGAGAATCCGGCGATCGCGCGGGGCGTGCGTTATTTGCAAACGCATCAGCGTCACGACGGCAGTTGGTATGGACGTTGGGGTGTCAACTATACCTACGGGACGTTTCTGGCGATGCGAGGCTTGCGCGCCAGCGGCGCGGAATGCGGCGAGCAAATTCGCGCCGGTGCCTCGTGGCTGCGGTCTGTGCAAAACTCGGACGGTGGATGGGGTGAAAGCTGCGCCGGCTACCAATTGCATCATTTCGTGCGCGCGGAGAGCACTCCGTCGCAAACCGCGTGGGCCCTGCTTGGTCTCGACGCGGCGGGAGAAAGCGCCGGTGAAGCCGCGCGCCGCGGGGTCCAGTGGCTGGTGGAACATCAAAACGCGCTGGGAACGTGGGATGAGGAATTAATGACCGGCACGGGATTTCCGAACGTGTTTTATCTCTCGTATCACTTGTACCGGCATTATTTTCCGCTGCTCGCGCTGGCGGCATGGCAACGCGCTACGGGAAAACCGGCGAAAGAAGTTGTGGCAATGCAGACTTCGGCGCATTTGACGGCAAACCTATTAGCCTAAGGGAGTCGTCGTCACGGGCTCCGCAGCACGTTCGCGCGAGTCGCGCCTACTAGGTGATCCCGTTAACCTTCACGGCCATCCAAACCATGAAAATGGTGATCGCCTGCCAAGCGACGGTGTACTTGGCCCAAATGTTGACGGGCTTGGGCCGGTAAACCGGGTATTTTCGCTTGACGATGTCTTCCAGCGCGACAACAATCGCGACGAGCATGTAGAGCGTCAGGATATACGTTCGCGAAAGGAAAAACGCTGCCGCGAGAAACGTGGTCAACGCCAAACGTGTGCCTTGGGCCCACCTTCGGATTTCGAGGTCTTCTTCGTCCGCCGCGGGCAACTTCATGAGCCTCTGCAGCTCGATGTAACTCGTTGTCAAGAGCGACATCCAGACAAAGTAACCGATCAGCCCCGCTTCGGCGAAACACAAGACGAACGAATTGTGCGCGGTAAGGCCGCGGCTGTGCGCTTCGGAAAAATTCCCGTAGTTCACGCCGAACAACGGGTTTCGTTCCAGCATGATGATGCCGGACGCCCACGCTTCCACGCGCGCTTCTGACGAGTCATCCTTCATCGCGCGTCCTCCGGTTGCGTTGAACGCCACCGCTACAATCACCATCAAGGTCGTGAGGATCCCGGCCTTGATGCGTCCTATTCGTTCTCGCAGCGCCATCAAGACCATGACGCCGACGGCGACGAGGCCACCGCGCGAGTGCGTCAGAAAAATACCCCATCCCAGGTACGCGGCGATCGGCGCCACGACCAGCCAGTTTTGGAAATGTTTTTTCTTCCGCCAATAAATCCCCAGGAACGGCAAGCACATGGCCAGCGTCTGCGCGAGATCGTTGGGATCGTTCAGGAAGCCAATGTTGCGCATGCGCGGAATGTCGGGATCGTCGGGATCGCGCACCAAGTCGGGTTCGTCCTCGGGAGGATGCCATTCCAGCACGAACAAATCGCGCTGCCAATCGTAGTAGTAGGCCGCCATGCCCTGGATGGTCATGATCACGCAGCATCCGATCAACAAACAGACGATGGTCTTGACGCGCTTGAGCGTAGTGAGGTTCATCACCAGCATGACGAATCCGCCTAGAATGATGTTCAGGCTGTTGAAGGCATTTTGCGCTTCTTCCCACCACCCGATCCTGAGCCAGCCGAAAACACCCAAGCCGAAGAACACCACGGTGAGCGCAATCTGCACCTGCCGCAAAGAGGAACGCTTCTTCCGCGGGCTCGACGACCACTCGCCGATGCTGACGGTCAACGTGATAATCGCCAGGATCAACATCGCGCGCACGTCTGCCAGCTCCGGATACAAGTCGAAGACCCGTACAAACGAGAAGAAGATGTAGACGCAGGTGAGAAAAAAGCCCATCGCTGGTTTGCTCGATACCGGCGCTCTTGAGGACAACGCCTATCGGTTATGCTAGCATGAACCCTGTTCTATGAGCGAAACGCCCCCGGTGACTCCCGAAGTTCTCTCGGTGATTGTGCCGGTTTTCAACGAAAGAAAAACATTGGGAACGGTGATCGAAGCGCTGCATCGCGTCCCGGGACTGCTGGAAATCGTGGTGGTCGACGATTGCTCCACCGACGGTACGCAGGAAGAAGCGCAACGGCTCGCGGCGATCTATCCCCGCATGCGCGTGCTGCGTCACGTCCGCAATCAAGGCAAGACGGGCGCGCTGCGCACGGGAATCGCCGAGACGCATGGCGACATTCTGATCATCCAGGACGCCGACCTGGAATATAGTCCCGAAGAAATCCCCGTGGTGATTCAACCGATCCTCGAGGGACGCGCCGACGTCTGCTTCGGATCGCGTTTCCTGGTGAGAAAAGCCGCGCGCGTGCTGTACTACTATCATTTTCTCGCCAACAAAATGCTCACCACGTTCTCGAATTTGCTCACCAACATCAACCTCACCGACGTGGAGACCGGCTACAAGGCGTTTCGCGGCGACATTTTGCGCAAAATGCGGATCGAATCGAGCGGCTTCGGCTTCGAGATCGAGGTGGCGGCCAAAGTGTCGAAGCTCGGCTGCGCGATTTACGAGGTTCCCATCAGTTATTACGGACGAACGTACGAAGAAGGCAAGAAGATCGGCTTGAAGGACGGCATCGCCGCGATTTGGTACATCGTCTATTTCAATTTGTTCCGCAGCTTGCGCGATAGTTTTACTTCCGTGCCGGAGATGCGCGCTCGCTGAGAAAAAGCCCGGTAAGATAAGTCCATGAGAAGAGTCCTGCTTCCGAGTCTTTCGGCGGCCTTGGTGTTGCTCGCGCTGCTCGCAATCGCGCAAGAGCGCACCAACACCGATTGGCCTACTTACGGCAACGATGCCGGCGGCACGCGCTACTCGCCGCTCGCTTTGGTGAATCGCTCCAACGTCACGAAGCTTCAGCAGGCGTGGGTCTATCACACAGGCGCACTCGAGCCCGCGACACCGCTGAATCGCAAGGCGGCGTTTGAAGCGACGCCGATCGTGGTGGAAGGCATCATGTACGTGAGCACGCCGTTCGATCAGGTAATCGCGCTGAACCCGGAGAACGGCGAGGAAATCTGGAAGTACGATCCGCAGGTCGATCGCTCCAAAGACTATTCCGAAGTGACGTCGCGCGGCGTGGCGACCTGGCTCGACGATCAGGCGTCGCCGTCGGTGCTGAAGGGCGGATGCCTGCGACGCATTTATGTCGCGACCATCGACGCGCGATTGATCGCGCTCTCGGCGTCGGACGGCGCGTTGTGCAGCGATTTCGGCGTCCATGGCGTGGTCGATCTGACCGTGGGCATTCAACTGAAGACCCTGGGGCAATACCAAGTGACTTCCCCGCCCGTGGTAGTGCAGAATCTCGTGATCGTCGGCTCGTCGATCGGCGACGGCCGCCGCTACGATTCCGAGCGCGGCACCGTGCGGGCGTTCAACGCGCGCTCCGGCAAACTGGAATGGAGTTGGGATCCGATTCCCGCCGAACAAGCGACCGGCGCGGCCAACGCGTGGTCGATCTTGTCGGTCGATCCCGCGCGCAATTTGGTTTTCGTTCCCACCGGCAGCGCCAGTCCCGATTTCTACGGCGCGCGGCGGCTGGGTAATGACGCCGACGCGAATTCGGTGGTCGCGCTCGATGCCGGCAGCGGCAAAGTCGTTTGGAAATTCCAAGTGGTGCATCACGACCTGTGGGATTACGACGTCGCATCGCAGCCGTCGCTCATCACCGTGCGTAACAACGGGCGCGATCAGCCGGCTGTCGCCGTGACGACGAAGATGGGTAACTTGTTCCTGCTCGATCGCGTGAACGGGCGGCCGATTTTCCCTGTGGAGGAGCGCAGTGTGCCGAAAAGCGACGTCCCCGGCGAGGTGAGTTCGCCGACGCAGCCGTATCCGACCACCGCGCCGCTCAATCCGCAAAGTATGCGCAGTCGCGACGCGTGGGGCCTGACGCCCGAGGAGAAAGCGGCGTGCAAAGAGCAAATCGACAATCTGCGCGCCGAAGGAATGTTCACGCCGCCGAGTGTAACGGGCAGTTTGCTCTTCCCCGGCAACGTCGGCGGAGTGAATTGGGGAAGCGCGGCGTTCGATCCACGCAATCGCGTGCTCGTCGCGGCCACCAATCGCCTTGCGACCGTTGTGCGTTTGATTCCGCGCGACAAGTTTCTGCAGGAACGCAGCGCCAAGGGAAATCTGGACAATCGCCTCGGCGGAGAATTTGCCACGCAAGCCGGCACGGCGTACGGAATGTATCGCGAAATGCTGACGTCGCCCAAAGGCCTGCCCTGCAATGCGCCGCCGTGGGGAGCGCTGGTGGCGATCGATCTCGATACCGGCAAGAAGAAATGGGAATCGCCGCTGGGAAAAATCAAATTGCCCGACGGCACCGAAATCCAGGGTGACATCAATCTCGGCGGACCGATGATCACCGGGGGCGGACTGGTTTTCGTAGGCGCGGCGCGCAGCGAAAACGTGCTGCGGGCGTTCGACGTGGATACCGGCAAACTGCTTTGGCAAGGCGACCTGCCGGCGGCGGCGCAGGCCACCCCGATGACGTATCGATTGAAGGGGAAGCAGTACATCGTGATCGCCGCCGGCGGTCACGGGAAGCTGGGATCGAAGCAAGGCGATTCAGTAGTTGCTTTTGCTTTGCCCGAAACGACAGACCAGAAGAAAAACTAACCGCAGATAAACGCAGATGAACGCAGATGGGAGGGTTAGTCCTCATCTGCGTTCATCTGCGTTTATCTGCGGTAGGGTGTTTTTAAAAGCTAAACCGCGATCCCACCTGGAAGGCGCGCGAACCGCCCGAACCGAACTGCTGACCGGCTAGGTTGTTCGGAACGCCGAAGCCCACGCCCGATCCCACAGTATCGAGCTGGTAGGACTGTCCCGTCCGATTCGCGTAATTGAACAAGTTGAACGCTTCGCCGAAGATCGCCAGCTTGTACTTCTCGGAGAAGAGGTCGAAGCTCTTGGTCAAGCGGATATCCTGCGAGAAGAACGGACGGCCGAAGTAGAAGTGCGTCGGCACCTGCAACGTCGGGTTCTTGGTGCAACTGTTCGTCGCGACCGTGGGATTGGGGCAGCGCGCGTCCGGCTTGCCGGCGTACGTGCTGTTCCAATTGTTCACCGCATTCACGATATCCGACGACGAGCAGCCGTTATTGATGCATTGGAGCGACAAGCCGGGCAGCGGAGTCGTGGTGTTGCCCGAACCCGTAAGATCGACGCCGCCAACGGTGACATCGCCAGAGCCGCGGCCGCCCAGTGTCGTGATGCCGGCCAGCGTGAAGCCCCACTTCATATTGTAAGTGGCCACCACGTTCAGGTTTTGGCCCCACTTTCCGGCCGTGAAGCTGGAATTCCAGTTGTCCATGTTGTAGAGCGAGTCGTAACCTGAGTTCCGCGTCAACGAATAAGAAGCGGTGAACTGGTAGCGGTTGGCGAAACGCTTGTCCAACTTGGCCAGGATGCCCTGGTAGACATTGCGTCCGCCCGGATTCCAGAACGTGATCCCGCCGACCGAGCATTCCGCTGCCGGATTCGACGCGGAGAGCGCGCCGGTGGCGCCCGAGCCCGTGCAAAGCGGAATCACCGGCGTACGCACGCCGTTGATGTAGCGGTTGTAGCGGTTGAAGTCGTACGCACCGAGATCCACGTTCAGCGAAACGCGGCGAACGTAGTCGACGGTCAACACCAAGTCGTGGCGAATCTCGCGCTGCGCGCCCAGATTCATCTGAATGCTGTGGAGCATCGGATACTTGTGCGCGTAGAGGTCGGTGCCGTCCTTGGCGAGGTTGATCGTTGTCAATCCGGCGGCGCCGCCCACGCTGCTTTGCAAGGCTGCGGTGAGTGCAGCGATTTGCTGCGTGAAATCGGTTTCGAATTGACCAAGCGTCATGTTGATCAGATCGCCCGAAGGAATCGAGGCGCCCACGGCTACCGGCTTGCCGCCGGCGGTCAAGTCGATGATGCCCGGGAACGTGTTGGTGATCGAGGTGCTCGATTGCAGAATGCGGCCGTTGCCGAGCGGGCCGATTTCGGAGCGCTCCTGCAAGCGCTGATAGAGTTGTGCCGTATCGTAGTAAATACCGAAGCCGCCGTGGATGGTGGTCTTATTGTTCTTCCACGGACTCCAGTTGAAGCCCAGCGACGGCGAGAAGTTGTGAGTGTTGTTGGTCGGCGGCGTCAAATCGCTGCCGTAGAGGGGCGCGAGGTACGCCGGACGCGGCAAGTCGAAGTTCAGCAGGTTCGACTCGTAGCTCCACGCCAATCCGTAATTCACCGTGAAGTTCGGCCGCAGCTTCCAGGTGTCTTGAATGAACAAGTGGTAGCGATCGTTGCTCTTCGCCTTGTCGATGTTGTACGGCGGAGGCTGCGACGGATCGCCGATGCCGATGCTGGCGCCCAGGAACGGCAGGTTGTTCACGTCGGCGATCGAATTGATCCTCGACGGCAGCGTCGGGAAGTACAGCGGAATCGCCGCGGCCAGCGGGCCCGTGAGGCTCGCATGGATCAGCTCCGGCGAAGCCGTCACCGCGCAGAACGGATCGCAGTATCCCCAGAATCCGGTGCCCGGCGTCGGCTGAATTTCAAAACCGCCGCGCACGCGGTGGTTGCCGTGAATCCACGAAAGCGTATCGTTGAATTGGAACTGGCGCAGATCGCGGCCTTGTGTGGCGTTCGACGTGTGACCCAGGTAAACGTTGGTCTGGTAAACCTGGATTTGCGGCGCCAAACCTTCCAGACCGATGCAACCACCGCAATCGGAACTGGTGGGGAAGAGATTGCGGTTGTGCCAATACTGATAGTTGAAACGGAAGTCATTGATCAACTGCGGCGTGAACGTGCTTGTCAAACCGAAAGTGGTCAAATCGCTCCAGTTGGAGTTCACGAGCCAATTCGACTCCGGAACCGCGCCGCCGGCCGGTCCAAAGGCCGAGTTTCCATCGTGCGAGTAGCGCGCGAAGGCGGTGTGCTTGTCGTTGATGCGATAGTCGAACTTGGCGCTCAGCGTCTTATCGCGGTAGGGATTGAGGAAGTTGCCGCCCAATCCCGAAACCGACGGAAACGCCGTCGATGGCACGAAGACCACCGCCGAAGCTTGATTCTGAGATTCCAGGTTAAAGAAGAAGAAAAACTTGTCTTTCTTCACCGGACCGCCGACCCAAAAGCCGGGATTGCGGCGCGCGAAAAACGGATTCGGATCGGCAAGGCTGCGCTGCAAGCTGGGATACGCCGCCATATTGTGATCGCGGAAATAGAAGTATCCGCTGCCGTGGTACTGATTCGTCCCAGAGCGCGTAACGATATTGATCGATCCCACAGAAGAAATGCCGGTGGAGAGGTCCCAATTCACGGCGTTCACTTGAAATTCCTGCACGACTTCTTGCGAAAAATTCTGGCTGGGGCCGGTGTTCTCGATGTCGTCGCGAACGTTGCCGCCGTCTACCGTGTATGCCGTGCGGCCGCTCGAGCCACCCAGGATCGAGACCGAGAACTGCGCGTTGTACTGCGACGTGCCGCCGGTGGATACCGAAACGCCCGGCTCGATTCCCGCCAGGTTCAGGAAGCTGCGTCCATTCAACGGCAAATCTTGGATCTGCGTGCGCGTGACCACGCCGGCCACCGCGCTCGACTCATAGTTCATTTGCGGCGCGGCTTCTTCCACCTGCACCACGTCCTTCTGCGTGCCGACGTGCATCAGGAAATCGACGCGCGTGGACGAGCCGACTTGCACCGTCGCGCCGCGCTCGCGAGCTGCAAAGCCTGCGGCTTCCACGCGGATACCGTAATTGCCCGCTTCCAGCGCCAGCACCGAGTAGGAACCGTTGGCGCCGCTTGTCAATTCGCGCGCAAAGCTGGTGTCGCGATTGGTGACGGTGATCTTGGCGTTGGGAATCACGGCGCCTTGTTCGTCGGTGACCACGCCGGAAATGCTGCCAGTGACACCTTGTCCCATGGCGGGACAAGTCAGAATGGCCATCAGGCCGCACAAGGACAGAATCGCAAGTACTTTCCTCATTTTTGCTACCCTCCCAGACGTGTTCGAATACCCCTAAAACTTTGTGATCCGGCCAACCCTTTGCCGGGGTGCGGCCCTCGCCAGCCGCTGTCTTCAGGATTGTTACGCTTGCGGTTCGTTGAGTCAACTGAAAAAAGCGTCAAGATATTGATAGACCAAGGTACGGGCGCGATTATGTCTTGGGCATTAGGGCAGCATCGAAAAACGTGTAGTATCCGCCCTGCGCCATGCGGTGGATCAACAAACCAAGCTCCAACAAATGATAGTCGCCCCACATGCATGACTCTCCGCGGGCGATCTTTGCGCCGGGCGGCACGTAATCCCAGCCGTTCGGCCGATGGTAGATGGAATGCAGCAAGATTCCTTCGTGATCCGGCGACGTGGAGAGGTACGGTGCGTTCATGAGCACGCTCGCCACGGCCAGCCCGCAGGTGAAGTAGCGCGTGCCGGCGGCCCCGAGCGTCCGCCCCAGGCGGATCAGCCCTTGCGCGGCGATCGCGCTGGCTGAGGAGTCCACCGGCTCGTAGGAATTGAAGGGATCGGCCGGGGTGTGCCGCCAGTCACCTATGTTGTCGAGTCCCGGCGCGCCGGTATCCCAGTAGCAAATGCCGTCGGCGGCGGTGGCGTTCTCGATGTAAAAGTCCGCGGTGGCGCGCGCCGTTTCTTCCAACATGGCGATGGTTTCGGCGCGCGGAAACGTCGCACCGAAGGCGTCGGCCGGAAGCGCCTGAATCAACTCGAGTTCCTCGGCGAACCCCAGGATCGCCCAGGCCAGTCCGCGGGTCCAAGTGGAGAAGGGCGAATAGCCCTGCTGCGTCGACGGCGCGCGAAATGCCCCGCTGGTGACGTTGAACAACGCCTCGTGACAGGTGCGTCCGCGCGTGGCGGGCGTGTCAAAGGCGTCGCGGCCGGCGCCGAAGAACACATTGAATCGCGCGGACGTTCTAGCGTGGATGATGGCGCGCTCGAGCAGATTGATCGCGCGATCCTGCTCGCCGAGCAGCGTGTGTCCAAGCAGATGCGCCACGGCGCAAATGCGTACCGTGCGAATCGTGTCGATGAAGAGCGAATGCGGGCCGTTGAAGGAATAGATATAGCCCATTGGTTCAGAAGCTGGACCGTCGGGCAGTGTGGTCCATCGCGACGCCTGCACGGCTCCGCTGACTTTCAACGCCAGTTCGAGGAAGCGGCGCTCCCAAACGTCGGCCAGAATGCGGTCGACCTTCACGCGATCGGGGGGAAGTCTCTTCTCGCGGAACAGGCGATAGAGCTGACCATAGGTGGAAAGCGTGTTGAATCCGTGGTCGTGCACGCCCATGTGCGTGAGATGCTCGGGCATGTCGTTGACGGTGTGTTGCAGCCCGACGTTAAAGAGATCGGCGTCGCCGGTGACGTCGTACGCGATCAGCGCATTGCCGTACTGAAATCCCTGCGTCCATTGCGTCCACCCACGCGCGGTGTATTTTCCGGTGGCGGTGAACACGGGCGCGCCGTCGCGCGTGCGCCAGCGGCGGTCGAGCGCCATTGTCTTTTGGGCGGCGAGAGAAAAAAGCTTTTCGATTTGCGGCGTGAGCGAAGCAGGCGTGAGATGGGCGGCGGGTTTCATTCGTTTTGTGAGAGCAATTTATCTTCGTGTGTTCTGGCAGGGATTAACCTGCCAGGGCTTGGATTCGCCCGCGAGCAACAGATTTCGGCTGGCGGCGGGCCGGCCGTACAACAATGTCGACGTCCTGGCCCAGCGCGGTCAGGAGGCGCATCAATCGGCCGCTCGAAAAATTCGCGAGACGGCCGTTCAATAGAGCGGAAACCTTAGGTTGATCGATACCCATCAACGCCGCGGCACGTACCTGCGTGAGTCGACGATGTTTCAAAATACGGCGGATGTGTCCGGCCAGTTGAGCTTTGGTCAACTCTTCCTCTGGCTCCGCGAATCCGAGATCGGCAAATACATTCCCGCTGCCGGCCGTCACCGGGATATGGGTCTTACGTTTCGCATCCATAGGTTGTAATCCTCCTCAGCCCGTTGCAAACGCCGCTTGATGAGATCGATATCCGGCTTCGGTGTGGTGATGGCACGCTTCGATTTTTTCTGGAAAGCGTGCAGCACATAAATCACTCCTCCGAAACGAACCGTGTAGACCGCGCGAAACGTGTCGCCGTCGAAGTCGTCCACGATCTCGAGTACGCCTGCTCCGCCGAAGCCTTTTAGCGGTTTGGCGAACGGCGACTTCTCGCCGATTTGCGCATCCCAGAGCGCTCCGCCGGCTCTCCTCCGAACTTCGTCGGGAAATCGCTTGAGATCCTCTCGGCTGGAACCGATCCACCGGACCGGCTTCGGCACAACGTCATTCCGGGTCCAAGCTGCCACGCCCAAAGTCTATGCCTGTTCAGGCATGAGTTCAAGGGCATTTTTCCCTGACAACATTTCACACGTTTCGACGCCTGCATGCGCCGTCGATGCGCTATCCTTCCTGTTGACGGTCTAAAGGAGTGCGCGATGGGCAAGAAGTCGGAAGTCCTGCAAGGAACGCTCGACATGCTGGTGTTGAAAACGCTCGACACCATGGGGACCATGCACGGATTCGGCATCGCCATGCGCATCGAGCAAGTTTCGCGCGATTCGCTGCAGTTGAATCAAGGCACGCTCTACCCCGCCCTGCTGCGCCTCGAACAAAAGCGCTGGATCGCATCGGCGTGGGGCGTTTCCGACAACAATCGGAAAGCCCGTTTCTATTCGCTCACGGAAAAAGGCCGCCGCCGATTGCAGGAAGAAGCAGATGAGTGGAAAAAAATGTCGGCGGTGATCAATCGCGTATTGAAAGGCGCCGCATGAATTGGGGAGTCAAGCGATCCGAACGCGAGATCGCCACCGAGCTCGAAGCGCACATCGAGATGGCCGTCGAGCGACACAGGCGCAACGGCATGAGCGAAGCCGAAGCGCGCCGCGCCGCGCGACTCGATCTCGGCGGCGTGGAGCAAGCCACGGAAAAGGTTCGCGACCAAGGGAGGCTGCCAGTGATTGAGACAACGTGGGAAGACATTCGCTTTGGATTCCGCATGCTGCGGCGCAGTCCCGGGGTTTCGCTGTTGGCGATTCTCTGTCTGACCCTCGGCATCGGCGCCAACGCCGCCGTCTTCAGTTGGATCGAAGGAAATCTCTTGCGGCCGTACTCTGGTGTCGAGCATCAGGAGACGTTGTACATGCTGGCGGTGAAAAATCGCGGCGCCGCGGGATACGAACCGCTCTCCTGGCTCGATTTTCAGGATTACCGCCGCGATTGCGCGAACGTCGGCGACTTCATCGCGGAGAAGATTAGCGGGAGCACGCTCAGCATTGGCGATCGCGCAGAGCGTGTGCCTGGTAGCGTGGTGTCCTCGAATTATTTCGATTCCATGGGCGTGCACCCCGTGCTCGGGCGCGTCTTCGAGCCGGCCGAAGAAACCGGACGCAACGGACACCCTGTCGCGATCATCAGTTATGACACCTGGAAAATCCGCTTTCACGGCGATCCCGCGATCGTTGGCAAGACGCAAATGCTCAACGGAGTGCAGCACACCATTATCGGCGTGACGCCCGAAGACTTTTACGGAACATTCGTCGGATACGCCTTCAAGTTTTGGGTTCCGGTTTCGATGCAGGAGCGTTTCGAGCAGGGTGGCTACAAGTTGGAGGACCGCAGCGCGCACTGGATCGAAGGATTCTTTCGTTTGAAACCCGGCGTGACGCTGGAACAAGCGCAAACCGCGGTCTCCGCGGAAGCGGCGCGCCTGGAGCATGACTTTCCCGACTCGAATCGCGGGCGCGAATTGCGAATTCTGCCGCTGTGGCAAGCGCCTTTCAACAACGCCAGCAGCCTGCTGCCCACGCTGCGGATTTCCATGGGCGTGGCACTGGTTTTGCTGCTGATCGCTTGCGCGAATGTCGGAAATCTCGTGTTGGTGAAGTGTTTGTCGCGGCGTCATGAAATGACGGTGCGATTGGCCATCGGCGCGGGACGCGCGCGCCTGATCCGCCAACTGGTGACAGAAAGCCTGATGCTCTCCGGTATCGCGGCTCTCGGCGGACTGGCGGTGGCGTACTTATCGCGCGACCTGCTTCTGGCGTTCATTCCGTTTCGCGGCGTGCCGCTGCGCATTTCCGGTGAAATCGACTGGCGCGTCCTGGCGATGTCCGCCGGCGTATGCGTGATTTCCACGCTGATCTTTGGATTGTTCCCGGCGTTCGAGGCGAGCCGCGTCGATCTGGCGGGCGCGTTGAAATCGGAATCGGGCGGCGTGGTCGGGGCCGGCGGACGCTCGTGGGTGCGCTCGACGCTGGTGGTCGTGCAGGTTTCGCTGAGTTTCATGTTGCTGGTCGGCGCGGCACTGTTGATGGAGAGCGTGATGGAAATTCGCGGCACCGATCCGGGATTCTCGACCAGCGTCTTGAGTACGGGTATGGCGCTGCCGCCCACCACCTATGACACGGCGCGCGCCCGGGCGTTCCAAGACAACTTACTCGAACGCCTCGCCGCGCTGCCGGGCGTGGAGTCAGCGGCGTTTTCGCGCACCCGGCCTTTTGCCTACTCCTCGTTCTCGCAAGCGCGTCTGGCGATGGATACGTATCAACCGCCGCCCGGCGTGCAGATTTCCGAGTCTTACAGCGAGATCGGTGAAGGATATTTCAAGACGCTTCACATTCCGATCGTTTCCGGCCGTGAGTTTCTGCGCACCGACGACGAAAAATCCCCGCGAGTGGCGATCATCGACGAGACCATGGCCGATACTTATTGGCACGGGCGTGATCCGGTGGGCCAACGCTTGCAAGTGAAGGATCAATGGATGCAGATCGTCGGCGTGGCCAAGGCCGTCCACTACAACAGCATTCTGGAAACGCGCAAACCGTTTTTCTACGTGCCGCTGCGCCAGAACTTTTCGTCCACCTTCGCCGTGTACCTCGACACGCGCCAGAGCGTGGAATCGCTCGGGCCCATGCTGGCACGCGAGATTCACGCGCTCGACGTGGACTTGGCGGCGTATGAAGTGATTCCGATGTCCGAGCAGGTGCATCGAAAAGCGTCCTCACAGCAAGTCGCGCTGTGGCTGATCATGATTTTCGGCGCGATCGCGCTGGTGCTGGCGGGGATCGGACTGTACGGCGTGATGTCCTACTCCGTGTCTCAAAGTACGCGCGAGTTGGGATTGCGCATGGCGCTGGGCGCCGACGCGCGGACGCTGATTCGCCTAGTGATGTCGAAGGGCGCGGTGCTTACCGGCGTGGGGATCACCGTGGGCGCGGGCGTGGCGATCGCAACAACGCGCTTGCTCGGATACTTGCTGTACCGCGTGAGTCCGCGCGATCCGCTGGCGTTCACGGCGGCGTTCGTGGTGATGGCCGTGACGGCGCTGGTGGCGTGCTTCCTGCCGGCGCTACGCGCGTCGCGCGTAGATCCCCTGCGGGCGCTTCGGATGTAGAAGGGCAAGATGCTCACCCACTACACGATGGTCGCAAGCAATCGGGAATGATTCGCCGCACCTGATCGGCCACCTTATTGACTCCAACTAACCCGTGTGCCATGATGCCGTGCATTCATGGAGGTGGAGGGGGTTCGCATGTTCAGTCCTGCCATACGGGCGATCGCCATCGCGTTCGTCGTTCTCGCAGTGATTCCAAGTTCGCTGGACGCGCAAGGCACTGGCGGGGCCGTTTCATCGCAAGGCATCATCACAACGATCGCCGGCAGCACGCCGACCTACCGGCCTCTGGGCACCGATCCGCTGAACGCGCCGCTGGGCTCCATCCAGTCGGTGGACACCAGTTCGAATAACATCTTTTTCGTCGACTCGTACTTCCATTTGCTGTTGGCCCTCAACCTTTCCAGCGGAAGTCTGAGCGTCGTGGCGGGCAACGGAATCGCCGGATACACAGGCGACGGTGGACTGCCGCAGAATGCGCAGTTGAATCAACCGACCTGGGTTCGCGTCAGTCCGAAAGGACCGGTGTTTATCGCCGACTCCGGGAATTTCCGCATTCGAGTGGTGGCCAACAACGTCATCAGCACGGTCATCGGTAACGGCGCGCGTCCCGGCACGGGCGGCAACGGCGACGGTGGACCGGCCGTGGCGGCGTCGATTAACAACGTCAACGGCATGACGTTCGATAGCAGCGGCGCGCTCTATTTCGCCGACGGCAACTCGATCCGAAAGATTTTCAACAACAACGGCGCGACCGCGAACATGGTGATCACCATCGCCGGTCCCAACTGCCCGGTTTGCAAGATCCAATTTCCCACCGTCATCAATTTCGGTTTCCTCTCCGGGATCGCCTACGACAACACCACCGGTTACATCTACGCTTCGGACCAAGCGAACAATCAGATCTGGCGATTCAAGCAGAACGGCGCAGCAACGGTCTTCGCCGGAACGGGAACCAACGGCTACTCTGGCGATGGAGGCCCGGCGGCCAGCGCGCAAATCAGTGGTCCCACGGGGATTTGGGTAGACGCATCGGGAAACGTGTTCTTCGTCGATAGCGGTAATAATGCGATTCGCGAGATTACCGCCGCGGGCACGATCAACACACTGTCCGGCGGCATTCCCATCAATGTCGATTTCGGTGACGGCGGTCCGGCCAGCGCGGCGGGCTTCGCGGGACTCACCGATCTCGCGGTCGACTCGAGCGGCAAGCTCTACCTGGCTGACGCTCAACTCTTGCGCGCGATCAGCAACGGCGCGATCAACCGCGTGGCGGGCAGCGGCGCGTTCTCATTTGGCGGCGACGGCGGTCCAGCGACGTCGGCGTACATTAATAGCCCCATCTCTGTGGTCACGGATGCGGCCGGCAATCTCTACATCCCGGATTTCGGCAATAACCGAGTCCGCAAAGTCGACACCAACGGCAACATTTCCACCATCGCCGGCACTGGCGCGGCCACCTCCACCGGCGACGGCGGACCGGCGGTCAACGCGACGCTTCGCGCGCCGACTTCAGTGGCGCTCGATCCGGCGGGCAATCTCTACGTCAGCGATCTCGGGCAGCGGATCCGCAAGATCGCGCTGGATGGAACGATCTCTACCATCGCCGGCAACGGCACGGCCGGTTCCACCGGCGATGGCGGCGCCGCAACGTCGGCGACGGTGAATTTTCCCGCGTACCTCATCAGCGATGCGCAGGGCAATCTATACTTCATCGACTACGCGGGCAATCGCGTCCGCAAAATTAACACGTCCGGTGTGATTTCCACGGTCGCCGGCAACGGCCAGGGCAAAAGTTCCGGCGACAACGGAGCGGCCACCAACGCGGGAATGTCGCCTACAGGAATTGCGATCAGTTCAAACGGTACGATCTACGTCGCCGACAGC
Source organism: Terriglobia bacterium (assembly GCA_021325275.1). Lineage (GTDB taxonomy): Bacteria > Acidobacteriota > Terriglobia > JAJPHL01 > JAJPHL01 > JAJPHL01. The sequence goes on along the minus strand of JAJPHL010000037.1, from coordinate 139,325 downwards.
AGCGCGCAGTCGATTCGCCAAGTATCAGCCAGCGGTACGATCACCACGCTGCTCTCGATCGCTTCACTCAACCGAAAGCCAGAGGGCCTGGCGCTGGACGCCGCCGGTAACTTGTACACTTGTTTCCGCGGCAATGATTCCGGCGCGAGCTACGCAGGCGTCGCCCAATTATCGCCCGCCGGCGCGCTCACCGCGATCGTGCACGACAATCCTACGGGATTCTCCGGCGATGGCGGCCCCGCTTTCAACGCGCAAGCGCGATGCTCCGGCCTCACCGTGGATGGCGGCGGTAACTTGCTGCTGGCCGATACCGACAACATGCGCGTCCGCAAGATCAGCGCGATCGCCGCGACGGTTGCGGTTTCACCGGGTGTGCTCAACTTCTCGGTACCCCAAGGAGCGGCGCCTTCGTCGTCGATTCAAGTTTCCGGCACCGCGGGAATCGTAGTGCAAGCTTCCGCGGCCACGGTGTCGGGCGGATCATGGTTGAGCGTCACGCCCTCCGCCGGACAAGTGCCCGTGACACTGACGGTCGCGGCAAACACGCAAGGTCTGGCGGCGGGATCGTATCAGGGAACGGTAACGGTGCAAGTGGGCACGACCACGTCCACAGTGAACGTATCGCTCACCGTGACGGCGGCGCCGGCGGGCCACCTGACGCTGCTGCCGGCGAAATTGACATTCCAAGCGTCATCAACGTTGTCGATCACGCAAGCGATTTCGATCGGCAACACGGGAGGAACCAGCCTGGCGTGGACGGCCGCGGCGACGACTACGACCGGCGGAAATTGGCTGACTCTCGGCGCAACATCGGGCACCGCAACGATGGCCACGGCATCGACGGTGAACGTCACCGCGAATCCACAAGGTTTGTCCGCCGGCGTGTACACGGGCACAATCACCGTCACACCGCCAACCGGCAGCGTGCTCACAACGAGCGTGCAGTTCGTGGTGGAAGCAAGCGGCGCGGTGCTCACGCTGAGTCAAACCGGCCTGCAAATCAATGGATACTCGGGCGGGCTCGCTCTGAGTAACGGCGTCTTTGTGGAGAACTCCGGTTCCGCCACGCTCAACTGGACCGCCAACGTCGTATCGGGCAGCTGGCTGAATATTTCGCCGAAGTCCGGTTTCACCGGCGCGCATTCGGGAGCTCCTCCCACGCTGCAAGTGCAGGCGAACGGCGCGGGGCTCGCCGTCGGCGTCTACTATGGACTGATTCAGGTTTCCGCGAGCGGCGCAACGAATTCGCCGCAGTACGTCAGCGTGGTGTTCAATGTCGCGACCGCGCCAAAGATCACAGCGGTTTATCCGCAGGGATTGATTCTCGCGGGATTTGGCGCCCCGGCGCAAGCGTCGGTGACGGCGTACACGTCGTCGCCTTTCGCCGTGCAAGCAAACGTCAGCACGCAGGTGTTCGGACCAACCGCGGGAGCGAGTTGGCTATCAGTGAGCCCGAGTTCCGTGACGCTCGCGCCAGTCGCGGTGGTCACGATTACCATGAATCCCGCGGGACTGACGCCGGGCCTTCATATCGGCAAAGTCACCTTTGTTCCGAGTGATGGATCGCCCGCTCAAGACGTCACGATTTTGTTCCTCGCCTTCGGGTCTTCCAACGAACCGCAATCGGTGCGGGCGCCTGCCGGTGCGTCGTGCACGCCATCGACGGCCTTGATGGTGGTGCGCGAACTCAACAGTAATTTCACTTCCAATGCCGCGTGGCCCGTGAGTTTGGAAGCGCAAGTGGCCGACGATTGCGGAAATCCTCTGGACCGAGCCACCGTAGTGGCCACTTTCTCGAACGGCGACGCGCCCCTCGCGCTGGCCGACGTCGGAAGCGGCATTTTCTCAGCTACGTGGAAACCGGGCACTCCTGCGGCGACAGTTGGCGTAACGATTCAAGCGCTAAATCCGCCGCTCGCGTCGGCGATCACCACGATCAACGGACAAGTGACGTCGAATCCGTTGCCTCCTCCCTTGGTTGCGCAAGGAGGGGTGGTGAATGGCGCAAGTTTCGCGTCGGGAGCGGATTTGGCGCCGGGCTCGATCATTTCCGTATTCGGAAGCAGCCTGGCTTCGAGCAACGGAAATCAACCGAGCGGATTCCCGCTGCCAACGCTGCTCGGCGGAATCAAACTGAGCATCGGCGGAATCGATGCGCCGTTGTTCTACGCCGGAACGGGACAAGTGAACGCGCAAGTTCCGTTCGAAGTAACGCCGGGATCGACCGCGCAACTTGTGCCGCGCGCGATTTCGTCCACGGGCGTGGAAGTGGATGGCGTGCCGGAAACCATCGCGATCGGCGCGGCGCATCCGGGAATTTTCATCGCCGCCGAAAACGGCGCGCCGAATCAAGGCGCGATTCTGAACGCCGCCAACGCGGTGGTCGATTCCACAAATCCGATTTCCGCCGGCGGCGTGATCGTGATTTTCGCCACGGGTCTCGGTGCGACTACGCCGCCGGGAGCGACGGGGCAAGCAGGAGTCGCGGGGCAAGTGGCGAATGCGGTGAGCGTCACAATCGGCGGAGTGGCTGTTCCGGCAGCGAACGTGGCGTACGCGGGTCCTGCGCCCGGCTACGTGGGACTCTACCAAATCAACGCGACAGTTCCGACTGGCGTACCGACAGGGTCGACGGTGCCGGTGGTGATCACGCAAAACGGCGTGGCCAGCAATCAGGCGACGATCGCGGTGAAATGATTTCTGAGTCGGACCGCTAGGAATTCTGCAAATCTGGATGAGATTCCAGATTTGCACAGACGCGAGTCGACGCCGGGGGGCCCGCCTCGGTCCTATTTCATCTTTCACCAGGATCGGCTAGGGTGAAAGCGTCCCCCCAAATTTCTGCCGATTCAACTCCGCTACGGGGAGGAGATGCCATGTCCTTCGGTATCGTTCGGGGATTCACCGCCACCGCGAGCGTCTTGATGCTCGCTTCCGTCCATGCGCAAATCGCGCTGCCATCGGCCTTCGAAGCCAATCAAGGCCAGACCGGCGCCGATGTGAAATTCCTTTCCCGCGGCCCAGGATACACAGTGTTCCTCACGCCGCGCGAACACGTGCTCGAGACGGGCACGTCGAGCGTGCGCTTCGTCCTGGACGGCGCAAGTCCACGAGCAAAACTATCCGGCATTGATCCTCTGGCGGGCGCGAGCCACTACTTGATCGGCAGCGATCCGTCGCGCTGGCACACGGGCGTCGCGCGATTTGCCAAAGTGAAATACACGGGCGTCTACCCGGGCATCGATTTGGTTTATTACGGCAATCCGTGCGACCTCGAATACGACTTCATCGTGGCGCCCGGCGCCGATCCGCGCGTCATCGCGTTTTCGCTAGAAGGCGCGCGCAAGATGAAGATCACGCCACAAGGTGATTTGATTCTCGGCGCGATTCGCCTGCATCGCCCGGTGATCTACCAGGAAAGCAACGGCGGGCGTCGGCCAATCGCCGGCGGGTACGTAGTCCGCGGCCATCGCGTGCGTTTTCGCGTTGCGGCGTACGACCGCACCCGTCCCCTGATCATCGATCCCAGCATATCGTTCTCCACCTATCTTGGCGGCAACGGAACGGATTTCTTCTCCAGCATGCAAGTGGATTCCGCCGGCAACATCTACGTGACCGGCACGACGAATTCCACCAATTTTCCCACCAGCGCCGGCGCCCTTCGCACAACCGCCGCAGGAGGTCGCGACGCGTTCGTCACTAAGCTCGCGCCGGATGGAAAAACCGTGACTTTCTCTACGTACCTGGGTGGCAGCGCCGATGAGTTCGGTTCCGACCTCGCGATCGGCTCCGACGGCAGCATTTACGTCGCCGGCGTCACGGCGTCCAAGGATTTTCCGGTAGTGAACGCGAATCAAGCGACGCTGCCGACGACGCAGTCCGGCGGCAGCAGCGGATTCCTCTCGCGCTTGAAGCCGGATGGATCGGGCTTAATGTTCTCGACGTACTTCGGCGGAAGCGGCACGGACTTCTTCGACAAAATCGCGGTAGGCAGCGACGGCAGCGCGTATCTGATCGGCATCACCCGCTCGGCGAATTTCCCCGTCAAAGGACCTTTTGAAACCGGCGCCACACCATCCAATTCCACTTTCGTCGGATTCGTGACCAAGTTCAGCGCCACCGGCAGCGTCGTCTACGCGTCGCTGATGGGTTTCGGCAACGAGCAGATGGGTGGCATCACCGTGGACGCTTCCGGCAATGCATATGTCGTCGGCGAAACGCCGTCGAGCAAATTTCCGGTGACCGCTGGCGCGTTCATGACCACCCCGCCCGGGCCGACGCCGGGATTCGTCTCGAAGATCAATCCGGCGGGATCCGCGCTCGTGTGGTCGACGTTTCTCGGCGGCAGCGGCGGCGACTTTCCCTGCTGTGTGGCGCTGGATTCCGTCGGTAATGTCTTCGTCGCGGGCAACACGACGTCGGCGAATTTTCCGACGCTGAATCCGCTGCAAGCGAAAAACGCCGGCAAGAACGATGCGTTTCTTACGATCGTGAAACCCGACGGCTCGGGACTCCTTGCGTCCACTTTCTACGGCGGCAACGGCGACGAAATCGCCACCGATTTGGCACTGGTCAACGGCACGGGCGGGATTATTCTCGCGGGAAATGAAGGTGGAACGCTCGCCGGCGCGGGACCGCCGCCCAATAGCAACAACAGCGTGTCGCTCGTGAGAATCGACGGATTCTTCTCGACGCCCTCGGGCAACGTGACCGCGATCGTCAGCGGCACGACGAACTCGACGAACTTGCCGCTGAGCAATCCTGTGCAACCCGCGCTCGGTACGGCGTGCCCGAGTCAGCCTTGTACCACAAATTTCGCGACGGCATTCAACGTAAGCGGGGTGGGACCGCTGATGTCTGCACAAGCATTCCGCTCGCCCGCCGGCATTGCGACGTTCAATCTAGGAAATGCCACGACGCAAGGCAGTGGGAAGAATAATACACCGGCGAAATCGGGACCGCTTTTGGGTTGCAGTTCTTTGACCGTCACACCGGATTCGGCCACGCTCCCGCCGACCTCACTGATCAACAGCGGGGGATTCACCATAAGTGGTTCGGTGAACATCGCGGTCGCCACGCAGGCCAACTGCGCTTGGAGCGCAAGCGTCGCGCCGATTGGCGGCACGCCTCCGGATTGGCTGACTTTAGTCAATCCCGCAGGGAGTGGGCCTTCCAACTTTGTAATAAAAACCGTCAAAGACAACGGCAATGGTCAGATCCGAGGCGCGACCGTTAATGTCAATGGCAACGGTGGCTCCGCCACGATCGCGGTTACGCAGGAGGCAGCAGGTTGTACCTACGCTTGGACGCCGGACGATACTAGTATCGACCTGGGCCTCGCCGGCGGAGACCAGTTATTGAAGGTCACGACCCAACCGGGGTGCACATGGACAGCGTCTGCCGGAGTCGTATTCGGCTCGCCCTCGAGCGGCGTGACTGTCAGCCCTACCAGCGGTACGGGTTCGGGAACAGCCAACGTAGTCATTGGTGCAGCGAACCCGATAGCGAGGCTCTCCGGGGTTTACGTCACCGGGGGATTGTTCGTGATTACTCAGCAAGCCCCACCGGCTCTCCCACCGAACAGCACGGTCAACGGTTCGTTCAACCCGAACGCGTCCCCATCGCCCGGTGGAATCGCCTCGACGTTTGGAACAAATCTCGCGCCCGACACTATGGTGGCCAGCTCGATTCCCTTGCCCACTTCGCTGCTAGGCGCATCTGTTTCGTTAACGACAAGCGCTGGCAAATCGATCAACGCGCCGCTCTTCTTCGTATCACCCGGACAAATCAATTTCCAGCTTCCCTGGGAGGTCGCCGGACAAACGACGACGACGGTCACCGTCACGACCGGCACGCAATCGAGCACCGCGCAACCGTTGACACTGGGGCCGGTGGGTCCCGGCATCTTCGCAATCAACGGACAAGGCACCGGACAAGGCGCGATCACCAACGCCGTCACCGGCGCATTCGCCGCTCCCACAGGATCGATCCCCGGCGCGGCGGCCGCGCCCGTGCATGTCGGCGACTTCATCACGATTTACGCGAACGGTCTCGGCCCGGTCACGAACGCTCCGGCGTCGGGCGCTGCGGGACCATCGAATCCCCTCGCGAACACAACGCAAGCGGTCACGGTGACCGTCGGCGGCGTGAGCGTGCCCGCGTCGTTCTCGGGGCTCGCGCCCGGGTTCGTCGGGCTGTGTCAGGTGAACGCGCAGATTCCCTCGGGCGTGGCCGCGGGCAGCGCGGTGCAGCTTACAATTTCCGTCGGCGGCATGACATCGAATGTGGTCACGATCGCGGTGCAGTAGAAGTCAGCGCGCGATTGGCGGCAACATTTCTTGTCCGGCTACGTTATGCCGGTCATGACAACCATTGTCTTGGCCTTCAGTCTCGTCGTCGGCGCGCTTTTGCCGGCCGTGGACCTCTCGGGCACCTGGACCGGCGGACCGCTCTATGTGGTTTTAAGACAAGACGGCGACAAACTCACCGGCACGGGCGGTCCTGACAAGAACGAACAATGGCCGTTCACCGGCAAAATCGATGGCGATCACGTGGCGCTGCACATGGGCAAGTTCGAGCTCGAACTGCACGTCGATTCGTCCGGCGAGCTCGACGGCACGTTTCGAATGCCCGCCGAGGGCCGCGATCCCGAGCGGACCATGCCGGTCCACCTGAAACGCCTGGACCCCAACGCGTCCGCGGCGTCCGCACCGGCGACATTCGAAGTAGCGTCGATCAAGTTGAATACATCCGGCGATCGAAGCTCGCGCACCAGTGGCCGTCCGGGCATGCTAGTGATGACCAACGTGCCATTGAAAGCGATCATCGAGCAAGCTTACCAAGTGAAGGATTTCTCACTATCCGGACCTGACTGGCTCGATACCGTTCGCTTCGACATTGAAGCCCAGTTACCCGCGCAGGGCTCACGCGAGGAAATGCGAAACATGTTGCAGGCGCTGCTCGTGGACCGCTTCAAACTGGCGTCGCACCGCGAGACCAAAACCCTTTCCGCATACGCCTTGGTCGTGGTTAAGACCGGCGCAAAGCTCAAAGAGGTGGAGCCCGGGCCGGGCTCGACGACCGGCGGACGCGGCTCAGTGACGTCAACCAGAACATCGATGCGGCAGTTCGCGGATTGGCTCTCCACGCGCATGGATCATCCGGTGCAGGACCAAACCGGACTGAAAGGCGCTTACGACATCAAGCTGGAGTGGTCACCGATCGAAGAAAACGCCGCGGCAAATCCTGACGCGGCGCCTCCACCGGATAACGCGGGACCGACCATCTTCACCGCGTTGCAAGAGCAGTTAGGATTGCGCTTGCAGGCGGAAAAGTTGCCGGTGGAAATCCTGGTGATCGACCACATCGAGCGGACGCCAACGGAAAACTGAAGCGATCAGCGCGCCACACTCGTTTCCTGCTGCCGTACACTTGCCTCTGGAATCCACTTGTGGTATCGTTTCTTCTCGCCCGCTAACCTTCGGCCGGATCAAATTTGGAGACGTCCCTATGTTTGTTCGCATCCAACTCGCGAATCTCAAACCGCCGCGAATAGGTAGCAGTTGCTGGGCGTCGTTTGTCCTGAAGTAAACACTCGCCGCTTTCGCTCCTGCACACCTACAACGTTACTGTCGACGCAATGCGTGTGTCGACGCACAGGTGAAAAAGCGAGTATGTGGCAAATTCTCAAAAGTGTTTTGAGCAGCCGGAACGAATTTGCGTCCGGCGGCTTGGTGTTGATGATCGTGGGAGCCGTGAGCATGTGGCTCCGCGCCATTCCTGAAATCGTTTGGGATTGGTTTGTTCGCCAAACAACCATGACGGTCACCGTCTCCGACGATGACGCGGCCTTCGTGTGGGTGAAGGAGTGGTTTCTCGATCAAGCGTTCACCAAGCGCGTGCGTCGCGTGGACCTCGATACGAAACTCCGCAACGATCGCATTGCGATGATTCCCGCGCCGGGCAAGCATTGGTTCTGGTTCGCGGGACGCCCGTTTGAAGTATGGTTCTCGCGGACCGAAAAGTCCGGTGAAGGCTTCGCGGTTATGCGTCGACTGGAGTCCCTGACGTTTCGTACGCTAGGACGCGACCGCATCGTGCTTCAACGATTCGTTGAGGACGTCGTGCGATCTCACGAGAAGCGCAATGGTCCGCGGTCGCTTTTGTACGTCTACAACGACGGCTGGGATTGGCTGGAAGGTTATGCGCCACGGCTGATCGATTCGGTAGTTCTGCGCGACGACGATAAAGAATTGCTGCTGGAAGACATGGCGCGCTTTCGCCGCTCGAAGAAGCGCTACGAGTTGCTCGGCGTGCCGTATCATCGCGGCTATTTGCTCTACGGCCCTCCGGGAACCGGAAAAACGTCACTGGTGTCGGCGGTGGGCGCGCACTTCGGAATGTCGATTTACATCGTGAATCTTTCCGAGTTCAACGATCGCAGCTTGGCGCATGCCGTCGGTCAAGTGCCGGGACACTCGGTCGTGCTGTTTGAAGACATCGATTGCATGGGCGGCAGCAAGGCGCGTGCACCGCGCGCGGAAACGCCGGAAGCCGACAAGGAGAGCACCACGCCGGACAAAGGCGTGACGCTCTCCGGCCTGCTCAACGTACTCGACGGTTTTCTCGCGCCGGCCGGCGTGATGTTCGCGATGACCACCAATCGCATCGAGCAACTCGACGCTGCGTTGCTGCGTCCGGGGCGAATCGACTACAAACTGTACCTCGGCCAAGCGTGCGAACAACAAAAGCTGGACTTGTATCGCCGCTTCTTTCCGCAGGCGGACGAGATGGATGAACTCGCGTTCCTCGAAGCGGCGCAATCCGCGGAGACGATGGCCGAAGTGCAAGGCTTGCTGCTGGCGCTCGAACAATCGAATGGTCGCCGCACGCGATCAGAAGAGCCGATACAATGTCGGGCATGAGCGATGCGACAGTCCGGCCGCCCGTCCGACCGAGAAGACTGCGCTTGGAAGCGACGTCGGCCTGCCAGCTTCGCTGCCCGGAGTGTCCCACGGCCACGGGCGAAACGGGCCCAGTCATCGGAACGGGCCACTTAAAGTTGGAAGCGTTCGAACAGTTGCTCGATCGCAATCCGTCCTTGCGACACATCGAACTCAGCAACTACGGCGAGTTGTTCTTGAATCCGCAACTACCGAAGATCATGCAATGCGCGTTCGAGCGCGGCGTGCATTTGACCGCTGAAAACGGCGCGAACTTGAACACCGCGTCCGACGAAGCGCTCGAGGCGCTCGCCAAGTTTCGCTTCCGCCGGATCACCTGCTCCATCGACGGCGCAAGCGCGGAGACTTACTCACGCTATCGCGTGGGCGGCGACTTCGACACCGTGATCTCGAACATTCGCAAGATTCAATCGTTCAAGGCGCGCTATCGCTCGCCGTATCCGCGACTCACTTGGCAATTCATTTCGTTTCCGCACAACCAGCAAGAGATCGCGGCAGCGCGCGCAATGGCGCAAAGTCTCGGCATGCGCTTTCGCGTGAAACTTGCGTGGAACGAAGCCAATGACCTCGTGCAAATCGAACTTGGTACAATTCAGGGCCGCAACGACTATCGCGAGAAATACGGCGTCGACTACATGCGATCGATCTGCCGCCAGCTTTGGCACTTCCCGCAAGTGAATTGGGACGGCCGCGTGCTGGGCTGCTGTCGAAACTTTTGGGGCGAGTTCGGCGGCAATGCGTTCACCGAAGAACTTACCGTGGTAGCAAATTCGGAAAAGATGCGCTACGCGCGCGGCATGCTGCAGGGTCACGAACCGTCGCGCGACGATATTCCGTGTACTACATGCAGCCTGTATCTCGACATGGAAAAGTCCGGACGCTGGCTCACGCCGCATGAAGTCGATATTCCCGGCGCGGTGCTCGATTGGCTATACCGCGCGGGTCTCGCGAATCGTTTCGTCTTATGGTGCGTAGGCGCCGTGTGCCGCGCCGTCGAGGAGTTGGCCTTCCGATGCCGCTGGACATTTCCGTAATCGTGCCGTGCTTCAATCAGGCTGGCTTTTTAGCGAAATGCCTGGAGAGCTTGACGGCACAGTCGTTCCCGCGCGATCGCTATGAAGTGATCGTGGTGGACAACGCCTCGGAGGACGATTCCGCCGCGGTGGCCCGGCGTTTTCCCGGCGTCGTAGTGCTCACCGAGACAAAGCGCGGATCCTACGCGGCGCGCAACGCCGGCGTCCGCGCGTCACGCGGCGCGATTCTGGCGTTTACCGATTCCGATTGCCAAGTCGCGCCGGATTGGCTGGCACGAATCGCCGAGACTCTCTCCGGTCAATCGGTGGCGGTAGCGCAGGGCGGACGCCGCTTCGCGCACGAGAGTTTTGCGCTGGCGATTGCCGCCGATTATGAACATCAACGCGCGCTCTACGTTTTTTCAGGCGGCGCGCACGACTGCTGGTACGGATACACGAACAACCTGGCGACGCGGCGCGAAGTATTCGACCGCATCGGACCATTCCACGAACTCAAGCGCGGCGGCGACACAGTTTTCGTCAGCAAAGTCGTGCAAGCGTACGGCGGCGCGGCGGTGCGCTACATTCCAACTATGGCGATTCGTCACCTGGAGATCGAACGCGCGCGCGACTGGCTGGGAAAGATGTGGACGTACGGCCGCAGCTACGCGGTTTTTCAAACGCTCAGTCAGACGCGTCCGCTCGGTTTCGGCCAACGCTGGGAAATCGTGCGGCGAACCGCGAGAGATGCCCGCTACGGACCGCTGCGCGTCGCCGTGCTCGGACTCATGAGCGTCGCGGCGACGATCGCCTATGAAGCGGGACGGATCACGGGAGATTCGTGAACCGGAGACCGAAACGGTCCGCGAAATTCTTCACGATCTCGGCGCTTTGCAATGACGCAGCGAGCGCGACGTGACCGTCGGGGCGGATCAAATACATTGCGTCGCGCTGAAGTCCGCAGTCGGCGGCTGCGTCGGTCCAGAGGAATTCGTGAACCGCCAGACTCATCTCGCGACAAGCGGCGACCAGCGCGTCGTGGATCTTTCCGTAAACGTGCACCTGCCAGTCGAGCGATCGCAGCGGCGCGAAATTGCTTGTGCCGTCCATGCGAAACCACGGCAGGCGGTCGCCGCCAAGCACTTCGCCGGCGCGTCCTTCGCTCAGCGGACTATCCGCGTAATGAATCCGCGTTTGCGACACGAGGCGAAACATCGCGTGTCGTCCTAGCGCGAATCGCGTGGCAGCGGTCACGAAAAGCGGCCCCAGGATTTTTCGCGTAATCTCACCCTTGAGTCCTTCGGCGACGATCGGCGTGAAGGCGCGATCGGTCGTGGCGACCAATGTTTGCGCAAAACCCATGCGCTCGGGCTCGTAAGTATCAAGCAGTGAATCCGCGGCACGGCCTTGCAACACCTGCGCGAGTTTCCATCCCAGGTTGATCGCGTCGCCGATCCCCGTGTTCATTCCCTGCCCGCCCACGGGGCTGTGAATGTGCGCGGCGTCGCCCAGCAGAAACGCCCGGCCGGCGCGAAAATGCTCGGCCACGCGATGATGCACGCGATACGCCGAGAACCAATTCACCTCGGTCACCTTCACATCCAACAGTTGTTCTTGCTGCGCGCGAATGTCCTCGAACTTCAAATCGTCGCGCGTGGAAAGCTCCGGCGGCACGAGACCGATCAAACGCTGCATTCCGCTCGACCGTACCGGGAACATCAAAGTGAGAATGTGTTCACCGATGTTGAAGTACAAATCCTGATCGAATCCCCGATTAATCTTAACGTCGGCGACATAGAAGAGCTGCTCGTACGTGCCGCCTTGAAATCCGATACCCAACGTCTCGCGCACCGCGCTGTGCGCGCCGTCGCAGCCGCCAAGGTAGGCGAACTCGGCGTGCTCGGTGCGGCCCTCGTACGCGATGGCGGCAATGATTCCGCGAGGAAGTTGCTCAAAGCCCGCGAGGCGCGATCCCCATTCGACGTTGACGCCCGACTCGCGCAGCTTGTCGACGAGAAATCGCTCGTGATCGTCTTGCGGATAATTCAGCGGGAACGGGAATGGGCTGAGGCCTTCGCCTAAATCCTTGAAACTGACCGAGCGAATCTCGTGACCGCCCGGGCCGCCTTCTCTCCAATGAACGTTCGCGCCCGGGATTCCGGCTCGCACGACTTCGTCGGCGAAACCGAATTGGTCGTAGAATTCGAGCGTGCGCGCCTGCACGACCATCGCGCGGGAGTGTTCACCTGGACCGCTGGCGTCGGAAATCAACCGGACCGCAACGCCGCGCCGCGCCAAACTCAGCGCCAAATTCAAACCGGTTGGCCCGGCTCCGACAACGAGGACTCGCCCATCGGCCATACGCTCTTGTGACGCCCGTTTCGCGCGAACCGTTGCCGGTTTTCGAGAGGTGATATCTTGAAGAAACCGTGACCGAAATCGCCAAGAGCGTCATCCTGATTGTCAGCGCGTTGTTTCCGATTGTGAATCCGCTGGGCGGCAGCCCCATGTTCCTGGCTCTCACGAGCGACTATCCCGCGCAGGCGCGCCGCGCACTGTCTTGGCAAATCGCGATCAATAGTTGGATTCTTTTGCTGGGATCGTATTTCATTGGGACGCATGTGCTCTCCTTCTTCGGCATTTCGATACCGGTCGTGCAGGTCGGCGGCGGATTGATCGTGATCTCCACCGGCTGGGCCATGTTAAAACGTCCGGACCAAGACGAGCGCCGTGATGTGCGGCGCGACACGAGCGCCGAAGATCCGCTGCGAAAGGCTTTCTATCCGCTGACATTGCCATTGACGGTTGGGCCGGGTTCGATTTCCGTGGCGATCACGTTGGGAGCGAACGCACCCGACCATTCGGGCTTTCATCCCCTCACTCTGATTGCTGCGGTCATCGGATCCGTGTTGATCGCGCTGAGCGTCTTCCTTTGTTATGCCTTTGCGGATCGCTTGGCGCGCGCCGTGGGACCGAGCGGAATGAACGTGATTCTGCGCTTATCGTCTTTTCTTTTGGTCTGCATCGGAGTGCAGATTCTTTGGAATGGACTGCGCGTACTGCTAGGATCGGTTCTCGCACATTGACCACGTTGATGTAATCGGTTGGACCATGCGATCAGAGTTGGCTGTGCGGTGACGCACGCAACCACATCCGCATCTGCGGATACGTTGGAACGCTGGTCAATCCGATCCAACCCAAGAACGGCACGCCAATGAAACGGCCGGCCTCGAAGTTCTCGATGAGGGCGTCCGATCCGCCGCGATAACCGTGCGGGTGAAACACGATGCGCGGATCGATCTGCAAATGAACAGCGGCCGCCCACGACCAGGCGATCGCGCCCAGTTCGCCAGCGGGCTGGGAGAGATCGGGACGACTCACGTTACGCTCCTCGGGCGTGAGCACGGCGAGATGCCCGGCCTCGTGCAGCAAATCGCCGGGATAGAGCATTCTCGTTTCATCGATCACCAAACCACCGTCTCGCGTATCGATCCCAGGCAGCACCGTGGGATCATCGATGGCGCGGTACCACACCGGCAGTCCGATTCGTTCGATGAAGTCGACGATCTTCGCTGAAATCGGATTCGAAAGCATGTTTCAAAGGATGGAGCACGAGACGGGATCGAACCCGCAGTCACGCCGTCGCTTTAGGATCCCGCTCGCGGTTCCTGCCCAATTGTAGGCCATCAAACAGGGCGAGAGCACGTGCTATAACGGACCAATGCCGCGACGCGATTATCCACCCCGGCCCGCACACATCAAATGGCTCCTCGATACCGACCCCGCCATCCGTTGGCAGGTCATGAGCGACCTGACCGATGACGCTCCCGACGCCATTGCAGCCGAGCGTTCGCGCATTGCCACCGACGGCTGGGGAGCCCAACTTCTCGCCGCTCAGTCTCCTGGCGGCTACTGGGGCGAGCCGCGGAAGTGGGACCTGGTTACGCTCAATAGTCTCATCGCTTTGAAGGACCTCGGTCTGGACCCCGCCAGCAAGCAGGCCCGCAAAATGATCGACCGCATCGAGAAGCGGCTGGTGTTTAAGTGGCTCGACAACCGGCCTTACTTTAACGGCGAAACCGAGCCCTGCATCAACGGCAGAATCCTCGGCCTTGGTGCGTATTTCACGGAACCCAACGATGCACTCGCAAATCGACTCCTCAGCGAACAGCTAGACGATGGCGGCTGGAACTGCGAAGCATGGCCCTTCTTGTCGCCGAAACGTCCTCCTAGCCGGCGCTCTTCGTTTCACACCACCATCTGTGTGCTCGAAGGATTGCTCGATTACGAACGAACAGGACGCAAATCGGCGGCTGTCACAAGGGCTCGCCGACGCGCCGAAAATTATCTCCTGGAACGCCGCATGTTCCGCTCGCTTCGCACCGGCCAAGTCATCGACGAGCGCTGGTTACGATTCTCGTTCCCGACGTTTTGGCATTACGACGTGTTGCGCGGACTCGACTATCTACGGAAGGCCGGGATCAAACCGGATAGCCGCGTCCGTGAAGCCATCCACATCGTGATTGCGCGCCGTCATCAGAACGGGCGCTGGCCGCTGAACCTTCTTCATCCCGAACGTATTCCGTTAGAGATGGAGACCAAGATCGGCAGCGCAAGCCGTTGGAATACGCTGCGCGCGCTCCGCGTCCTGCGTTGGTACAACAATTTCAGGTTGGGCGCCGGAGTCGACGCCCAACCTGCCTCACTCGTTAATCCCCCAGCGCGCGTGGCGCGCGCCGCAGGACTACCGATGCCACTTCATGCGATTCCTCGTGCTCCACGAACACGGTGATCACGAAACGCTCGGTCCAGGCGCGATAGATCAACGCCTGCATCTCCGATTCGTGAGCGTGGAAGCGGCGCTCCTCGCAGGTCTCGGTGTGGAGTCCGAAGCCTTCAAAGTCGCCGAAGCGGTCGAAGACCATGTCGGAGACTTTGCCCGTGTACGCGTGCAACTCACAACCGTGAGCGCCAGGATGACCGCCATGTCCGCCGCCCAAGCCACCGCCATGTCCGCCGGGGTGTCCAGGATGCCCACCACCGTGACCGCCCGGATGTCCGCCGCCGTGACCTCCATGGCTGGGGTTGTAGTAGCCGTTGGCCGAAGGCGGAATCAGTGCCGGATTTCCTCCCATCGCCAGGATTCGTGCCACGAGATAGGCGATGAACCGTTCGAGCACCGGCGTCCAGCGGTTGTGTGGACCAATCAAGCCGAGCCGCCACTTGAAGATCGCCAGCAGGTTCTCGTCGACCGGCAGAATCAGACTTTCCTTTTGGATCGGAATCTGGAACAGGAAAGTCCCGGTGATATAGCGCCACACCAGCACTTTTGGCGCCTGCTGCTCCAGTTTCACGAGTCCGCCCTTCACGTGTCTCTGGAGGACGGGCGGAGCAGGATTGGTCTTGGTCGTCAACTGCCGCGTGGTGATACGGCGGACAACGATGTTGAATTCGTTGCCGGCCTTGATTCCCTGCGGCAAGTCCACCGTGAACAATCCGGCGAAACTACCACCCGTGCCAACGGGAATCGGGATGTAAGTGACCTTGCCGACCACCTGGCATTGGATGGTGTGCGCGTCCACGGCGGCCAGCATGTGGCTGGCGTAGAATTGGGCCGCCAGTTGCAGCACGGATGCCGAGTTCACGGCCGGCCAATAGAGCGTCGCGACACTGCCCACCGGCACCTTGCCCCAGTCGATCATGATTTCGTCCGGATAGGCGAGGACCGAGAGGGGATCCTGGCTTTGCGGCGCAGGACTGGGCCGCGCATCGAACATTTGCGGGACGCGGTGGGTGGCCGGGAAACCGGGATTCCCTCCGGGAAGCATGGTCAGATTGCGTTGCGCCAGTTTGTCGGAGTTCTCGGGAGTCTCGATCACGCCGTTGACGTTGCGGATCGGCGTGTCGTGGAACGCGATTTGCGCCACCAGGCAATGGTGGGTGCCGCCCGCGAGCCAAACCTGCGGCTTCTGCCCGCCAATCAGATTGTTGTGGTCGTAGACATTGAGGAAGCATCCGAAGTACGCCCACGTGTCGGTCTGATTGTCAGGGATGATGACGGTTTGATTGTTGGGACCGTTGTTGTTGTAGTCGGTCGGTCCGGCGACGAAGTCGTTTGTGGCGAAGCATGGCAGCGACGAGCCGTTCACCATGCCGTTGCCGTCGGTGCCCGGCAGCGGACTCTGCGGGTCGCTGGTGTTCACGCTGGGATAGGTGATGTTGGGGTCGGCCATCGAAACCGCCGACACCTGGTCGATGAAATCGGTGTCGAAGGTCTGCGAAGTAAAGATCCGGAAGAAGACCTTTACGTTCGGAGCCTCGCCCGCCATGCCGGATTGTCCCTTCAAGCGCACTCGGGCGATCGCGAAGTTGAAGTTAGCATCCCCTCCGGAAGTGGGCGTCACCGATCCGTCCGCGATCAAGGCGTTCCCTTGTGCCGGCAGGAAGCTATCGAGCGGATCGGAATTCGTCGGCGGCGTGAAGTTGGGATTCAAGTATCCAATCTGCTGGTTCAGATACGTGATCACGCTTTGAATGTAATCGTACGCTCCGGATACCGTGAAATTGTTCATCACGGGTGGCGTACCCGGACCGCTGATAACCGCCGGGCTCGCTTGGTTCGCCGAGAACACACGCAAGTCGCGGCTGCGGTAGAACTCGTTGCCGACGTTCGGACTGACGTTTGAGAAATACGGGTCGTTTCCGGCGCCCAAAAAGAATTCCGTTTGCGCCGTGAGCGGGCTATTGGGCGTCGGAACCTGGAGCGACGCATCCAACTCGGAGGCAAGCGGCGGGTTGCCTTGCGCCGGGAAGGCATTCAGCGAGTTCATGGTGAACGCGATGTCGTACGCGAAGCGGATTCTCTGGGGAATATCGCCGTCCGCGCCCATGGAACCGAGATCGAACGTCGGAGGATGCGGCGTGATGGTCAAGCCGGGAATATTGCTGCTACTGAATGCTCCGCTCAGTTGCGGCGTGGCTCCGGCCAAACCATTCGGCGAATAGCCGTCGAGGATCAACCAGAAAGAGGTCGGGTAGCTCAAAGTGTCGTTGACTTCGTCGCGGCCGAACGTGCTCTTGTCGACCACGAAATAGAAATTCTGCGGCACTGGGGCATAGTTGCAATCCGCGTCCGGCGCCGGACAGTCGGCCGTGCCGGCCGGCTTGGTTACGGTCGCCATGAAGTAGTCGAAGTTGAAGCCTCCGGGCGGTGTTGCCTGGTTGGTGCCCAAGTAGTCGTTGTGGGCGTCGAAATAGACGCGGTAGAAGTTGCTGCTGCCGTAACAATTCTCGCAGCAAGGATCACCGACCTCGGGGTTGCTGTGATCGGCCTTCGGATCGACGATCGCCTCGGCAATCTCATGGCTGATCCCCATCTGATACTGGTCGGCCTGATCGTTCGACGTCACCGGCGTTTGCAAAACTCCGACGATGGCATAAGGCACGTTGGCGATATTGTGATAGCCGCCACTCTGTGAGATCGTGCCGTCGCCGTCGAGGCTCGCCGTGGGACAGGTCACCACGATCATCGAATCGGACGGCAGGTTATTGTCGCTGACAATCTGATTGACCCAGCCTTGCAGGTCGCCGTCGCCGAAGGTGGATCCGCTCATATTCGCCGTAAAGGTCAAAATTGTGGGCGAAATGGACGTGTTCGTAGTCCCGTACAACTGCTCGACCATCTCCGTGATTGGAACGATGCATTTTTGGGCGTATTGCAGGATGATCTGCATGTCCGACATGGAAGTGCCCGTGGGCGAACCTCCTTGCGGTACGTAGGTCATCTGCACGAGGTGAACGGTGCCGCTGAATAGAGCGCTCATGCCTGTCTCCTTTCCATCCGTTTCGGCTTCGGAACGGTCTGCTTCTTCAGGAATTCCACGAGTTCCGGGTGCGGTTGAACCTCGGGCGATTCGTGGGTGAAAAGATGCAAGCGCTGGAGGACGACGGCCGGCAGGCCGGTACCGAAAGCGTGGTCTCTCGTACTTTTGGCGAAGGTCGCCGGAGCAGCTTGTTGCAGGAAACGGGCGTTCTTGAGCGCGCGCGTGAAACAGCGAATCCGATGCGGCGCGTGCGCGGACGGTTCGGCCGATTGTTTAGCCATGGTAATTTTCTCCCCCTATTTGAGTTAATCCCTATGTGGATCAAGGGTGTCCCCCAACGTCGTCTTTCCACGATGGGCTAAAGGCCTTTTTACCAAATCAACAATAATTGGACTACCATGAGGGGGGATTTCCGCGTGAAAATGCGGAAATTACTCAGGTCAACCGGAGAAATTGGCTGTACATTTACTTATTGCGCTAAAAGTCGAGAAAATGGGTCACGCGATCAGAAAGGATCCATTCGGGAATGGAGCGTTTGGGGAGAGGCTGCCTAGAAGCCGGTTCTAAGTTGGTCTAAGGATGGAGCGGGAGACGGGAATCGAACCCGCGACGTCCAGCTTGGGAAGCTGGCATTCTACCGCTGAATTACTCCCGCTCAGCGTTGGAGACTCAACTTTGGTTCTTGGCGAAGTATACCACGGCCGCTGCGCTTGACGTCGGCGGCAGTGTCGGGCACCCGCGGTGGACAACGGAAGACCCGTGACCGGTGCTAGGCCTGCCCTTCACGGTGGAGCTCTTGGTGGAGCTATTGGGCACGGCACCCGGAGTGAAGCTCAAGCCTACTTCCAAGGCCGGCCGGCGGGAATCCCGGCAGGTCGTCAGATTTAGCCGGAATGTTTGGCACTTTTTTCGGCGGCGCTGCGCTTACTGGCAGTATGAGCATACAACAGCAGTCCGTCGAAGACCTTATCAAGGAATGTCGCACGGGAAATCACGAAGCGTGGAACGTCTTTGTCGACCGCTTCCATCCGTTAATCGTCGTAGTGGTCCGGAGGACCGTTCGCCAATGGCGAGTTGCGCCGGACCTCGTTGACGATTTAGTTCAGGCGGTATACCTCAAGATGTACGCCAATCGAGATCGACTCCTCGGACAGTTCGAGGCTCGACACGAAGGCGCTTTCTATGGGTATCTGAAAACCGTTGCGACCAATGCCGTTCAGGATCAACTGCGGACCAGCCGTGCCGCCAAGCGCGGGGCCGGTGTTCCCTCCGAGTCATTGGGAGAACTGCCAAGTCCCGGAACATCGGAACAAGGATTCCACTGGCCGATCTTCCTCGACCAGAGCGAGGCTGCGCTACTGGCCGCAGGTTTCTCACACGACGAACGCGTTTTGTTTTGGCTTTACTATCGCGACGGCGCCACGGCCGTGGATCTCTCGGCGATGGAAACCACCAGGCTTTCCGTGAAGGGCGTGGAGAGCAAACTGCGCCGCATGAGCACCGTACTCCGGCACCGCTTCACGCCCATCGGCGGGATGAACGCCTGCAATTCGGTTGGGTGTCCGCCGGCGGCCCGCTTGACCCGCGGCCGGCATAGCTGCCGGGCAACTGTGGTCGGCGAAAAGAAATTCGCGGCGGCTTTTCCCGAATCGCGAATGCAGGTGTGCCGTCCAATTCAAACACGGCCGGTAGGAGACACGGTCGCCCGTGGTTGAGCCGCTGCACAGCGGTTCGGAATCCCGCTCGATCGGGCCAGCGATGCTATGATCAACCGCGTTGAGCTCCCCAAGGTCAGTCCCGCAGCCGCTGGTCTCGTGTATCATGCCGACCGCGAACCGACGCGCGTTCATCCCGCTGGCGCTTCAGGCGCTGGAGCGCCAAAGCTATCCGTTTCTGGAGTTGGTCGTCATTGACGATGGCACCGATCCGGTCGGAGATTTGGTTCAAGGCCATCCGCGCGTTCGATATGTAAGGTCGCCGCCCATGCAACTTGGAGCGAAGCGGAATCTCGCCGTGCAGCATTCTAGAGGGGCCGTTATTTGCCAATGGGACGACGATGATTGGTCCGGTTCGATGCGCCTCACAAGTCAACTGTCACCACTTCTCGATGGCCATGCCGACATCGTTGGTTTGACTCCGAGGCACATCCTGCGGCTTGACGATGGAGGCATGTTTTCGCCCTCGAAAGCAGAACAGTTGCGCAGTTTGGGACGCGTACATCCCGGCACGTTACTTTATTGGAGGTTTGTGTGGGAAATCGGCGCCCAATATCCGCCGGTCCAATACAGCGAGGATTCCAGTTTCCTGCAGGCTACAATCGCGGCCGGATTTCGGCTGCATGCGATCGATGGTGATGGACTTTGGATCTACATGTTGCACGGACGAAATATCTACGGTTCTGCGATCCCTAGCACGTGGGAACCTGGAGCGATGCCTCTCGGCTTCAATCCAGCAACACTCTCAAGTTACCAGCGGGCCGCGCGTACGCTTTCGTAGCCGGCAAGGTATTGGGCGACCATGCGCCGGCTGTCGAATCGCCGTTCCGCCTGCAAGCGGCACGCATAAGGAGACAAGTGCGACGTGAATGGAACGGCGTGAGCCATCGCGTCTTCAGAGGACACTAAGAATCCTGTGACTCCGTGTTCGACGATCTCGCTCAATGCACCAGCTGGAAATGCCACCACCGGCACTCCGCAACCGATCGCTTCCATGGCCACGAGCGAACTCGTCTCCGCCCAACTGGCTGGCATCAGTACGCAACGCGCGGTGGACAGCAACTGGACGGCCTCGTCCACGCCGATCGCGCCGACATAACGGCGTTGGTCGTCTAGGCCCGGGAGAATCTCTTGTTGAAAGAATTCCACAGCGCCAGGAAACGGCGGGATGGCGCCGGCGATCACCAACGGGAGTCCCAGCCGGTGGGCCACTCGCAAGGCGATCTGCGGCCCTTTTTCCCGGCAGATTCGCCCGATGAAGACAAGGTTTGTTCGCCTGCCCAGCCTTGGACGATAACGCTGAAGATCAATTCCGTTATCGATAATTCGCAGGGATTCGATGACAGGCAGCGTTGTAGATTGATATCGGGAAACGGCTACGAATCGGAAATGAGGAGCGAAGAGGCTCGAATCTGGATAGAAAGTGGCGGGCGCGTGAAGCGTAACAATCACCGGACTTTGATGATGGAGGAAATACCGCTCGGAGCCCACTCCATGAATGTGAATCACATCGGCGCGGCGACACGCGTCGCGAATCCGGGCATCAATTTCAGCGTAACTCTCGGGGGGATCAAAGCCCCCAGGGAACGCAGCCACGACTTGTCCGGCCGCGCGGGATCCTTCGGCGGCCACCACGATCGATCGCCAGCCGCGCTCAACGATGGCGCGATCCATCATTGCCAGCACTTGCTCGCCTCCGGTCCCACTCGGGCCGACCGGGAAACTGTAGCTACCGATACTCGCAATCGTCACGCATGGAGTGTGGCACGAATTCGTTGCAAAACACGTCCGAAACTAGTGCCGGAAACAGAATTGATTTGACAATACCTGTCTCACTTTGTATTGTGTCCACCTCGAAACAACGGAGGGCGCTTGGCGGATAACGTTTTGATTATCGGAGCTGGGATTTCTGGATTGACGGCCGGCTGCCTCTTGACGGACGCGGGAGTCCCTTTCAAAATCTTGGAGGCGCGTGCGGTCCCAGGCGGTCGCATCAGGACAGTCAGAGCGCCGGTGTTCGATGATGACTTATACGTCGAATTCGGCGGCGAGTATGTTCCCAATATCCACTATCGCTTGGCCGCCTATCTCTTTCGTTTCAAGATCGAAGTTATGCCGGTGACCCGGAGTTTCTGTTTGCAGAAAATCATCTTGTTCCGTGGCCGGCGCGCTTTCTCCAGATTAAGCCCATCGGGTAGGACCTATGTGTGGCCGCACGGCTTCCCCGGCTCGAAGGCCGACAAGGCTCCGGGCGATATGGAGAACGACTTCATAGGGAAGTTCCTGACCATAGTCGGAGATCCCTGGGACGCCGGTTGGCCGGATGCCAGTATTTACAAGTACGACCAAATGAGCGTCGCGGATCTGCTTCAGCAGCAGCACGCGACGCCGGATGAAGTCGCCTTGATTCAATTAGGTCTCAACTCCCTTGATGGCGAGGGCTTCGCTGTGGATTCCGCCCTTGAGCACATCGCCGACGGCGTCGGCTTTCGCGGATTCCAAACCTCAGGGTCGATCGCCGGCGGATCGGATACTTTGCCGCGCGCCATGGCCCAATTTCTGGCGCCCCACATCGAGTACAAGGCGCCGGTTCACGCCATCACGTCCGCCAAAACCGGCTATACAGTGAGTTATGGCGATGGGAAGACGGCGACTTGTACGCACCTAATCGTAGCGGTGCCTTTTTCGGTCTTGCGGAAAATCACATTCACGCCGGAGTTGCCAATGAAAACCGCGCAGGTCATCGCGCAACAACGGAACACCTCGGTGACGAGGACTTTTCTTCAGTTCAAAGAGCGTGTTTGGGAAGACATGGGATTGAACGGAGCTGCCGACACCGATCAGCAAGTCATGGGCATCTATCCAGGCGTGCCAACGAAGTCCTCGCGCGGCATCTTGGAGTCGTACACGGCGGGCGAGTTCGCTCGGCAGCTTGCGGCACTGCCGGAACTGGAGCGAGTTCAAGTGGTGTTGGAGCAGATGGACCGGGTGATCCCCGGCGTCGCACGTCTTTATGAAAAAAAATACGCTTCGGTTTGCTGGGACAAGGAACCTTGGGCTTTCGGAGCGTACGCGTTTTACGAAAAAGGAGAAATGTCGACGTTGTATCCGAATGCGGCCACGGCGGTCGAGCGAATTCATTTCGCGGGCGATCATACGACACCGCAGCCGGGATGGATGGACAGCGCGATCCGGTCGGGTGAGCGCGCGGCGCGCGAGGTAATGGTGCAGATTGGCTGTCCGTGAACGGTTTCCAAAATCCCCCCTTGGAGGTTGCCTATGACTAAGAGTCTCGAAGCGAAATTAGCGGCGCTGATCGCGAAATGCTGGACCGATCACGCGTTCAAAGCGCAATTCATGCAAGATCCCCGAACGGTGCTCGCGCAAGTGTTGTTGGATTTGCCGCCGAACGCCAAGATCACCGTGCACGAGGATAGCGATCAGGAACGACATTTCGTGCTTCCCCAGCCGCCTGCGGACGGGTTCACGGCCGAGGATTTGCATTCCGCCGCGCGGAATCTGATCGAGCCATGGTTTGGGCCAAAGGAGAGCCACTCCGCGCTCCACGCCCTTTACACCTCCCCTGCACTCCAAGCCCCGTACACTTCCCCGGCGCTTCAACCTCTGTACACTTCCCCGGCGCACCCGGCTTCTCAGGCCATGTACACTTCACCGGCGCTCCAAGCCTTGTACACTTCCCCGGCTCACCCCGCGTTTCAGGCCATGTACACTTCACCGCTCCAAGCCTTGTACACTTCACCGGCTCACCCGGCGTTTCAGGCTATGTACACTTCACCGCTCCAAGCCTTGTACACTTCACCGGCGCACCCGGCGTTTCAGGCTATGTACACTTCCCCGGCGTTCCAAGCTATGTACACTTCACCGGCTCACCCGGCGTTTCAGGCCATGTACACTTCCCCGGCGCTCCAAGCTTTGTACACTTCACCGGCTCACCCGGCGTCTCAGGCCATGTACACTTCCCCGGCGCTCCAAGCTTTGTACACTTCGCCGGCGCTCCAAGCTTTGTACACTTCGCCGGAGCTCCAAGCCTTGTACACTTCGCCGGCGCTCCAAGCTTTGTACACTTCACCTGACCAGGGAACCGAGAGGGCCGGCGAGCGACAGCCACCGAAGCCGACCAGCGGGCGCAAGGTCCGACGGAAAGCAAAGCCGAGAACTCCACCGGCTTCGTAGAGCATGGAATCTTCGCTAATCGATTCGCTGGTTCCGGCGGAGCCGGTCCTGGCCGACGATTGTCAGTTCGAAATCCTCGGCCCTGAGGACACCGTCTTCCGGTCGCCAGAAAGATTTCACGTTTGGAAAGGCGCGATCTACCGGGATCTTGGACTGGCGCTTCTACGGGGATTGAAGTTGTCCGAGATCCTGGACGCAGTCGGCGCGGCACATGGCGCGGCGCACACGCTGTTGGCGCTCAACCATCTGACGAAAGCGCGGATTTTGCAACAACGTTCACGCAGAAAAAAGTCCCGGCCAAGGGCCACCGCGGGACCGTCCGTCTTTGGCGATTCCGCGGCTCCCTACCGGACCAGCATCGATTTTCTACCCAGGCCGAGCGCGCCGTTCGGCCTCGCCGGGCCGGGATTCCACGTCTACGGACGCGGCTTCAACGAAGCTGCGGCGCGGACCGGGTGCCGGGCCGAAGCCGCGGAGCGCGCCAGCATGGTTATCGACCGCCAACGATGCCTGCAAATTCATTTCGCCCAACTGGGACCCGCCGCCGTCCCTCCGTGGCAGCTGCTCCCTCCCGGCGATCCGGGATACGACGACAGCCCAGGGGAGTGGACGCCCGCTCACTCACTCATCTCCGGCCGAGTCCATTACATTCCCGCGGATTATTGTTTCGTCGACTATGATCGGCCCAAGAGGATCATCGCTAGTTCCACCGGGTGCGCTTCCGGGTCTGATCGCGAGTCCGCCATTCTGCATGGATTGTTCGAGTTGGTGGAGCGAGATTCCTTGCGGCGGTGGCAATGGTCGATGCTTCCGGCCCGGCCTGTTCGTGCGGAAACCTTTGAATCGAGCTTTCTGAAGGATGTACGCCAATACTTGGGGCAACTGGGGCGAAGCTTGGTGGTTCTGGACATCACCAGCATTCCAGAAATCCCGGCGTTCGTCGCGATGTCGTGTCGAAGGGACAGATCGGGCGGCGTCCTTGGCGTGGCGGCGCACTTCGACGCGCTGTCGGCGATCACCAGTGCGACGCTCGAGATGGGGATGGCGTTGAACTGCTGCGACACGATGCGCTTCGGCAGCCGTTCGTTGAGAGCCGAGATTGGGCCGGATTGGCAACGATCGGTGGCTTGGACCATGCCGAAGAACGCCCGTGATTACCAGTCGTTTGCCGAATCCAGCGCCGTGAAGAGCGTGACTCACGCCGCAAAGCTCCTGTCGGATCGCGGGCAAGAATTCCTCTTGATCGATTTGACGGCGCCGAGCGCGGCGTTTTTGAATGTTCGGGTGATCGTTCCCGGCCTCTACAATTCCGACCCGGCGCCCATGTATCGTCTTGTCGAGGATATCGAGGCTTCGTCATGAACGTTCGCTACCAACTCCGCTGTCCCGAAGGTGTTCGGATGCAGAGACTCGGGCGATCGGGCATCCATGCAGCTGGACTGCGTCAGGAAATTTACGTCGACCCCGCCGACGCGCGACTCGCCGAGGTGCTGGCGGCGCTCGAGCGCGAGAACATTTCCGAAGTCGAGTTTTACGCCCTGGCCGAGGCGCGTGGCGGTCTCGCGCTACGGGAGACTCTTCGCGCGTGTTTGGCCACGTTGAAGCAAGTGCAGGCTATTAGCTACGCCGTCCAGTTGGATAAGAAAAGCATCGCGCGGATTCTCCCGTTGGAGCCGGTAATATTCACCGATCGCGACGTGCCCGATGCATCGCCCAAACGGCGCCTCCATCCGGATATCTATTTCCAACCCGGCCGCGGAGAAGTTCACATCCACGCACCTGGAGCATCGGCGGAAGTCGTTGTGGATTTGCCGCTCGCGGCGCAAGTGATGAGCGCGGCCTGCGATTCTGCGGGTTCACGGCCCTCCGTGGCACGGCGCCTGCTCGACGAAGTGTTCGCCGACACGGGTCACTTAGCCAGCGGCGAATTGTCGGCGCATCGCCGCGCTGGGTGGTCTTTCGCGGATCTGGTGTTCCATTCCTCCAGCCGCTTGGCCCGCCGATGGGGTCGCTTTGGACGCAACTTGCAAGCACCGATCGCCGTTCCGGGCCCGCAGTCGCCAAGACCACCGGTGATCCCTTTGACCTTTCCGCTTCCATTGATGCAACAAATGGATTCGCCCTTCCGCATGGTTCTGGCCGCGCGGCGCTCTCAACGCCGGCCCGGTCTTCAACCATTGTCGCTGGGGGAGTTGTCGAGTGTCTTGTGGCTCGCGGCGGCGCCCCGCCATGCCACCCATGGGATCGGTGGGAGATATCCGTATCCTTCCGGCGGCGGGATCTACGGCTATCGCATCTATGTGCTGGTGCATCGTTGTCTGGACTTGCTGCCGGGCGTCTACCGTTATGAGACCGAGGATTGTGGACTGCAACCGATCGCGCCTCCTTCCAGCCAGTTCGACTCGTTGCTCGCGCACTATGGTTTAGCCCTCACATTGGGGGACGGCAAGCCGGATGTCATGTTGGTGATCACGGCGGACATCGAGAAATTCGGCAGCCAATATGACGGCATCGCCTATCGCGCGATGCTGCTCGGCGCCGGATGCATCATTCAGAATCTCGGGTTGGCGGCCGCGACCATCGGTCTCGCGGGATGCGCGGTGGGTGGCAGCAGACCCACGCTGTTTTCCGAAATCTCCGGCGCGGATCTTTGGCGCGAGCCATCCGTTGCGGATTTCGCGCTCAGCGGCGGTGAAGGCCGCTAGAGGATGAAGTTCGCCTTCCGTAGTAGTCCTTGATAGCGAGGATCGCCGCGCAAGCGATCAAACCGCGGATCGACTTTCAGGAACGCGATTTGACTCGCATGTTCTTCCATGGCGCGATTCAGCCAAGAAAATGCCATGTCCGCATTTCCCATGGCCTCGTAAGCCGTAGCGATCGGCACGCCGAGATCAGGACGATCCTTGAAAACGTCTTCCACCTGCAGCATGACCCGGGCGGCGGCATCGGGTTGTCCGGCCAGCGCGTAGATGCGCGCCAAGTCGGCGTCGGCGCTGGCTGGATTTTGTTGTTTCGCTTCCCGCTGAATCGACGAGAGCGCTTCGCTGAATCGCGACTGTTGCGCGCATATGAGCGCCAGCAGCGAATAGGTCGACGACGCGGTGGACGCGGGATTCAAAGCAATCGTGTGACGAATCTGCGCTTCGGCGCGCGGGTAGTCGCGATTCCAAAACTCGAGCCACGCCACATGCGAATTGATCGCCGGTGAAAATGGATCGAGTTGCAGCGCGCGCTCGAAGTGGGATCGCGCCAATTCCGGCTGCTGCGTCCAAGCCAGATGGAGGCCATACCAATCGAGACCGACGGTGTAGCCGGGATTCAACATCATCGCTTTCTCGAAGCTCTGCGCGGACTCGCGCCAATTCCATTCGTAGACGCTCTGGATCAAACCCAGCGAAGTGTAGGCCTCGGACAGATTGCTGTTCAACTGAAGCGCTCGCAGGACGGCTGTTTTCGCTTCGGGCATGACGTCTTTCGGGCGCGAGAAACCGAAGAATCCCAGCAGCGCATAGCAGTCCGCCAACCCGCAGTAAGCCCGCTCGTGAGCGGGATCCATCGCGATCGCTTCGCGGAAGTCGTCGATGGCTTGGCGCAAACTGGCTTCGGTCCGGATGCTCCACTGAAAGCGTCCTTTGAGGTAGAGCTTGTGCGCCTCCAACTCGCTCGGTGAGAGCTGGGCGCTTTGCAGACCGGCTTCGTTCTTCGAAGAAATCCTTAGCGCACCCGCGATCTCGTCCGCGATGTCGCGCATGACGATGAGAACGGAACTGAGAGGCTCGGAATACGAGCGGGTCCAAACTTGTTTCCCGCCTGGCGCCGTGAGCAATGAGGCGGTGAGCCGCATTTGTGCGCCCTGCGACTCGACAGATCCCAGAACCATGTGGGTCACCGCCAACTCCTTGTGCAGTGTCACGGGTTCCGCCGCTGACCCGGTGTACCGAAAGGCCGAACCATGCGCGATGACGCGCAAGCCGGCATTTTTTCTTAGGCGTTCGATCAGTTCGTCGGTAAGACCATCCGCCACCAACCGGGCATCCGCGTCGCCGCCGTGAGCCG
Source organism: Terriglobia bacterium (assembly GCA_021325275.1). Lineage (GTDB taxonomy): Bacteria > Acidobacteriota > Terriglobia > JAJPHL01 > JAJPHL01 > JAJPHL01. The sequence goes on along the minus strand of JAJPHL010000037.1, from coordinate 111,561 downwards.
CGAATGGCAGGACCACCAACAATGGAGTTGGTTGCCCGAAATTCCACGAGTATCGCGCACCATAAATCGCCGCGAGTGTCACCGCGGCTCCGGTGGAAATCGCCGCGATGTAGGTTCGGCGGCTCAACCGGCGGGATCCCGGCGCGGAGACCGTCCCTCGTTCGATCGCAGCGAGAATTTCCTCCGCGGACACGAAACGATCTTGTGTTCGGGTCTGTAAGCACTTCACGATGATGCTCGACCAGAGCTCGGGCACTCCGTGGAGCATTTGCAAAGCCGATGCCGGAAGCACATCGGAGGGATCGCCGGGAAGATCGGAGTTGTTGGGCGCCGGAGTAGTCCCGGTCAGCGTTTCAAACAGAACCACCCCGAACGAATAGATATCGGAGGCAGTGCTGGACATTCCCCGGAACTGTTCGGGCGCCATGTAGGCAGGTGTGCCGGCGACTGTGGCAGCGGAAAGCGTCCGCGTGCGGTTCTGCGCCAACAAAATTTCCGCGGAGAGTCCGAAATCGGTGACCACCGCACACCGGCCGCCGTCGGCGCCCGTCGACAGGATCACGTTGCCAGGCTTGAAATCGCGGTGAATGATTCCCGCTTGGTGCGCGGCCGACAACCCCGCCAAGATCTGCCGCACGAACGGTTCCGCCTCCGCCGGCGTCATTCGACCATGCTCTTTCAGAACCTGGGCCAGCGTGGGACCGTCCAGCAGTTGCATCGTGAGAAACGAAAGCTCTGGACCTTCCTCGCCGGCGCTCGTGAAAATGTCGTAGACGCGGCAGACGTTGGGATGCGAAATCCGCCGCGACCGGCGTACTTCCTGGCGAAGCCGGTGGAGCAGGCCTTCGCGATCGTTGGCGTCCCCCCGCACCGTCTTCAAAGCAACCGCTTCCCCCAACTCCCGGTCGAACGCCCGATAGACTTCGCCCATTCCTCCTTTGCCAAGAAATGAAACGATCTCGAATCTGTTGGCGATCGTCTGACCTTCTTGAAAGGCGCGGGCGGACGCGGTGATCAGCGACGGGCTCAGCGAGGCCACCGGATGATCGAGCACACCACCGGATTGATCGTTTTCGATGAGTTGGCGGAGAGCAATGGCCAGCTCTTCGTCTCCGGCGCACTGCGATGAAATGTAGGACTCCAGGTCGCCGCCGCTCAATTGCGACGCTTCCTCGTACAGCACTTTGAGTCGTTGCCAGCGATCCGGTGTCATCAGCGTCGCCTTGAAAACCTACGGTAGCTGCGATTGCAGCCACGACTTCGCCATTTTCCAGTCGCGCTTGACCGTTCGAACGGAAACGTCAAGCACCTCGGCGATTTCCTCGTCGGTGAGGCCGGCGAAGAACTTCAACTCGACGATCTGGCATTGACGCGCATCCAGAGCGGCCAAACGATTGAGGGCATTGTCCACGATGAGCAATTCTTCGGAGTAATCGAGCGAGAACAGGCGAACTTCGTCCAGGCCGCATCGCGCTCCAGCCGTTGGCCGTTTACCCGCGCGGTGTTGCCTGGCGTGATCGACCAGCACATGGCGCATCACTCTTGCCGCAAACGAGAAAAAATGCGTGCGATCTTTCCATGGCGGCTTGCGGTCGCCTTGCATTCGGATCCACGCCTCGTGCACCAACGCGGTTGGTTGCAGCGTATGGTCGGGACGTTCCCGCTGGAGATAGTACGCAGCCAAACGCCGAAGCTCCTTGTAGAGAGCCTCGCTCAATTCGGCAGGCACCTCGATGGGTAAGGCCGCCGTTGGATTGTCGTGGGTACTCATGGCCCTGTGTCGCACAAGAATAGCATTTCCGCTCGCTGGCGACTTGCCGAAGTGGACAGGTGCTCGAAACTGAACGAGCGATTCGCGGCTGGCGGAGTGTTTTCATCGCTACACCCGATAGGCGCCGCGCGCGCCCTACAGCGAATACCATGGCACAGCGGTTTTCAGGCAATCGTTGATCGCGGTGATGTTGGCAACGCCGCGAGTATTCAGAAAATCCTCGAACGCCGCGAGTCCGTCTTTCGCATACACGGGGACGCCGCCCATCCAGGTGGCGCGTCCGCACAAAACGCCGCTGAATCGCGCGCGCGCTTCGCCCGCCATCCGCAAACCTTCCAGGAATTCCGCGTCGCTGACGCCGGCGCTCAAGTAGATGAACGGCTTCTTCGCGGCTTCCGAGGCCTGCTGAAAACATTCCATCGCTTCGCCGCGCGACTGCGCCCGTTGTCCTTTGAAGGATTCCGTTCCCTCGACAAATTTCAGGTTCACCGGCATTTCCACTTTCAAGACGTCGGCACGATACTCGGGTTTCGAGAACTCCGCGATGCTTTCGATCACGATCTTCGGTTTCATCCGCGCATATTCCGCGGTCGATGTGTCCGCGCCTCGTTCGAGATCGTAGCCGACAAATTCCAAAAAGTACGGAATGTCTTCCGCCGCGCATTCCGCGCCGATCCGCTCGACCCAAATTCGTTTCCGCTCATTCAGCGCCGCGTCGTCGAGGGGATTGTAAAACAACAGCACCTTGATTCCGTTCGCGCCGGCGGCCTTCAATTTCCGCACGGACCAGTTTCCAAGCAGGCGCGGAAACATGCCCGGCTCGCGATGATCCCAGTACGTTTGCTCGTAGGCCAGCAGCAGCCCCACGTTGCGGGCGCGCGCCTGCGCCGCGGGCAAACCCATCTCCGGATCGAGCAGGATCGCCGTGGCATGCGGCGTGAGCACGCGCGTCACCGCGGTCTTGAACTCCGTGACCATCGCGGGCGTGACGGCCGATTCCTCCACGCCGCGCGCGCCCGCGATCATGCGCGTCAGCGGGCTCCGGTGATCGATGGCCGCGGCGGCGATCACACCCGAGCGCGACATCGCTTCCAGCCCTTGCGTCTTGCCGAGAGTTATTTTGAGTATAAGAAAATGTCTCCCCTGTAAGTGTAAACCAGCCTTGCGCGAACTCAGGAGGACAGCAATACTTAGTGCTTGGACACGCAACTCCAACAAGAGGTCCGCTTCCTCACCACGCGCTTAGGACTGATCGTGCGCGAACAGGCCGACACGGCCGTCTTCGACACCGTCGAGCGCTTCCGCAAGCTCTCGAAAGATGCGCGATTGCACCGTTCGCGCGCGGTTTCGGCGAAACTCGTGCGACTCTCGGAACGGCTTTCGGCCGATCGCGCTGACGACGTGGCGCACGCGTTCAGTTTGTTCTTCCAGCTTGTCAACGTGTGCGAGGAACGCGCCCGGGTGCGCCATTTGCAAGCGCATCCGCGCCCCCCGCAGTCGCTGCGCGCCGTGTTTCACGAACTTCGCGAGGCGGGTGTGACGGCGGCAACGCTCGAGCGCTGTCTCGCGGCGCTCGAAATCGAACCGGTGCTCACGGCGCATCCCACCGAGGCCAAGCGCCGGTCGGTGCTGAATCACATCTTGCGCTTGAAGGCGCTCGACGCCTTCGACGCCGCGCGAACCGACGAGATTCTCGAAGCGCTTTGGCAAACCGCGGAGGTTCGCGATCTGCGAATCACTCCGCTCGACGAAGTGCGCAACGTCCTGTTCTTCTTCGAGCATACGATTCTCGATACGGTGGCCCATTTCTACGAGACGTTCGAGAACGAACTGCGCACCGCGTATCCGGCGATTCACTTTCACCGGCCGTTTCTTACATTCGCCAGTTGGGTGGGCGGCGATCGCGACGGCCATCCGCTGGTGACGCCGGAAACGAGCCTCGAGACGGCGGCGTGGCATCACGCGTTTGTTCTCGATCACTATCGTCGCGAGCTCGACAAACTCTTTGAGGAAATCACGCACGCAACGCGCGAGAGCGGCGGTGCGCCGGCGGAACATTGGAGAGGAAAGTTGGCGGCGCTACGCCGGAGGTTGGATCACACCAGCGCGAAGGATTTGCTTCGCGAGCTGGAAGCAGTCCGCCGGGGACTCCAGCGGCAGAACGCGCGGCGCGCGGCGGGCGGACGCATCTCTCGACTGATCGCGCAAGCGCGCGTCTTCGGAACGCATCTCGCCGAACTCGATTTTCGCGATCACAGCACGCGGCTGCGCTCGAATCCCGCCGACGTGGAGGAAGAATTTCACGTCATCCGCGCGATCCAACGCGATTTCGGCGAGGCCGCCGCCCATCGGTTCATCTTGAGTATGACGCGCGATGCGTCCGAGATCACCGCGCTGCTCGCGATGGCCGCACGCACCGGTGCTCGCGTCGATTTGGTGCCGCTGTTCGAGACGATCGAAGATCTGGATCGCTCGCCCGCGATCCTCGCGGAACTTTGGAGCAATGCCGACTATCGCGCGCATCTCGCGCGCCGCGGCTGCGTGCAAGAAGTGATGCTCGGCTATTCCGATTCCAATAAGGACGGCGGATATCTCGCCGCGAACTGGCTTTTGTATCGTGCGCAGCGCGACCTATCGCGGCTCGCGGACCGCCACGGCGTGGGCCTGCGTTTGTTTCACGGCAAGGGCGGATCGATCGACCGCGGCGGCGGCGCGAGTCACCGCAGTTTGCGCGCGCAGCCCAACGCGGCGCAGGGCGGACGCATTCGCATCACCGAGCAAGGCGAGGTGGTGTCCCTGAAATACTCGAACCCCATGATCGCGCAGCGGAATCTCGAGCAACTTACGGGCGCCGTGATCGCGTCACAATGCTTGCCCCTGCCGGCCGCCGATGAGAAGGCGCGCGAGCGGGTCATGGAACGCCTTTCGCGCGATTCCCTTGCGTTCTATCAAAAACTTGTGTACGGCACGCCGGAATTGCCGGAGTATTTCCGTCAAGCAACTCCCATCGACTTGATCGAGAACATGACAATCGGCTCGCGGCCCAGCCGGCGGTCTCCTCAAAGTGGCGTGGGACAACTACGCGCGATCCCGTGGGTTTTCGCATGGACGCAATCGCGCCACTTGATCAGCGCGTGGTACGGCGTCGGGTACGCGCTGGCGAAATTCGCGGCTTCGCATGCAAGTGGCTTGGCGGAATTGCGCAACTTGTATCGGACCTGGCCGTTCTTCGCGTCGCTCATCGACAACGCCGAGCAGTCGCTCGCGAAAACGGATCTGTACATCGCCGAGCGTTATTCGCGCCTGGTGAAACGCCAACAAGTCCGGCGCAAGGTGTTTGGCGCGATCTCCGAAGAATACGCACGCAGCGTGAAAATGGTATTGCGCATCACCGGGCGGGGCGCGTTGCTCGCGAATCAGCCGGTGCTGGCCGAATCGATCCGCCTGCGGAATCCGTACGTCGATCCGTTGAACTTCATTCAGATTGAGTTTCTAAAACGCTGGCGGCATGCGAAGACCTCGGGCCAGCGTGAACGCATGCGGCGATTGCTGGCGCTGACGGTCGCTGGTGTTGCGTTCGGAATGAAGAGTACGGGCTGATCCCTAGGCTTTGTAAACCGACACATCAGGCTTCAACGCACGCAGGAACCACAACGGCCGCCGCAGGTTCTCTGGACCCGGTCCCGGACGAGTTTTTTTCAGCCACTCGCGGTACATTTCCATCGACTTCTTCGTGTCGACGAAAACGTCCGCGTAACGATCGCCGGAATGCGCTTTTTCCACCGTGACCTTTTGATGCCAGCAGTGCATGCCGCTCGCCGGATCGGGCTGCACGGGAAAAGTCAGATTCTGATGTACGCCGGAATCGCTCCACCACACACGTCCGGAATCGCGATCCGCCGACGCAAACGGTTTCAGACCTTCCTTCTGTCGCATCAGCAGCGTGCCGTTTTCCCGCGTGAATTCCACCACCGCCGCCGACCAGCGTTCGCCTTGATCGCGCCGCAAAGTCCAGCGACCCAAGTGATGCGAGCAGGCCACAACGCCCGGCTTCATGCCTTCGGTGATCCATGCGCGATTCACGAAAAAACCGATGGCCGTGGACACGCGCACGAGCTCGTTGTTGCGCACGCCAAGATGCTCGGCGTCCTGCGGATGAATCCAAACGGGATTGCGATGAGAAATCTCGTTCAAGTATTTCGCGTTGCCCGACCGCGTGTGGATCAGCGTGGGCAAGCGGAACGTCGGTATCAGCGCAAATTCGTTTTTCGCGCGATCGAGATTTTCGAAATGCACTTGACTGCGGATGTATCCCGGCAGTGCTTCGTCGGCCCATTTCCAGTCGCGCATCGTCGAGGAGAAAAACTCCAGACGCCGCGATGGTGTGGGGAATCCACAAACGGCTTGGCCGTCGATCTCCACGCCCACGCAGTGCGTCCCTCGGCGCAAAACTCCGTCCCCATCGGGCACGGCATCTTTTTTCTCGGCGTCGCTGAGCGCGCGCGTGTGTAAGAGCGTCGTCTCGCCCGGCACTTGATACGCGCCGTACTTGCGCATGAACTCGAGCGGCGTGAGATTCTCGCGCGCCGCGCGCTCGGGGAGTCCCGGCACGCTGTTCTCGAAAATCCAACGATAGTATTCCTCGATCGTCAGCTTCTCGCCCGGCCGATACGGCGATTCGAAATACTTCCGAATACCGAGCGATCCATCGGGGTCGATTCGCCAACTCAGTTCGATCCAAAATTCATCTTCTTCCCACACTTCGCCCGGATTCACTTCGTAGGTGAACTGAACTTTCTTTCCGAGTTTCTCCTGCACCGTGCGCAGCACCGGCTGGCGGAACGCGATCCAGCGGCCGGCGTGCGTTTCCTGACTCTGAATGTCGTGACGTTCGCTGGCCATGCCCATCGGCAGAACATAATCCGCGAACATCGCGGTTTCGCTCCACATCGGCGTAAGCGCCGCATGCAAGCCGACTTTCGATTCGTCCGCGAGCACGTCCATCCACGTGGCGCCGTCGGGATTGGTCCACACGGGATTGTAGACGCGTGTGAAATACACGGCGAGTTTCGCGCGGCCTTCTTTCATCATGTGCGGCAACAGGAAACTCATCTCGTGGAACGCCAACGGATATTCTTTCGGCCACAACAACTCGTTCCACATTTTTTGCGGCGACGGTTTCAGAAACGGCGCGGGAACAAACTTGTTCCAGCCGTTCGGAAGCAATCCGCCCTCGGTGCCCACCGATCCGCTGAGGACGTGCAAGAACTCCAGCGCGCGCGCCACCTGCCATCCGCCGAGATTGCCCGCGGCGGTATTGCGCCACACGTGACTCGCAAACGCCGTGCCCGCGCCGGCGATTTCGTCGGCCAGCGTTTTCACGATCGCGGGATCGATGCGGCATTCTTGCGCGGCGAACTCCGGCGTGTATTTCGCGTAGACTTTGCGCAACTCTGAGATGAAGTTTTCATACTTCACTTCAACGCCGACTTCACGCAGATACTCGCGCCAATTCACCCAGCGCTCGACGAACGCGTGATTGATGCGATCGCTTTCGATCAACTCACGCGCCACCGCGAGCAAGAGCGCTGCTTCCGAGCCGGGCCACGGCGAAATCCAATAATCCGATTGCGACGCCGTGTTGGAAAGCCGCACGTCGATGCAGGCGATTTTCGCGCCGCGCATTTTCGCTTCGATCACGCGTTGCGCATGCGGATTGAAGTAATGGCCGGTTTCGAGATGCGCGCTCAGAAGCAGAATAAATCTCGCGCGCGCGTGATCCGGCGACGGCCGGTCGTAGCCGCACCACAAGTTGTATCCAAGCCGCGCCGACGCCGAGCAAACGTTGGTGTGACTGTTGTGTCCGTCGATGCCCCACGCTTGCAGCACGCGATCCATGTAGCCATCCGCGCCGGGACGCCCGACGTGATACATCACTTCATGGCCGCGCTTCTCGACGATCGCCTGGCGAATGCGTCCGCCGATGTCGTCGAGCACCGCATCCCACGTCACGCGCTCCCACTCGCCCGAGCCGCGCGGTCCTTTGCGCTTCAGCGGATACAAAATGCGTTCAGGATCGTGAATCTGCGTGACGGTCGCCGGACCCTTCGCGCAATTTCGGCCGCGGCTGGCGGGATGCGCGGGATTTCCTTCGAACTTGCGAATGTCGTGCGTCTCTTTGTCGACGTAGGCGAGCAATCCGCAGGCGGCTTCGCAGTTGAAGCACGCTGTCGGCACGAGGAAATAATGTTTTTCTACTTTGCGCGGCCAAGCCGTCGATTCGTACTCAACCCAATCGTCCCATTCCTCGGGCTTCGGATACGCGGACAGAATTTGAAATGGCGGATACGTCATATCAGCTTAAGGGGACGCTTTGTCCCGCTTCGATCCAAATGTGTTCGTAAATATAAAGTCCGATGAGGGCGAGGGTCGCGGCAGAAAAAAGGGAAATCTCCCACACGATCAGGACAAGTGGCACGATGATGCCCGCGACAACCGATAGCGCCAGCGCCACGGTGCGTCGCCGAAGCAGGAAGCGGGCCGCCATCGCTGAGTCCCGATTGGTATGCGGCACCGCGATTTCGCCGACAACCATCAGAAGATGCAAGAAAAGACCCGCGCCGAGCAATCCGAAAACATTGAAAGAGCCGAGCATCGCCAACGCGGCCGCACCAGCGATTACCGCCTGCGCGAGCAAATGCGGCAACAAAAGAGGGCTCTGCCAAAAGTCGCGGCCCTCGGCTTGTGCGAAAAGAAACGCTGAATATCCAGCGGCCGCCGCACCGAGCGCGACATTGACGAAAAGCAACCACGGCGGCGACTGCGCTCCGAGAAACCACCAGAGCGAAAGCGTTCCGCCGAACGCCATCAAGATGTATCCGCCCCACACGAGCCACGACGTCCAATTCGGCGCGAGAATCAAGCGCCAGAATCGCTCGGGACGTTTGAGGTCGCCGATCAGCAACGCCGTGGTGATGGCGAGAAAAATCAGCGCGACCAGCGGCGCCGAGGGCGCCACCGTAAACGCGCCGACGATCGCCGCGCCTGCCGCAATCGACTTTGTCCACAAGTACGCCGAGATGTGCCAGCCCCACGGTTTCCCGTGACTCACGTTGTAAACTTCGCGCGTCGCGGGAAGCTGCCCCGGATCCATCAACTGCTGCAAGATTTCCGCGGGTCCCTCCGACCACAAGTACGACGCGGGAATATCGGTCGCGCCGCCCGGAGAAATCGCGTCTTGATCCGCGCCCAGGTAAAACACTTTCGGTTTGGTTCCCTGCTCCGGCTTGCGAACTTGCGACGGAATGCGCGCGACAAGCTGCGTGATTTCCGCATCAGGATTATCGAGATCGCCGGGCACGATCGCTTGCACGGGACACACGATCACGCACGCCGGCTCCAGCCCACGCTCCACGCGATGCGCGCAGAAATGGCATTTTTCCGCCACGCCGCGATCGGGATTAATGTAGATGGCATCATAAGGACACGCTTGCATGCACGACTGGCAACCGATGCACTTGTCGCCGTCGAGATCCACGATGCCGTCCGCGCGCGTGTGCAGCGCATTCACCGGACAGATCTTTACGCAAGGAGCGTTTTCGCAATGGTTGCACCTCATCACACCGAAGTGCCGGCGCGTCTGAGGATACTCGCCTTTCTCGACGTACTTCACCCAAGTGCGAAAACTGCCGACAGGCACTTGGTTTTCAGTCTTGCAGGCTACCGTGCAAGCGTGGCAACCGATACATTTTCGTTGGTCGAGAACAAACCCGTAGCGCATGCGTCCAGTGCTGAACGATATCACGCGCGGTAATAATTCGGTAACATTGATTCGTCAGGTTGTTCCTATGCGATCAATTCTGCTTTTCGTATTCCTTTGCGGTGCAACTGTCGCCGCTCAACGAATCCATCGGGGCGTGAACGCGGCGAACGATCTGGGTCCCGTCGACGCGGGATTTCGTCTCGAGGGCATGACGCTGTTCTTGCAACCATCGCCGGAGCAACGCGCCGCGCTCGAGCAACTCCTCGAAGACCAGCAGAATCCTCTCTCGCCGGAGTATCACCGCTGGATCACGCCTACGGAATTCGCGGAGCGCTTTGGCATCGCGTCCGGCGACATCGCGAAAATCACGGCATGGATCGAAGCGCAAGGCATGACCGTGCATCGCGTGTCGAACAGCCGGACATGGATCGTGTTCAAGGGCACCGCGGCGCAGGCGAGCACGGCGTTTCACACGACAATCCATCGATATCGCGTGGATAACGAAACGCACTATTCGAACACCGCGCCGCCGGCGTTCCCTGCGGCGCTGGCGCCGTTGGTAATGGGCATGGATGGTCTCGACGATTTCCGTGACGACGCACGACACCCGCAAAACACCACAAGCGCCGGCGTCCACGCGCTTGTGCCCGACGATTGGGCGACCATCTACAACGTTATGCCGCTCTATCAGATGGGCATCGACGGCACGGGACAAAAGATTGCGATTTCCGGCAGCACCGATTTCGATGCGACGGCGCTCGCCGACGTGGCGACATTTCGCAGCACCTACAATCTGCCGCCAAACGTACCGAAAGTCGTGCTGGACACCGATTATCCGGATAACGGTGTCCCAGCGTCGGGCGAAGCGCACCTGGATATCGAGTGGTCGGGTGCGGTGGCGCGCAACGCCACGATCATCTATGTACACGCTGATCAATTCGTACACGCTGTGCAATTCGTCATCGACAACAATCTCGCGCCCGTGGTCAGCATGAGCGCGAACAATGGCTGCGAGCAGCAAACCACTTTGAACACAGGTTTCTACCGCTTGCTCGCACAGCAAGGAAACGCCCAGGGAATCACCTGGGTGAACTCGGGCACCGACGCCGGTCCCGCGGGATGCGACAGCAACGGCGCGACCATCGCAGCCAACGGATTGGGCGTGCGATTTCCTTCGAGCATTCCGGAAGTCACGGCGGTCGGCGGCACGGAATTCAACGACGCCAGCGGCACGTACTGGAACAGCACGAACAATGCCAACGGCGCGTCAGCGATTTCCTATATCCCGGAAATGGTGTGGAACGATTCGGCCGCACTCGGCGGATTATTGTGGGCGGGCGGCGGTGGCACGAGCGTGCTATTTTCGAAACCGTCGTGGCAGAATGCGCCGGGAGTACCGAACGACGGCGCGCGCGATTTGCCCGATGTGTCGTTCACCGCGTCGTTTTCCCACGACGGGTACAAAGTCTACAACGGCGGATCGTTCGTCAACTCCGGCGGAACGTCCGCGTCCGCCCCGACGTTCGCGGGGCTCGTGGTGCTGCTAAATCAATATTTGAAGACACCGGGCGTCGGCAACGTGAATCCCGGCTTGTATCGAATGGCGCGAACAAATCCGAGTGTGTTTCACGACATCACGGTCGGCAATAACATCGTGCCGTGCCGAACGGGAACGCCGAACTGCACTTCGGGTCTCTCTGGAGGATCTTTTGGATTTTCCGCCGGACCTGGATACGATCTCGCTTCGGGTTTGGGATCGCTGGATGCGACGCAGTTCGTGACGCAGTGGAACAATCAACCGCCGCAGCTTTCGGGAGGCGCGGTGGTGAACGGCGCGGGATTTGCGGCCGGCGCGCCGGTGGCGCCCGGCTCGATCATCTCGATTTTCGGCGTGAATCTGGCGAGCGCGACCCAAAACGCCAGCGCCGTTCCGCTTTCAACGACACTCGTCGACGCGCGCGTGACAATCGGAGGCGTAAACGCGCCATTATTTTTCGTGAGTCCGCTGCAAATCAACGCGCAGTTGCCGTTTGAGGCGGCGTTGGGAAATCAATCCGTGATTGTTTCCATCAGCGGAGTCTCGAGCAACGCGATTCCTGTCACGGTCGCTGCGGCGGCGCCGGGAATTTTCACCTACGGTACGAATTTCGCCGCGGCGCAACACGCGAACTTCCAGTTGATCGGCCCATCGAGTCCCGCGGCGGCGGGAGAAACGATCATTGTGTACGGGACCGGTCAAGGCACCGCGCTCTCCTCGACCGTGGCCACGGGCGCGGCCGCGCCTTCGTCGGGAATCGCGGTGTCATCGGGGATCAAGATCACGGCGACGGTCGGCGGCGTGAACGCGCCGGTGACGTATGCGGGATTGACCGCGGGTCTTGTGGGATTGCTGCAAGTGAATCTGCAAATCCCCAGCGGCCTGGCGTCGGGAAATTATCCGTTGGTGATCACGATGAACACGACCGCAAGCAATGCGGCGACCATTGCCGTGGGCGGAAACTAGCGGGAGAATTTTAGTGCGGCGGATACGTCGTCGAGCCGTTCTGCACCACCACGCTGAGATTGCCCGCGCCAAACGGGCCGAACATCGAACCGATCTGCTCGACCACCTGGACGTTTTGAGAAACCGGCAGGCAGAAGGCGCCGTAACCGAAAAAGCCTTGGATCGCTTTGCCACCCGTGGCGACGCCGCCCGTAAATCCGCCGAGGCCGCCCGCGGTCGCGAGTGACATCGTGTAGGCGCCTTCCGGTGCATTCGCGAGGCTATTCACTTGAACCGTGTAGAACGTGTTGGCGGAGAGCGTGGGAGTGGTAAAAGAGAACGGCGGCACTTGGGTCACCGTTTGCAACAGCTGTTTCGTCGGTCCCAAAAGCGTCGCCATTAACGGCTGCGCCCACGGCGTATTGGAACTTGTTACGGCCGTGATGCTCACGGTCACGGTAGTGGAATTGGCGGGCTGGAAGTTGCCGTAGCCCGGCGTTCCGCCGTTGGCGTCGAAGCCGCCGCCAAGATTGAATCCGCCGGCGAGCAATCCGTTATTGACGGAAACCACCAATCCATACGCGCCTTCATCCTCAGTGGGAAGCAGACCGTTGGGAAGCGACGCGAGAACCTTGAAGAAACTGCTGCTGCAGTTGCCCGTCGAGGGCAAGTTGTAGTTCAGCGTGGTCGACGAGGGTGGATTTCCCGGCTGGCCGATGGAAAACGTCGCGGTGCCGACGGTGATCGAGCCGACCCGCGTGGTCACGCTGCCGTTGTTTGCGTTGACCGTGTACGCCACCGAGCCGCTGCCCGATCCGGCGGAGAACGTGGAGATCCACGACGTTGTTGTGGACGCGGTCCATGCGCATCCGCTCGGCGCCGTCACCGTGAAAGATCCGCCGGGAGTGGTGGACGACGGAAGAATCACGGTCGAGGGCGAAAGCGTATAGGTGCAGATTGGATTCACGTTCGCCGCCGCTTGCGTCACCGTGAAAGTTTGTCCGCCGACGCTGATCGTGGCGGTGCGCAAGGCGGGGCCGTTTGCCAAGAAACTGTAGCCTGCGGTGCCGGAGCCCGAGCCCGAAGACGTGGTCGTCAGCCAGGTGACGCCCGCCTGAACCAGGGCTGTCCAACTGCATCCAGTCTGCGTGGTCACCGCAAATGATCCGTTACCGGCGTCCGCGCCGACGTTCGCGAAGGCCGGCGAAAGGGAATATGTGCACGGACTTGGCGCGCCCTGTTGCGTGACGGTGAATGTTTGTCCACCAACTGTGATGGTCCCAGTTTGTGGGTTCGTGCTCGTGTTGGCCGATAGATTGAAGTCGACCGACCCGCTGCCTGTGCCGCTGGCCGACGTCAGCGTGATCCACGGCGATTGCGACGAGACCATTGCGGTCCACGCACACGTGGACGGCTGTGCGGTCACGGTGAAGGAATTGCTCGTGCTCGCCGTTGCCGCATACGTTCCGCCGTTTGAGCTCAGCGAATATGTGCAGGTCACCGCGGAATTTACGCTGAAGTTCAAGACCTGCACGCCGTAGAGCGTGCCGATGTCGTTGACCTGCGCAATCACACTCACCGGACCGGTCGTGGGCGGTGTTCCGCTGAGGTTTCCCGTGGAGGAAAGCGACAACCACGACGGCCACGTACCTTCCTGCGCGAATGCGTACGGTGGGCTGCTGCCGGTGGCCGTCAGCGTTTGGTTGTACGCCTGCCCTACGGTCGCGGTGGGAAGGGGCGACGGCGAAATCGCCAGCGGCACGTCGAACGTCACGCTGACCATGTTGGTCTGATTGCCGTTGGAGTATGTAAGATTGACATTCCCGAAATACGTCGCACCCGGCGTGAGTCCCGCGGAGTTTCCGCACACGATAAACAGATCGGACTGCGAGTCCGACGTAACCGTCCCGCCCGATGAGCTCCGCACAGTCAGCCAATTCGACGGCGCCGGCGTGGCATTTTGCGTGGCGATGGAATACGTGCTGCTGACATTTCCGGAAGGATTGTCGGTGACGCTAAGAAACGCGTTCGAGCAATACAGACCACTCAGCGAACCGCCGCCGATCTGCAAATCGTCGCCGGAAAGCGTGAACTGCACAGGGTTCGGCGTGGGCGCGCCGGTGCCGCCACCGGTCACGACCAAGTAACGAATGATGGGTTTCGTAACCGTCGGGCAGTTGCCGGTGCACGACGTCTGCATGTAAACGAGAATCGTCACGGGCTCCACGCCAAAGGTCGGCGAGGAAATCGTGACGATGCCGCTGTCGGACGCCACGTTGGCGGTCATGAGTCCGGTGTTGCCAAACAAGTTGACGAAGTTCGGCGTGGCTGGCGACGAGCCTCCGTTGAGCAGCGTCACTTGCAGCCAATTGGGCGCCACCGATGCGTCGGGACCGAGCACGTAAGACGAAACGCGCAGCGGAATCGGAACCGTGCCGCTGGTCGTGATCGAAAGCAGCAACGAAGACGAAGAAGTGAACGTGCAGATCGCGGTGGTGATGCAGTTTTGCTGCACCGTCATGGTCACCGAGAGTGGGCTGAGCGGCGTACCGTTGGGATTGCTCACCTGTATCTGCGGCGTTTGCGCGGACACGGCGGCGGCGGCGAAGAGGATCGCGATGATGGATTTCATTCGCACTAGAATCTCAACCGTAACGACATTTGAACCTGCCGCGGCGTCTCCGTCAACGGCGCTTGCACGGGAAACTGACTGCTCGACCCGGTTGTGCCGAAATACGCGGCACCGAATCCCGGGCCGAGCAAGGGAACTTGAAACGGCACGTACAGGTTCGCGTGATTTAAGACGTTAAACGCGTCAGCGCGAATCGTCAAGCGCCAACTTTCATGGGACCGCGACAGTGCAACGCTGCGACTGAGCGACAAACTCGTGGTGACCACGCCGGGTCCCGCGAACTGATTGCGTCCCGACGTTCCCGTTGTGCCGGGCGCCGGCGCGCGAAATGCCACCGGGTTCAGGATTTGCTCGCCTCCGGTCACGGGTACCGGATGATCAAGCCGCGCGTGCGCCGGATCGATCACGTCGGCGTTGACGTTGAACAGCGTGGGGCTATTGTCGAACGCGAATGCGGAAAACGGCATCCCCGAATGCACCGTGCCCGCCGCCGACACTTGCCAGTCGCGCAGCAGCGGCTGCGTCCATCCCGCCGCGCGTGACGCGGGCAACGGAACGACGGCGAGAAAAACAAAATTGTGCCGCTCGTCAAAGTCGGAACTGCCGGTTTGCACGTTGCTATCGAACTGGCGGATGAACGTGGGGCGTCCGCTCACGTCGGCGCCCGCGCCGGCCACGGTGCTGGCGAATTCCAAGCTGAAATCGCCGATCAGCGGTTCGCTCTGATTGTCGATCGCGTGACTCCACGTGTACGCGGCTTGCGCTTCGATGCCGCGCCAGTGCGCGCGCACCAGCGCGTTCAAGCCGGCGTAGTTTTCAAATCCCTGATTCGCGCGATAGGTCAATGGAGGAAGATTTGGCGCATATGAACCGAACCCGTTGCCTTTGGCAGGCGTCACGCTATCGTCGCGATTCACAAAATCGGTGGTTTCGAGTCCACGCGCGCGCGACGCCACCGCGTTGACGCTGACGGCGACGGCTGAGTTCACGCGCGTTTCCACTCCGACAAACGCGCTTTGCAACATTCCATTGCGAAGTCCCGGCTGAAAGAGCGTCGGCTGAGGTCCGTTGCGTCCGCCGTTGACGAGCAAATTCGGAAACGACGCCAGTCCTGCACGTGCCTGCGCGAGATAATTTACCGGCACAAAACACGGCGAGCAATTCGCGCTCGCTTGTTCCACGGCGTTATTCTGCACCGTTTGCCAGAGGTTATCGTACGGACGATCGTAGAAAACGCCGTATGATCCACGGATCACGAACCGCGATTCGCGGTACGGCAGCCAGGAAAACCCGAAGCGCGGCGCCCAATCGTGTGGATCGTTGGAGTAGAGTTGCTGATTTCCTGAAGGAGGAGTTGCAAACGCCGCTCCCGCGAGCGCAGCGGGCATGTTCGTGCCCGATCCCAGGGCGACGAGTAAATCTTTCTGCGACCCCGTGTTCTCCGGCGCGCCGAGCCACTCGTATCGCAGACCGAAACTGAACATCCATCCGTCCACGGGGCGCCAGGAATCTTGAACGAATCCGAAATACTGCGTATAGCGATACGTTCGGTTGTAGTTCGGCGAGGCGAGCGGCGCGCTGGCGTTCAAATTACGCGCCACGTCGATGTGGTAGACGATCGGTTCGTCGCTCAAGAAGGTCTGGAGATTCTGGAAGACGAACTCGCCGTCGGCGCCGTTGCGCAAGTAACCGTCGAGCGTGCGCGTCGAGACGCCGCCTCCAGCTTTGAAGAGCGATTTCCCACGTGTGATCGTGATGTTGTCGAGGACTTGCCACGTCCGCCCGAGATTGCGATACGCAAACGGGCTGGTGCTTGACGGCACGATGGTCGGCGTCACGATCAATTCCGGCAAACCGTTGCTGTTATCGTCGAGCCGGAGCAGATCGCGGCTCCACGCGACGCGCGCTTCGTTCACGGCGCGCGGACTTAAATTGCTTGACGCACCAGCCGCGAGGTTCAGCGCGGTCTGCCGAAATCCCGACACAAAAGCCGGGTACGGAGTCCAGTAGAAATCGGGGCGATCGAAACTTGTGTCGGCGAGGCGAAAGAAAAAATGATGCGCCTCGCGCGGAGTTTGACCGTCAACACGGAAAAATCCCAAATATTGATTCAGTGAACTTGGCGCAGCCAGCGCGATTGTCGCGGCGGTTCCCGCGGGGCCTGCCGGCGCGGCGCTCGCGGGATATTGGCGCAGTAGACCTGCGCCGATGCTCGATCCGGATGAAGTGAACGTCGCGGCCGTGGGTAACTGGTACGGTTGCGGGTCGTCGCGCGTGCGTACCCGCGTATATTCGAACGCGCCCGAAGTGAAAATGGATCGCCGCCACGCGGGACCACCAATCTGAAATCCTGGCTGCGCTTCTTTCAGCGGCGGTCGCGGCGACGTTGTTCCCAGCGCTGAACAAGCACAGTTTTCCTGGAATCCATTGGCATTCAGCGCGTCGTTCATGAACACCGTGTACGCCGTGCCGTGCCAAGCACTCCCGCCGGCGCGCGTGATGGCGTTCGCCACATAACCGGACGTCCCGCCGAATTCCGCGGAGAAATTGTTCACCGACACGCGATACTCCTGCACCGCTTCGGGCGTGAGCGTATTGAGCGGTCCGCTGATCAGGTAGTCGTTGTTGTCCACGCCGTCGAGGAGAAATTGCGAAGAAGACTCGCGCTGGCCGTTCACCGTAAATCCCAGCCCGCGCAACGCGGAAGGGTCGGCATTCACGCCGCCTTGAAAAAGCATGGCCGCATAGATGTCGCGGCCGGCGAGCGGCAGGTTGTCGATCAAGATGGGATCGATGGTGGTGGAAATCGACGCTTCGAGGCGACCCTCGCCCGTGCGCAGCGGCTCCACTGCTACAGCACGGCTGGTATCAGCGTCAGGACCATAAAACGTAACTTCCTGTCCGCCCGGCACGGAGCGAAACAAGTGTCGATCGAAGACGTCGCCGAGCGGCCGCAGCTCAAAATTCACTTCCAGCACGGCGGCGACGCCCAGTTCGAGCGAATCGTAGAGGCGCGTTTGATACTTCGGCGCCGCGGGCGGCGTGGTTGACGCAAGTGCCAGCGGCGCGATCGTCCGGCTGAACCCGCAGGCTGTTCCGGGATCGCCGGCCGACACGCGGTACGTGCCCGGCGGAAGCAGCGGCACGGTGTAGCGGCCGTCGGCCGCGGCGTCGCGCGCGCCTTGCACGTTGGCCGCGATATTCTCGTAGCACACGCGCGCACCCGCGATCGGCTCGCCGGTCGCGCGATTGGTCACGCGTCCGGTGATCAGCGCCTGCGTGCTCTGCGCGCACACGCTCGCACACACCGCCAGGACCATGAACGTTGCTGTGTGCGCGAGCCGCATACGGGAAAGCACAGTATAGCTCGCCCGCGTCCTTCTAGCATCGGAGGCGCACCTATGGCAGAATTGCTTTTTCTTAAAATATGCGCCGACTCGCGATTCTCGCGCTCATCGCACTTCCGCTCTGCGCGGAAACGCCCGTCGGCATTGTTCTCGAACGCGGTGACGGCGCGATCTTCCGTGCGGGGATTGAATCGCCGCTGCCGGTCGTGGAAGGCGTGGAGCTCTTCGCAGGCGATCGCGTACTGGGGATTTCGACGACCGTCATCGCGCTCTGCTCCACGAAAAAGATCGAGAGACTTCCGCCGGGACACGAATACGTCATCAGCGCCGCCGGTACGGGCGGTGGATCCCCCACGAACGTCTGCACGCTGCCGGACATGCCGCCGATTCGTCTCGCCGCGGCCGTTCCTCGGCGCGCGCCGCGGTTTTCCGCGGACTCCGCGCAACGCCGCTTGGACGCGGAAATCGCCGTCGAGAAAATGGGACCTGCGCCGCCACTCCTCGCGAGCATCGCCGTGGCGGAACGTTTGCACCAATCGGGATTCCTGGAGGAAGCGATCGCCGCGTATGACGAAATCCACCGCCGCTGGCCGTTGGCCGCGTGGACTTCCGCGGTGACCGAAGCACTGGTCGTTCAAAGCGATCAACGCGCGGCCTCCTTAGCTGGAACCGGCAACGCCGATTCCGGACGCGCCGCAGAACTGAACGAGGCAGACCTTCCCAGTCCCATCGGCATCACCAAAACTTACGCTGTGTTGATCGGCGTGTCGAAATTCCAGCACGGTGGTGACGACGGCATCAAGGATCTCGATTTCGCCGACCGCGATGCTGAGTTGTTCGTGAAATACCTCCAATCGCCGCGCGGCGGCAATCTTCACCTTTGCGATGCCAGCCAAGAACCCGACGGCTGCGAGATTCTGGTGCTCACCAACGAGCAAGCCACGCGCGCCGCCATCATCAACGCGTTTGCGGACAAACAATTTGTGGATTCGCACGCCGGGCGCCATAACGCGCTATGGATTTTCGTGGCGTCCCACGGGCGCGAGCCGATTTCCGAGCAGCGCTGGCAGAGCCATGCGCCCATCACGCGCGGCGCGGTGATCCTGACGCACGATTCCGACGCGCAAGATCCGAAGACCACCGCGCTCGGCATGGGCGAATTAGGTGCGGCGGCCGCGAAAGCGTCGCAAGGATATGGACGCGTCGTGGTTTTCGCCGACGTCTGCCACGCCAACTACATTGAGACGGAAGCGCGCGCCGTGAACAACGCGGCGCAAAAGGCGTTTCTCTTTTCGCGCCGTTCGGGATTGTTCATGGCCACCGACGAAGCGCATCGCGCGATGGAATACGAATCGCTGCATCACGGCGTGTTCAGCTACTACACGATTTTGACGATGAGCCAGCCGTCGAAGGAAGGTTCGCTCTCCCTCTATCGCCTCGGTCACGACGTGGAGGAAAAAGTTGTCGCACTCACGCGGGAGCAACAAATTCCTCATGCCTGGGGACCGAATACGTCGATGCCGGTAGTGGACGATCTTTCGCCGGAGGCGATCACGCTGGACGTTGCCGATCCGTTGGCGTCGGGGACGAAGCCGCGCGAGCCGGGGACGGGGCGCGATCGCGGGGGATCGAGTGCCGCGCCGCCGCGCAAGGGACTTGTGGGCCTCGAAGACCGCGGGCAGCAAGTGATCCTGAAATACCTGAACGGCGACCAAGTCCCGGTGAGCGAAGACGAGTTCCTGAACTGCGCGCGTGATTTTGATGCCGCGCTACAACTCGCGCCCGGTGCCGCGTTCGACGAGAGCCGCGCGTTATTCTGCCGCGCTCGCGCCCTGATTTTCCCACGACCGAATCGGGACCCTGCGGATTTCCGACGTGCGATCGACCTGCTGCAGCGCGCGATTCTGCTCGACGGCCAGCGCGGATACGCTTACAACGCGTTGGGTATAGCGTATCTCGAGCACGCCGCCTCAGATCCGGCGAATCTGCGCCTGGCGGAAGCCGCGCTGCATGACGCCATCCGCTATGCGCCGAACTGGACGTATCCGTGGCATAACTTGGCGCTGGTCCTCACCGAGCGCGGCGACTATGACGGCGCGATCGCGGCGTATCGTCACGCGATGACGCTGGGAAAATTCCCGTATCTCTCATACAACTTGGGTTTGCTCTATCAACGCATCAATCGACCCAGGGAGGCGGAAGCGAATTATCGCGCGGCACTCAAACTCGCCACCGCGCAACGGGGCCAATACATGCTGGCGCGCGCGGGTGATCGCCATCCCGAGGAAGCCGAAGCACAGAACGCCCTCGGAACGTTGGCGGATCGCGGCAAGAATCGGAAGGCCGCAGAAGATTTTTATCGGCGGGCGATCAAGTCCGACGATCAGATTGTTTCGGCGCGAAGCAATCTCGCGAAATTGATCGCCGCGCGCGACAAATCTTCCACCGAGCCGGAAACACTCTGGAAGGAAGCCCTGCGCCTGAATCCCCACGACGGCGCCGCCCGACTCGCCTTCGCGGATTACCTGCGCGATCGCGGACGCGTCGAAGAGAGCGCGAAAGAGTATCAGACGCTGCTCGCGGAAGCGCCCGACTCCGAGGGCGCGCGGCGTGGCTTGGCCGCGCTAACCCACCACTAAAACGAAAAACGCGCCGTAAACTGCATCGACCGCGCGGGTAGCTGATTGGTAATTCCGACAAGCGGCGCACCGAATCCCACGCCTGCCGTCGCTCCGTTGCCGTACGTTCCGCTGAAGCCCACGAAATTCGCGTGATTGAAGGCATTGAACGCTTCCGCGCGCAGCAGCAAGTGCACGCGCTCTCGCCACAGGTCGAACGGCCGCTCAAGGAACGGCGAGAAATCGTAGATGGCCGTTCCCCGCCCCGCGTTGCGTCCCACGACAACGCCGTTGATCACAGGACGATCGGTCGTCGCGCCAGTGTCACCCGAATTCATCACACCGGTCGTGAAGTTGTACGGCAGTCCCGTGGCCATGGTGTTCACACCGCCAATCGAAATCTTGAACGGCGCGACCCAGAATCCGCTGACAACGAAGCGTTGCCGCTGATCGAAAATCGCGTCGGCGTTTTCCACTTTGCCGGTTTGCAGCGGATCGTTGGGATTTTGGCCTGTCGTATCGGGATCGACGTTATCGATCGCATGCGACCACGTGTAGCTCGCCAACATCGACACGTTGTGGCTGAAATGATGCGTCAAGTTCACGTTCAGCGCGTCGTAATAGAGATAGCCGTCGTTCACATCGCTCTGGATCACCGCGTAGGGCGGCTGCGGATTCGTCGCCGCCGTGGTGCTGCACGTCAGCTTGTTCGTGGTGTACCACCAGATCCAATAAGGACGCGTGCAATTCGCCGCTTGCGCGGTGCGCGTTTGTCCCGGCACGGTGCGGATAAACGATGCCGGAGCGTCCACGTCAAGCGGTCGATTGATGCGCAGCGTGTGTGCGCCCACGTAGTCGACGCTAAACACCCAACCGGGCGCCAAGCGGCGCTCCACGCCAAACGTCCACTGTTCCGAGTACGGATTCAGTAATTCGTTTTGATAATTCACCAGTTGGTTCGTCGGCAGATACTGGTTGATCGAGCTGTCGCCGGGGCGAATGTACAAATTGCGCAGCGGCTGCACGGCTCCCGCGGGAAACGCGGGCAGCGGCGCGGCACTGATCGAAGTGGGGAATCCCACTTGACCGGGCGCCGCGGTGTAATTGAAAACGCCCGTGGGTCCCGTGAGCGCGTAATTCGCCGCGTTGTTGTCGACAATTTGCGAAAGGTAGATTCCGAATCCGCCGCGGATCACCGTTTTCCCGTCGCCCTTCACGTTGTAGGCGAATCCCACGCGCGGCGCGACATTCTCGCGTGAATCGGTGAAGGTTTGCTGCTCGTAGCGCAATCCCAGGTTCACGGTGAGATTGTTGCGTACGCGATAATCGTCTTGCACGAATGCCGCCCACAACACGTCGTTTACGGTGTAGCCGGCGTTGCCGTAGCTCTGCGTGTAGCTCGCGACGTTGGCGATGTTTTCGAGATACGTCGAGCTTTCGCAGACGGCGAGGCCCAACGTGCAGCTCTTGTATGTGAACGATCCCAGGAAAACAGGGCCTCCGAACTCCTTGCTGTTACCGCCGGTATGCGCCGCGATCATGTTGAAGCCCGCGCGGATCGAGTGGCGTCCTTTCACCATCGACAGCGTGTCGTTGGCCTGATACTGGCGATTCATCAACAACGCCGACTGCGATGTACCGCTCGTGAACGTGCCGCCCGTCGAGATCGGCACGACGAATTGCGTGCCGAAAACCACCGGATCGAATTGCGTGATCGGCGCGGCGAGTTGGAATTGCACGCGCAGGTTGTTCACGAGCGTCGTCGAGAGGATTGTTGTCAAGCCAAGCTCCTCCGAAAAAGTCCGGCGATGGAAAACGCGCGCCACTGTCGGCAGACTGTTGCCGCCGACAATGCCGTTCGGATTCGTGTCGTGGAATCCGTCGAAGAGGCTGCGGAAAAAAACCGTATTCTTGTCGCTGAACTGATGATCGAGGCGCAAGAACGCCAGGCCGCCGCGATAGTGTCCCACGTAACTTCCTGGCGCCACCGGTGAAATAATCGGCGACGCGCGATCCTCGCGGCTGTACTCGCCCGCGGCGAAGAAATGCGTGCGGCCGTCACTGCCCCCCGAGCCGCCCACGGGCCCGGAGAGCGAAGCTTCGGTTTGTCCCAGCGTGTCGCTGGTGATGTCGTTGCCGCTCGCGGCGTTCGCCGTGGTAAATCCCGAGAGCGCCGCTTCGGTGCCCGACGGCCGCCACGTCTCGCCGAGCGATCCGTGGAAATTTGCGCCGCCGGATTTCGTCACGATGTCAACGGCGCTACCGGTTCCACCGCCGTACTCGGCGGTGAAGGCATTTTCCAGAATCGTGACCTCCTGCACGGCCGCGCGCGGCACGCTCGACATTATGGTCTGGCGTCCCCAACTGTCGTTGCCGGTGGAGCCGTCCACTTCAAACCACGCTTGCCGGCGTCCCGCGCCGTTGGTGGTGAACAAATCCTGATTCATGAAGACGTCGCCTTGATTAATCGCCTGGCGATTCGCGGCGTTCAACAACGGCAGATACGTCACGCGATTATTCGGCAGCGGCGTTTCCTGCACTTGCTCCACCTCGATGCGATCGCCCAATTGCGGACCGTCGGTGTGAACTTCGCCGGTCACGCCGGTTACCGTGATCTCGGTTTTCGCGCCGGCCACGCCGATTTGCAGCGCGATCTCCGCGGCCGCGCCGGCTTGCAGCTTCAGCCGAGGCGCGGTCGCGTCGGCGAACCCCGATTTCGTCGCGACAACGCGGTAGTCGCCGGCGATCGGCAATCCGGTGATCGTGAACAGGCCGGCGTCGTTGGTCGTGGCGGTGCGCTTCGCTCCCGTGAGCGCGTTCGTCGCGGTCACGATGACGCCCGGCACGACGGCGTGCGAGGAATCGCGAACCGTTCCGGTGATCGACGCGGTGTCGGTGGTTTGAGCGGCCGCAATCGCGGTGCAAATAAGATGGAGAAGCAACGCCAGCGCAGCCCGAGAAAAACGCATCCCCACGAGCGTAGCGCGGCGGTGGAATTACTACCATTCCTCGTAATGACGACTTTGTAAACTTACGTGAGCAGATGCACGAAGCGCTCTAGGACTTCGTGCGCGGCGTGCAGAGTGGCCGTCGAGGACCAAAATCCAATCAGCAGCGCGGCGATCGGAAGAGCAAGCAAGTTGAACCGCGCGCGGCGCGGCGCGACTCGGTGCGAATCCACCGCCAGAATTTCTTGCACGCGTCCAGCCACACCTGCTTCGCCCGACACGAGCGATTGCATCATCAGTGATTGAAAGCGGGGCGGCCGCGCCGCCGATATTTCCGGCGGTGTGAGTCGCGCGGTTTTCACGAGCGCCGACGCGAGATCGAGTGCGGCGCGAGCGCCCGCGCGCACCGCAAACGCATCGGCGGCGCGGTCCGACGCTTCGGTCCAAGCGCTGGTTGAAGGGCGCCCGAGAATCGCGGGCCCATCAGGGAGCAGGAACAACAACGCCCGCCGCAAATTATCGCGCGCCGTTACGTGACCCATCTCGTGCGCGGCGGCGGCCGCGAGTTCCTCGGGCGTCAGCGCGCGAAGCAGTTTATTGGCGATGAACAAGCGCGGACGAAACACGCCGGCCACGGCCATCACCGGAAATTCGTGATCGAAGCGATACGTGGGAATCGTGACGCCTTCGAGCTGAGTCGCCTCAGCGTGGCGCGACCATTCACGTGTCACGCGATTCGTCGCCACGCACGCGCGGACTAAGCGAATCACCGACCACGCGACGCCCGCCGCCGCGATCGCCGCGACGACGGCAAGTTTCCATCCGACCGCTTCCTCGTTCACGCGCGGTTCGAACACCAGGAACGACGGCCACGAGACAAACACAACGAACGCCGCGGCCAGCGTCGCGGGCGCGATGCGGACGGCGAACAGAAAGTTGGCGCCGCGTTCCAACCGCCGGGAGATCATCCACATGAGAGGCGCGAGGACCAAGTATCCGGCTAAGAGCAACGCCAGCGAAGTGGAGAGTCCGAGCCAGAGGAACATGTTATTTTTCTCCGGATTTCTCTCTGACGTTCAACGTCCGCCGCTTTTCCTGGATCATGCGATCGAGCTCGTCGAGCAATTGGCGATCGCGCTCACTCACGGCGTCGACAAAACAAGAGAGCAGCGGTGCCGGTTGACTCGCATTGCGCTGGAGCAGTTCACCAAAAAGTCCCGCCGCGAGGCCTTCCTCAAACTGTCCACGATTGACGCGCGCCTGGTAGACGAACGCGCGGCCTTGCTTGGTGCGGTCGAGCAGCGACTTTTTGTAGAGGGGATCGAGCGTGGTCATCAGCGTGGTGTACGCCAAGCGTCCCGCGAAGCGTTCGTGCACGTCGCGGACGCTCATGGCGCCGTTGCGCCAGATGAGTTCCATCACTTCAGTTTCCAGGGACCCGAGCGGTGCGGTCGAATTGTCGCGCGCCCCCGCGAGCAGGCGCGCTAGATTGGCTTGCGGATTCACGCCCCAAAGTTTATGACGAAACGGTCCCGGCGTCCACAGTGGAGGCAAATCTCACCGCGGCATCGTCTAGGATTTCATCATATGGGGATTCAGCAGGAGAGTCTGTGAATGTCCGGGCCGACGCCGTTGGCCCAGACAAACAACCTCCCGCTCGTCATCAACCGGAGCTACGACGGACCGCGACGATGCCTACGTCTCACTTCCTCGAATAGTTTGGGCGTATAACGAAAAGCTGTCGCTTGCAACTTCTGTAGGGCCGTCTCCAGGTCCACCAAGCCGCGATTCGCAGCTTCCAACAGCACGCCGAGAGTACCTGTCACTTCAAGACCAAATCTGATGGCGAGCCTCGCGCCTGCGCGATCGTCGATAATCAAAGCGTCCGCTTGTTCATCTATCGCAAGTTGGATGGCCTGCCGTTCCCCGAGGTCAACGTCCTCAAGATCGGGTACCGAGATCGGTGATGCATCGCGAATCAACAGCCACTCGGGAATGCGGGAAAGCCAAGTACGCACGCCGACAGGCGTTCCAGGATTCGAAAGCTCGTCGAAGACCGCCCTCGGTATGAGGACCCTCCCGTAGAGCGCAGGTAACAATGCCTCACATCCAATTTCGATCAGGTAGCTCAGCGGCGATGTATCGGAGACAACGACCGTCATGACCGGCCGAGTGCGCCCTTAGCCTCAAGCTTCCGATGCGTTTCCATGTCGCGCTCAAGGTCGGCGACATCGTAGGCATGGTCGTAGATGTTGCGATCCTTGAGGAAGCGATCGAACTCGAACCGCGATAGACCAAGTAGTTGGCTCGCTTGATAGTGGGTAAGCGCACCGGAGCGGTAGCCCTCGATGGCGAGCGCCTCCAGGGCCTCCCGGCCTGGATCCTGGTGCTTGGCGACATCGTCGGGCAATTCAACAGTGATCTTCATACGCTTAGCGTAGCAGAAAAAACACGCTCGACGGCCGCCAGACACAGATTGTATCGCGCCACCAACGGCCCGGCCACTTTCCCGCCGTCTGGCCAACACAACGCGCCGCATCCACTTCTTTCTTGCGCAACATCCGTCCGTAGTATAATCACCCTCGATTTGGGGATGACGACACAGCCGGAGAAAGACGGCATTTTAGAGTTGCGCGTAGTCAGCGCTCCCCGCCTGTTGCACATTGTGCGATCGGTGGTGGGTCAACTGTCCGCCTTGCGCGGTTTCTCCGAGGAAGATACGCAATTCATCATCCTGGCCGTGGATGAGGCTTGCGCCAACGTCATCCGCCATGCTTATCTGGGGAGGCACGATGGTGTGATCGCCCTCAGTTGCCGATTGCGCCATGAAGGTATCGAGTTCCTGATCACCGATTACGGCAAGCCCGCCGATTCCGGATGCTGGCCGAAGCGGTCGCTTGAGGAAGTCCGGCCGGGAGGTTTGGGAATCCCGCTGATTCAGGCGGTGATGGATCGCGTGGAGTACCGGCGCGGCGAGGGCTGCAACGAATTGCTGCTTGGCAAGACGTTGCACACGCCTCCACCGGGATCGCCGCAGGAAGCAAGCAGTCACGAGGAAAAAACGAAGAGGTAACCGCAACACGGAGCGAGACAGAGGAGCGAGACATCGGAGCGACAGGGGAAGACGGATCTTATATGGAAATCAGCGTCAAGCACGAAGAAGAAAAAGCCACTGCGATCATCACGGTCAAGGGCGACATCGACCTCTATTCCTCCCCCCAAGTGCGCCAGACGATTCTGGACACTCTTAGCGAGAAGAAAACCAAACGGGTGATCGTCGATCTCACCGCGGTTCGTTACGTCGATAGCTCGGGCGTGGCGTCGCTGGTGGAGGGATTGCAGCTTTCCCGCAAACAACAAGTGCGGTTCGCGCTCTGCGGTTTGAACAAGGCGCCGCTGCAAGTGCTGGAACTCACGCGACTGGTGAAAGTTTTCGAGATTCACCCCACGCTGGAGGCCGCGCTGGCCGCCTAGGCGCACGAAAAGACCGCTCATGACTTCGCCGCTCGCTATCCTGGGCAATCGCACGGTACGTTTCTTCGGATACATCGGCGGAGTCGCGCGTCAATCGATGTCCGGGGTCTACTGGACCTTCATCGCGCCGTTCCGCGGATCGAAACTGCGTTTTCGCGCCACGATCCATCAAATGGTCCTGGTGGGGTACGAAGCGATCCCCGTGGTTTGCCTGATCTCGTTTTCCATCGGCTTAATCATGGCGTTCCAAGGCGCGTACGAAATGCGCAAAGTGGGCGCCACGCGCTACGTCATCGATCTCGTGGCCGTCTCGATGACCCGAGAACTCGGCCCGCTGATGACCGCCATCATTGTGATCGGCCGCTCGGGATCGGCGTTCGCCGCCGAAATCGGCACGATGAAGGTCAGCGAAGAACTCGACGCACTGACCACCATGGGTTTGAACGCCATCCACTTTCTCCTCTCGCCGAAATTGCTGGCGATGCTGATCATGATGCCCTGCCTCGCGACCATCGCCGACATGGCCGGCGTGCTCGGCGGCGCGACGTTCGCCTTCGCCAGCGATCTGCACTTGGGCCTGGGACAATATTTGCAAGCCACCGGCGAAGCGCTGATCGGCCGCGACATCATCACCGGATTGATCAAGAGCGTGATGTTCGGCATCGTCATCACGCAGATCGGCTGCTACGAAGGCTTCACCGTGTCGGGCGGTCCCGAAGGTGTGGGGCGCTCGACGACCGACTCCGTCGTGACGTCGATTTTCATGGTGGTGCTGGTGGACATGGTGTTCACCGCGCTGTTCTACATCATCGGATAGAGAAAAATGTCCGCCCATCCACAACCGACGCCTGGGTCTTTGCACGATTCGGGGCACGCCACGCCGCCCGCATCGACAAGCCGCGACGTGACCATCGGCGTGCACAACGTCGTGACGCACTACGGCCAGCGCGAAGTGCTGCACAAAATCAGCTTGGACATCTGCCGCGGTGAAACCATGGTGATCCTGGGCGGCTCGGGATCGGGCAAGTCCACGTTGATCCGTCACATCGTGGGTCTGGAGAAAGTAACCTCCGGCGAAATCCTGGTGTTCGGAAAAAATATCTGCGGATTGCGGGAAAAGGAGTTCAACCAGATTCGCAAGAAGATCGGGATGTCGTTCCAGGGCTCGGCGCTGTTCAATTCGCTGACCATCGCGGAAAACGTCGCGCTGCCGCTGCGCGAACACACGGAACTGGAAGACTCCACAATCAAGATCATGACGCGCATCAAGCTCGAGTCGGTGGGACTGGCCGGATTCGAGGATTATTTCCCGTCGCAGCTCTCCGGCGGAATGAAAAAGCGCGCCGGCATCGCCCGCGCGCTGGCCATGGACCCGGAAATCCTGCTTTTCGACGAACCGTCCGCGGGACTCGATCCGGTGATCGCCGCGGGCATCGACGATTTGATCCTGAAGTTGAAGCAAGCGTTCCAAATGACCATCGTGGTGGTCACGCACGAGTTGGCCAGCGCTTTTTTGATCGCCGACCGCATCACGGTGCTCGACAAAGGCCACTTGATCGCCACCGGGACCACCGAGGAAGTGCGCGCCAGCACGCACCCGCGGGTGCGGCAGTTCCTCGACCGTATTCCGGATCAGGATGCGGGTGGCGCGGAGAAGTATCTGGATTCGCTGCTCAATTAATGATAGAAAAAACTGACCGCCGGTGATCGGGAATGGGTGAGCAGGCCGCATGAATGAACAGGCAAAAGTCGGGTTGGTGGTGCTGGTCTCGGTTGTGCTGCTGACGGCGGCAGGCTTCGCCATCGCCAACATGCACTTCGGCGGCAATTTCAACAATTATAAGTGCTACTTCAAGTTCGCCGGTGGGCTGGAAGTGGGCGCGCCGGTGCGTTACGCAGGACTGAAAGTGGGCCGCGTCAACGACGTGCACGTCGATCCGAAGAATCCCGGGCAGATCGAAATCCTGATGGAAGTGGCCGGAGGAACGCCGGTGGGCGCGGACAGTTCTGCGCAGGTGACGCAACTCACCATGCTCAGCGAGAATTACGTGGAGATCACGCCGGGCAAGCAGCTTACGCCGCTGCCGAACGGGTCTGTGGTTCCCTCGAAGGAAACGCAGACCCTCAACGCGCTGATCGACAAACTGAGCGGCGTGGCCGATCAAGCAAAGCCGCTCATCGACGATCTGCACAATAATCTCAATCAGATTTCCAAGCGTGCCGACGGCTTGCTCGCCAACTTGCAGGAGTTGACAGGTGAGAAGAATCGGGCGCACGTCTCTTCGGGACTCGCGGAACTCGACGACATGCTGAAGGAGAATCGCCCGAAGATGACGGCGACGATGTCGAATCTGCAGACCGCCAGCGCCCAAATGGATCCGTTGATGCACGACTTGCGCGAGACCACCGCCAAGGTGCAAAAGGTGCTGGACACCGCCAACGGCATGCTCGACGAGGATCGCGACAAGATCAAGGGCAGCCTCGACGAAATGCAGAAGGCGCTCGCCGCCGCGCGTCAAACTATCGAGCAATTGCAAACCATGCTGATCGCCAACGGCGACAACGTCGACGTGATGCTCGACAACTTCCGCCAGGTGTCCGACAATTTCCGCGAGTTCACCGACCAGGTGAAACGCCAACCCTCCAGCCTGATCTGGAAAGATACGCACCCCGACCGCAAGCCCCCCTCCGCGCCGAAAGGCAAGGATAAGCCTGGGAAGGATGAACATCCATGAGATTCGACACCCTGAGATGTGAAGCAGTGACGATTGCGAAGGCTGGCGCGGGCGCGCTGATTTTGACGGGCTTGATCGGTTTCGTGGGCTGCGGCAAAGTTCCCACGACGCATTTCTACACCTTGGAAGCGCCGTCCGTTTCAGCCTCCTCGAAGACTCTGCCGTACGACATCGCCGTGGCGCGCTTCCGCACCGCGTTTCGCTTGTCGCAGGATCGCCTGGTCTACATGCCTACGCCGTATCACGTGGACTATTACAATTACCATCGTTGGGCCGGCTTCCCCGCCGATATGGTCACGGTGGATCTGATCAGTTCCCTAAAGCACTCCAAAGCGTTTCATTCCGTCACGGGAATGCGCAGCGATGGAAAGCCGGACTATATCTTGCGGGGTGAAATCGAAAACCTCGAGGAGCAGGATAACGGCTCGAACGTCACGGCCAAAGTGTCGTTGACGCTCGACGCCTACGACGTGGCGACGCACAACGTGGTATGGAGCGGCGCCGCCGACTACTCCAAGCCGGTCACCGCGGGATCAGTGGAAGACGTGGCGCGCGAGTTGAGCGACGGCGTGCGCCAGTGTC
This sequence comes from Terriglobia bacterium, assembly GCA_021325275.1. Taxonomy (GTDB): domain Bacteria; phylum Acidobacteriota; class Terriglobia; order JAJPHL01; family JAJPHL01; genus JAJPHL01. The sequence goes on along the minus strand of JAJPHL010000037.1, from coordinate 81,210 downwards.
TGCGGCAACTCACCGACGATTTGATTGCCAAGTTTCCGGAAAAGAAAGAAAAGAACGCACCGTAATGCGATTCGACGTTCAGGCCAAAGTCGCCCAAAACTCCTTCGACTACTTCGAAAAAACGCTTATCACGCAGAACGGCTTCCGCGAATACGACGTTCGCTGGCTGCTCGGCAAGGAAGTCAATCCCAACGGATTCCTGGTTCTCGGCAAAGCCTTCGGCACGTTCGCGCGGAAGTTCGTGAAGGAGTCGAGCGTGATTGTGGGCCACGATTTTCGCGCCTACAGTCAGGACACCGCGCGATCCTTTGTTGTGGGCCTGCTTTCTACCGGCGTGCGCGTGGTGGATTTGGGCTTGGTGCTTTCGCCGATGACGTATTTCGCGCAGCACCACCTGGGAATCCGCGCCGCGGCGATGATCACCGCCAGTCACAACGAAAACGGCTGGACGGGATTGAAACTGGCCGACGGCTTGTCGAGCACGCTCGGTCCGGAGGGGATTTCGCAATTCAAAAACTTGGTCGCCGGCGGAAATTTCCTGACGGGCGCGGGAACCTACGAAGCGTACGAGGACATTTTCTGCCACTACCAAGCGGACATCGTGGGCCGGGGAAAAGTCTCGCGGCCGATCAAAGTAGTGTTGGCGGCTGGAAACGGCACCGCGGGACGTTTCGCGCCATCGGTGCTGCGCGAGATGGGATGTGAAGTGATCGAGCAGGACTGCACGCCCGACTGGACGTTCGGCAAACACAATCCGAATCCCGAGGACATCAAGTTCCTGCACGCCATCAGCGCCGCGACGGTCGAAGCGAAGGCGGACCTCGGCATTGGTATCGACGGCGACGGCGATCGCATCGGCGTGGTGGACGATCGCGGCCACGAAATTTTCTCCGACAAGCTTGGGCTGCTGCTGGCGCGCTGGATGGCGCCGCACGTCCCGGGCCGCAGCGTGGTGATCGACGTGAAATCCACAGGGCTTTTCTACTGCGATCCGATTTTGCAGCAACACAAGATTCCGGTCGTCACGTGGAAAACAGGACATTCCTACATCAAAGCGAAGGTCGCCGAGACCGACGCGTTCGCGGGCTTCGAAAAATCGGGACACTGGTTTCTGAATCGCCCGTTCGGCCGCGGCTACGACGACGCCCCGCACTCCGCCGCGTATGTCGTGCGATACGTAGCCGATATGTCCAAGCCGCTCTCTGAACTTGTCGCCGAATTGCCGAAAACCTGGGAGTCGCCGACCATGGGACCGTATTGCGCCGACGATGTGAAATACAACGTGGTCGACGACGTAACGCGCCAGTATGAAGCGGATCGCGCTTCGGGCGCAAAAGTCGCGGGCCGGCGCATCAAGGAGATCATCACGGTGAACGGCGTGCGTTTCGTGCTCGAAAACGACAGCTTCGGTCTGGTACGCGCGTCATCGAACAAACCGCAACTCGTGCTGGTGGCGGAGTCGCGTGGTTCGGAAGACGAACTGTACGCCATCGTGGATCACATCCGCGCGCGGCTCGCGGCCACGGGACGAATCGGCGAGTACGATCAGGAAATGCCGGAGCGGAAGAAGTAGTTCCTTGCGTTCGTGCTAATCTGAACGCTTCATGCCCGCCACACAGGTAAAACGCCGTTTTTTCCTCGTGCTGGCGATCGTATTGGCCATTTTCGCCGCGTATTGGAAGCTTGAGTTTCCCAACCAGTTTTCCCTCCTCACCGGATACGAAAGCGCCAACCAGGCGTACGCGTGGAACCATTTTTTCGCTTCGACCATTCAACGCGGCGAGTTGCCGTTGTGGGATCCCTACGGGCAAGCGGGACGTCCGCTTGCCGCGGAAATGCAATCGGGATTGTTTTATCCGCCAAAAATCGTGCTGTACCTCTGGCCGTTCAACGCGAGCGGACATCTTTCGCCCCGCCTCTATCATTGGTTCTACTTGGTCACTGCGATGGCCGGCGCGTGGTTCATGTTTTTGCTGGCGCGCGAGGTGGGTCTCAGCGACTTCGCGGCGTACTTTGCGGCCGTCGTTTTCACCATCGGTGGATTCACGGGACGCATCGTGTGGCCGCATTTGCATGACGGCGCGATCTGGCTTCCGCTGGCACTTTGCTGTATTTTCCGTGCGTTGCGGCGTACCGAATGGACGCTCTACGCGTGCGCCGCGGGACTCGCGATGGGCATGACCGTGCTCGCGGGCGCGCTGCACCTGGTGATCATGCAAGCGATGGCGATCGCGGCGCTCGCCGCGTACTTCGCGGCACGCAAGGAATGCCCGCCGTCGCGCGCAGTGGCGATTCTCGCGACGACAGCCGTGATTTGCGCGGCCGCGGGCGCGGTGCAACTCCTGCCGTCGATTGAATACAGCGCGCGGGCTTTTCGTTTTCTCGGTGAGAGCGGGACGCTGCCGGCGAACGAGCGCATTCCCTACGGATTTCTCGGCAACAACTTTTCTCCGCGCGCGCTTTGGGGACTCCTGAGCGCGTATCCGTTTGCGGGCGACTCCATCGGCACGTATGAGACTTCGCCGTACATCGGCATTCTGCCCCTGGTCGCCGCGATTCTCGGGATCTGGAGAAATTGGGCTACCGCTTGGGTGCGTTATCTCACGGCCCTTGCGGCGCTGGCGTTTCTGTATACGCTTGGCAACTTTTATCCGCTTCACGGAATTCTGTACGCCATCACTCCTCGGCTATGGATGGCGCGCGAACCCGGACGATTCATTTACCTGATGCATTTTGCGTTAGCGTTGCTCGCGGGATTCGGCGTGCAATCGCTGCTCGACTCCGCGAACGCACGCGAAATCTTCCGCCAGCCGATCAAGATACTCGGTATCGCAACAGCCGTCGTCGCGGCGGTCCTGACGATCCCGGCGCTGACCAACGTACAAGCGCCCGAGTGGAGCTATCTCGCGTTTCTCCAACTTTTGCTCGCGTTCGCTTGGCTGCTCACCGCGACGCGCGGTGCGCTTCAGCAACCCGCATTGAAAATCCTGCTGATCGCGCTGACCATCGGCGATCTTGCATCGACAAACTTCACGATCCGCGACACGCGCACCATGCCACCGGCTGAGAATCACTTGCAAATCCTCTTCGATAGCGAACCGTTAGCGATGTTCCTAAAAACGCACGTCGGCGACTCGCGCGTGATGTTCCTGGGCGACTGGGCGCCCAGCCTGGGCGAGGTCTACGGCGTGCGCTCGACATCAGGCATGGCGGCCACGTCGCTCCGCGATTATCAGATGTTCATGCTGCAAACGCCGCACGCGCTGGAGATGATGGGCGTGAAGTATTTCATTCGTCCCGCGAGTTCCGCAGAGCCGGGCGCGGTTTACTCTGATCGCCTCTGGAAAGTCTACGAAACGGGCAAAGAAGTTTTTCCCCGGGCTTGGCTCGCCGATGACGCATCGCATCGAGTCGCCGCCGACATCCGTTGGACCAAATCGGACGCCGATCGCCTCGACCTCACCCTCAACGCATCGGTGAGCGGATTACTCGTGATGTCGGAAGTCTACGATTCCGGCTGGCGCGCGATCGTGAATGGACGCGCCACACCGGTGCGCGAAGTAGCTGGGGTCTTTCGCGGCGTGGCGGTCGCGCGCGGCGAGAACCGCATCGAAATGGTGTATCGCCCGCTCTCGGTATACGCGGGCGCGGGAATCACGCTTCTCTGCTTTGCCGCCGTTCTTGCGTGGTTCGTCGCGCGCACCGTGCGTCGCGCCGTGTCATAATTATGTTTTGTGTCTGAACAGCCTGTGTCCGAACAACCTTTAGATCCGTCGCTCGTCTCGATTATCGTTCCCGCTTACAATGAGGACGATTTGCTCGGCGCGTGCCTCACACGCGTGCTCGCCGCGCCGTTACCGGAAGGATTCTCGAGCGAAATCATCGTGATCAACGATGGATCCACCGACGCCACCGCACAAGTGGCTGCCGAATTCGCCGCCGCGCACCCCGTCCGCGTTCGCGTTATCACGCACCCCAAGAATCTCGGCAAGGGCGCGACGATCCGCACCGGTCTTACCGAGGCGCGCGGCGAATTTGGGCTGATTCAAGACGCCGACCTCGAGTACGATCCCGAGGATTATCCGAAACTTCTCGCGCCGCTTGTGGCGCGACGCGCCGATGTGGTGTATGGATCGCGTTTCCTGATTTCGGGCGAGCGTCACGTGCTCTACTTCTGGCATTCGCTCGCGAATGCGCTTCTGACGACCGCGTGCAACATGGCCGCCGACCTGAATCTTACCGACATGGCCACCGGCTACAAAGCGTTTCGCGTGTCGCTGGCGCGCAGCGTGCCGATTCGCAGCGATCGATTCTCCGCCGAGCCGGAAATCACCATCAAGTTCGCCAAGCGCGGCGTGGCGATCTACGAAGTGCCCGTGAATTATCACGGCCGCACGTACGACGAAGGGAAAAAAATTCGCTTCCGCGACGCCGTCGCGATGCTGTGGTCGGTTCTACGTTTCTGCCGGACCACCGACATCTACGCCGATCCCGGCGCGCGCATCCTCGACGCACTTTCCGACACGCATCGCTTCAACGCGTGGATGGCCGACACCGTGAAGCCCTACGTCGGCGCGAAAGTGTTGGAAGTGGGCGCCGGCATCGGCAACATGACGCGCCATCTCTCACACGGGCGACGCCGCTACACCGCTACCGATCTCGACGCCGAACATCTCGCGCGCTTGCAAGTGCGTTTTCGCGGGCGGCCGAATCTCTCCACCGGCCACGTCGATCTCGCCGAGTCGAAGGATTTTTCCGAACTCCGCGGACAATTCGACACGGTCATTTGCCTGAACGTTTTGGAACACGTGGGCGACGCCATGGCGGGGCTGCGCAACATTTACAGCGCGCTGGAGCCCGGTGGCCGCGCGATTATCCTGGTGCCGCAAGGGCAAGAGATTTACGGCACGCTCGACGAAGTCCTGGGCCACTTCAAGCGATATTCCGAGGAAGATTTGCGCGCCCGCATGGAAGAAGCCGGATTTCACATGGAGCGCGTGCTTCATTTCAATCACGTGACGCGCCCGGGATGGTATGTGAACGGCCGCATCTTGAAGCGCACTAGTTTTGGACGCGTGCAACTGCGCGTCTTCGATACGCTGGTTCCTTTTTGGCGCGTCATCGACAAGAGTCTTCCGTGGCCATCGGTGTCGATTATCGGAATCGGCCGCCGCGACTAGCGTAACCGTGGCCCTCGGCTCCGCGTTTTGCCGCACTTCCTTATGGGCCGCCAAGCTCCTTATAGTATGATTGGCGGCGGGGGAGGGTTCGAACCAATGAAATCAAGAACGAATCAACAATCGTTGTCACTCGTGTTGTGTCTGTTGATGGCGATGCCGGCCGCGCAGTTGGCGGCAGCGCCGCAAACCGCGCAAGCGAAAGCGCCCGGGATGACCGTCGCGAAAATCATTCAAATGGTCAAGGCAAAGATGCCGGAAGCGACCATTCTGCAATCAATTCGAGCTAACAAGAAATCGCTGAAGCCGAGCGTGGACGATTTGCTGGCATTGAAAGAAGCCGGCGCGTCCGACGCCATTATCAACGAAATCAGCGGTGCGGAAAGTACCGCCGCACCCGCCGCCAGCGCGCCCGCATCGGCTCCCCCCGCCGCCGCGCCCGCAGCGATGAAACCGGCGAACTACAACACGGATCTTTCATCTCTCGGATGCGCGAACACCGCGCCTGAAGTCCGCAAGCGCGTCGTGGCTGTCGAAGAATTCGATTACGCGACGGTGCGGAGCTCGGCGCAAGCGGTCTTTGGCACCGACGTAGATCTAGGCAAAGGCATGCGCGCGCTGTTGATCAAGCGTCTCGCCGACGCCGGCAATTTCCGTCTCGTCGAGCGCGCCAAGATCAAACAAGTCACCGGCGAGCAGGATTTCGGCGCGAGCGGCCGCGTGAAGCAAGGAACGCAAGCACGCATCGGCAAAATTATCGGCGCGGATGTGATCCTGGCGGGCGACATCACGGTATTCGGCCGCGACGACAAGAAGAAGCAAGTGGGCGGCGGCGGTGGACTTCCCGGCGCGTTCGGCGGAATCCGCGTGGGCAGCAGGGAAGATAAGGCCGTCGTACAAGTCAACGTGCGCCTGATCGACGTGGAGAGTAGCGAGATTCTGCAAGCCCAAGAGGCGCGTGGCGAATCGACCCGCAAGAGCTCGAACTTTGCCGTCGCGGGATTCGGCAACGGCGGAGGCGGCGCGGGTGGCTTCGACATGAGCAGTTCGAACTTCGCGCAAACCATCATCGGCGAAGCGACGATTCAATCGATCGACGGCGTGGCGAAGTTTCTGAGCGACAACGCCGGCAAGATCCCCGAGCGCGCCCTCGAAGCTGAAGGCCGCGTGGCGACTGTCGAGGGGTCGCAGGTGTACTTGAGCATCGGGTCCAACGATTTCGTGCAGAAATGCGATCGCTTCCAAATCCTGAGGGTGATGAGCGAAGTGAAGGATCCCGTAACGCACGAGGTTTTGGACGTGGTGACACAGCCCGTGGGCACGCTGGTGATTGTCGATGTGCGCGATCGTGTTTCCATCGGCGCGTACAACGGATCGGCGCCGCCGGAAGCGGGATTTTTAGCGCGGAAGATCGCCAAGCAGTAATTCTCTCGGCCAGCGAGCCGCGGTTCACTTCGACGGCGGCTCGACGGCCAATTCCATTCCCCAATAAGGATCGCTAAACACGACGTGCAATCGCTGCGCGGCGGGATTTTCTTTGTCCGGACTACTAAGGACGTAGTAATCCTGTCCGGTGAGCGGCGCCATCGCCAGGCGTTCCACGGGTTTGAGGGCCGTGATGTTGAATCGCTGGCGATAAAACTCCAGCGCCGGTTGATGAATCCACGTCGCGCCGACGCTCACCGACTGCGGCGGCTTGGTCGACGTTTCATCTTTGATCCGTTGCGCAGCGTCGCGCACGCGCCAATCGTAGGCCCACACGTACATCACTTCGGTATCGAATTGAGAAGCGAATTGCAGCGCCAGCACCGCGACGAGTGCGACATTCGCCGCGCGCAACCACAGGTTGGGGATCGCTGAACTGACCGACGCCCAGCCAAGTCCCGCGAGCAGCACGATGTAGAGTCCCGTGCGGTCGATCGGATACGCGATTTGCAGCAGCCGGTGCGCAGTGACGAGGCCGATGCACGAAATCGCGAGCGTCAGCGCGGGAATCAGCTTGATTCGTTCGCTCGCGCCGCGATGCCATAAGACGGCGCCAAGCACAATCGCGAGCGCGCACATGATGGGCACGCCGGGCGCTCGCAGTCGATGAATCCACCAGGGCGATCCGATCAGCCCGATAACGCCGCGTTTCGTCACGGAGGTGGTGATCAAGTTTTCCAGCGAGTCATGGATGCTCGGCAGGCCCGCGTAAAACTGGTCGCGCGTGGCGGCTTGCAGGGCTCTGCCGCAGAGGACGCCGATCACCGCGAGCGGCCACACGATCATCGGCCATAAACGCAGCGGCCGCTTGAGCCACGGTGCATCATCAGCCAGAAACGTACTGCCGAGCAGCGCGAGAAACGGAAACGCGATCGTGAAATTGGCGGAAATCGCGAGACCGAGCAAGACGCCGGCCACGTGACGGCGTCCGCGCATCGCGTACTCGATGGCCCACACGAGTAGCGCGAGCGCCAAACCGTAGCCGCGCGCCGCCACCGAAAAATCGAGCAGCAGCGGATGCAAACCGATCGCCAGATACATCGCCCAGCGCAGCGCCGCCGAATCACAGCGTTCGAGAATGCGCCACCCGCCCCACATTAAGAAGAATCCCGCGGCCACCGACGGCAATCGCAGGCTGAATTCGGAGAGTCCCAAGAGCGCGATCGATGCTTTGGCGAGAAACGAAAACAGAATGTGATTGCCGGCGTTGTAGGTGACGTAAGGAATCGACCACGTGCCATTGAGAAACGTATTGTAGGAATACGCTTCGTCGTGAACCACGCTTTGTGTGGCCGCGCGATACGCACAAATCGCCGTACGGAGCAGTGCGAGGTCGAGGGCCAAGCGGCGCGGGCGGTAAAGGGATTTGAAGGAGTCCATTGGCGAGCGCTACTTGGTCGCGTCGATGATCGGCACGTCGTATCGCGCGAACATTGGGTCGGCGGTGACGATCGTTAAGCCTTCAACCTGGGCTTGCGCAACCAACATTCGATCGAACGGGTCGCGATGGTGAAATGGAAGAGCGCGCACCGCTAACGCATGGTCGAAACTGATCGAAAGAGGGCGGAACTGACTTGCTTCGATCGCCGCGCTCCAATTGGAGGTGAGCGATTCCGGCAGATTCAGATTGCCCCGGGAGATCTTAATGGATATTTCCCAGATGGACACTACGCTCAGCAGGACAGCACTAGCGGGACTAGTCACTCGTTGACGCGTTTGGGGACTAAGCTTCGCGTCTCCCAACAGACACCACAGGAAAGTGTGAGTGTCCAGGAGCAGACCCATCAGTCGATCATCCCAAAATCACGCAGCAGATCGTCCGGTAGCGGCGCGTCGAAATTATCGGGAACAACAAACTTCCCCTTCCACTGACCAAGGACACGAGGCGCGAGCGGCAACGGCTCGTTGACCCGCACGAGGCGGGCCACTGGCTGGCCGGCTTTTTCGATGATCACGTCCTCGCCGGCCGCAGCCTTCTCCACCAAGTCCGAGAGTTTCGGTTCCGGATTGTCGAGACTCACAGTCATGGTCTCTCCTCCTGGCACCAGCTTACCACGGCTGCGCGCCAAGCCCTATTTCACCACCTCGATCTTCGCCTTCGCCGCGAGCCACAACGCGTCGCCCGACTTCCGCACGCCGACAACTTCGAGCGTCGCCGGCACTGGCGTAAAGTCCTTCGAGAGATTCACGGTCACGCGACCGTCTGAATCAAGGCGGCGGAAACGCAGCGCCTCGCCGGGTTCGCCGCCGTTCATCGAATACAGAAGGTCGACCATTTCTCCGGCCAGCGCCGGGACCTCGAGCACGTACGACGCGCCCGGCCGCACCGTGCCGGGTGTGAATCGCACGTCGACAGGATGGTGCGTGGTCGCAGTGTTGAACAACCAGCGCTGCCCTTCTTCCGGAATCGGTTGGGTGGTTTCGCGCGCGTAGATCACAGCGTCGGCGATCGCCAGCGCGGGACGTTCGCCGGCATTTCCAGGCTTCAATCGAATTTGCACGCGCGCGGCCTTTCCCGCGAAACGTGACAAGTCGACGCGAAATTCGTGCCACCTATGGAGAAAATCCTGCGGCGAGAGCATGTACTCAAATGCCGGTGCGCCATCGACGAAAACTTCGAGCGCCCCGGAGAGATCTTCTTGCTCATAGCGCAAGTCTTGCGCCGCGGAAAACACGAGTTCCGGCGAACTCCCAAGCGTCACGTCGAACCATGCGCTACTCTCGCCGCTGAAGCGCAGCGCGAAGCGGCCGTCGGCGGCGTCGGGACCTTGCTGCAACAACTCCACGCGCCCGGAGGATCCGGCCGCCTCGCGCTGAGCCCAGCGCGAGGTGAGATCGGCGTTCACGTAAATCATTCCCGGCGCCGGCGCATTGCGGTCGCGCGCGTAAAGGAAATTTCCGGCGACATATCCGAGCAATCGGAAATAGCGGCGGAAAAACGGATCCTCTAGGCGCAGCGCATCGCGATGCGTGCTCCAATCGGCGTCGCGATGCACGGAAAGAAACTCGATCCCCAAGCGATCCATGTTGCGCTGCATCGTGGGACCCTTCAGGTGATAACACGCCTCCAGTCGACGGTTGTCGTCGAGACAAACAGCTTGCGCGTTCTCAAAAACGTCGAGCACGCGGGGCCGCGTGAGCCACTGCGGGAAGAAATTGAACATCGGCACGGCGAGCACCGCGGCAGTCGCCGAAGCGGGCTGGCGATTCACGAAGACAGCCGCATCGTAATCCATGACGTTGATGCGGCGATAGGAGTCCTCGGTCTGCGATCCTAACGCGACGTTCCACGGAATTTCCTGCGTCACAAACGATCCGCCACTGACCCAATTGCGGTTCAATCCTGGGATGTTCACGAGCGAAAGCAACACCGCCGCCGTGATCGCGGCTGCGCGCATCCAACGCGACACGCGTTCGTGCGATAGTCCCGCGGCGCCGAGTGCCGCGATGATCGGCAGAGCGGGCAAATAGTAGCGCGCCCACTGCGGACCCTTCAACCACATGGCGGAAAACACCAGTAGCACGGCACTCACCCACATCCACGTGCGCGACCGCCGAACACCGATGAGCCAAAACGGCGCGAGCCAAAGAAAAACCGGGCCGATCGTTCCTTGCCAGCGGTCACCTTCCATCGTGAGCCGCCACGGCAGCGCCAAGTAGTTCGCGAGCGATGCGGGAATGCGGTCGCGATTGTTGGCGTCGAGCATGATGTTGGTAACTTCGCGCAAATCCATCCGCGGATGCGGAAGGATTTTCTGGAGCGTCGGGATCAACGGATCGCCCGTGTAAATCAAGTTGCGAATCAGCCACGGAGAACAAACCGCGCCCGAAACGATCGCGAAAACCGCGGCGGCGCGGATGACTCCCCGCCGTCCGATGCGCTCGCGGTCGAGAAATGCGGCGACGGTCACGAGCGACCCGCCGATGGCAATCCAATAAAAGCCGACGAACTTCGATCCCGCCGCCATTCCCGCGAACAATCCGCAAAGCGCGATCCAAACGCCGCGGCGCGTCTCGTGGAATTCGAGAAACGCGATCAACGCGAGCACGGCCCACAGCGACGCGCCTAAATCCGGATAGCAAGTGGACGCGCGATTGATCACCACAGGCGAGGAAGCAACGAACAGCGCGGCGAGTGCCTGCGCTCCGGCATTCTTATTCCCGGCAAGACGGGCCGTGAGCGCCGCGGTGGCGAGCAGCACGCCAGGCAACACCAGAAAATTGAACATGCGCGCACCGGACTCGCCGGCAAGATCGGTCTTGTGGAGAGAAAGGCCGAGCGCATAGAGGATTTCGCCGTACTGCGGTACGTTCGAGCGATACAACTCCATGTACGCGAAGCGGCCTTGCTGCAAGAAAAATCGCGAGGTCGGCAAGTGCCATGAGAGCGCGTCGTAGGCGGTTTCGGGCGCGGCGGCGCAGATGAGCGCGATGGCGGCGAACAGCACGGTGAGCACGACGGGTGCGATGGCGCCGCGGTCCAACGCGATTGTGTGGAATCGGCAGCGCCAAATTCCCGACGCGACAAACGCGATCATCACGATGCGCAGTAAGCCGGGACGGAACAAGCCGACAATTCCCAGCAGCGTTGCGCCAACCAGCAGCGCCGCGAATCCCAGTGCGGCGGCAACCACCACGCGCTCGGCTCCAACGGATTCCAGACGCATCCGTTCGGAAAGGTATGCTCCGTGGCCGTAGGCCGCAAACGCCAGCAGAACGGCCGCGACGAAGTCCAGCAGCCAAGGACGCAGCGTGTAACCGGAGGCCGGCGGAAGCGACGCGACGAAGTCGGGCCACAATCCACCGAAGCCCGCCGGCAAATAGGAAAGAACAATGGCGGCGGTCCACAGCGCGAGCGCTAGGGCAAGGCTAACCGCGAGCCATCGGGGCATTCAGAAATTATAGTTTCGTCTACGGCTTCGGCTCGGTCTTTTCCGGTTCCTTCTTCTCGCCCTCTTCCGTTTTCTTGACGGCCGGCGCCGGTGACGACCCGCAACCCGTCGTAGATCCCAACACGTTGCCGGAGGAATTGCCGCTGTAGGTCGGCGGCGTGGAGCACGTGATCGTCGCGCCGTTCTGCGCGTTCAATCCATAACCCCTGGTGTTCGTAATGTTCATGCCGCTGTTCAGTGTGGCCTTCGTTCCGCTGCCTCCGGCCTGAATGCCCGCGCCGTTGTTGCTGAACAGCGTGACGCCAGTGAGCGTTGCCGCAGCGCCGGAATCGAGGAAGATTCCCGCCGATCCATTGTTACCCGAAATCGTCACGCCTGACCCGATCGTGACGTTCGATCCTTGCTGGATCTGCACGCCGTTGCCCGTGTTGTTCGCGATGGTCGTGCCGCCGGTCCCCGACGCGTTGTTGATCGTGAGATTTCCGTTGTACACCAGAATCGCCCCTTGGCCTTGATTGCTGGTCACGGTTCCGGTGAAATTGTTGACGGTGGCGCCGGTGTCAACAAACAGTCCGCCGCCTTGCCCGGTGGAATTAGAGATGCCTTGCGAACTGCGCGTGAAGCTGTTGTTGGTCATCGCGTTCACCGTCGACGCGCTTATTTCGCCGCCGACGCCGTTGGTGTCGAAAGCGTTCGAATCCACGGTGGCGACGTTCGAGTTCAACAGAATGCTCAGGCCGGTCCCGTTGCCGGTGACCGTGGTGTTGTTGATCACGCGATTGACGGTGGCGTGATCGGAGATGAAAATTCCGTTGAGCGCATTATTCGTGACCACGTTGTTGGAAATTTCCGTGGCCGTCGAATTCAGTTGTACGGAAATGCCCACGCCCGCGCCGTTTTGCACGGTATTTCCGGTGATGGTTCCCGCGCCGCCGTAGTTGAAGATGTTCATATTCGCGGGATGGTTGCGATCCATCAGGTTGCCTTGCACCAAATCGATCACGCACGGATAGGGATTGCCTTCATTGGAGAGAATCCCCGTCCCACCGAAGGCGTACTGCACGCCGCCGTTGTTTTCCAGGTAATTGTTGATCACTTCACCGTGCAGCGCCTGCTGATTCGTAACCGTGGAGTCCGGGCGATTGTTGAATTCGATGCCCGACGATCCATTGTTTGTGGCGCTGTTGCCGAATAGGCACGTGTTGCCGCCTTGGCTCATCAGTACGCCGTCCACCTGCGCGTTGTTCGTGATGTTGTTCACGATGTACGCGCCGTAGCCGCCGGCCGGCGACACCGGACACGTGCAACTCGCCGCGTTGGCCGGGCAACTGACCGGAGCCGAGGCGAGCGCCGGCGTTCCCGCAGGAAAATTCGCGGGAAACGTGGTGGGCGGCGTGGTCCCGGCGTTGGTGATCGCCAAGCCTTGCTGCGAGTTGAAGTTGAACTGATTGTTCTGCACGATCAGCCCGGCCGCGGCCGCGGAGCTCAAGCCGCTGGTTTGGTTGTAGCTGAATATGTTCGACTCAATGAGAACGTTCGACGCGTTCGAAAGCGACGAGCCGAGATTGCAGCCGCTGCAGATGTACAAGCCTTCTTGTTGCGCGCGTGTAATCGTGAATCCGGCGATGCGCACATTGGAAGCGACAACGATAATGTTATTCGGCGATTTGCCCGGCGTCGCGTTGGCGAACTCGCCGTCGATGATCGTGGTCGCCGCGCCCGCGCCGACCAGTTGTTGCCCCGCTTTCAAGCCATCGATGGGAATCACTTCGCCCGTCTTACTGGGCGAGTACGTTCCGGCACGCACAAAGATCACCGCATTCGTACCCGCCACCTTCAGCGCATTCGTGATGCTGCTAAAGGGACTCGCCGACGTTCCTGTGCCGTTGGTCTTTGCGGATGCATCGACGTAAAGAACGTTGCTGCCGGTGGGCACCGGCGGCGCCGCGAGCGCGGGAAGCGCGCCCGACGCGTTCGAAGTGTCGACGCTGCGCAGTACCTGCCCAGTGCTGTTGTTCTTCACGCCCAAAACGATGGGGCCCGAGGCATTCGAGCCGAACGTGGTGATGCCCTGCACCACCATGTCGATGATCTGGCTCTGTGGAACGCAATACGCGCCGTATCCGGTGACGCCCGGATACGCGTATCCGCCGACCACCACGCCGCCTTGGAATCCAGAATTCGGCGAGGCCATTTGCATGTCGAATGTTCCGCTCGGCGATCCCGGAAGGCTTGTGACCGTAACCGTATAGTAGTCGCCGGGAGTCAGTGAAGACGCCGGAACCGTAATGCTCATTGGGAACGTCGTGCCTTGCACGCTGCCGCTGGAAATCGGCACTTGCCCGTTGGAGGTCACGTGCAGCACGTTGATCGCCAGGCCGACCGTTCCCGTTGTCCCCGCAAAGGCGGTCGCGTCGCTGATAGTAATCGTGACCGGCTGCGCCGCGAGATTCGAGGGCATTTGGAACTGCCCGAAACTCGGGAATCCGGCATTGCCGGTAAACGCGCCGCCGAGACTGAATCCGCCGGTGAGCAATCCATTCTGTACCGAGACGATCAAGCTATACTGGCCCGCTTTCGCGCCGGGCGCGAGATTCGCGGTGCTGACGTAGAAACTACTGGAACACGTTCCCGTGGAGTTGAGGTAATAGTTCAGCGTGGGTTCGCCGGGCAACACAACGGGCACGGGCGGATCCAGTTTCAAATTCACCAAATCGTAGACGCGCAAATAAGCGCGATTCTGAAATTCCAAAACGTACAGGTACCGTCCGTCGCTCGACGGCGCAATGCCGGAGGAGAAAATGATTCCGCCGGTGGGCGACGTGCACGCCGAGGGGTTGAGATTGCCGCTGGAATCCTGCGTGGCGCACATCTGCACGGTTCCCGCCACGGCTTGCGCCTGCGCGTCGAGTTCCACAAAATATCCGCTGCCTTCGCAACCGATAAAAAACATGCTGGTGCCCGAGGGCGACTGAGGATGCGCCGCCACCGACGTCGGGCTGACGCACACCGGAACGTTTTTCAACGCCACGGGCGCGGCCGGATTGGTGATATCCAGGATCGTCGCCGTATTGTTCGTGAGATTCGTCACCACGGCGCGCGTCGGTGCGGTCCCCGGCGCCACCGCGATCGCCGTGGGATTCGTTCCCGTGGCGGCTGTGCCGATGATCTTCGGCGGATTCTGGCCCAGATCCACCACATCCACCACGTTGTCGCCGCCCAGCGCCACGTAGGCGTAGCGTCCGCCGGGATACAACGCCACGGCGCGCGGATCGGCCAACGGGTCGGTGCCGACGGTGATCTGGTTGCCGATCACCGAGTTCGTCGCAAGATTCACAAGGTTGATCGTGGCGCCCGTTCCGTTGGTTACCACGGCTTCGGTCGGGCTGACCACCGCGACGTTCGAGGGCCGGCTGCCCACCAGGATCGGCGACTGGGGAATTTCCGTCTCCGAGGCGATGTTGATCACGCGCAGCGCGTTTTGGTCCTCGTTGATCACCAGCGCTTCAGTGCCGGTGGTCGCCACCGCCACCAGTCGCGTGCCGGCGAGAAATTGTTTGATCAGTGAAGGGCTGGTGGGATTCGTGACGTTCACCACGCTGATGTTCACGTTATTCGCGCCCGCCTTGGGTGGGAAGGGAAACAAATGCACGGCGGTCACTTGCGAATTGGTGGAATCCAGCGCCAACCCGAAGGGCGAATCGCCCAGCAACACGTTGGAAATTGGCGTGGACGACTTCGCGGTTGTTTGCCCCCAACACACAGAAGCGAACAAACCGCACAAACAGAGCGCAACGACGCCCCGCAACGTAGTATTCATTAGATGAGCCCTCAACTTTAGAAACTGCTGGCAGTCTACATCTCATAAGGCGTAAAACACAAGCCAGACGTGTCATGAAACCATCGGTTATCTGCGTCCGGTTGCGATAAAATCCCCACATGATCAACGATCGCGAACGCGAAGTCGCCTTGGGATTGCTCACTCGCAGCCGTCAAACGCTGGTCGACGCCGTGGACGGCGTCACCGACGCGCAGGCGCACTGGCAGCCGTTTGCGGAACGGTGGTCGATCTTGCAATACGTGGAGCACTTGGCGATCTCCGACGACGGCTTGATCGCGATGATCCGGCGCTCGCTGAAGGATCCGCCGGTGGATGAAACCCCCGAGGCGCGGGACGCTCGCCGGGCGAAGATGCGCGAAACGCACATGCCCCGCGGCGTGAACAAGGCGCCGGAGTTTCTTCTGCCCGACGGCCGTTTCGCGTCGCTGGGTGACGCAGTCGCGGGATTCCTGGCCGCGCGCGAGCGCACCATGGAATATGCGCGCGCCACGACCGATGACTTGCACCGGCATTTCGTGGCGCATCACGTGTTGGGTCCCATGAGCGGCTACGAGTGGCTGGTGGCCAACGGGCGTCACGCGGAGTTGCACGCGGGTCACATCAAGGAACTGCGCGTGATGGACGGCTTTCCAGCAGCGTGAGTTTTCGAACAGAATAGGCTAAGCTGGTACCGGAGGTTTCGATGAGACGCGAAGTTGTCCTTGATCGCAGCACGGACCGCATCCTTGAAGGGCTCGCGGCAAACTACCCAGGCGGCCGCGACTCCGTGGTTAAGGACGCCATCCGCGCCTACGCTGCAACGGAGGAGTGTCTCGAAGAAATCGTTACGACGCCCGAGTTCCGCCGCATGATGAGACGCTCTGCAAAAGACATCCGCGAGGGCCGCGTCCTGCCTCACAACGAAGCGATGGCTTGGTTGCGTTCGCGCAAGAAAACGTCATAGCAATGCAGACTGAAATCGTCTGGCCGAGGGGCGTGCTGGACGTTCTTGAAAGCGTTCGGAGCAAGGATCTGGATCGCATAGAGCACGACGTGGAGTTCCTTCGGTCTTTCCCGCAGATGTATCCCATCAAGCGACGCGGCTTGTTCCGTGGTCATCGGTGGTTTCCGTCCGGCGAGTGGCTCGTTTTCTATCGATACACAGGTGGAACCGTCTACATCCGCGCAGTTTGGCCTGCGCGAATTCCCTTGCCTCGCGGCAAGGGCAGCATCCAGTAGGCTGGCGGGGTTACGAAAGTTCCAATGGCTGCACGCAATCCGTTTTTCGACTCCGACGATCCCGCGATCTACGACGTTCCCACGCGCGCGCCGGGACCATCCGGTTCGCTGCCGTTGACCGAACACATCCTGCGCACCTGGCCCTCCGGCGATCTCTTCGGATGGAGCATGAACGCCGGCATGGGTTGGGCGCCGGAAGCGCTCGGCGGCAAGGAATTTCTGATTCTCTCCACACACGGCGGACTTCGCGCGCCCGACGGCACGCCCATCGCGCTTGGTTATCACACCGGACATTGGGAAGTAGGATTGCTCGTGGAAGCGGCGGCGCGCGAGTTGAAGTCGGCCGGCGCGATTCCCTTCGCCGGTGCGTGCACCGATCCTTGCGACGGACGCTCGCAAGGAACCACGGCGATGTTCGATAGCCTGCCGTATCGCAACGACGCCGCCACGATTTTCCGCCGCTTGATTCGCTCGCTGCCGCGGCGCAGCGGTGTGATCGGCGTAGCGACGTGCGACAAAGGCCTGCCCGCGATGATGATGGCGCTCGCCTCGATGCACGATTTACCGTGCGTGCTCGTTCCCGGCGGCACCACGCTGCTACCCGAGAAAGGCGAAGACGCCGGAACGATTCAATCGGCGGGCGCGCGCTTCTCGCACGGACAAATTACGCTGGAGGAAGTGGCGGAACTCGGCTGCCGTGCCTGCGCGTCGCCGGGCGGCGGTTGCCAGTTTCTCGGAACGGCGGCGACGTCGCAAGTAATCGGTGAAGCCCTGGGCATGTCGCTGGGTCACGCCGCGCTGGCCCCCTCGGGTCACGCGATTTGGTTGGACATGGCGCGGCGCTCGGCGCGCGCGGCGATCGCACTGGAGTCGCGCGGCATTCACATGCGCGACATTGTCACCGAAGCGGCCGTGCAAAACGCGATGGTCACACACGCGGCGTTCGGCGGATCGACAAACTTGATCCTGCACCTGCCGGCGGTCGCGCACGCCGCCGGAGTCCGGCGGCCGACGGCCGAAGATTGGTCGCGCATCAACCGAAAAGTCCCTCGCCTTGTCGACGCCCTGCCGAATGGTCCGCGAAATCATCCCACGGCGCAAGTCTTTCTCGCCGGCGGCGTGCCGGAAGTGATGTTGCATCTTCGCCGCGCGGGATTGCTCGAGACGCGCGCGCTCACCGCGGCGGGAATCACGTTGGGCGAGCAACTCGACGCGTGGGAGGAGTCGGACCGCCGCGAAAAACTGCGGGCGTTGCTGCGCGGACGAGACGGCGTCGATCCCGACGATGTGATCTTGTCGCCGGCCGCAGCCGCAGCGCGCGGAATCCCCTCGACGGTGTGCTTCCCCCACGGAAATCTCGCGCCCGAGGGATCGGTGATCAAGAGCACGTCGATCGATCGGTCGGTGGTGAGCGCCGACGGCGTGTATCGCAAGCGCGGACCGGCGAAAGTCTTCCTCACCGAACCGTCTGCGATCGCGGCGATCAAGGAAAAGCGCATTCAAGCGGGCGATATTCTGGTGTTGATCTGCCGCGGACCGATGGGTGCGGGCATGGAAGAGACGTATCAGCTTACTTCGGCGCTAAGATTCCTGGAATTCGGCAAGCATGTCGCGCTGCTCACCGACGCGCGTTTCTCCGGCGTGTCGACCGGAGCATGCATCGGCCACATTTCGCCGGAAGCGCTGGCCGGCGGACCAATCGGCAAACTTCGCGACGGCGATGTGATCGACATTGAGGTGGACACGGTGCACCTGGAGGGATCGGTGAATTTGGTCGGCGAAGCCGGCGCGGTAGCGGACGCCGCGCGCGGATCGCAAATTCTCGCAGCGCGCGAATCGCGCGCGGATCTAGCGCCCGATCCCGCGCTGCCCGACGACACGCGCCTGTGGGCCGCGTTGCAAGACGCCAGCGGCGGTACTTGGGGCGGCTCCGTGTACGACGTGGAGCAGATCCTGCGTGTGCTTCGCGCCGGGCGGTCGCGCGGCCAGGTGTGATCGAGCGTACTGGTAAGAACGGTGTGCTAAGCTTTCTTACAGAGTAGAAAAACTCTCCCGTGCCCCCGTAGCTCAGTATGGATAGAGCGGAGGTTTCCTAAACCTTAGGTCGCGTGTTCGACTCACGCCGGGGGCACCAGGTTCAATCAAGGTTGAGGGCTCAATGCGTTTATTCATCAGCTGGTCGGGGCAAATGGGCAAGTCAGTTGCTGAAGGCCTCCGCAATTGGCTTCCGTCTGTAATACAGGCAATTGATCCTTGGATGTCGGCACAAGATATCCACACCGGTGCGCAATGGAGCGGAGAAATCGTCGGCGCACTCGAAACAGCCGGCTACGGAATTGTTTGTGTCACTCCCGAAAACACCGGCTCGCCTTGGCTGAATTTCGAAGCAGGGGCTCTTAAGAAGACTCTCGAATCCAAGGTTTCACCCTACCTGTTCCGAATCCAGACGACCGAAATACCCAGGGATTACCCGTTAACAATATTCCAGGGCGCGATGGCCGATCAGGGTGGCACCCTCCAATTGCTTAGAAGCGTGAACGAAGCTCTTGGGAAAGAAGGTGCTGCGCTCACCGAGAAGGCTTTAGAGTCTAGTTTTGACAAATGGTGGCCGGATCTAAAGGCTAAGCTCGACGCTATTCCTACCGCAAGCCGTGATGCGCAATCGCCTCGAGACCCGGAAGATATGATCCTCGAAATACTCGCACTCGTCAGAGAATTCAGCAACCGAGAGAGGTCGCCTTCATTATCGGCCCGGAGTGCGGGGAACTTATTTGACACTATGTTGGTTTTTCCGCACGTGGTGTCTCTCGGTAACATGGAGACAGAGATCGTAATTGTTAACCGATCTGGGGATCTGGTTTTTGGCGCAGGCACCTCACGGAGCGGCAGTGCGACATTGACCTTCTACCCGATCAGTGAGGGCGTACCGCGCGGCAATTCCCAGTGGACCACCGGGACGATCCATCCAGGGATGGCAGAAACTATCAATTTGAGCAGTTCGAGCATGTCCGGTTGTGCGGGTCACATTCTGGCATTCTGTCGGTTCCCGGCATCTGGCTATGCCAGGTTGTTTGAAAAGCTGGATACAGGGGGCCTCCGTGTATTGTCGATCTACACCGCAGAGCGATTGTCAGAGAACGAGGCGCACCCACCTATGAGGCAGGCATGATTGGAGCCAACACGTGTGATCGATCCTGAACATGGAGATCAGGCGCGTGCTACAGATCAGAATGAAGTTTAGGAACTTGAG
Source organism: Terriglobia bacterium (assembly GCA_021325275.1). Lineage (GTDB taxonomy): Bacteria > Acidobacteriota > Terriglobia > JAJPHL01 > JAJPHL01 > JAJPHL01. The sequence goes on along the minus strand of JAJPHL010000037.1, from coordinate 61,347 downwards.
CGGGTTTTGTGCAACCCTCTCAAGCGCGAATGCCCTACGGCTGCTTATCCTGATTGCCCTGCTCCGGCGTAAGGCCGTCGGTAAGCTCTTTGTAAGTGACTCACGGCGGGGACGCCAGTGCTTCACGCTCCGCTTCAGTCGATGGCGGTATTTTCCTCTCGAACCTGAGTGCCTGAGACTATTGCAACCCGAAGAACAGCAATCCGCCAAGTTCTCCAAAAGAAAAAGGAGGCTGGAAAAATCAGCCTCCTTTAAATTGATACGAGCAAGAAAGACTATTTGCGACGCAAGCGGCGGCCGATCACCAGCAGTCCCGACCCCATCAGGAGCAGCGTGGCCGGCTCCGGCGTACCTGCCTGATCCTGGATCAGCGTCTGCGTGACGAAGATGCCGTCCTCGGCTTGATTCGGAATGCTGCCGATCGCCACAGGATTCACCGTAAAGGCGCCCGCTCCCGTTCCGCCGTTGTAGTGAACATCCAAAAACGTGGCGTTCGTTCCAAACTCTTGCGACACCACGGCGTCGCCCAGCATGCCGGCGAACTGGCTGGCGCTGGCGAATTGCACGTCGATCGGATAGTTGGCCGCGTAAAATCCCTCGACGGGGCTGCCCGATTGTCCGAGATCCAGCGGCACAATGCCCACTTCCTCGGCCTCGGTAATTCCTCCAATGAACGTGGAGTTTCCGTGGGAGTCGATGATGTAGACGCCGCCCGCGCTTTCCGAGGCAACCACCAAATCGCCGGCGTACGCGCCCCACGCGGACGTCGCGAAGTCCATGCCTTCCACGACCTGACCGTTGCTATCGAACACTTGCGTCGCGGCGCCGCCGGAGGTCACGCTGTAAATCTTGCCGCTATTGGTGCTCACCAGCATGGCGTTTCCGAATTCGCCGTACGGATCGAACGCAATCCCCTTGACGTAATCGGAGTTCAGCGCCGATGAAGTGGTAGTGAACACGCCTTGACTCGTTCCATCGTTGGAGAAATCGTACAGGCCGCCCTGCGGGCCATTCGACACGTAGACCGCGCCGTTGGCGAAGCCGCCCAAACCAATCGACGCCGAAACGTACAGTTCGCTGGACGCGCCAGAAATCGGATTGCCGAACGTCGTGACACAGCCGGACCCTGAGGTCGGACAGCCGCTCAGCGGCGTTTGATAAAGCTGGTTGTTGTCGTTGCCGAAGTAAACCGACCCAACAAACTTATTGCCGGCATACGCGAAACCGATTGTCGCTTGATTCCCGGATTCGGTGTTCGAGATCGCCGTCCCGTTCACGAAAGTCGAGAAGGACACCGCATGCACCATCAGAGTGGGCAAGAGCAACAGACCGAGCAGACTAGCCGATCTTCGTAGCCTCATTAGACACTCCTCCGCATGAAAGCGGAGCAATCACTCATCAAAATCCTAATAATCACTAAGTATATTCAGTTTCAGTATTTTAGCCTCAGCAGCGCACTCTCTGTGATCACCAGAAGTGGAACCTCAGTCGCACAAAGTTGCAAGGGATTGCACAGGGGAGATTCCACCGGTTGCGACGGCGGAACCTCCCTTGGCGAGTAACTGGCGTCAAACCTATTGCTTGTCGTCCTGATCCGGCTTGCGGACCTGCGCCGGACGCGCCGGCGGCGCACTGTTCAACCCTGGATCGTTCGGACCCGCAACGCGATTGTCGCTGGTCACGTGGACCACCGCTTTTTCGTCGGTGTAGAAGCTCTTGGTGCCGCTGGCGCCGTATTCAAGCGGTTGCGCCGTGATCGTGTACGACTGTATGTTGCCGTAGCCTCCCGGTCCCGGTGTGTATGTGAACTTGTAGCCGTTTTTTTGGAACGAAAGATTCGATCCGTTCGGTGCGAAGCCCGACAATACCTGATCCACCATGTCGGCGTGATTTTCGTCATAGGGAATTCCGTTCGCCGGCGATCCCAAGCGGTTCAGGCCATCGGTGAAGCCTTTCTTGTACGACGACAAGAAAGTAAATTCCGCGGTGTTGAGCGTGCGCACAGTGGCCGACGCCGACGCCTCGTTCGCTTCTTCCCGGGACATGCCGACGGCGCCGGACGTTGAACCTGCGGCCTGCGCCGGCGTGTAGCGAGCTTGCAATTCCTGCATCTTGCGCCACTGATCCGACGTCAGGATCAGGCGCATGTTGATGACCATCATCGTCTGCATCTTGGCCAGACGATTCCGCGCTTCCATCACGGCGTCGACAGCTTTTTCCGCCGCCGCCAAGTCGACGGTGCCGGCGTTGAGGATCTCTTGAAGCTCCGCTTCTTTCTTGCCGACCTCGTCGCGCAACTCCACGAGCTTGGTGCGATTCACTTCGGCGACTGTGCTCATCGCTTTCATCTGGTTGTCGGCGATACCGGCTTGATGTTGAAAGTCCGGACCGAAGTTGCCGCCCAGGGAAAATGGAAGTTCACGCGCGTGCGGTGAATCCGCCTGCGCGGCGCACATGGCGGCGAGGGCGAGAATGGTGAAAATGGTGCGTTTCATAGCGTCTCCTTTTAGCGGGCCCACAGCAAATGCATCGGCGCCAACACGCGCGGCTCCACGCGATTGGCCGTCTCGCTGACTTCCTGCAAGAACTTCAGATCCTCTTGTGAAAACGCCGGCGGCGCGGGAGGCGGCGGCGCCGGTTGCATCGCCGCGACCGCCGCGGCCAGCACGCATCCGAGCGCTCCAATCGCGATCCAGCGCGGACGCGCCGGCGCAAACACGGCTTCGTGGATTTCGCGGCGCTGGCGGCCCCAAAACCACGGCGATAGCTTGTCTTCGGCGCGCGGCTGCCGGCGAAGCTCGTTCATACGCTCCATCGCCGCGCGACACGTTGGGCAGTCTGCGCCGGCCGCCGTGGATTCATACATGGCGTTCATCAATCCATCGAAATCAAGATGCTGGTGTTCCATAAAGGTCTTTCAAGTCCTCGCGTAATTTTACGAGCGCGCGCGACAAATGCGATTTCACCGTGCCTTCGCTCAATCCTAATTCCTGCGCAATGCGCGCAAGCGGATAATCCTCATAGTGGCGCAGCACGAACACTGCGCGCTGGCGCGCGGGCAATCCGTTGAGCGCTTGCATCAAGCGCGTGCGCAACTCCGCGGCCAACGCTTCGCGCTCCGGCGACCGCGGCGATTCCCCTGCACCGTCGCGCGCCTGCGATTCGCGCGTCTGCCACCATTTCCACTTGCGGCTGCGCAAGCGGTCGATCGATAAGTTCACCACCAGGCGAATCAACCATCGCTGGCGGCCCGCTTCGTCGGCGGGACAGCGATCGATCGCGCGATACGCACGCAAGAAACAATCCTGCGTCGCCGAACCCGCTTCGTCGATATCGCCGAGCAAACGGAACGCCACCCGAAAAACCCGCCGTTGATGCGTGGCGACCATTTCGTCGAGCATCGGCGAATCCGCGGCGCGCGCGTCGAGCGATGTAGCAATCGCCGAGCGGCTGTTATCCAGTCCGCCATCCGTACGCGCCGCGAAGTTCGGTGCAGCTAGGGTTTGGATCACGGAATCCTCAGTCGGTCCGTTCCATACATTCCAGTAACGAGGATTCTATAGAAAAGGTTTACCGCAGCCGAAACTAAATGAAGAACTGGCGCAGCCGCACTCTTGCCGACAAGGCGTATACTACACCGATGCCTCATATTCTGAGATTTCTGGCAATTCTTTTGTTCCAGATTTCGTTGAGTGCCCAAGCGGCATCGAATGAGGCAAAAGTGTTTGAAGTAGCGTCGGTGAAACCAACAACCATCCCGCGGGTAATGAACATGATCAGGCCCACGCCGGGCAGAGCAGGGATGGTTGCCAAAGCTGCAACCTTGGAAGGCATGGTCAAGTGGACTTTCGGTCTTGTGGCCAATGAGCAACTAGTATGGAAGAATCGTCCGTCCTGGAGCCAAATGGGTTTCGATATCGAGGCTAAAACGAAGACCGATGGGAACGAAGGCAAGAACGCCTCGCAGCAGGACCTGGAAATGATGTTCCAGAATCTCCTAGAAGAACGGTTTGGACTCAATGCGCACGCCGAAACAAGAGAGATCCACGTGTTCATTCTGACGGTGGAAGACCCTAAGAAGATCGCGTACTCAGAAGATCAAACAGGACGGCTTGAGCAGGAGCCTTCAAAATGGCCTAATCCCGCCCGGGTGAAGGGTCACGGCACGAGCATCGGCGAACTGTGCGACCTCTTTACAAACTGGGCCGTCAGTCGGCCAGACCTCGATAGGATTCCGGTCGTAGACAAAACCGGAATCCAGCGGCGCTTGGACTTTTCCCTGACCTTCGCGCCCAACGTAGAGGGGATGAAGGATCCTGCCGGCAACCCCACGCCGGAATTTGAAGGGCCGACACTGTTCCAGGCACTGAGAGAACAAATGGGCCTCAAACTGAGCGATGGAAAGGCTCCGATGAGGATCATCGTAATCGACAGCGCCCATATGCCGAACAGCAACTGATCCCACCGGGCAGTGCTACGGCCGAAAGTTATTCGTCGCGCAATGCCGTCATCGGATCGACGCCCGCCGCGCGACGCGCCGGCAAGTACGCCGCGATCGCGGCGACGCCGGCCAACACCACAGCCGCCGTACCCAACGCCGGGGGATCGTCGGGACGCACGCCGTACAAGAATGCGGCCACTAATTGCGTCGCGGCCAGCGTTCCCGCGAGTCCCAGGCCAAGTCCGATGAACACCAACCAGCTTGCTTCGCGCAGAATCATGGCCAGCACGCGCGACTGAAGCGCGCCCAGCGCCATGCGCACACCGATTTCGTTGCGCCGGCGTTCCACGTTGTACGAAAGCACGCCGTAGAGTCCCAGGCCGGCGAGCGACAAGGCGAGTCCGCCGAAAAAACCGGAGAGCGTGGCGAGCAGACGCTCGCGCGTCAGCGAGTCCGAAAGTTGCAGCGTAAATGGCACGAACTGGATGCTGATTTCCGGGCTCACTTGCGCGAACGCTTCTTTGATCTCAGGAATCAACACCACTGGCGAAGCGCCATGGATTTGGAAGTTCGGAAAAGCGACACTTTCTTGCTGGCCGAAAGGCACGTAGACGGCAGCGGACACTTCATCGCGCAGCGATGCGTACTTGGCGTCCCCCACCACTCCGACGATCGTCACCGGCGCACTGAACCCATTGCCCTCTTCGGTGCGGTAGATTCTTCCCAGCGGACTGGCCTTGCCGAAGAAGTGGCGCGCCATCGCTTGATTCACGATGGCAACCTTTGGCGCGCCTTCCTTATCGGCAGCGGTGAAGTCGCGGCCGGCCACGAGCGGCGTTCCCAATGTTTCGAAGTATCCCTCGCTGATAGCGTTGAAATCCACGACCGCTTCCTCGCCCGGCCGCAGCGGTTGATCCTCGATCTTCACGATGTCGTTCCAAAAAGTGTGCCCCACAGGAGTCAGTACGGCGGCGCTGGCCGCGCGCACGCCGGGAAGCACGCGCACTCGCGTGAGCAATTCGCGCCACACTTCCGCTTGGCGCTCCTTGGAAAAACTGGCGCGGCGCAAATCCGCGTTCACGAGCAAGACGCCTTCGGCGTGAAATCCCGGATCGACCGTCGCGAGATTACGGAACGTCTCGAGCATCAACGCCGCGCCCGCTACCAGCACCATCGAGAGCGCCACTTGCGCCGCGACCAGCGCCTTCGCCAGATGCGCGCGCGATCCGCTCGACGTAACGCCGCGACCTTGCGCTTTCATCGCGGCAATCGGCGCCACGCGCGACGAGCGCCACGCGGGAAGCAAGCCGAAGAGCACGCCCGTAGCCGTCGCGACAGCCGTGGTAAACGCGAGCATGCGCGGATTCGGTGCGACGTCGAGCCAAACCGCGTTCGACTGCGTGGAGATCATCGCCGTGAGCAGTCGCGCGCCCCACTGCGCGATCACGAGACCAAGCGCCGCACTCGCCGTGGCGAGGAGAAAACTTTCCGTGAGCGTTTGACGAATCAATCGCGCGCGGCCTGCGCCCAGCGCCATGCGCACGGCCATTTCTCGCGCCCGGCCGGCGGCGCGCGCCAGCATCAAGTTAGCGACGTTGGCGCAAGCGATCAGCAAAACCAATCCCACGGCGGCCATCAGGATCCACAACGCCTGCGTCATTTGCTCGTTCAAGGCAGCCGCGCCTCCCGGCGCCGGGTCCGAATTCAACACGCGCTTGCGGTAATCGTCTTGTTGCTCGACCTTCGAGTTTTGCGGGATGGTGGCTTCAAACACTTGCGGCGAGAAGACCGCCAGGCGCGCCTTCACCTGTGCGATGTCCATGCCGGCCTTCATGCGTCCAAAGATGCGCAGCCACGACCACGAGCGCCGATCGAGCCCGCTGCCGGCTGCTCCGCGGACAATCGTCTCGCTGCAAATCGGCACGAAAAATGCCGGCGAGCGCCCCACGGTGACGCCCGAGAATCCTGCTTGGCTCACGCCGATAATTTCGAACGGATGTCCTTCCACCGAAATCGTGCGGCCGACCACGCGCCGATCGGCGCCGTATTCTTTTTGCCACCACGAATAACTCAGCACGGCGGTACCCGCGCATCCGCGGCGATCGTCGCCGGCGCTAATGGTGCGTCCCACAGCCGCGCCCACACCGAGCGTGGAAAAGTAGCTGCCGCTTACCCAATCGGCGTCGACGTAGCGCGATTCCCCGCCCGGCGCAATATTGAAATGCGAGTAGCCAAAGGCCATCGCACCCGAAAACATGTCTTGGTGATCGCGCACCTGCTCCCAAACCGGATTGCTGAAGGAAATGGTTTCCTTGCCGGTGCGAAGAATCTGCAATTGCTCGGGATGCTGCACGGGAAGCGATCGCAGCTCGACGGCGTCGATCAAACTGAAGATCGCCGTGTTCGCGCCAATGCCCAACGCGAGCGACAGAATCGCCGCCGCGGCAAACGCCGGCGACTTCGCAAATCCGCGGAGGGCGTAGCGCACGTCTGCGGCCAACGATTCGATCCATCCGATGAGGTTTGTCATCCAGGCGTCCTCCTTGTGCAGCGCATAAGCGCCGAACTGCCGTCGCGCGCGCCGCTCGGCGTGCTCGCGTGGAATTCCTTGCGCGATGAGTTGCTCGGTGCGCTCGGAAATGTGGAAATCCATTTCGCGCGAGATTTCTCGCGAGACTTTTGTGCGCCGAAATAAATTGAGCAAGCGATTCATGCTACTCATCCCGCAATGCCGTCATGGGATCGACACTGGCCGCGCGACGCGCCGGCAAATACGCCGCGGCCGCAGCGACGGCCGCCAAAGAGAGCGCCGCTATCGCAAGATTACGCGGATCGTCCGCCTGCATGCCGTACAAAAACGCGCCGAGCAATCGCGACGCCGCGAGCGCGCCGGCCACGCCCAGTCCCAAGCCGACGAACGCCAGCCAACTCGCTTCGCCCATCACCATCGCCAGCACTCGCGCGCGCGCCGCGCCCAACGCCACGCGAATCCCGATTTCGTTTCGCCGCCGCGCCACATTGTACGACAGCACGCCGTACAGTCCCAGCGCCGCCAGCGCCAATGCCAGCGCGCCGAACATCGCGCCCAGCGTCGCGAGCATTCGCTCTTGCACCAGCGAGTCGGAAATCTGCTGCGTGAACGGCCTGATTTGTACGGGCACATCGGAACCCGGGCTCAACGTGTCCTTGATCGCGGGGATCAGCGATGCGACGGGTCCCGAGACGCGCAGTTCATAGCTTGATCCGAGCACGACGACGGTGTGTTGCGCGACGGGTAGATAGGCCGTCGCGGGCGCATCCTGGCGCAGGTTGCGGTACTTGGCGTCGGCCACTACGCCGACAATCTCTCGCGCCTCCCCGTATTGGCCGTCACGCTCCACTTGGATTCGCCGGCCAAGCGGGTTCGAATTGCCAAAGAAGCGATGGGCCATCGATGCGTTCACAATCATCACGAGCGGCGATGCGGCCGTGTCACGCTGCGAAAAATCGCGCCCGGAAATCAACGGCGTTCCAAGCGTCTCGAAATAGGCGTCGCTCGCGGCGTTGAAGAAGACGAGTTTCTCGCGGCCCGGCCGCTCCGGCTGTCCTTCCACTTTCGCGTATCCGTTCCAACCCACACCGCTGATCGGCGTCAACGCGGAAACGCTGGCGGAACGCACGCCGGGAATGGCCCGCAGTTTTTCCAGCAAGGCCAGACGCGCGCGAATCTGGGCGTCGGGCGGCAGATTGCGATTCACGCCGGCATTGACCAGCAGCACGCCTTCGGCCCGGAACCCCGCGTTCAACGTGGTGAGATTGCGAAACGTTCCCAGCATCAATCCCGCGCCGGCGAGGAGAATCATCGAGAGCGCGACTTGCACGGCGATCAATCCTTTGCTGAAGCGCATTCGTGTCACACCAGACGACGCTCCGCGCGACGACGACTTCATCGCCGCACCGGGCGACACGCGCGACAACCGCAGCGCCGGCACGAGACCAAACAGTACGCCCGTGATCACGGCGGCTCCCGCCGTGAACGCGAGCACGCGAGCATCGGGCGAAAGATCGAGAATCACCGTCGACTGCGTGGTTGAAATCATCGCGGCCAGCGCGCGGCTCGCCCATCCGGCGAAGATCAATCCGAGCGCCGCGCCCGTGAGCGACAGCAGCAAACTTTCGGTGAGTGTTTGGCGAACGAGGCGCAAGCGTCCGGCGCCGAGCGCCGTGCGTACGGCCATTTCGTGCTGTCGCGCGGTGGCGCGGGCGAGCAGCAAGTTCGCAACGTTCGCGCAGGCGATCAACAGCACCAATCCCACGCCGAGCATCAACGTCCACAGCGCGTCTTGATATTTGCGAATATCGGAGAATCCACTGGGCGCGGGCCGGACGGCGAATCGATACCGCTTGTATCTTTCGAGACTCTCCGCGCGCAAGCCCGTTGGCTGGGTGGCCTCAAAAATTCCCGGTGCGAGCGTATTCAACCGAGCGCGAGCCTGGGCGAGCGATACGTCCGGCTTCAGGCGGCCGATTACATCGAGCCACCACGTCGATCGTGCGTCCAAATTGTTGGGAGCGCCGCCAGGATGAAAGAGCGGCTCGGTGCAGATCGGCACGAAAACCGACGGCGCCGAACCCACGTCTAGGCCCGGAAATCCCGCGCGCACCACACCCGCAATTTCGAAAGGCTGGTCGGAAAGCCGAATCGTTTTCCCAATCACACCGGAACTTCCGCCGTACTCCTTTTGCCAAAATCCTTCGCTGAGCATCGCCACGCCTGCACAACCGCGGCGATCGTCCTCGGAAGTCAGCACGCGGCCGAGCGCCGCGCCGACACCGAGCGTGAGAAAATAGCTGCCGCTCACCAGCACCGCCGAAACGAAGCGCTTCTCCGCGCCCGTTTCCAACACCACGCGGCGCTGGCTCCACGCGAGCACACCCTGCATCACATCTTGATGGTCGCGTAGCTGCTCCCAGATGGGATTCGTCACTTCGGCGCCGTTGTCCCCGATGTCGATGGCAACCAACTGCTCGGGATGCGGCACCGGAAGCGATCGCAAAAGCACAGCGTCGAGCAAAGTGAAGATCGCGGTATTCGCGCCGATCCCCAAGGCCAGCGACAACACGGCCACCGCCGCAAATCCCGGCGACTTCGCAAATCCGCGCAGGGCGTAGCGAACATCGGCCGCCAACGACTCGATCCATCCGATGAGGTTTGTCATCCAGGCGTCCTCCTTATGCAGCGCATAAGCGCCGAACTGCCGCCGCGCGCGTCGCTCGGCGTGCTCGCGGGGAATTCCGCTCGCGATGAGTTGCTCGGTGCGCTCGGAGATGTGAAAGTCCAACTCCTTGGCGATTTCTCGCGAAACTTTTGCACGCCGAAACAGGTTGAGAAAACGGCTCATGTATATCGCAACACCTTGCGCACGCCCGATTGCAGCCGCGCCCAACTTGCTTCCTCGCGTTCCAGTTGGCGGCGGCCTTCGGCGGTAATCGAATAGAAACGCGCCTCGCGGTTCTTCTCCGTCTTGCCCCATTCGGCGCGCAGCCAGCCGTCCTGGGTCATGCGATGGAGCGCGGGGTAGAGCGATCCTTCCTCGACGCGGAGCAGGTCGGACGAAACTTGCTGGATGTGATTGGTAATCGCGTAGCCGTGCATTTTGCCGCGCGAGGCCAGACTGCGCAAAACCAGGAGCACGAGCGTGCCCTGGAGGATATCGTTTTTGGCTTTCATCGCTCTCCTAGATATCTATACGTAGATATCTAAGAAAGGTTAGCACGATTTCAGGAATTAGTTTGCGGTGGGCGTCTTCGAGACGTGATCGATCACGATGGTGTCTACGTCCACCTTGCGCGGCATGAGTTTCAGCCCGAGTTTTTCGACAGCGTCGAAAACGGTGCCGCCGGGAAGTTCGGCGTTCTGCCAGGTTTCGATGAAAACGGAATACTTTCCGGTCAAGCCGGTCTCATCGACTACGGGTCCGCCGGCGAGGCCCACCAAGTGCGTGGCCAGTTCCGCCGTGGTGACCGAACTCCACGAGCCGGTGTTGGCTCCGCCCGTGGTGCCGGCCTGCCGCCGATCCTGCATGCGCTCCATCATGGCCGCCATCTGCGCGCGCACCTTTTTCTGTTGCGCCTCGCGTTGCTCCGGCGTCAGACGCTCTCCCTCGGCCGGTTCCGGTTCCGCCGGTTTCAACTTGGGTCCGTTCTTTCCGATGATCAGCGCAAATCCCGACTTGTTCTGCGTCTCGCGATGAATCTGCAGTCCGAAGCGTTCCTCCAGCAACGATTGCAGCATCGCGTTGACTTGTTCTTTCTTCGTTCCCTCCGGAATCTTCGCGTCGATATCGAACCCGCCCTCGGAAATCCAGTCGGGTCCGGAGACTTGCGTGACGTGGACCTTGTACGCGGTCGCGATTAAATCGAGCAGCGGCCAGTCTTCGATTCGCACGCGGCCGGGATCCGGCATCGGAATCCAGCCCGGCGCGCGATTGTTGCGCCTCAGCGTCCGCGCCATCTCAGGCATCGCCGCACGCCCGGGAGTGGAAGTGACCGGCGCCGCCTTGATCGACGCGACTTCGAATTGCGGCTTGGCGGCCGGCGTTTGTAGGAACCAGATCGCAAGGACTAGCAATAGATTCATGACATCGCTCCTCTCATAGCGTCTTACTTCTCTGACACAAGGATCAGCCCGCTCGCACTACCTTCGACGGCTGAAGTGGAGGCTGGTGAGCGTCCAAACGCCTGAGGTCCGTAGGAGGAGCGGTGCGTCATGGGCGACATTTTGCGCTATTCCTCCCGCAATGCCGTGATCGGATCCACCGACGCCGCGCGACGCGCGGGACCGAGCGTGGCCGCCGCGACCACGGCCGCCAGAATCAACGGTGTGATCACAAACGAAGGCACGTCGAACGGCGCGATTCCGTAAAGCATCGAGCGCACGAATCGTCCCAGCGCCCACGCCCCGCCGAGTCCCACGGCGGCGGCAATGGGAATCAGGGCCAGGCTTTCGCGCAAGACCATTTGCATCACGACGGCGGGTTGCGCGCCCATGGCCATGCGGATCGCGATTTCGCGCTGGCGCCGCGCGACCAGGTACGACATCACGCCGTAAACGCCCGCGGCGGCGAGCACCAGCGCCAAAAACGTGAACGCGCCGATCAGCGTCAGTTGAAAACGCTCCGGCGCCAAGGCTTGCGAAACACGATCCTCCATCGACTTCACGGCAAACACCGGCTGCTCGGGATCGATGGCGTAAAACGCTTCGGCAATCGGGCGTGCCGCCGTGTAGGGATCCCCGGCCACGCGCGCGATCACGCTCATCCGCTGAAACTGGCCGTTGGTACTTTGCGTCATGCAGATGTAAATCGACGGCGGCGGTTCGGCGCCCAGGTTTCCGCCGCGAATACTGCCCACGACGCCGGCAATCGGCAGGCCTTCCTGATCGTCCTGCGGATTCGTGCGCAGCATCACGCGGCGTCCCAGGGGATCTTCGCCGTGAAATGCGGCGCGCACGAACGCTTCGTTGACCACCAGCACGGTCGGCGCGGACTTCGTGTCGGACGTGTCGAACACGCGCCCGCTCATGAGGGGAATTCCCATCGTCTTGAAAAAATCGCGATCCACAACACGCATTTCCGTCAACGGCCGCTCGGCGATCGGGATCGGCGCGCGTCCGCCGATTTGATATTGCACGCTCATGTAGCTGCGTTCGCCGTCGAGCGGCAAATCGGTCGCGACGGCCGCGCCTTCCACCATGGGCAACTGCCGCACGCGATCGAGCGCGTCGCGGTAAAAGCGCGTTTGATTCTCCGCCGCGAGATACGCCGGTCCCGCGAGATTCATGCGCATTGTCAGCAAGTGTTCCTTTTGGAATCCAAGCTGAACCGCGGACATCTTGAGAAAACTGCGAGTAAGGAGTCCCGCGCCGATCAGCAACACCAGCGACGCGCTGAGCTCCGCGACCACCAACAGACGACGAAAACGCGCCGCGCCAGGACCGGCGCTGGCGTGTCCCGAAGACTTGAGCGTTTCCTGAATATTCAAGCGCGCCAGTTCGAGCGCCGGCGCCATGCCGAAGATCAAACCGGTGAGGAGCGTCAACGCAAACGTAAACGCGAGCGCCGTGACGTCGAGGGAAATCGCCGGATAGCGATCCAGCGCCAGCGGCTTCACGATGTTGATCACACGCACGGCGACAATCGCCACCGTCGCGCCCGCGAGTCCTCCAGGCAGCGCGAGCACAATGCTTTCCGCGAGCATCTGTCCGATGATCCGGCCGCGATCCGAGCCCAACGCCATGCGTACCGCGACCTCCCGACGTCTTGATGCCGCGCGCGCCAAAAGCAAATTCGCCAGATTCACACACGCGATCAAGAGCACTAACGCGACCGCGCCGCTCAGCACCGCGAGCGGTTTGCGCAAATCGCCGGCCACGTGCTCGTGCAACGGCGCGCCGTGAATCGCCATGTTGTTGGTGAATCCGCGGGTGTCGAATTCCGGTGGATACTCGGCGTGAATCTGCTGCGTGAGCCGCGGCATTTCCGCGTCGAGTTGCGCGCGCGTCACGCCGGGCTTCAGTCGCGCCACCACGTTGACGATATACAAAGCACGCATCACGCTGCGGGGACGCTGCGTCGATTCGTCGATGGGCAGCGGCTGCCAGATTTCCGTGTTCCGCGGATAGTCGTAGCCTTGCGGCATCACGCCGATGATGGTGTTCGGCGCGCGATCGAGAATCAGCTTGCGTCCCACGGCGTGTGGATCGCTCGACAGGCGCGATCGCCAGAACGAATAGCTCACCACCACAACGGCCGGCGCGTGCGAGCCTTCTTCCTCCTTCGCCAGCGTGCGTCCCAGCATCGGCGCGGTGGCCATCACGCGGAAGAACGACGGCGACACGTGCGCCGTGTCCAATTGCTCGGGCCGCCCTTCCCCGCTCCAGTTCGCCGTGGACGTGTTGAAGGCCGCGACGCTATCGAAGATCGGAGACTCCTCGGCGATGCTGTAGTAATCGCCGGCCATCACGATTTCCGACGCGCGATTGCGGCCAATGGTCTCGTAAACCCAGCAGATTCGCTCGGAGTCGGGATACGGCAGCGGACGCAGCAGCACCGAGTCCACCAGACTGAACACGGTAGTGTTCGCGCCGATACAGAGCGCCAGCGTCGCGGTCGCGGCGATGGCGAGCGTTGGTTCCAAGCGAATCCGGCGGAGAGCGTGGCGGATGGTTTCAATCATCTTGGCATCATTCTACGACACCGGAACGTTCGTCGCGGTTCCCGCGTTATCCTTCCCATAACCAAAAGACATGTCCGCTACGACTAAACCAATCTATAGTGATATTGTTATCTCCATGTATACTCCTCTTTGTTGTGGCGCAGGTTGTTGCTCCTGTAGCTGATCCTCCGGGATTCGAACGAGCCTCCCGGAGGATCCCCTTTGCGCGGCTCGAGTTTTCACTCACAATAGAAGAAGCAATGTCCGGCGCCTTACACGGCCGGAGGCAGGAAGAGTATCTATGAAAGTCAGCAATCATCTTTGGAAGGATCGTCTGAACGGACGCATCGCGCCGCAACTGGGCGCGGAGATCGACGCGTACGAAAACGAAATCGCGCTGAAGAAGCAAGGCAAGCTCGACGATAAGGTTTTCGCGGAAGCGCGCTTGCGGCGCGGGTCGTATGGGCAGCGCTACGACAACGGATTTCGTCACGACGGCATCGAGCGCCGCAAGCTTGGATACACCACCGACCTAACCAAAGGCCCGGGCACCGTGTGGGACGCGCCGGGCATGCAGCGCATCAAAATCCCTTTCGGCGGATTGAACGCGGAGCAACTGGAAGCCATCGCCGATCTCGCCGAGGAATATTCGGTCGGTGTCGCGCACATCACCACTCGCCAGGATTTTCAGCTTCACTACATTCACATCGAAGATACGCCCACCATCATGCGGCGGCTTGCGGCCGTCGGAATCACTACGAGAGAAGCTTGCGGCAACACCGTGCGCAACGTGACGGGATGTCCGCTGGCGGGCGTGTGCCGCGATCAAGCGTTCGACGTGACGCCCTACGCCAAGGCGCTCGCCTATTTTTTGCTCGGCCATCCCGACACGCAGGATTTCGGGCGCAAGTTCAAAATCGCGTTCTCCGGTTGCGACACCAATCCCTGCGCGCTGGTGCACATTCACGATTTCGGATGCATCGCGCGCGTGCGCGAGGTCGATGGACAAACGAAACGCGGCTTTGAAGTGTACGTGGGCGGCGGACTCGGCACCGTGCCGTATCAGGCGAAACTGTACGACGAATTCGTCAGCGAGGAAGAATTGCTGCCGTTGGCGCAATCGATGGCGCGGGTCTTCGCGCGGCTGGGTGAAAAGAAGAATCGCAACACGGCGCGCATGAAGTTTCTGGTTGCCAAGCTGGGCATGGAGGAATTCAAGCGGTTGGTTAACGAAGAACGGGCGATGCTTGCGCGGGACTCGCGTTGGACCGCGTACATCGAGCACGTCGATCGCGGATCGGATGGGCCGTTGCGTCCCGCGCAACTCTTGCAGATTTCCGCCACCGAGCCCGAGGATTTTCGCGCCTGGAAAGCTTCGAACGTATACCGGCAGCGCCAATTCGGATACGCCACCGTCACGCTGACGTTGCCGCTCGGCGACATCACGTCGTCGCAACTGCGCACGGTCGCGACACTGAGCCGAAAGTATGCGCGCGAGACGGTGCGAAACACGACCGAGCAGAATATCGTCCTGCGATGGGTGAGCGAGAAAGATTTGCCCGCGCTGTTCACGGAACTGAAGGTGGCGCATCTGGCGGCGCCCGGTGCGGGAACCATCGTCGATCCCGTGGCGTGCCCCGGCACCGACACGTGCAAGCTAGGCATTTCGTCTTCTCGAGGACTGGCCGGCGAGTTGCGCCTGCGTCTTGCGCAAAGCGCCACGGCACGCCAGGAAGAAATCCGCGGTCTGCACATCAAGGTCAGCGGCTGCTTCAATTCTTGCGGACAACATCACATCGCCGATCTCGGTTTCTACGGCGTGAGCCGCACCAAAGACGGATACTCCGCGCCGCATTTCCAAGTGGTGTTGGGCGGCCAGTGGTCGGACAACGCCGGATCCTATGGACTGGCGATCGGCGCGATTCCGTCGAAGCGCGTCCCCGAAGCGGTGGATCGCATCACCTCGCGATTCTTGCGCGAGCGCCAGAGCGACGAGACGTTTCAGGCATTCATTCGACGCATCGGCAAGGCCGAGTGCAAAGCGATGCTCGACGATCTCACGGTCCTCGCGCCGCCCGGGCAAGATCCCGGCGCGTACACCGATTGGCACGACGTGCGCAAATACAACGTCGGCGACATGGGCACGGGCGAGTGCGCGGGCGAAGTGGTCAGCCGGCTCGATCGCGAACTGGCGGCGAGTGAACGCGAGGCGTTTGAAGCGCAGCTGGCCGAGGAAAAAGGCGACGCCGAACGCGCGGCGAGTCTTGCGTATCAAGCGATGCTGCGCGGAGCGGCGGCGCTGCTCGATTGGCGGAGTTTCCCAGTGCCGAAAAACGCCGACGAAGTTGTCGCGGCGTTTCGGAAAGAGTTTTACGATACCCAACTTTTCTTCGATCCGTTCGCCGGCGGAAAGTTCGCGCAGTATTTCTTCGGCGCGCACACGCACAAAGACGAACCGCATACCCTGGAAGTTTCGCATCGCCTGATCGAAGAGGCGCAGCTTTTCATCGAATGCTGCCATAGCTCGACGCAGCGAATCTCCAGCGCGACTCTGGCCTGATTCGACGAAGGAACCTATGCAACACTTGAGCGTAAAGATCTTCGAGCAGTCGGGCGCCGAACTGAACAGCTCGAGCGCCATTGCGGTGTTTCATCGCTGGATTCAGCGCGGCCATCTCAAGGAACTGGCGATCGACGTGGCCGACTACGCGCACATTCCGTGCGGCCCGGGCGTGATCCTGGTTTGCTACGACGGCAGCTACGCGCTGGAAAACGTCGGGGGCCGCTACGGCTTGCAGTATCAGCGCAAGAGCCGCCTCGATGTGGATCATCAACAAGCGTTGCGCGCCGCCTACGATCTGGCGGTGGCGGCGTGCCAGCGTGTGGAGGGCGAGCCGGAATTCAAAGGCCACAAATTCGATCCGCGCGAGTTTTCGATCACCTGGAACGATCGCGCGCTCTATCCGAACACGGACGAATCGTGGGCGCATGTGCAACCAGGCGTTGCGACGTTCCTCGACAATTTGCTCGGCGCGAGGCAATATCAGTTGACGCGCACCGGCGAGGATCGCCGCGAGAGGTTGAGCGCGGAAGTACGCGAAACGCCCCAAGGAGCCGCGCGATGACCAATCCGCCACTCATAAAGCAAGGACGAGTTTTTTTGGTCGGCGCCGGCCCGGGAGACGTGGGATTGCTCACCTTGCGCGCGAAAGAATTGCTATCGGGTTGCGACACGGTGGTCTACGACGCGCTCGTGAATCCCGACCTTTTGCAGTTCGCGCCGTATTACGCCGAGCGCATATTTGTCGGTAAGCGATGCGGGAAAATTTCCTGGCGGCAGGACGAAATTCACGCCCTGTTGGCGGAACGCGCCGGACGCGGCGAGCGGGTGGTGCGGCTGAAGGGCGGCGATCCATTCTTGTTCGGCCGCGGCGGCGAAGAAGCGGTATTTCTGGCGTCGCGGGGCATCGCGTGGGAAGTG
Source organism: Terriglobia bacterium (assembly GCA_021325275.1). GTDB lineage: Bacteria > Acidobacteriota > Terriglobia > JAJPHL01 > JAJPHL01 > JAJPHL01. The sequence continues at coordinate 44,230 of JAJPHL010000037.1, read as the reverse complement.
GTGCCCGGCGTGTCGTCGGCGCTGGCCGCACCGGCAGCGGCGGCGATTCCGGTGACGCATCGCGGACTCGCGTCGTCGGTGGCCGTGGTCACGGCGCACGAACGCAGCGAGGACTCAGCGGCGGTGAATTGGAACGCGCTCGCCACGGCCGTCGATACGCTTGTAGTGATGATGGGCGCGACGCGACTGGCGCACGTTTGCGAGCGAATCATCGCCGGGGGACGGGCGGCCGACACTCCCGCCGCGGTCGTGCAGTGGGGAACGTACCCGCATCAGCGCGTCGTTCACGCGCCGCTCTCGGAAATCGCCGCGCGCGCGCAAGAAAATGGTTTTGGACCGCCGGCGATTCTTGTGGTCGGCGCCGTGGCGGCGTTAGGAGAACAGCTTTATGAGCAACTCCCCGGACTCACCGCGCTCGTCCCTTCCGGAATCACCGATTCGGCACTTCCCGGTATTTCTGAACCTCACTGGCTCGATCGCAGTCGTGATTAGCGACACATCGCCGCTGGGCGCGTCGGCTGAGAGCCGCATTTCGCATCTCGAAGCTGCGGGCGCGAGCATCCATCGCGTGGCCGCGCGCGAGTACACGGCGGAAAGGCTCGAAGGCGCGAGCCTTGTCGTCTGCGGATCATCCGACGAAGCGCTGAACGCGCGCGTGTCGCGCGACGCGCAGGCCCGGCTTATCTTCTGCAACGTCGTCGACCGCCCGGCGCTATGCACTTGGATCGCCCCGGCGATGATTCGGCGCGGGCAACTGCAAATCGCCGTATCCACCGGCGGACAGAGTCCCGCGCTCGCCGTGCGAATCCGCGACGCCGTCGATCAAGCGATTGGTCCCGAGTACGCGGTGCTTCTCGAAATGCTCGCGGCACTTCGCGAAAGAGTGCGCGATCACGCGCACTCGCCGGAAGCCCGCGCCAAAATCTTCCAAGCAATGGTCTGGGGGCCTGCGATTGATTTGATCCGCGAAGGACAGGTCGAGGAAGCCCGAAGCGTGCTAGAGAAATCTATTGCCTGACGATTACTTCAGGATCTCGTGAGTCTCGATCTCGCGCTTTAGAACTTCCGTCAGCAATTCTGAAAGGCTGACGCCTCTCTCTTGCGCCTTGGCGGAAAAGTACTCCCAAACCCCGCGTTCGATCGGCGTCGAAATGAAGATCTTGGCATCGGCAGGAATGTGGTGCAATCCGCGCACACCTTTCCTGAAGTCGATCTCATTCGGCATTTCGTCGTGGTCCGCTGTCAGTTTGTCCATAGAGAGTCTTGATCATAGCAAACCGACGTAGGGCTCAAATATCCCGAAGATTTCCCCGTCCATTCCTCGTTATCTAATGCGTGGTCTTCGCGCAACACCAGTTTCGACAACCTAAAGGAGCCTCTATGCATCGCGAACTCAAGTGGACGCACGTCCTTGTGCTTTCTCTCGTTTGTCTCGCCGGAACGACGCACGCTTTCGGCATTTCCTTCACCGCCCAAGACCTGGGTACTCTGCCCGGCTATTCCGCCAGCATCGCTTACGGCGTGAATGCAACCGGACAGGTCGCCGGCGCGGCATTTGTAGGCGGATCCCAAGAAGCCTTCGCCGACCTCAGCGGATCGCTCATCGACCTCGGGACGCTAGGAGGAACTAGCAGCCGCGCCTTCGGCATCAACGACGCGGGCTCTGTGGTCGGCGAGGCATTCACCGGCGGCGACGTATCCGAGGTGGCGTTTGCCGACTACGGAGGCGGTCTCAACAACATGCCGGGTCTCAGCACGACGAATGGATTGGGCGGCACCGACAGTTTCGCTTACGACATTTCCGACAACGCGAACAAGGAGATCGTAGGATCGGCGCAGAAACCCTCCGGCAACTTTCACGCCTACTTCGCGACCGTGAACAACGTCGGCGATTATGTGTTCGACGATCTCGGCACTCTCGGCGGAAACAATAGCGACGCGTATTCCGTCAACGCCGCGGGCGGTGTCTCCGGCGACGCCCAGACAGCGGGTGGCGAGTATCATGCCATTTACTGGTCGTCGTCCAATCCTGTAAACGGCGTGGGCAACCAGTTGGAAGATCTCGGAACGCTCAGCGGCGCGTCGAACGCGCAGAGTTTCGGGAACAGCATCAACAACAATGGAGTGATCGTCGGATACTCCGACACCGCGAGCGGCCCGGACCATGCGTTCATGTGGAACGGAACGATGCACGACTTGGGCACACTCGGCGGAGTCAGCCAGGCGGAAGGAATCAACAACAACGGCCTCATCGTGGGGCGGTCGGTGGTTGGCGGCGTCGATCACGCGTTCATTTACACGAACGGCGTGATGATGGACTTGAACAATTTGCTCACCGGCTCATCCGATTTCGTCGCGCTGACGGAAGCATTCGCGATCAACGACGCCGGACAAATCGTCGGCGACGGCATCACCACCGGCGGTCAAACGCGGGCATTCGAATTAACGATGCAGCCGAGCGCGTCGACGCCGGAGCCCGGAACCATGCTGTTATTCGCCCCCGGCCTGGCCGCGCTATTCCGGCGACGCCGGAAATAGTGCAACGCATGGCGCTCACAACGTTACAATGAGCGCCATGAGGATTTGGGGAATCGCGCTGCTGGCGGCTAGCGTCGTCGCCACGGGAGCCCCCGCGCAGTTTCGCCCGCCCGGTTGGTTTGTGGATGACGGCGCGCTCCGCAAAGGACACAAGGGCGAGTGGCTCACGCATGGACTCGATTACGCCGAGACGCGCTATTCGCCGCTTGACCTGATCACGGCCGCCAACGTCAAGCAACTGAGTCTGGCGTGGTCGTTCGACATGGAGACGCGGCGCGGTCTGGAGGCCACGCCGCTGGTTTCCGACGGCGTGATGTTTGTCAGCAGCGCATGGAGCGTGGTGTACGCGCTCGACGCCAAGACCGGCGATCTCATCTGGAAGTACGATCCGCACGTCGATCGCAACTACGGACGCCGCGCTTGCTGCGATGTGGTGAATCGCGGCGTGGCGATTTATCGCGCCAGAGTATACGTCGCCACGCTTGACGGTTACTTGATCGCGCTCGATTCGGCTACCGGCAAGCCGGTGTGGCAAACGCCCACCGTCGATCACAAGCGCGGATACACCATCACCGGCGCGCCGCGCATCGTAAAAGGAAAAGTGCTCATCGGCAACGGCGGCGCGGAGATGGGCGTCCGCGGATACATCACCGCGTACAACGCGGACACGGGCGAACTCGCGTGGCGTGTCTACACCGTGCCCGGCGATCCGTCGAAACCGCAGGAATCGCCGGCACTCGAAAAAGCACTGAAGACGTGGACCGGAAAATTCTGGGAAGCGGGCGGCGGCGGAACGGTGTGGGATTCGATGGCCTTCGATCCGCGGCTCGATTTGCTCTACGTCGGCACGGGCAACGGATCGCCGTGGATGGAATCGTTGCGCAGTCCCGAGGGCGGCGACAATTTGTTTCTGTCGTCGATTCTGGCGCTGAAGCCGGACACGGGCGAACTGGTCTGGTATTACCAAACCACGCCCGGCGACAGTTGGGATTACACCGCCACGCAACACATGATCTTGGCCGACCTCACGATCGGCGGACGCGTACGCAAAGTCCTGATGCAAGCGCCGAAAAATGGATTTTTCTACGTGCTCGATCGCGCCACCGGCGAGCTGATTTCGGCGAAAGCGTACGCCGATGTCGGTTGGGCCACGGGTGTCGACCAGAAAACCGGACGGCCGATCGAAGCGCCGGGCGTGCGCAGCCAATCGCCGTTGATGCCGATGATGCAAAAGCCCGGACCGCTCGGCGCGCACAACTGGCAGCCGATGTCGTTTCATCCGGGCACGGGACTCGTCTACATTCCCGCGCGCATGGACGCATTTCCGTATATGAAAGATCCGAAGTTTGTGTTCTCGCTGGTGCCGGGCGTATGGAACTACGGACAAATCGCCAGCCCCACGAACGATCAGTTACCGCCGGGATCGGGCGAGTTGCTGGCGTGGGATCCCGTGAAGCAGGAAGCGCGCTGGCGCGTGCCGTTGGAAGCGGATTGGAACGGCGGAACGCTGGCGACGGCGGGAAATTTGGTTTTTGAAGGCGCGGGCGACGGAAGATTCGTCGCGTACAGCGCGGATCGCGGCGAAAAACTTTGGGAATCGCCAACGGGCGTGGGCGTGATCGGATCGCCGATGACGTACACGCTCGCGGGACATCAATATGTCGCGGTGCTCGCGGGATGGGGCGGCGCGGCGAGTCTGTTCGGCGAAAATCGCAGCGGAAAATACGGCGTGCCGGGACGCCTGCTCGTCTACGCGCTGGACGGCAAGGGCAAAACGCCGCCGGCGGTCGCGTCGCGCGCCGTACCAGCGGCACTCGACTACAACAAAGACCTCGCTTACTTACAAAAGGGATCGGCGTTGTACGCGGCGCATTGCGTAATGTGTCACGGCATCGCGGCGATCTCCGGCGGGTCGATCGCGGACTTGCGATACTCCAACGAAAGCACGTTGAAGATGTATCCGAAAATCGTGCTCGAAGGCGCGTATCAGCCGATGGGCATGCCGCCGTTCGGCGATCGCTTGAAACCGGACGAGGTCGAGGCGATCCGCAACTACGTTTTGGATCGGCGTGCGGCCATTACGAAAACATCGGAAAAAAGCAACCGCCGATGAACGCAGATAAACGCCGATAAAAGCAATCACACCCATCGGCGTTTATCTGCGTTCATCGGCGGTGCTTTTTTCGTCCACATCCTCGGATCAACGTGCGCGCTCTTGCACGCGGTGCAACTGAATGCACGCAACCATGAATGGGCGCAACCAGGCATATCGCGGCGAGCGTCTTAACAGCAGGAGGCGATTATGAGACGTTTAATAGCGCTTGTAACGATCCTTCTGGTCTTGCCTATGGCGGCCATGGCGAAGCCAGAGCCCGACCATCGCGCGAGCAAACGCAACTACGTGCGGCACACCTTTGGTGCTGAAGCCGTGGGGCGCTCCGCGGTCGGCGCGGGAATCAATCAGGGTCGCAACGTGCCTCACGAATGGGGTCAGGGTGGAACGGGATTTGCGAAGCGATTCGGCTCCGCATTCGGGCAACATGTGGTCGGCAACACGATACATTTTGGCGTATCGAGTTTGCGTCATGAAGAGGTCGGCTACCGGCCGTCGGGCAAAACGGGTTTTGGTCCGCGGATGAAATACGCGCTGGAGAGCACGGTGGTGACGCGCAAAACCACCACGGGAAAACGAACGGTCGCGGCGGGCGAACTCTCCGGCGCGTTCGGAGGCGGCATGATTTCGCGCTTGTGGCAACCGGCGTCGACCCGAACGGTGGCCTCTGGACTCGCCTCGGGCGGCGTCATTCTGGGCGTGGATGCCGGCACGCACGTCGTCAAGGAATTCTGGCCTGAGATTCGTCACCCGGGACGCCATCACCAACCAGTCGCGCGTTGATGCTCGGGTGAACACATCGGAAAAAGCAACCGCCGATGAACGCAGATGAACGCCGATAACGCAATCACACCCATCGGCGTTCATCTGCGTTCATCGGCGGTGCTGTTTCGCTTATTCGTACCTGAGCGAGGTCATCGGATCGACACGCGTGGCGCGCCGCGCCGGAATGTACGTGGCGATCAACGCCACTGACGCGAGGATCAATGGAATCGCGAGGAACGTCGGCGCGTCGGTCGCGGTGATGCCGAACAAGAGCGAAGTCATCAGCCGCGTGAGTCCCGAGGCCGCCGCAACTCCCACCGCGATTCCTGTGAGTGCCAGCGTTGCGCCTTGACGCATCACCAACGCCAGCACGTCGAACGGCCGCGCGCCCAATGCCATGCGCAATCCAAATTCCTTGGAGCGTCGGGCGACGGAGTAAGAAATCACGCCGTAAATTCCCACGGTCGCGATGGCCAGCGCCACGGCGGAAAATAATCCTAAGAGCAACGCGAGGAAACGCGGGCGCGCCTCGGCGTCGGAGAGCAAATCGTCCATCGTCTCGACCGCGGACACCGGGATCGAAGCATCGAGTTGCTGCATGATGTTGCGAACGTCGCCGGCCAGCGGACCCGGCGAGTTTTGCGCGCGCAGCACAACATACATCGAGCGCGATCCCGAGCCGTTGGGTTGGGTGTACGGCAGATAAATTTCCGTTCCCGCGGGCTTGTCGAGTCCCGCGTTCTTGGCGTCTTGCACCACGCCGACCACGGTCAACCAGTTTCCCGCGAATCCCGGTTTCACGCGGCGGCCGATGGGACTTTGGTGCGGCCAAAAAACTTGCGCCATGGTTTGATTCACGATGCAAGTTTCGGTTCCCTTGGGGCCGTCGCGATCGTCGAACAGCCGCCCGTCGAGCAAACGAATTCCCGTGGCGCGGAAATAATCCTTGGTGACGGTTTGATAGAAGTCGACGTTTTGGATCGGCCCGCCGCCGCCGGGCACCACGGTGCCGGGCGTCGTGACGTAGCCTTCAATCTGCGTGTCGTTCATGTTGGCCTGGCGAACCGGAGGCAAGCCGCTGGCCAGCGCCGCCGCCTGCACGCCGGGCAAGCTCCTGACGCGCTGTTCGAGACGCGTCCACAGTGAATCGAGGTTTTCGGGCTTCGGATAGTTGGCGCGCGGCGGCGTGATGCGCATGGTGATCACGTTATGCGCGTCGAGGCCCGTGTCGACCTGTTGCAATTTCCAAAACGCGCGAATCAGCAAACCGCAGCCAATCAGCAGCACCATGGCCAACGCCAGTTCGCCCGAGACCAGCACGCGCCGGAAGAATTGCGCGGCGCCCGTGCCGGTGGACGATCCCGCGGTTTCTTTGAGCGAATCGGTCACTTCGCCGACTTGCGCGCCGAACAGCGGAGCGAATCCGAACAGCACGCCGGTCAGCACCGACGTTCCCAGCGTGAACAGCAGAACGCGCCAGTCCAAACCGATTTCTTCGGCGCGTGGAATGCTTCCCGCGTTGGTCAGCACGATCAATTTCAATCCGCCGTAGGCGAGCGCAAGGCCGAGCGCTCCGCCGAACATCGAAAGCAACACGCCTTCTGTGGCAAACTGGCGCGCCAGTCGTGCGGTGCCCGCGCCCAGCGCGGCGCGAATGGAAATCTCGCGGCGGCGCGCTTCGGCGCGCGCCAAAAGAAGATTCGCTACGTTCACGCAGCCGATGAGCAGCACAAACGCCACCGCGCCGAGAAGCATGATCAGCGCGGGACGGACGCTTTGCACGATTTCCGCTTGCAGCACGAACGTCAGAATGGTGTGATTCTTCGAATCGAAGCGATGTACGTTTTGTGGACCGTTGGAGAGCGCCCGCACGTAGCTATCGAGTTCGCCTTGCGCCTGCGCGATCGTTACGCCCGGCTTCAAGCGGCCCAGCGCGTTGAAATTGTGACCGCCGCGGCCGCCGGGATTCGCGGGATCGAGTTGCAGCGGCGTCCACAGGTCCACGGGCGTTGGAAGTCCCGGCGGATACGTGAATCCGCGCGGCATCACGCCGATGATCGTGCACTTGCGCGAGTTCAAAAGCGTTTCTTTGCCCACCACATCGGCTGCGCCGCCGTACATGCGCTGCCAAAGTCCATAGGAAATCACCGCCACGAGCGGCGCGCCGGGCGCGTCGTCGGAGTTGGCGATCAATCGGCCCTTGGCCGGCGGCACGCCCAGCGATTCGAGCAAGCCGCCGCTGGCAAACGTCGCCGTGGCACGAATCGCTTCGGTGTCGCCGGCCAGGTTGGCGCCCCCCGTAAACCAAGCCTCGATGTTTTGCCACGATTTCAGATCTTTCTTCAGATCGAAAATCTCCGGACCCGAGATCGTGAAGCGATGCAATCCGCCATTCGGGAAATTGGGAAATTCCGTGTAGATGCGTGCCAGTTGCTCCGGCGATTTGTAGGGCAGCGGCCGAAGCAACACGGCATTCACCACGCTGAAAATCGCGGTGGTAGCGCCGATGCCGAGCGTCAAACACAAGACCGCGGCGATCAAAAAGCCGGGATTGCGCGACATCATGCGAAAAGCAAACTTCACGTCCTGAATCAGCGTGTCCATTGGGATCTCCTATTCATGCCGCAGAGCCACGAGCGGTTCAATGCGCGTGGCGCGTCGCGCCGGTGCGTAACTCGCTGCGAGCGCGGTGGCCGCCAGTAACGCGAGCACCGCACCGAACGTCAGCGGATCGGCGGGACGAACTTGATACAACATTTCTTCGAGCAAGCGCGTCAACGCCAGCGATCCCGCGACGCCGAGCGCCATTCCCACCACGGCGACGCGCGCACTTTGACCCACAACCAATCGCACCACATCCGCGCCGCGCGCGCCCAACGCCATGCGCACACCGATCTCGTGGGTGCGCCGCGAAACCGCGAATGCCAGCACGCCGTAAATGCCGATCGACGCGAGAACGAGGCCGAGAACGGCGAACGATCCCAGCAGAGCAAGATTGAAGCGGCGTGCCGCGGTCGAGCGGCTGAGCACTTCGTCCATGGTACGCAAGCGTCCAATCGCCAATTGCGGATCGAGACTCGCGACGGCGCTGCGCACATTCGCCGTTAAGCTTTCTGGATCGCCTTCACCGCGCACCGCGATCCGCATTCCGGTGATCGGCTGCATTTGCGTGTAGGGCGCGTAAGTGTGCATCGCGGTGGGCGCGTCGATCGACGATTGCTTCACGTCGGCCACGACGCCTACCACCGTTGTCCATGGATCGTCACTTGTCGGCGGTCCCGACTTCATACGTTTGCCGATGGGATCCTGGCCCGGCCAAAATCTTTCCGCGAGAACATTGCTGACGATCACCACGCGCTCCGATTTCGCATTGTCGCGATCGTTGAAATAGCGCCCGCGCAACAAGCGGATTCCCATGGCTTGCAAGTAGTCGCCGAGAATCACCGAATGGCTACAGATATTGAGACCCGCGCCGGGGGGCGGTTGAGAAGCCTCCACCGTGAAAACCTGCTGCCAGCCGCCGAGCAGCGGGAGATCGGTGGAGGCGCCGGCGCCGATCACACCGGGCGTTTGGCGCAACCGTTCGAGCAACTGTGTAAAGAACGCGTTCACTTTGGCGTCTTCCTTATACGCGTTGGACGGTAGATCAATCGATCCGGTGAGCACGCGTTCGGGCGCGAATCCAGGATTTGTCTCGAGAACGTGGGCGAAACTACGCAGCAGCAATCCCGCACCAACCAGCAGAATCACCGAGAGCGCCACTTCCAGCGCCACGAGAGTGGCGCGCAAAAAATGATGCTCGCGTCCGGTGCCCGTGCCGCGTCCTGAATCTTTGAGCGAACCATTCAGGTCGATGCGCGCGGCGGCGAATCCCGGCAATAAACCGAAGGCGATGCCGGTAACGGTAGCAAGCGCGAACGCAAAAGCCATCACGGTCCAATTCAGCGTGATCGGATGGAAGCGCGGGATCGTCGCGGGAATTTGCGTGACCAACACGTCTTCGATCCACAGTGCTAGAAGCAACCCGAGGCCACCGCCTGCGAACGATAGCAGCAGGCCCTCGGTGAGCAACTGTTGCAGCAAGCGGCGCCGCCCGGCTCCTAACGCGAGACGCACGGCCATTTCCTTGCGGCGATCGGACGCGCGCGTCAGCAGCAGATTGCCCACGTTCACGCAAGCGATCAGCAGCACGAATCCCACGGCGCCCAGCAACGTCCATAGCATCGGCTTGATCGGGCCGCGCACCGTTTCGTCCATACGCCGCGCCAGCACGTTCAGTTCGAGGTCGCCAAGATCCACGCCGGCGCCCTTCGCCCACAAGCGATAAGTTTCCAAAACACCTTGGCCGACCATCTGCAAATCGGCATTCATTTGCTGGGGCGTAACGCCCGGCTTCAGGCGCGCCGCGACGCCGAAATCGAATTGATCGCCGATATCGGAGAGTTCGAACTTGGTGAGCGCCAATGGAACGAACGCTTCCGCCGCGACGCCTTGATCCATGCCCGGTAGCGGGAACACGAACGACTTGGGCATGACGCCGACGACGTTGAACGGCACGCGGTCGAGGTCCACGGTTTGCCCAACGACGTTGGGATCGCCGCCGAAGCGGCTCTGCCACAAGTCGTAAGTCAACACGATCACATGATGGCCGGGCTTCTCTTCGTCCGCCGTGAACGATCGCCCGAGGATCGGCGAAACGCCCAGCACCGGGAACAGCGCGCTGCTCACGCGATTCGCGGTGACGCGCGCGGGCTCGCCGTGACCGGAAATCTCGTAAGTCCACACGCGAAATCCCGCCACGCCTTCGAAGACGCGATTCAGTTTGGCGATCGTCGCGATGTCGGGACCCGAAATCGAAACCGGGCGTGGGCCGATCTTCGGCAGGCGTTCGTTGATAATTACCAATCGTTCAGGATTCGCGTAGGGCAGCGGACTGAGCAGCGTCGCGTGGACCACGCTAAAGATCGCCGTGTTCGCGCCCACCCCAAACGCCAACGTGAGAACGGCGATGGCCAAAAAGCCGGGACTCTTGCGCATCGTCCGCAGCGCGTGGCGAATGTCGGCGATCAAAGTGTCCATTAGCTGACTCCCGCAGGCTTCGGTTCGGTTAGGGTTCGGTTCAGTTGAAGATAAGCAATCCGCGCGCCGCTTCTAAGTCTATGAAATTCATAGGACGCTCGATCGACGCGGACCCGCGCGTGCCCGCGCGCGAGATTGCGGCATCCCACTAGCGGACAAAGTTGGCTTGACACCGCTGATGTCTCGGGGCGATGCTTGGCTCATGAGAAGTCCCCTCTTACCCGTGATGATTTTGTCGTGTGTTGGGGCGGTGGCCGCTTCGGCGCAGCCTGCCGATCCGTATCCTGAATTCGCTTCGCACGGAACGGACCGGTCTTTGAAACATGAATTGAAGCATCAACTGCTCAGCCCTTTCACATTCGTGCGCAGCGCGGCGTCGGCGGGCATCGGCCAACTTCGCGATAGGCCCGCCGCATGGGGCGAAGGCGCAGCGGGATACGCCAAGCGTTTCGCGTCGGCGTACGGAACGCACATCGTGGCGAGCGGAGTTCACTACGGCGTATCGACGATGCGGCACGAGGAATTGAGCTATCAACCTTCGGGGCTTTCCGGCGCAGGGCCAAGGCTGAAATACGCGCTCGAAAGCACGGTGATCACGCACAAGACGACGAACGGCGAAAAGACGGTCGCGGCCGGCGAGATTTCCGGCGCCATGTCGGCGGGATTAGTCTCGCGCTTGTGGCAACCGGCCGCGGCGCGAACTGTCGTCGGCGGACTCGCCAGCGGTGGCATCATGCTCGCCGGCGACGCGGGCACGCACGTGGTCCGCGAATTCTGGCCGGAGATTCGCCGTCCCTTCGGGCATCGCGAAAAATGACCGTCGAGACGGCGCGGGGACCGATCAATACAAACGAACTCGGCGAGACGTTGATGCACGAGCACGTCTTCGTGATCGACGTGGAGGTCGCGCAGAATTATCCCGAAACGTGGAGCGCTGAAACATGGGGCGCGGAGACGGCGCGCATGGACGCGGCCGTCGCGCGATTGGATGAATTGCACTCGCGCGGCGTCGGAACCATCGTCGACCTGACAGTGCTCGGCTTGGGTCGTCACATTCCCCGATTGCAGCGCGTCGCGGCGCGCACCAAGCTCAACATTATTATCGCGACGGGTGTCTACACTTACAACGACGTACCGAATTACTTCATGTATCGCGGTCCCGGGACGATTCTCGGCGGCGTAGACCCGATGATCGAAATGTTTGTCCGCGACATCGAACGCGGCATCGGCGACACGGGCGTAAAGGCCGGCGTTCTGAAATGCGCCACCGACGAGCAGGGACTAACGCCAGGCGTCGAGCGGGTCTTGCGCGCCACAGCGATTGCGCATCGCCAAACCGGCGTGCCGATCTCCACGCACACGCACGCGCGTAAGCACGTAGGACTCGACCAGCAGCGCGTTTTTCGCGAAGAAGGCGTCGATTTGTCGCGCGTGGTGATCGGTCATTGCGGTGACACCAACGAAATCGCGTATCTCGAAGAACTGATCGGCAATGGATCGTACATCGGCATGGACCGCTTCGGCATCGACACGATTTTTCCGTTCGAAGCGCGCGTAAAAACGGTTGCCGAGATGTGCGCGCGAGGTCACGCGAAGAGCATGGTGCTATCGCACGACGCCAATTGCTTCATGCATTGGCTGCCCGAAGGATTTATTCCCCAAGCCATGCCGCGCTGGCATTACTTGCACATTCACAATGACGTGCTGCCGGCGTTGCGCGCCGCCGGCGTGTCGGATGAGGATATCCGGACGATGTTGGTTGAGAATCCGAGAAGGATTTTCGAACGAACAAAAAAGCAACCGCCGATGAACGCCGATGAACGCAGATAAAATCAAAAACCTTTCGTTCTTATCTGCGTTCATCTGCGTTCATCTGCGGTTGCTTTTTGTGTTTACCAAGCCAGAGCGTACGCATCAACCCGCGGATCAGCTCCGGCCATCACCGTGCCATGCTTCAGGTCGAACATGATCGCGCCATTCGATCCCATCACCCAAGGACCCGCCACGGTCAGCTTGTGTCCGCGCTTGATGAGCGCGTCGCGGACGTCGGCCGGAATGCGTTCCTCCACGTTCATCGCGGCGGGACGCATCACGTGCGGGAACGGCGACGACGGAAAGCTCGTCGTGTTCCAGCGCGGCGCTTCGATTGCCTGCTGGATGTTCATGTCGAACTCGATCACGTTCAACAGGGTTTGCATCGTGCGCATCACTTGATCGTCGCCGCCGGGACTGCCCATCACCATGAGCGGCTGCCCGTCTTTCATTACCAGCGTCGATTGCAGCGTACTGCGGGGACGCTTGCCCGGTTCGAGTGCGTTGGCGTGACCCTTCACCAACGAGTAGTAGTCGCCGCGGCAAGTGAAGATAAATCCGAGATCGCCCATCACCACGCCGGTGCCGAACGCGCTGTGCAAGCTCGGCTCGAAGCTCACCATGTTGTGCTGCGCGTCGGAAACGGCAATGTAACTGGTGTCGCCGGTGTGATCCGCTTCGCCGCGCACTTGGAAATCGCGCGGACGCGCCTTGGCCTCCGCGTCGGTGCCCGGCGGAACGCCGGGACGAAACTCCGAGGACGCATGTTGCGGATCGATCAGCTTGCGGCGCTCGGCCGCGTACTCCGGTGACAACAACCCAGCAAAAGGTATCTTGATGAAATCGGTGTCGCCGAGATACGTGTCGCGATCGGCCATCGCGAGTTTGATCGCTTCCACCGACGTGTGAATGTAGTCGGGCGAGTTCAGGCCCATCGCCTTCAAGTTGTATCCCGCTAAAAGATTCAGCGCGATCAGCTCCGCCGGGCCTTGGGTGGACGACGCGTTCTTGTAAATGCCATAACCTTTGTAGTCGATGGAAACGGGCTCTTCGACCTTCGCGGTATACGACGCGAAATCCTCGTAGCGATAGAGTCCGCCGTTTTTCTCCGAGAAATCGCCCATGGCCCGGGCGATATCGCCTTTGTAGAAACGATCGCGCGCGGCTTTCAGCGCCGCGGCGCGGCCTTCTCCCGAAGCGGCTTTCTCGGCTTCCACCAGCTTGCGCAGCGTCGCCGCCAGATCGGGATTGCGCCAAATCTCGCCCGGTTGCGGATCGCCCTGATCGAGATGGAAGAGTTTTGCCGTGGTCGGGTATTTACGAATCTTGCGCGTGGTGGAGATGGCGCGAGCGAGCGAATCGCTCAGCGGAAATCCCTTTTCCGCCAGATCGATGGCCGGTTGCAAGACTTGCGCAAAGGTCATCGTGCCCCAGCGATCCAGCAGCGTATACCACGCGTCGACGGCGCCGGGCAGCGACGCCGACAGCAGCGAGTCGCTTGAAGGAATCTTGCCGCCGTTGTGTTCCTTGTACCACTCGATGGTCGCGAGTTTCGGCGCGGTTCCTTCGGCGTTGATCGAATAAACTTTTTTCGTCTTGGCGTCGTAGACGAGCAACACGGCATCGGAGCCGACGCCGTTCATCGGGAAATCGACCAAGCCGAGCACGGCTTGCCCCGCGACCACGGCGTCAAACGCATTTCCTCCGGCGCGCAGGATATTCTCGGCGACCTGCGTCGACTGCGGCTTCATCGACACGACGGCGTATTGTGTACCGCGAATCACCGGTCGCGTGGTCTTGTTGCGCGGCTGCGGCGGGTCTTCGCCGGTTTGGGCGGAGGCCACGGCCGCCGCCACGAGGAGAGCGATAAAGAGGATGCGCTTCATATCCACAGATTGAAACACTTCCACAGATAAAAAACAATCCACAGATTGCACAGATTACACCGATTGAGATTGCGCGGGGCCCTGCGATGGCGTCCTCAATCTGTGAAATCTGTGTAATCTGTGGATCGGTTTTTGTGGACATATAATCGTTCCCATGAAACCGCCCCGCCTCCGCCCCGGCGACACGATCGGACTGGTCGCGCCGTCGAGCGTCGTTCCCGCCGACGCACTGCAAGCGGGCGTCGCGCGAATCGAGAGCTTGGGCTATCGCGTTCGCTATCGCGACGACATCACGGCCGATTCCGGTGCGCGACGTTTTGCAGGCGATCACCAGCGCCGTGCGCTCGAATTCCGCGAAATGCTCGAAGATTCCCAAATTAGAGCAGTTTTTGTGGCCCGCGGGGGTTACGGATGTAACTACATTGTCGATTTTCTTGATAAGCGGCCATTGCCCTTGCCTAAGATTGTTATGGGATACTCCGATGTCACGACGCTGCACGCGTTTTTTCAGCGCGCCGGGTGGGTGACGTTTCATGGTCCCATGGCGGCGGTGGATTTCGCGCGCGGCCTCGACGACTTGGGACCCGCGCTTACGTCGCCCGACGGTTGGGAAGTTGCCGACAGCGGGATTGAGCCGCTGCGTGAAGGACGCGCCGAAGGCACGCTGCTGGGCGGCTGCCTTTCGTTGCTCGTCACCACGCTCGGCACGCGGCGCGAGATCGATTGGCGCGGCGCGATCGTGCTGTTGGAAGATTTGAACGAGGCGCCTTACCGAATCGATCGCATGTTGTTTCATCTGCGCGAAGCGGGCAAATTTGAAGACGTGCGGGGAGTGATTTTCGGCGAAATGAAAGATTGCGGTCCAACTGATTTATTGCGCGAAACGATCGTTGCGGCGTTCGAGGGTATGAACATTCCACTTGCTATCGGACTTCACACCGGTCACACATCCGGCCGCAACATCTGCGTGCCGCTCGGCGTACGCGCGCGCCTTGACGGCGATCGCCTGACCTTCCTTGAAGGAGCTGTTTCGTAATGTCAGCAGCTCCCTACCCGCCCGCCGGATCAAAAATTCATTTCATCGGCATTTGCGGCACCGCGATGGCCGCCCTC
Source organism: Terriglobia bacterium (assembly GCA_021325275.1). Lineage (GTDB taxonomy): Bacteria > Acidobacteriota > Terriglobia > JAJPHL01 > JAJPHL01 > JAJPHL01. Next base: position 28,924 of record JAJPHL010000037.1, on the reverse strand, counting down.
GCCGCGATGATGAAGGAATCGGGCTACGCGATCACGGGATCGGACGCCAACGTTTATCCACCGATGTCCACGATGCTGGAGACGCTGGGCATCGCGGTGAAGTCACCGTTTTCGGCGCGCAACCTCGAACCGCGGCCCGACTTGGTGATCGTCGGCAACGCCATGTCGCGCGGAAATCCGGAAGTGGAAGAAACGCTCGACATGGGGATCGCCTACGAGTCGATGGCGGAGGCGGTGAAACGGACTTGCTTGATGGACCGGCGATCGCTGGTGGTCGCGGGCACGCACGGAAAAACGACCACAAGTTTTATGCTGGCGTGGATTCTCGAAGTGGCCGGCGAGTCCGATCCGCAATTTCGTCCCGGGTTCTTTATCGGCGGGATGCCCGAGAATTTTCCCGTTGGTTTCCGCGCGCAGCCCGAGCCGGGCGGCTTCTTCGTGATCGAAGGCGACGAGTACGACACCGCCTTCTTCGACAAGGGACCGAAATTCCTGCACTATCAGCCACGCACGCTTCTGCTCACGTCAGTGGAATTCGATCACGCCGACATTTACGCCGACCTTGACGCCGTGAAGGTCGCGTTCCGGCGCTTGGTGAATCTCGTGCCCGCGTCGGGAGTGATCGTGGCGGCCGATACGGCGGCCGTCTCCGACGTTCTGGCCAAAGCGTATTGTCCCGTGCAGCGCTACGGAACATCGGTGGCGTGCCATTGGCGCGCCGAACACATCGAGACGTATGAGGATTGGACGCGCTTCGAAGTTTTTCGCGGCAAAGACCGCTTCATGCGCGTCGACCTGAAAGCGGCCGGCGAACACAACGTAATGAACGCCGTCGGCGCGATCGCCATGGCCTCGCACTTGGGCGTGCCGGAGCGATTGATCCGCCAAGGTCTCGGGACGTTCAAAGGCGTGAAGCGCCGCATGGAAATCCGCGGCGAAAAGAACGGCATCATCGTGGTCGACGATTTCGCGCATCATCCCACAGCGGTACGCGCGACGATCAAGGGCGTGCGTAAGCGCTTTCCAGGGAAAAAAATTTGGGCGATCCTCGAACCGCGATCGAACACGCTGCGCCGCCGCACGTTCGAATCGGAACTCACCGATGCGCTGGCCGAGGCCGATCGCGTCACGCTGGCGGCGGTGTACCACGCCGAGTCGATTCCGGAGAATGAGCGTCTCGAGACCGGCCGGGTTGTGACGCGCCTGCTGCGCGAAGGATTGCAAGCCGCCGCGTTCAACACCGTGCCGGAAATCGTGGCCAACACTGTCGCGAACGCGAAAAAAGGCGACGTGCTGCTGGTCATGTCGAACGGCGGCTTCGAGGGAATCCACCAAAAATTGCTCGACCGCCTGCCGTGAAATACCTATCCCTGCTGATCGCGTTGCTCGCTATCGACGGACACCGCGGCGTCATCGTCAAATCGAAACTGATCCCAGAAACCGTGCGCCACGGATCGCTGGAAGTCGGGAAGTTTGAAGTCACGCGCGCGCAGTATGTCGCTTGGGACAACGCGTATCCGTTTCCGAAGGGCACGGAAGATTTCCCCGCGAACCTCATCACGTTCGCCGAAGCCCAGGGCTACACCGAATGGCTCTCTTCGCTCACCGGCGAGAAATGGCGACTGCCGACCGAGGAAGAGTTTTCCGCGCTAGGTGGCTCGGGAAACGAAAATGTAGGATCAGGCGCGCTGAAAGAAGTGGGATCGTTCGAGGCGAAAGACGGGATTTACGATCTCGGCGGGAATGTCGCCGAATGGGTTGTGACTCGAGATGGGAAGGGAAAGATTGCCGGACGCTCGGCGGCGAAGAAAGAGGTCACGCCGGAGTTCACAGGATTCCGAGTCATCAGAGAAAAAGCACCGCCGATGAACGCAGATAAACGCCGATAAAACCTAGGATTGGTTTTATCGGCGTTTATCTGCGTTCATCGGCGGTGCTTTTTCTTAGGGATCCCTGCGTTTCAACGTCGGCCGATCGTCACCCGACGACTGCGTGTTCGTATCGGTCTTGTTGTCCGCCGTCGAGGTGTTCGGATCGCTGGCGGTCGAGGTGCGCCGCAGCGTGGGGCGGCCGTCGTTGTTCTTGTTGCCGTCGGTGCGCTTGCGATTGTGCATCACTTCCAAGCGCGACTTCACGTCGTCGAACTCCGAGGTCGTAACGATGTGCTCGGCACGGCCCGGCAGGATCGCCGCAATTTCCTTCTGCGACGCTGCGATGCGGTCGGGCGTTTGCGGATGCGTGGAGAACGCCTTGGCGAAGGTTCCCGGTTTGCGCTTTTCCTTGGCCTGGATCTTTTCAAAGAAGGTTACGAAGGCCTGCGGATCGTAGCCCGCCTTGTACATATATTGAAGTCCCAAATAATCGGCTTCGCGCTCGAACCCCTGCGAGAATTGCAAGTACGCGACGGGGATCGCAAAACCCGAGGCCTGGAACGCGATGTACGGTCCAATGCCGGGTACGAAGATCAGAGCCAGTCTTGCCAAGCTCATCGCTTCGGCGCGCGTTTGTCCGCGCGTGCCGTGGCGCGCGGCCACGTGCGCGATCTCGTGAGCCATCACGCCGGCCAGTTCCGCTTCTTCATCGGCTTCCAGGATCACGCCGGTGTTGACGAAGAAAAATCCGCCGGGCAGCGCGAAGGCGTTGATCTCGTCGGCGTCGATCACTTTGATGGTGAAAGGAACCTTTGCGTCGGAGTTGCGCACCAGGTTCTGTCCCAGGCGATTCACGTACTCGGTGATCACCGGATCGTCCACCATGTGCGACTGCGCTTCGACTTGCTGCGCCATGGCCTTGCCGATGGCGATTTCCTTCTCCAGCGAAATCCAGTTCATGCCTTTGCCGACGTCGCGGCTGCCGATTTCATCGACGTCGTCTTTCTTGTTCTTCGGTTTCTTGGTGTTGTTCGGATCCGTGGTTGGATCAGATGTCGGAGCAGCGGCTGCGGGAGGCGCGGCCTGAGGCGTTTGGCCTTGCGCACCTTGCTGTTGCTGCTTCAAAATCTTCGGATCGTTCGTCGCCACCGGCGGAGCAGGAGCGGGCGCGTTTTGATCTTGAGTTGCCTGTTGCGGAGTGCTTTGCGCGGGAGTTGTACTCTGGGCGGATGCCGGAAGTACTGCCAAAAATGCGGCCAGCGCGAGTGCGGAGGTCCAAGAGCGGTTCATCGTAAATCTCCTTCCACCGATCAGCGTGAAACTTTCACCGAGAACTTGAGCCAAGTATACACCGAACGCAACCCCGGAGCATAGTTTGTACGTCTGTTTTGACAAGCGTAGACTGGCCCACAGAGTTCGACGCAGTCCCTGGGCCAAGCGTTCCATGCGGCGGCACAGAATTGCTAGTTTTCTTGATAGTTTAAATGAGGAGGCGGGATGAAGAAGCTAATTGGCGGATTTGGTGGGTGGCCGGTTCTACCGATTGCAGCAATCCTTTTCGCGATGTTCAGCGCGTGGACGCCGAAGATGGCAACCGCGCATAACGATCCTCAGCCGGATAATTTCGCGGTTTACACCGGTGACAGCCGCTTTGGCGACAGTTCCTGCGCCGATTGCCACAATCTCGGAAATTCCGGCAACGTGAGAATCCTGTTCAACGGCAACAGTTCGACCACCACCTACGTGCCGGGTACGACGATTCCGATTCAAGTGACCGTCAGCGACACCGGCGGCGGGCGCAACACATGGGGATTCGAACTCGCGGCGCGTTTTTCCACTGGAAAGCAAGCCGGGACGTTCGCAGTGAACAATGCCTCGTGCCCTGCTTCGAACACGACTTGCGAAGGCCTTCTCACCAACATCTCTTCCCCGCCCGCGCAACCGGGCTTGACGCTGATCACGCACAAGAACGTGGTGTTCCAACAGGGAACGTCGTACACGTTCACCGTGAATTGGACCGCGCCGTCGGGCAGTCCCGGCACGATTTACTTCAGCGCCGCCGGCAACGCCGCCAACGGCGACGGCCAAGACACCGGCGATCGCATCTACACCACCGAATCGATCCTGACGCAAGGTCAAACCGCGCCGCCGCCCTCGGTGCCGTCGAACGGTGTGGTGGAAGGCGCGGGATTCACGGCGAAAATTTCAGGGGGCGGTATCGCATCGATCTTCGGCACAAATCTGGCGGCGTCGACGGCCGGCGCGTCGACGTTGCCGTTGCCCACCACACTCAACGGCACCACTGTAACGATGAACAATATCCAATGCGCCTTGTTCTTCGTGTCGTCGGGACAAATCAATTTCCAAGTGCCCTGGGAAGTGCAAACGCTGACCAGCGCCACGCTCACCGTGACCACCGCCGGCGGCACGAGTACGCCGATCACCGTACCGATCTCCACGGGCGCTCCCGGCACATTCACCATCGGCGGCGTTACCGGTGCGCCGAATCAAGGCGCGGTGCAGCTCGCCAATACGAGTACGTTCGCGGCGCCCGCGGGCAGCATCGCCGGCGTGAACTCGCAGCCGGCGACGGCCAACACGTTTGTGACGATTTACGCGTCGGGTCTCGGCGTGGTGTCGCCGCAACCGGCCGACGGCGCGGCGTCGGGAACGGGCAATTCGCTGGCCACGGCGCAAGGCACCGTCTCGGTCACGATCGGCGGCAAGAATGCTCCCGTCAATTTTGCGGGATTAGCGCCGGGATTTGTGGGTTTATACCAGATAAATGCACAAATCCCACAAGGCTTGGGAAACAATCCCACGGCGGCGGTGATTGTGACACTGTTCACGACAACGAATCAGACGTTCACGGCGAACACCGCAACCATCGCCGTGCAGTGATTTGGAGATACCAGCGCGGCGGCAAGTAGCCGCACTCCAAATTGCAGTAGAATGCTCCGTGTGACAGGAATTATCGGGGCTAAAATCCGCTGGACATTGGCAGTTTTCGCGATCGGCGCAGCGTTCGCTTCTCCGGCCGCCGCCAATTCCGCGAATCCTCCACTCTCTTTCACCGGAGCGTTCCGCGAACCCGATTGCACGCAGTGTCACGGTGGCACGCCGAATCGCACCGGAACAAATCTGGTGATCGCCAACGTTCCGGCGGTCTATACGCCCGGCGCGACCGTCCCGATTCAGGTGCAGATCACCGATCCCACCGCCGCAAGCTGGGGCTTCGAGTTGAGCGCGCGGTTTGCCAACGGTTCGCAGGCCGGAACGTTCACTCCGTCCGCCGCGGTTTCCGTTCGCACCGGATCGTGGGGCGGATTCGCCGTGCAATACGCCGCGAACAGTGTGGCCGTGTCGCAAAGTGGCAACGGCGTCACGTTCATGGCCATGTGGACGGCGCCGCCCGACTCCAGTGGCGGCACCGTCATCTTCGACGCCGCGGGTGTCAGCGCCGCCTCCGGGACATCCTCCGCCACCGGAAACACATTTACCGCCGAAGCGCGTTCCGCCTCCGGCGCGCCGCAAATCAATCCCGGCGGCGTGGTGAGTGCGGCGAGTTTTCAAGGATCACTCGCGGTCGGCGAACTCGTCTCGATCTTCGGCCAAAACTTGTCGCTCGGTTACACCACGGCGGCCGCGTCCACGCCGTTACCCGGCACGCTCGACTCCACGATCGTGCAATTGAACAATCAACCGTGTCCCGTGCTTTACGTTTCGCCGTCGCAAATCAACGTGCAGCTTCCCTTCGAATATTCCGGCGCGTTGAATCTCACTGTAGGCGTTGGGAGAATAGTGAGTCCCGCGATTCCGGTGACGCTTGCCGCCACGGCGCCGTCGATTTTTGCATCGAGCGGCTCGGGGAACGGTGCAGGCGCGATCCTGCACGCCGATTACTCCGCCGTTTCATCCTCGCATCCCGCGAAAGCCGGCGAAATTGTGCTGGTGTTCGCGACCGGACTCGGACGGACGAATCCGCCAATCGTGGAAGGCCAAGGCGGCACTGCGGGACTCGTGGAGGCGCCGGTTTCGGTGACCATCGGAGGCGTGACCGCATTCGTGAACTACGCCGGAATCGCGCCCGGCTTCGCCGGTTTGTACCAGATCAATACAACAGTTCCCACCAATCTCCAGGATGCTGGTAATCTAGCCATATATCTCACGGCTGGTGCGGTCACTAGCCCGAGTGGAGTAACGATTACAGTCCAATAAGCCTAGGAGAGAACCGTGAAAAAAACGATGCTGGCCCTAGCAGGGTGGATGGCCTTCGCACCGGTGTTGGTGCACGCGCGTCCGGAGTTTCTGGCGCGCTATGTGGCCGATCCATTTTCGCGTGCGGAAAAGGCGAAGTGCGGGAATTGTCACATCAGTCCGGCGGGCGGGGGTCCACGGAACGAGTTCGGACAGGCCTTTGCGAAAAACGGTTTCAAGATCGATGCGGCGTTTCGCGCACAGTGGCCCGATCGTTTTCAGGCCACCAAAACGGCGCAGGTGGAAGGCCGCCCCGTGAAAGTGATTTGGTCGTCGGCCAAGGACAACGAGAGCGTGGTGCAATTCGGCGACGAATCTTTCCTGATGGATCGCGGCGAAGGCACCATGAAGAAGATCGACACGACGCAGGTCGAAGCGTTTCAGCAGCCCCCCGGCCCACGGCCCGACATCATCGTTGATGTCGGGCCCGGGCCCAAACCCGCCGACACACTCGATTCGCAAACCCTGCCGACCTTCGACTATTACCTGGTCGACGTGCCGACGAATCGCCCGCGCCCCGCCGGCGAGCTCAGCTTGCGCTTCTCGCACCGCTTCAGTCAATCGCTTGTGGGAAACAGGGATATCGGTGGACACTTGTTCGGCCTCGACAGCACTTCGGTGTCGTCGTTCGGCGTAGAATACGCGATCACGAATCGGTTTGCGTTTTTGACCTATCGGCAGCCCGACGAAACCATCGAGTTGGGATTCCAGACGCGCTTGCTTGACCAAGGCAAGAATTATTCGCCCGTAAGTTTGTCGCTGCGCTCCACCGTGGAGGGCGAAGACAACTACAGCGACCGGTACACCACGAATATTCAGCCGGTGATCTCGCGGGCTTTCGGAAATCGCGCCGAGATTTTCGTGGATCCCACGTTCGTCATCGGCGTTCCGCGGCGGACGGTCACGCCGATCGACCAAAGCGTGAGGTTCGGCTTCCCGCTGTCGCCGGGCGAGAGTCACAAGAACATGATCGGCATCGAAAACGGAATCAGTTTCCGGATTCGTCCAAAGGTCGCGCTGGTGGCCGAGTGGCTTCCGCGCGCCTATGGATTCCGCCAGGATCAAACGAGCAATACGTATTCTTTCGGCATCCAGCGGCGAACCAATCGCCACGTGTTCGGCTTGATCGTGACGAACAACATTTTCACGAGCACCGATCGCGCGCTGCTCGGCGGGTCGGGCAACTTGAAGATCGGGTTCAACATCGCACGGCGGATCTTCTAGACCAACGGCAGTTTGACACGAAGCGCACAGAGCGCAAAGAGCGCACAGAGAAGAACAAAAACTTGATTGGTTTGCCCGGTGTGCGCTGCGTTCTTTGTGTCCTCGGTGTCAAAAGTGTCCGGGACGCGCGCTCCGTGGGGTATCATAGAGGGAAGGAGTAACCATGAGGACTCTAGCCCTGATTGCTTTGTCCACCACCCTGTGCGCCGCGCAAACCGCGCCGCCAGCCGCGGCCCCGCAAACCCCCGCCGCTCCCGCAACTCAAGAAGCGGCGCCCGCGCCCGGCACCACAACGGTTCCCGCGGGTACGCGCATTCCCCTTACACTGATCAATCGCATCAGCACGAAGAACGCGCATGAGGGCGACCAGGTCTATCTCCAGTCGGCGTTTCCCGTGGTCGTTGAAAACAGCATCGTGATTCCTCCCGGCAGCTACGTCAAGGGAACCATCACGTCGGCCAAGCGGCCGGGACGCGTCTCCGGCAAGGGCGAGCTTTATCTGCGCTTCGACACAATCACGCTGCCGAACGGCGTTACGCGGGACTTCAAGTCGCGCGTGGGCGCCATCGACGGATCGAACGCCGACACGCTGGACAGAAAAGAAGGCAAGATCGTGAGCGATCCGGCCAAGGGTCACGACATGGCGACCGTCGCCGAGACCACCGCCGTCGGCACAAGCATCGGCGCGATCGCGGTACGCAGCAGCCCCGGCTTGGGCGCGGGACTGGGCGCCGCCGCGGGAGCGGTCGCGGGTCTCGCCACGGTGCTCCTCACGCGTGGTCCTGACGCCGTGCTCGAACGCGGCAGCACCGTGGACATGGTGCTCGATCGCAACTTGTACTTCACGCAAGCGGACTTGAACTTCGCGCACAACACGCCGCCACTGGCCTTGATCGGTCCATCCGCGGGCGGACCGGTGAATCACGTGCAGAATCCCGGACACACGCCGCTGCCGATTCCGGGCGGCGGAATCCCGCGTCCGTAAAATCAGCAAACAAAAAGTAGCAACAAACAACAGCGCGTCGAAGCGTCGCTTACGCTGCATTCCGCGCGACTTCGGTTAGCATAAAAAGGTGCGACTCGTCTTACAACGCGTGATTCGTGCGCGCGTCCTCGTGGAAGGACGCGTGGAAGGCGAGATCGGCTCGGGACTGGTGGCGCTGGTCGGCGTGGGACTCAACGACACGCCGCAGGATGCGGCGTATCTCGCCGAAAAAACCGCGAATCTGAGAATCTTTTCCGATGACGCGGGCAAAATGAACTTGTCGCTGCTCGATCTTACGCTCGCCGGCGGCCATGGTCTTCCGCCGGGCGCGCTGGTTGTCTCGCAATTCACGCTCTACGGCGACGCTCGCAAGGGACGGCGCCCAGGATTCGATCAAGCCGCGCGGCCGGAGACGGCGGCCGCACTGTACGAAGAATACATTGCCGCGCTGCGCCTGCTTGGCGTGTATGTACAGACCGGCGTGTTTCAAGCGCACATGACGGTGGAGTTGTCGAACGACGGTCCCGTGACGCTATTGCTCGATTCCTCGAAGCTGTTTTGAGAGAACGTGACGCAAGACCCAAGACCCAAAATCCGAAGTTCCGCCGCTCCCTTACTGTGGCGGCTCATCTTGCGAAACTTTTTCGTGGCTCTTTGTCACACGCACGCGCGAAACTAACGTATCGGTCGATGCGAGCACTTCGAAACGCAAGCCGTCGCTCGACACCGCTTCGCCGGGGCGTGGAACGTGTCCGGCCAGCGCGTTCACCAATCCCGCGACGGTGGTGAAATCGCCGCCTTCCGGCAGCGTCCACCCGAACTCGCGCTCCAGCACATCGAGTCCCGCTTGACCCGAGATGGTCCACGAGCCGTCGGGCTGCGCCGCGGCCTCGGGCTTTTCGCCTTCCTCGCCGATTTCACCGACAATCTCTTCCACCATGTCTTCGATCGTCGCGAGACCCGAGACGCCGCCATATTCGTCGACCACAATCGCCATGCGCTGATTGCTCTTCTGCAACTCACGGAGCAAATCGGTGACCGGTTTCGTCTCCGGCACCATCGGCACGTCGCGCACGCGTTCCCAGGCGCGCGTTTGCTTCAATTCCTGATCGGTCATCTGGATCAAGTCGCGCGTGGAGACCACGCCGATGATGTTGTCGAGCGAGCCTTCATACACCGGCACGCGAGAAAAGTTTTGGTCGGCCAGCGCGCGCAACAGATCGTCGAGGGTAGCGTTGCGCTCCACGGCCACGATTTTCGGACGCGGCGTCATCACCTCGCGCACCACTTTGTCGCCGAACTCCACCACCGACTGAATCAGCTTGCGATCTTCTTCCTCCAGAACGCCGTGTTCCTCGCCCTTGTCCATCAACGCTTCGAGCGCCGCGGATTCCTGCTCGGGCGTCGGCGCATGTTTGGTCTCTTCGGGCTTAGCGAGATCGGAAACGGTGAAGGAAAACGAAAGCACCAGCACGGCCGGCAGCGCCACCCACGAGGCCATTTGAAGCAAAGGCGCAAAAGGTCTCAGCCACGCGCCCGATGTGCGTGTGATCAACACGTGCGGCACCAGATGCGCGAACACCAGCACGGCGAATAGCAACAACGCCAGCGTTTCGACGGGCTGCTGCCACGTGATGTTGGGATTCCGAAACGTGATCCACGTCGCGTAGACCGCCAGAATCAGAATCATCAGTTGGGTGAGCAGCGCGTAAGTGAGTCCCGCGCGCGCGCGATCCGCGCCGAGCTTCGGTTCGACGTCGCGTTCGAAATGTTCGATGTTGTCGTGGACGCCGCGCAGAAAAAACTTACCCATCTCCGTGTACAGGCGATCGACGTAGGCGAACAACGTCAACAGGAGGGCGGCGGTCAGCAATCCCGCAGAGGGCCAGATCGGCGAACGCGGAGATCATGGATTCACTGTATCAGGATTTGGAGTGCGGAAGCCTGCCTCCGCCTGGGATGGTCGAGGCCTGCCTCGCCCGCGGGTTAGTTCTCCGCCAACAGCTTCTTGTCGAGAACGTAGAGCGCCATCTCGAGACGATCGCCGACGCCGAGCTTGTCGAAAATATTCGACAAGTGGTTCTTCACCGTCTTCTCGCTGATGGCCAGTTCTTTGGCCACCTCGCGATTGCGGCATCCGGCCAGCACCAGTTGGATGATCTGCTTCTCGCGCGGTGACAGTTGCGCGCCGCTCACCGGACGATTGCGTCCGCGCGTCTGCAAACTGCGCACCAGGATTTCGAGATGCTGTGTTTGCAGCCAGATTTCGCCTGCCGCCACGCGGCGCACGCAATCGAGAATCGCGGTGGTGGAGATTTTCTTGTAGGCGTATCCGCGCGCACCCAGGCGCAGCGCTTCCAACAGATCGCGTTCGGAAAGCGATTCGGTGAAAACCACAGGCTTAGTGTTCGGACTAACCGTGGCGAGTTGCGCTACCAGTTCCAAGCCGCCCATTCCCGAAAAGGTTAGTTCGGTCAGCACCACGGTGGGCTTGGCTGCGGCGATCATGTTCAAGGCCTCGCCGGCGGTGGCGCATTGACCGACAACTTCAATGTCCTTCTCGCGTTGCAACACTTCGGCGATGCTCTGGCGGAAGATCATGTGGTCTTCCACAAGAAAAACACCTATCTTTGGGGTGGTCGTTTCCATCTATTGGATGGTACCAGCCTAACACGACATGGGACTGGGACCAATACCCAATAGGACACTCGTGGAGCTAATTTGGTAACAGACTAGGACGTTTTTCGTTCGGCCGGTTCGTTTGAAAATCGGTGCGGCGGCCTTTTTTTCCCGATTCCGGCGGGGGTACGTGCGATTTGCCCCCGCCGTGAACCGGAACGTTAACGGGGTCAGGCCGGTGCCCCCGCAGCGGTACCAGAAGCAACTGAACGACCATCCTAGGGCGATGGTTCTGCTTACAGTTAGGGGCGCGCGCGATAGTGATCGCGTAAGTTTTTCCTACACTCGCGAGAGTTTCTTGCCGCACGTTTACCCCTAGAGCCTAGTCCCAGAAGATCGACGTGGGCTATAATTCCGTCCGACGCAACAACGTGGTCGGATGCGCCACGGACCACGTGCTGCAAGACGCGCTACACGACGCGCCGGCGCATTGCGCGCAACGATGACACATGTTTCAACCTCCTAACTCGGCCGGCGCTTGAGGCGTCGAAACAGCATGCGAAACCTCGCCCTCACGATCATTCTGTCCGCGGCCGCCGCTTGCGCACAAACGGCAAAATTTGAGGTTGCCTCGATCAAGCCCTCCGATCCGGCGCAAGGAACCGACTCCTCCGGCAACCACTCGGGCCAAGGACGCCTGGTGATGAACAACGTCACGCTGAAGCGCTGCATCATGGGCGCCTACGGCATCAGTCCGAATATCATTTTCGGCGGACCAGCGTGGCTGGATGTCGATCGCTTTGAGATTTCCGCGAAAGCCGAGCAAGCCACCGCGGGCGACAAGGACATGATGATGATGCTCCAAGGCCTGTTGGCGGAGCGATTCAAGCTGGCGATTCATCGCGAAACAAAAATGGTCGATGCTTACGTGATCGAGGTGGCGAAAGGCGGCCCGAAGATGGCCAAGGGTGATGGCAACGGCGGAAACACCAGCGCGGGCCGCGGAACCATCGACGCGAAAAACTCTTCCATGGATCACTTCGCCGAAGTCCTCTCGCGCCACGTCGACTTGCCGGTTGTGAATCATACAAATTTGGACGGCGTGTTTACGTTCGCATTGAAATGGACCCCGGAAAGCACGAACCCTTCGCCCGATGCCCGGATTCCCGAAGGACCATCGCTGTTCACGGCGGTGCAGGAACAACTCGGCCTGCGGATTCACGTGCAAAAGACGCCGCTCGAAGTCGTAGTGATCGATCGCGCTGAAAAACCATCGGATAACTGATCGGCGTCCTCCATTGTTCACTTCGGCACAGACACTCAGCGAGTCTGCACGCTAGCCTGGAAATAGAAAGATTCCGGGAGGGACACATGAGATTTTCCGCTGTCGCGCTCGCTCTTTTTCTCGCCGCCGCTGCTTTGGCGCAGGCACCCAACAAACCAAACAGCCGTATCGAGAAGGAAGTGCGGCATCACCTGCTCTCACTGCCGTACTTCAACGTCTTCGATAATCTCGAGTACAAGGTTGAGGGCGACCGAGTAACGCTGCTCGGCGCGGTGACACGCCCGTCGCTCAAGCCCGACGCCGAAAACACGGTGAAGGAGATCGAGGGCGTAGAGTCCGTCAACAACCAGATTGAGGTGCTGCCACCGTCGCCCATGGACGATCAGTTGCGTCGCGCGCTGTTCCTGTCGATCTACGGATATCCGGCGCTGGAACGCTACGCGCTGGGCGTGGTGAAACCGATTCACATCGTCGTGAAGAACGGCAACGTCGCGCTCGAAGGCGTGGTGGACACCGAGAGCGACAAGGATCTCGTCACGATGCGCGCCAAAGGCGTCAGCGGCGTCTTCAACGTGACGAACAATTTGAAGGTCGGCAAGTAGCTAGACGTAATTGGGCAACCCGACGCGTTTCATGATCTCGATGAAGCGCGGATCCGAGCGCAGCGGCTCGAAGTAAGGATTGCCCGGCATGAAGCCGAGCCAGGGATCGTGCTCCTCGATCGCGATTTCAAGAAACTTTAACGTCTGCGTCATGTCGCCCAGTCCCAGAGCGCACAAGACCAGCGCGAACGGGGAACCGCCCTCTGTCTTGTGTTGCTCCAGCTTTTGCGCAAGTAGGCGCTCGGCGTCGGCGCGGCGTCCCGCGCGTACATAGGCAATGCCAAGATAACCGGCAAAGGCCGTTAGGCGCGGATGCACGCGTAGCGCGCTCTCCAGGCTTTCGACGCCTTCTTCGATTCGTCCCAGATTCAGGAGACCGAGGCCCAGAATCGCGAGCTGTCCGGTCATGTTCTTGTTGATTTCGAGAGTATCCTTTGCGAAGTGGCAGGTTTCCTCGTAGCGTCCTAGATAAAGGTTGTAGATCGCCAACAGATAGCGCGCCAGGCTGGAAAGTGGATCGAGATCGAGCGCTCGCGTCACATGGCGAATGGCATCTTCGATTCGTCCGTTGGCGCCCATCACCACGCCGCCCCAGACGTAATGCCAGGGATTGGCCGGCAAGTGCGCGGACGATTCGATCATCGCCAGCGCTTCGGCCCAGCGAAATTGATAGAACCCGCGAGTAATCGCGAGCGCGGCGTGCGCCGCCGATAGCGATGGATCGGCATTGATGGCGTGCTCGGCCGCGTCCATGGCACTCGCTAAGTGCGGACGGGGAGCGCCTCCCGAAAACGCCAGGTGAATGTGATATTCCGCCAAATGCACCCATGCCTGGGCGTGTCCCGGATCGATCGCCACGGCTTCGTCGAGAAAACGTCCGCCCTTCGCCAGTTCGTCCGGCGTGTAGCGGCTCAAGTTGAAAATGCCCTTCAGATATAAGCTGTGAGCCTCTTGATTCTCCGTGTACGCTTTCACCAGCCGCTCGCCGGGACGCGCCAACTTCACCTTGAGCTTTTCCACGATCGCGTGCGCCACTTCATCTTGAATCGCGAATACGTCGTCCATCTCGCGATCGTAGCGCTCCGACCACAGTTGCGACTCGTCGGCCGTGTCGATCAATTGCGCCGTGACGCGCACGCGATTGCCGGCGCGCCGGACGCTGCCTTGCAGGATGCTGCGCACGCGAAGCTTTTCGACAATCTCGGCGGTGGCATGCTCGCGTCCGCGAAACGCAAACGCCGAGGCGCGCGCGATCACACGGAGTCCCGGAATTTGGGTGAGCGCGTTGAGGATTTCCTCGGCGAGTCCATCGGAAAAATATTCGTTGTCCTTGTCGCCGCTGAGGTTCGCGAAGGGCAGCACGGCGATGGACGGTGTTTCTTCTTTCACGGCGGAGGCCGCTTGCGTTGAAGTTATGGCCGTGGCTGCGGCGCCCACATCTTCCAGCGCCAGTTTCAAATCGGTGGCGTTTTGGAAACGCTTTTCAGCTTCTTTGCGCAGGCAACGCGCGACGATGCGCTCGAAATCGGGCGGCGTGCGCGGGGCCGTCTCGCGCAAGGGCCGGGGCTCCTGCGTCAAGATCGCGGCCATTGTCGCCATGGGATTCTCGCGATGAAACGCCCGCTGCCCGCTAAGCATTTCGTACAACACCACGCCGAACGAAAAAATATCGGATCGCGCATCGGTGGGACGTCCGCCCGCTTGTTCCGGCGACATGTAGCTCGGCGTGCCAAGCACCGTTCCCGGCATCGTTTCCGCGGTGAGATCGGCGTCGCCGGACGAGACGAACGTGGACAGTCCAAAGTCGACAACCTTGATCGCGCCGTCGCGCGTGAGCATGATGTTGGCCGGCTTCAAGTCGCGATGCACCACGCCCGCGTCATGCGCTTTGGCGAGGGCTCCGGCAATTTGCTTGGCATATTCGAGCGCGGTAGGCGTGTCGAGACCGCTCGGGGGAATCACCGCGCCAAGCGCCGGGCCGTCGATGTACTCCATGACGATGAAGTGCACGCTTTCGTGCTCTCCAATGTCGTGGATCGCCACCACGTTGGGATGATTCAATCGCGCGGCAGCGCTGGCTTCGCGCAGGAAACGACGCAAGCGGTCGCCGCTCATTTTGTCGGCGGGCAATACTTTGACGGCCACTTCGCGGCCGAGTCGCGAGTCGCGCGCGCGATAGACCTCGCCCATGGCGCCGGCGCCGAGCGGCGCGACGATCGAGTAGTGACCGAGCGTTTTTCCAGAAGCGAGCGGCATGGGAACGATCGCGATTGTATCAAACGCTGCGGCGGTTACGAACGCTCGACCTGATAGAAGTCCACGAGGATCTGAGGAATCAAGCGGAAATGCTCGTCCGACGTAATCACGCGCAAGCCGTATTGCATGGCACTGGCGGCAATCCAAATGTCGTTCGTTGGGATCGGCGTTCCCGCTCGCCGCAGAGAATCCAGAATTTCGGCGTAGCATTCGCTGGTGTCGCCATCGATCCGCAGTATTTCGGCGTCGGTGACATCGAGGAATCTCCGTAGGTTCTCCTCATTTTGACGCCGGCGCGCTCCCTTGAGGAAGCCGGACTTGAGTTCGCCGAGGACCACCGGGCTGAAGGCAATGCCTTCGCTCGATTCCAGCGCATGGCGGACGGCGGCGTTACCCATGATCATGCGCGAATAGGCGGATGTGTCCGGAAGGGATCGCACGGTCAGCTATTGCCACAACTCGGGATCGATGGTGCGCTGAGAAGCCAAGGACTTTTCAAAAGCTGCAGCTTCCGCTTTGGTCCACGAGCCGACGAGAAAACTCAAATCGGTTCTGGCGGCTCTTTTCGGCCGAGGTGGCGGTGTGGTCTCATCGAGTAGTGCGATCACGGCTTGATTCAAGCTCGTTCGGTTCTCGCGCGCCTTCCGCTCGATCTGCCGCACCAGTCGCGGGGGGACGTTTCTCAGCGTGATCGCCTTCATTTCACGATTGTAGCACGGCGCATCACAATGATGCACTTTACTGCACCGCAATCGTCACCGTGTTCGACGACACTCCGTTGACGCTCATGCTCACCGACACCGCCGATCCGGCCGAGATCGTCGTGGGAACCAGCGCGTTCACTTGGTAGAGTCCAACAAATCCCGGTGCGAGGCCGGAGAAATTTGTGGTCGTCAGCACGCCGCCGATTGTCACCGTTGGCGTGAGCGTGGTGTTCGATAGCATGGACGCAGTCGCCGCCACGCCTGTCGCCGGTTGATTCGACACCGCGCCTAAGCCGGTGCAAAAAATCATGACGTATTGTCCGCGCGTCGCGGGCGTTCCCGGCGCTGCGATTTGCCCGGTGGTGGCGATCACCGCGCCCTGCCCCACGCCTGAGGAATTCGCCGCGAAGATCGCGGGAGCCGCGGCGCTCCACGTGGGCGAGGCCGCGGCGGGCGTGGCGCCAGAGGGTGTCGTGACGACGATTGAAGGCCGCGCGGGTCCGCTCACTTCCCAGGGCACTTGCAGATTGATTTGCGACGGAGAAACGTACAGCAACGGCGCAGCGATGCCACCGATCATGACCTGCGTTCCGCCCAAACTCGTGCCCAGCGGTGTTCCCGACGCGCTGGCCGTGGTCACGCCGAGATTGTAGCCGAACAAAGTCGCCAACTCGCCCGCCGCCAACGTCGATTTGTAACTCGCACCGTCAACCACGCCGAAGTTCGGGCGGACCGAAGGCGCGCCGCCCGACGCCGCGGTCAGATTGAATTTCGCCACAAACGCGTTCGTCCCGCCTTTGGCCGCCGCCGCGTTGTTGGTTTGCAACGCGCCCTGCGTCGTCGGGAAATCGGAGGAGTAAGCCGATCCCACAATGTACACGTTGGCGGATGAATCGAGCGCCAAGCTGTACGCCGCGTCGCCTAGCGACTGATTCGCCGTGGCGATGCCGCTACCGCCGAAATACGTGGAATAGAGCAGCGCCGCGCCCGCCGGATTCAGTTCCGCAAGGAACCCGCTGCTCGCTTTGTTCGTCACCGCCGCTTTGTTGACCGATTGCAGCGCGCCGGCCATCACCGGGAAATCGGTGGATGTGGTCGAGCCCGCGAGGTACACGTTGCCCGCCGCGTCGATCGCCATCGCGTTCGCACGATCCGTGCCGCTGCCTCCGAGAAAAGTTGAAAAAAGCAGCGCGTTGCCGGCGGCATTCATCTTCGCGACAAACGCGTTCGATCCGATGAGTCCGAAGTTCCCAGCAGCGACCGGCTGCGACGCTTGCAGTTTGGTTTGATACGCGCCTGTCGTCGTTGGGAAATCAGCAGAGTAGGCCACACCTGCGATGTAGATGTTCCCGGCGCCGTCCACCGCCAGCGCGTTCGCGCGATCGCCTAGAATGACCATCGACGTTCCGCTGGGGCCATTGGGAAACGTCACGCCGCTGCCGCCTAAATAGGTTGAGAAGACAAACGCCGTCCCTGCAGGATTGATCTTCGTGAGAAAAGCGTTGAAGCCCGGGATCGAGCTAACGACGCCTTGCGTGGTCGCCGCTTTGTTCGTGCTTTGAAACGCGCCGGCCGTCACGGGAAAATTCGTGGAATACGCGACGCCCGTGACGTAGGCATTGCCCGCGGCATCGACGGCGATCGCAGTTCCGAAATCACCATCGAACACCGCCGGTCCAATGGAAAACGAGCCTTGTCCGCTGCCGCCCAGCAACGTCGAGTACACGAGCGCGGTGCCGGTGGGATTCAGTTTCGTCACGAAAGCGTTCTCGGCCAGGCCCGAGGCGAGTTTCGTTTGCGGCGCACCCGGCGTCACCGGAAATCCGGTGGCGTAAGTATCGCCGGTGACGTAGGCGTTGCCGGCGGCATCCACCGCGACCGCCGAAGCGCCGTCGCAGCATTCATACGTCGTCGTCGTGCCGCCCAGGTAAGTTGCGTAGAGCAGCGCCGTGCCGGTGGGATTCAACTTGGCAACAAAGGAATCGCGCGATCCGATGATAGCGGTTTGAAATGCGCCGGCAGTCGCCGGAAAATCTTTCGACGCCGTTTGACCGACGAAGTAAGCGTCGCCCGCCGCGTCAACGGCCAGGCCATATGCCGATTCTCCGCCCGTTCCTCCAACATACGTCGAATAGATCAACGCCGTTCCCGCAGCGTTAAGTTTGCTCACGAACGCCGCCCCGAATCCGGGCGCCGAGTTTAATTTGCTCTGAAAAACACCGGATGTCACGGGAAAATCGGGCGAGATCGTGCCGCCGGCGAGGTAGACGTTGCCGCTCGCATCCACCGCCATGGCGTTCGCGACGTCTGTGGCGCTTCCGCCCAGGTATGTCGAAAACACGAGCACCGGATCGATCACCAGCGGCTTGGTGCGATCGTACGGGCCCACGCGAAATTCCACCGCGCCGCCGGCGGCCAGCGCAAAATCGCCGGAGATGCTGGTTCGCGTGCCATTCGCTTCCTGAAAAACGGCCGGTTTGCGCAGCGTGATCGGACCCGCGGTCAAATCGCCATTCGATGCCACGCGCAATGGCGTCGCGCCATCCAGATGCATGCGAATGGCGGTAGGGTCGGCGCCGGGCGCGACGATGAAATCGTATTCGAGCTGACGATTGTTGCCGTAGTAGACGATGTCGATGCCGGGATAGACGTTGCGATATCGCACCTTCGCGAAGGTCGGCACGTTGGTGTGCCACTTTGCCGGATCGCGCCCGATCAGATAGTTCACTCGGCCCGGCAATCGTTCCTCGCCCGTGGGAGTGGCGGATTTCTCGAAGCGAATTCTTATTCCTTGCCCAAGCGCCACACCGTCAGGTGTGAAATGCAAAACGTTTGCGCCGCTTCGCGCGATGAAGTGCACATCGCTGCCCGTCTGTGCGCCGGCTTGTCCAACATTCGCCTCGAAGCTGAGCGGCAAGTTACTGACTTTGGCGGAAAGCGGAGGCCGTTGCTGCCCGTGCGCGAGCGCGCCACAAAACACAAGTCCGGGCACAAGTACGGCAGTGAGACGTTTCATAGAGGTGGTGATCCTTCCCGGCGCGGAGCGGACTACTGGTTTTGACGCGTGAAGAGCGCGTCTCGATTCAAGTAATTTCGCCGCGTGGAAGTCGCACGCGCTGCTCGGGCGCTTCGAGAAGATGAGGACCGATTGGAAACGGCGACGAACGTAACCTCCGTTACCCGGCGGCGGCCTGTGATTTCGTTTCGCCGCTCAGATACGAGGCCGCCACATGCTGGGTGAAATCGTCCACGGTTTTGCCCCGCCAATTTCTGCAGATCTCATCCATGGTGTGCCGGCCGAGAATCCGATAGCTCTCCGTCTGCGATTCGTTGATCCACTGGTCACCGGTGGTTTCATGCGGAAACGACGGACTGGTGCACGCATAACTGCCCACGTCGGGAGGCTCGGTCGATAGCAAGATCGGTTTGACATACACCAACACGCCGTCTTCGCAAGTGGAGTCGACGGCGGAGTATTTGATCGTCGCGACGGCGCAGCGCTTCTTGCGATCCTTCAATCCTCGAATCAAGGGATCCTCGAAGACGATCGGAATGTTCATATCGATTCGGATCTTCCGCACGGCGTTACCGAGATCTTCATATCCCAGCGCCGGATCGCAACCACCGTCAAGCACAACGATATGCTTCACGCGGCGCATCACCATCTCATACAGCGCGAGATTCTCGAAATGCCCGCCGTCGGAAAGGTAGACGTAGGAACTTGAGTTGGTAGTCAGCCCCAGCGATTCCGACACCAGCGAGCGTACCGCGGACTGCGGCCCCCCGAGCTTCCACGTTTTGTCGCCGGCGTCACCGGGATTGCCGAGCCACGAGCCGAGCCGCGCGTTAAACAGCGTCATGATGAAGCCAATCACCGGCGACGAATGATAGCCCATGTTGGGACTCGCCGCCGCGCCGGAAATCGCCACCGCGGTTCCCAAGGAAATCCCGTCCGGACCGCCATAGTGTGAAGAATCCCGATAGCCGAGATCGAAGCTGCCGGCGTGCAGCGGCGACACCGTAAAGGATTGCGCCTTTCTCTGCTGCCACGCCAGGCGGCTGCCGGAGACCAGGTTCAATGCCATATTCACAACGTGAAACGGCTTCCAGACGGCGCGCATGTCGCGCATCAGGACGTTGTCGGTGTTCGAAAACCCAGTGAAACGGCTGGCGCGGCGATTCAAGTTCGACGCGCCGAGGTAGGCGCGAATCAAACGATTCCGATACATGCCCTGTAGCGAAAAGGTATTGATGTTGATGAAATGCGCGGCGACCCAGCTGAAAAAAAAGAAAGACGATCCCCACAACAACACAACCTCCCACGGCGTGTGCTCCAAAAGATTCGTGTGCTCCCACCAGGCCGGAGTGGTCACTTCATCGCCACTGATCATGGGAAAGACCGATCCGGTTTTGACAAGCAATACGTTCGTAAGGATGGATAATCCCACTGCAACCGAAAGGACAAAAACCAGCGGCGCAGCACTCTTGGCGATCTTCATCATCACAGACGGTTTTGTGGAACTGGCACTCGACAACCGGCTGGTGAGCCAGCCTGAGATCGCGCTGAGCCCCGCCAACCCGCCGGCGGTGTGATACTTATACGTCGCTTCGAGGATTCCGCCGGGAATCAGCAACACGAGCGCGCAAGCCCCCAGCCAGCAAACACAGAACAACTCGATCCAGCCCGACGATCGGGCGATCCATTCACGGTCGTCGTCGGCTAAAACCCGGCTGGAAAGTCCAACGAAAACGGTGATACCTAAATCGAGCGCCAACAAGAGCAGCGGCGGAGCGATGCTGACATACTGCGGCCAAGTGGTAGGCGGCAATACATAGTTGGTGACAAACCAAGCGCTAGCTGCGGTGCAAATGCCCATCAACAGTACGGCCAACGAAAGCGGCCCGAAGAGCAATTGCATCCGCTCTTTCAGAGGCTTTCCGCAAACCACCAGATAACCCAACCATCCCGTGGCGATCGGCGGCAGGATCTGAAGGATCACTCGGGGCAGCGTCGTAGGCACCTCCAGATCGCCCCAGTAATAGAGCGAATCGAACGCGACAAACAACAGTGCTGCCGTCACGACAGGCGCAAGTACATTGAGCAAATATTTTTCCTGGGTGTGATCGACACCGCCCACGTGCGGCATGTATCGCGCCATGTTGTAAGTGGCATACGCCAGCGCCACGGCCGCGGCAATCGGAATCACGTAGACAACCCAAATTGAGGTGGAAACAGCCGACGCCGACCCGAAGTACTCCTTGAAGGTATCTCCCAAGCGGGCCACCGACAGTAACATCCGCGGCAACATCAATGCGGCCATGATGAGCGGAATAAGAACAAGCCAATTCAAAAGGATATTGCGCGCCACCGTCGCCGCGACGGTCCAGGTGTCGGCGGAAAAGAAGCCCAGTTTCGGAGTCAAATAGTTATTGAATTCCCTCAGATGATCGATGGGATCGAATTCTCCGGCGGCCGGTGGTTTCTGGTCCCGTTTCAGGCGAGGCGCGACTTTCTCGATACCTCCTGCTCTGGCAGTCCAAGAGCTGAGCCAGCCACCGATATAGCCGCCGCCCGAAACGGTCGAGAGATAGTCGAATTGTTCGAGCAATCCATAGTCGGCCAAGCCCTGGATCACGCCTAAGGCAAAGGTCGCACTGCGAATTCCCCCACCGGAAATGCACAGCGCCGACAAAGGGGCTGTCTCGCCGTTGGGGCGGAGTTTCTCACGCTCCTCGCGGAGCACCTGCTCCAACTGGATCGGACATTGCTTATGGGACGCGGACGTTTTCATTTTTTCTCCGATGGCGCGAACCGGGCCGCGCCGCTGCCGCCATGGTAGCCGTATTCTCTACGGAAATGCACTGAATTTCTGCGAAGGTATTTCAGGGCGGAGGCACGCGAATGGCCTGAAAAAGTATTTACAACTGATACCTTGACGGTCTACCTATGCGCGGCGATCATACGTGTAGACGCTCTAGGCGTCGCGCTGACGGGAGGATTATGAAACGGCCTAAGATCGCCATCGTGCTCATCGCGCTTACTGCTCTCGTAGCGCTGCAGGCTCCGGCCGCCGACTGGCCGCAGTTCCGCGGCGCGAACCGTGACGGCATTTCCGGCGAAACCGGACTGCTCGCGTCCTGGCCGCCGGGAGGTCCGCGATTGGTCTGGAAAATCTCCGGGCTCGGGCCGGGATACTCGCAGCCCTCCGTCGTCGGCGGACGACTCTATACGCAAGGGCAGCGCGGCGACAAACAGTACGTCTTCGCGTTTGATGCCGCCACCGGAAAGAAATTGTGGGAAGCGCCGGCTGGACCGGACTTCCATCACAAACAAGCTCTGGATGGTCCGCGCGGCACTCCGACAATCGATTCCGGCCGCGTGTTTACACTCAGCGCCGAGGGCACGCTCCAAAGCACAGACGCGGCCACGGGGCGCGTGCAGTGGTCGCAAAATCTTATCAAGCAATACGGCGGCGAGGATCCCGATTGGGGATTCAGCGAATCGCCGCTTGTCGAAGGCAATCTGCTGATCGCCATGCCGGGCGGACCGGGCGCGGCCGTCATCGCTCTCGATAAAACGACCGGAAACCTAAAATGGAAAACCGGGAGCGAGGCCGGCTCCGGACAACAGAAATCGAAAATAGGAAGCGAAGCCGCCGGATGCGCCTCGGCGATCGCGGTCGATAGCGGAGGAAGCAGATTGCTGCTGGCACTCACCCGTCCGGAATTGCTGGCGATGCGTCCCGAGACCGGTGAAGTCCTCTGGCGATATGGCAAGATTTTCGATCGCTTCGGAGCAATCGTCACGCCCGTCTTCAACGACAATCGCGTTTTTGTGGCCGGCTCGTTCGACTCCGACGAAGCGCTTCTGCGCCTGGACGGTCCCAAAATGACGGAGGTGTACTCGCGGCACGAAGGAACGCAGTACTTCTATTACGCCGTGCCGGTGCTGGTGCGCGACACGCTGTACAGTTTCGCCAACGCGTTTCTCACGGCCAAGGACTTCGCCACGGGAAAAATCCTCTGGAAAGACCGCAGCGTCGGCAAGGGATCGCTCTCCTATGCCGATGGACGCCTCTATATCCTCGGCGAAGATGGCGCGCTGGCGCTCATCGATCCCTCGCCGCAAGCGTATCGCGAAGTCTCACGCTTTGAGCTGGGAACCAGCGCGGTGGCGCGCACGCCGCCCGTGATCGCCGATGGCAAACTATTCGTTCGCGTGCAAGACGAACTGCTTTGCTACGACATTCGGAAAAAGTAATCAGGGGCAATGCGGAAGAACGTCTCGATAAAGAACTTCGCGCGCACATCGAGCAACGAATCGACGAGTTGGGGCGATGAGAAACAGGTGCGAGTTTCAGCGAGCGGCTGCGTGCCCCAAGTTTGCCTCCCAACGCATTGCACCGATTCCAGTTAGGTCCTCGGTAGGTTCGTTTTGTAATTTTGATATTTCAGCGGGACTTACTTGTCCACTAACGGCGCCGCGCATCAAAACCATTGTGACACAGTGCTGTATCGTGTTCGGGCGCCGCGAAGTCTAACCGCCTGATTCAACGAGCAAAAAAAAGGCAATAACATACCTGATGGACTAACGGGGCGTTCGGTTCTGGAAACGGGCAGTGAGTCTAGAACGCGAGGTGTATGTCTGAGGACTTCCCGTTGTAAACCAGGAGAAAAAACTTCAGCATGTCGCGACCCAGCAGCATGATGATCTCTTTCCCGTCTACAGTGGTCCATTTCAACTTGCATCCCATAAGACGATTCATAGCGTAGTCTTCGATCTGCAATGCCGGAAAGGTGACTTTTGCCGGGTAGATAGAAGAACGTCCCGCTCCATGGGGAGTATTGGTTGGAATCGAGTCGATGGGCTGCACACCCAATGCTAAAACGACATCTTCATCGACGGCGCTAGCTGATGCGCCGGTATCGATGAGCGCATACCCGCTGATCGGTGCTGGGATTGCGATTCCTTTCTCTGCGCAGAACTGCTCAAGTGCAGCAGGAATGCCGATTGTGACCGGGACCAAGGGTCCAGTGGACTCCAGCGTCTCTCCAATGTCCTTGTTCCAATGGAAGAAGTTAAATACGGGCATGCATCAATCCCAGCTGAAGGGCCTGATTTCGGTAAACCTCTTCCGTCTCACTGATCCGCTTAACAAGAAAAGGATCTTTCCCAAAGCGCTTCACGCCTTCGGAGTAGGCATTGTCAGCGGAATCAAAAGTGCCAACTAGTTCCTCGCCATGAATGAGCGCGAACTTCCCGCTATGGGACTTGAGTAGCTCTGGCTTGATGTCCTCGAAGTGCTTTAATTCTTTTTCCAGCATATTTTTGCTGCCCCCGACATTCACCGAGGATATCGTGCCCCTTCGAGGTGAACGTGTCAAGAGGGGCTAAGACAGATTGTATCATGCGCGACAGAAGGATGATCTTTGCATCACAAAGTACCCTGTGCGATTTTTTCTATTTTGACTTCTTGCTTTTCTTCTGCGTTGGCGGCTTAACTGTGGCGACGATCCTCTGTACTTCGGACTTCGGCAGGTGGACAACGCCGCGCATCGCCGTTTTCAAACGCTCGAAGCCTGGGCTTGTCTCGAAGGTGTTGCTCATGTGCTGAGTGTACCACGCTTCCGTTTTCCTCGCGTCGGGCGTCGGAGTAGCCAGACGCGCCTCATGGTCTGCTGTCCAGCGGCTCTTTGCCAGTGAGTTGCTTGTACGTGAGGCGACGGCCAACGATTTGCGCCATGCCCATCTCGAAACGTTCCGCATCGGTCACGCGGCGATTATTGAAGCGGAAACATTGCTCATCGACGTACCGGAACAAGTGGAAAGGCTCAACGCTCACGTATGTTCCGCCGAGACCACGTTTCAACAGCGACCAAAAATTTTCGATTCCCTGCGTGTGAACGTTGCCGTTCACGTAGGTTTCCAGGTGATTCACCATTTGGTGAACGTACTTCTTGGGCATCTCCCACGAATTGGCGAACTCATCGGAAATGATCGTCGCGCCGCGTTCGATGTTGCCAAGCACTTCGTTTTGGATGGAGTCGCACTTGCGGTCTGGAATCACCGTGGCGCGCACCTTGCCGGTCCTGCGTTCCAACATTCCGAATACAACACTCTTGTTTCCCATGCGGCTACCGTGCCGTTGAACGATCCGCTTGCGCGACTTGTGCATGTTTCGAATTTTGCCGCCGATGAAGCTTTCATCGACCTCGATTTCGCCGTTGAGCGTTCCGCCGGTTAGATCGTCCTGCATCGCAAGACGCAACCGCGAGAGCATGAACCACGCGGTTTTCTGAGTGACTTTCAGATCGCGGTGAATCTCGTAGCTGGAAACGCCGTTTTTGCAATTCAGAATCAGCCAAGCGCACGGTAGCCACTTCGACAACGGCAACGGGCTGTCCTCGAAAATCGTTCCCGTCTTGAGCGAGAACTTCGCTTGCGAGTGTTTGCCGTAGCACTTCCACTGGCGCGTCTTTGCCAGCCAGATCACTTTCTCTGATCCGCACGCGGGGCATGTCACCTTGCCATCCGGCCAACGAAGGTCAACCATGAACTTGTGGCAGTTCTCGTAATTCGCGAAGTGGATGATTGCGGCTTGCAATGAGTTGGGTGTCGTTTCCATACATAAAAGCATATGCTTGCTAAGCAAGCATGTCAAGAGAATTCGTAAAATAATTCTTGCAAGCATTTTAAATGCGTGCTACCGTAAGCATGGAGGTTTTTTATGAACGAAAAGGATGTGCAATCTCTCGGCGGAAAAGCTAGGGCTGAGAAGCTTTCGGCCGAAGACCGAAGTGCTATTGCGTCCGCCGCTGCTGAGGCACGATGGAGCAAAACGGCTAAGGACCGCACACACGTTCCCAAGGCTGACTACGGCTCTCCGGATCGACCGCTGCGGATCGCCGATCTAGAGATTCCTTGTTACGTGTTGGACGATGGGCGGAGTGTTATCACTCAAGCGGGCATGATGACGGCTCTGAAGATGAGCCAAGGGACGGCCACAAAAGGGGGTGGTGATCGGATCGCGAATTTTCTCACCACGAAATCCATAGCCCCTTTTGTTACCAGCGGCTTACAGGAGATGATCACGCCGCCTCTAAAGTTCAGGGCGCAAGGCTCAATGGCCTATGGTTACGAGGCCTCGGTTCTCCCGGAAATCTGCGAAGCGGTACTGGCCGCTAGAGAAAAAGGCAAGCTGAATTATCAGCAGGACCATATCGCAAAGCGATGCGAAGTTCTCGTGCGCGCCTTCGCGAAGGTCGGTATTATCGCTTTGGTCCATGAAGCCACAGGCTACCAAGAAATCCGTAACCGCGAGGCGCTTCAGGAAATCCTCAAGCGGTACATTTCCGAAGACCTCATGGCGTGGGTGCGCACCTTCCCTACGGAGTTCTACAAGCAGGTCTTCCGGCTGAAGGGATGGAACTGGAACGACGGTAGGATGTCGCCCATTATGGGCAACATCGTTAACGACCTCGTGTACGCGAGGCTGGCCCCTGGGGTGTTGGATGAATTGAAGAAGAGGAACCCCGTTACCGAAAAAGGATACCGCGAACACAAGCACTTTCAGCATCTCACTTCGGACGTGGGGCATCCCGCCTTGACAAATCATCTCTACGAGCTTATCGGTATGGCAAAGGCCTTCGGTATTGGCGAATGGGACAAGTACTACGACCGCGTGAATCGCGCTTTCGTAAAAGTCAATACGACTTACCTGTTGCCGTTTCCTGAAGAGAGGGAGTCGGAGTGAACCACTGGCGGCCTTACCACTCAAGGCCGCCACCACGGTTTTACCGGCTTAGTCCATCAGGTATGTTATTGCCAAAAAAAACCGCAGTGCGAGTTCGCCTTGATTCATGGTTCGCGAAAATCTCTCTGCTACAGGCTCGTCAAGCCGACTATTTGCCGCATTTCCGGAACAGGACGTGATGCATGTCGCTCACTCACCGCAAGCAATCAACAGCGGCGAATCAACAGCGGGCGTGGGAAACGGGGTCATCCATGATAAGTAAAGTCAAGAGGCATCGGAGAAATCAATAAATCTCTCAATGACCTTGTCAGCAAAGGACTGCAAGAACTCGCACCCGGCGACCGGGCATAATGCCGGTATCCTCAAGGATGTCCGCAAACAGCTCGGCCATGAAATCAACTTCGCGAATCAAGGTGATCGAGAAGCTATTGGAAACGCCCTAGTCAAGAAGGCCCGGGAGGGCCTGCAGAGGTGAAGTAATCAAAATGACATTAGCGAAGCGACTATTATTTTGGATGGTCGAGACGGGCTCACAGGCTCTCCTGCTTGCACTGCTGCTGACCGGTCTCTTCGGTCATGATCAATACAACTTCGGTCGGGGCTTGATGATCTATGCCGGCGAGATCCTGATGATGTTTTTTCTAACAGGGTACCTCCTGACGACAGCTATAGCGCGGGCGATCTGGAAGGGGCAGAGTTCTTGGCGCTACCCCCTTCTCTGCACGATTCTATTCGTGCTCCACTTCGAGTTGCTGAACGTTGGGATAGGTGGAGCGTTCGCTCCTCGCGACCGAAGAATCATCTTGATCACCGGAGCCGTTGCCGCATTTCTGATTACTCTAGGCGGTACGCTAGCTTTGCGACGTTGGACTACAGCAGGTACTGAACGGTCTAATCCTCAATCGTAACCGACGATGCAAGCTGCAGATACGAGTACGATGCTCGCAGCCTGTGCCTCTCGTAAATCCAGAACAACAATGTTCGGTCGGCTTTGGCTCCGGTAGAATCCGAATCCTGAGTGCCGGTTGACGAATCGCTGATACAGCGCTGGCTATGGTTGGCGTGTAAAAGAGAGGCTGGGAAAATGGGAGGGAATGGGAGATGGGGTCATCCTGAGAGCCTGTCGGCTCCGTCCCGTCGGCTCCCACACACACTCAACCAGACGAATCACTCACGTTTCGGCGCCATAGCAAGCTAAGGAACAACAGGAACTCGGGAGCAACCAGAGGTAACGCGACTGCCCAGTTCAAACGAAGGGAGTGTGAGTCAAGCAGTTTCACGGGCAATACAACCAGCACCGCGTGCAGGAAAAACCAGATTGCAAGATCGGTCCACAGCCGCAGTCGACGCCAGGCGGGTCGAAGAGCCATAACCAAGGCGCCAAATAGTCCGATTGTATAGACCATTGCCCTGGCCACATTTTCGGTTACTAGGCGGTTGTCGGCCGCCCATGCGGCCACTAGACCCAATCCCATGCCAATGACTACGAATATCCAGCCTGTGACATCTATTGAGCGCGACATAGGTCATTTTCCAGCTTTGGAAATCGTAGATCATTTTCCAGCTTTGTGGAAATGGGGTCAGCCGCTGACCCCTTTTCCCCAAGATGTGGCCTGGGACCAGATTGAGTTGCGTCGACGCAAACGAATTCGCTCCCGTTCCGCCGATTTTACAGACGGACACCATCACTTGCGCTTAACACTAACGCACTCTTCGATAGCAAACCCAATGACGAAGCCTGTACAAGCGTAGAGCAGGGCGTTGAGGGGACCGAGAAGAATCGCTACAGTTGAAAAAGACGGGTCGACCGTGATCGTAAAGATAGCAGGAGGACAAAGCGCATAAACGAGTTCCGGCGATGCTGCGCCCCAAGCCGGCGGCAAAAAGTACATCACAAGAGCCACGGCATAGCCCAGAAACGCAAAGCCCGAAGTAACACGCCACCCTGTGCCGAACTTGCCCATATTCATTGTTACCTTGGGCCATACAGGCCTACTAGCTGTTTAATCAAGAGCGCCGGCAACTGCCGGGGTGGTCCAGCACCAACCCATCAGACGCACGCCGCATTCATCGAGGTTTTGTTGCAGGAGCCCGAGATAGGTTTCGCGATCTTTGTCGCTGGAGAAGGTCTCGCGCCGATCGACGCCACGTTGCGTAATATGGCAAGGCGTTCCCGGCATCACGCAGCGTCGTGACCGTGGCATAATCGGCTAGGATATGACTGATGCGGCAGATTGGACCAGAAAAAATCGTCAAGTCGAGGAGCCTGTCGGAGATAGAACCACGACAAACACTTTACAACTGATTTGCCCTCGTGCATTCTAGCGGCGTGAGCAAACATTTTCGTCCGTGCGGACTGGATCAGTT
>JAJPHL010000030.1 GCA_021325275.1 Terriglobia bacterium | reverse complement strand
GTGGGCATGGCCACGGCGGTGATTTCCGAAGCGACGCTCAGTTTCTTGGGCCTCGGCATTCCACCGCCCGCGCCGAGTTGGGGGTCGATGCTGAACGATGGCCGTGGACATTTGTTCGATGCGCCGCACCTCGTGATTTTCCCTGCGCTCGCGGTGATGGCTGCCGTATTGGCGTTCAATTTCCTTGGTGACGCGATCGCGTCGGCTGACGCTCACCACTGAGAGGAATTTGACACCGAGCGCACAGAGAACACTGAGGTCACAGAGAAAATCAAAACCTTTCGGTCTTGGCTTTCTTCTGTCTTGGTTTTCTCTCTGTGCTCTATGTGATCTCTGTGGTCTCCGTGTCAAATTGCCGGATGGTACGATTCGCCCGTGGTACGCTGAATTCAGATGGAAGAGAAGCAGCAAAAACTGATCGCGTCGCTACGCGACACGGGCCCGGTGATCGTGGCGTTTTCGGGCGGCGCAGACTCCGCCTATCTCGCATGGGCGGCACGCGAAGCGCTCGGCGATAAGGCGCTCGCCGTGACCGCGGACAGCGCCAGCCTGCCGCGTCGTCATTTGCAGGAAGCGATGGAGTTTACGCGCGACTTCGGAATTCGCCACGAAGTGATCGCCACCAACGAGTTTGAGAATCCGCTGTACGTGCGCAACGAAGCGGACCGCTGTTTTTTCTGCAAGGACGAATTGTTTACGCAGCTGGACGCTTTGGCCGCTTCCCGAGGATTTTCCGCCGTTTGTTACGGAATCAACGCCGATGACACGAGCGATTTCCGCCCGGGCCATCGCGCCGCCGCGAAGCACGCGGTGCTGTCGCCGCTCCTCGAAGCGGCGCTGACCAAGCAAGAAATCCGCGAACTTTCCCGCGCCGCCGGATTGCCCACGTGGAATCGCCCGGCGTCGGCCTGCTTGTCGTCGCGGATTCCGCACGGAACGCCGGTGACGGCAGAAAACCTCGCGATGGTGGAACGCGGCGAGGAAGCGCTCGCGCGTCTAGGCTTCCAGCAATTCCGCGTGCGCCATCACGGCGAGATCGCGCGCGTGGAAATCGAAGTTTCGGAAATGTCCCGCGCGCTCACGCCGGAAATGACCGAAGCGATTTCGCGCGAACTCAAAGCCGCGGGCTTTCGCTACGTCGCGCTCGATCTCGACGGCTACCGTCAAGGATCGCTAAACCCGCAGTTGCCGGTTCTCGACTGAGGCTCGCATGGGCGATCTTGGAAAAAACTTGATCTGGATCGGTCTGATCGTCGTAGCGATCGGCGCGTTCATTCATTTCGCGTCGCATGGCGGACACAGGCTACCGTTCCGCATCGGCCGGCTTCCCGGTGACATCGAATATCACGGCAATCGCACGACCGTTTATTTCCCGATCGTCACGTGCATCGTGGTGAGTGTGGTGATCACCGGCCTCATCTGGCTGATCGATGCTCTGCGGAAATAGGACGAGGTTTTTCTCTGCGGTCCTCTGCGTCTCTGCGTTGAAAAAACAACCTGAGCTTTCGCTACCCTCGTGATAACGAAGTATCGACTTGGCCTGCGGTTTTTTCAACGCAGAGACGCAGAGGACCGCAGAGAAAACCTAGTTCGCGTTCGCCGTCGCCGCGAACGTCGGCGGGCGGCGATGCTTCGTGGCTTGCTCGTACGCGTACGCCAGCTTGATCAATACCGGCTCGCTCCACGCGCGACCAAAAAACGACACGCCGATCGGTAGGCCATCGACAAATCCTGCCGGCACGGTAATGTGCGGATAACCCGCCACCGCCGCCACCGTCGACGGCCCGGGCTTCTCAGCCATGCCGCCGTCGCCGTTCACCAGATCCGTCAACCACGCGGGACCGCCGGTTGGCGCGACCAGCGCGTCGAGGTGGTATTTCGCCATCACCGCATCAATTCCCAACGCCCGCGACATCTGATGATTCTTCGCCAGCGCCGCCAAATACTTCTGCTCCGTCAACGGGCCTTTCGCGTTGGCCTGATCCATCAGTTCTTGCGCGAAGTAAGGCATTTCTTCGTGGGCGTGCGCTTTGTTGAATGCGATCACTTCGGACATCGAGTGCACCTCAGTGTTCGGCCCGAGCCACTTCAAGTATTTGTTTAAGTCGGCTTTGAATTCGTAGAGCAGAACTTCCTGCTCGGTGTCGTCGAACTTCCCAAGCGTGGGAATGTTCGCGGGATCGACAATCACCGCGCCCATGTCCTTCATCTTGTCGATGGCCGCATCAATCACGGCGTCCGCGCCGGGACTATAGCCGAACAAGCGATTCCGTACCACGCCGATGCGCGCGCCGCGCAGACCCGCCGCGTCGAGCGACGCCGAATAATCGCGCCTGCTCTTCGTGTCCGCGAGCGCCGTCGCCGGATCGTTCGTGTCGCTGCCGGACATCGCACCAAGAAGCAGGGCAGCGTCGGCGACGGTGCGCGCCATCGGTCCCGCGGTGTCTTGACTGTGCGCGATCGGCACAATTCCGTGGCGACTCAGCAATCCAAGCGTCGGTTTGATTCCGACCAGTGAATGAATGCTCGACGGCGACACAATGGACCCGTCGGTTTCAGTGCCGACGGCGGCCGCACACAAATTCGCCGCGGCTGCGGCGCCCGATCCGGAGCTTGATCCCGACGGATTGCGATCGAGCGCGTAGGGATTGCGCGTGTATCGGCCGCGCCCCGACCATCCCGAGGTCGAATGCGTCGAGCGGAAATTCGCCCACTCGCTCAAATTCGTTTTCCCGAGAATCACCGCGCCTGCTGCGCGCAGTCGCGCGACGATGAACGCGTCCGACGGCGGTTTCGAATCGAGGAGCGCCAGCGAGCCGGCGGTGGTCTGCATGCGGTCGGCGGTGGCGATGTTGTCTTTGATCAAAATCGGAATGCCGTGCAACGGTCCGCGTGGACCTTTGCTTTTTCGCTCAGCGTCGAGTGAATCGGCGATCGCCAGCGCGTCGGGATTCAGCTCAATGACGGCGTGCAGCGCCGGGCCCGCGCGATCAATCGCCGCGAAGCGGTCGAGGTATTTCTGCACCAGCGAGTGGGAAGTCTCCTGTCCCGATTGCATGCGTTGTTGCAGTTGCGCGACGGTCAGTTCTTCCAGGTCGAAGGCCGGTTGCGCGCAGGCAAGCGGCGCGAACATAAGTGCGGCGAAGGCGAGTTTCATAATTGCTCCAGAAAAGCAGTAATGTCGGGCACCGACTCGATCCGCGGATGCGGATCGTCTACGTAGACGCGCGCGGGATCCATCAGGATCGCGTGTAGTCCCGCGGCGCGCGCGCCCACGAAGTCGACCGAATACGTGTCGCCGACGCAAAGGCACGCCTCCGGGCGCACGCCGAGCGACGAAACGGCGATGCGGAAGATGGCGGGATCGGGTTTTTCCACGCCGACGTTGCCGGAATCGGTGTACGAAGAGAAAAACTCGTCGCCGAGCCCGGCGGCTCGCAGGGCCTTGTCGATTCCGCCGTCAGAGTTTGAAATGACGCCGAGCCGCAGTCCGCGATCGCGCAACGACGCCAGAAATTCGCGGGTTCCCGGCGCGACGCGCGTCCAGTTTCCAGATGCTTGCGTCGACGCGATGCACTCCGGTACCAGCGACTCCGGTGCGTTGATCGCGGCGGTCAGGTGGGTGTAGTAGACGCGCCAGTAATCGGCATCGACGCGCTGGCCCGGCTGCCAGTGCGCCATCGCGGCATCCAGACGCTTTTTTGCGAAGCGCTCCGCGGCGTAAAGCTGTTCCTGCGACGCCGAAAATCCCGCGGCAGCGAGCGGCGCGAGCGTCCGCGCAAGATCGGGGAAGAACAGCGTGTTCCCGGCGTCAAATAGGATTCCCGCCAGCATGAACCGTGATTATACTAAGGACCGATGATTTACATCGGGATCGACGCGGGAACGCAATCCACAAAAACTTTGGCTTTCGATTCGGACACCGGCCGCGTGCTAGCGAGCGCGGCGGCAGCGTACGATTTGATTCCGAACTTGCCGCCGGGACACAAGGAACAAGATCCGCAAGTGTGGATCGGCGCCATCGATCACACCATGCAGGAAGTGCTGGCGCAAGTGGACAAGCGCGCCGTGCGCGGCTTGGGCGTCAGCGGCCAGCAGCACGGTTTCGTTCCGCTCGACGCGCAAGACCACGTAATCCGCCCCGCGAAATTGTGGAACGACACATCCACCGCCGCCGAGTGCGGCGAAATCATGAACGCGTGTGGCGGTCCCGAAGCGTTTCAGAAGAAAACGGGGAATCGCCTGCCGCCGGGATTCACCGCCGGAAAAATTCTGTGGCTGAAGAAGCATGAACCGAAGAATTTCGCCGCGCTCGCCTGCGTGTTGCTTCCACACGACTACATTAATTTCTACTTGAGCGGCGTGAAACGCATGGAGTACGGCGACGCCTCCGGCAGCGGTCTGCTGAACGTGTACCAGCGCGCGTGGGACAGTGAAGCCGTCCGAGCGGTCGATGCGTCGCTCGGGGACAAGCTGCCGCCGCTGGGCGAATCGAGCCATCCGTGTGGAACCCTCACCGAAACTTTGCGTGCACGCTGGGGATTGCCGCAAGGCGTGGTGATCAGCGCAGGTGGCGGCGACAACATGATGGGCGCGATCGGCACGGGCAACGTGCGCGCGGGCGTGGTGACGTGTTCGCTGGGCACATCGGGCACCATCTACGCGTGCAGCGACAAGCCCGTCACCGATCCCGGCGGCGACATCGCGGCTTTCTGCGACTCGACGGGGCATTGGCTGCCGCTGGTGTGCACGATGAACGTGACGGTGGCGACGGAAATGGTGCGGGAACGTTTCAGCATGGATCACGCGGCGGCGTCCGCGGCGGCGTCGAGCGTGGCGGCGGGATCGGATGGACTGATGCTCGTGCCGTTCTTTGAAGGCGAACGGACTCCGAATTGTCCCGACGGCACCGGCGTGTTCTTCGGCGTGCGCCCGCACACCTTCGACGCGCCGCACATGATGCGCGCGGCGATGGAAGGGGCGGCGCTGGGGCTCAACTACGGATTTGTAAGAATGCGGGAGCTCGGCGTGCGGCCGACCGAAGTTCGGCTCACCGGCGGCGGTGCGAAAAGCGCAGTGTGGCGGAAAATCCTCGCCGACGTTTTCAATGTACCGGTGGTGTGTTTGAAGATCGAAGAAGGCGCGGCCCTGGGAGCGGCGCTGCAAGCGATGTGGGCGGCGGAGGGAGGGGAAGTCGCTTCCCTTTGCGATCGCTATCTGCAACCGGACGAATCCACGTACGCGGCGCCGGACGCGGTACGCGCGACGATGTATCGCGAACGCCAGGCTCTTTTCAACAAACTGGCCGTTGATCTACGCGAGGCGTTTGCAATGCACAGGAGAATGCTTTAAAAACGAGGCCCGAGCCAAAAGGCCCGAGGCCCGAGTCCGACGCGGGTGCGTTCGACTCGGGCCTCGGGCCTCGGGGCTCGTTTTTACTTCCTTGACCGCGCGACCACCGGCTTGAACACCGGCTCAGCCTTGTCGCGCGCATACGCCGCGGCCGCTTCCACGTATTCGTCTTGCGATCCGGGCGAACGATACGCTGCGATCGACATTCCTTCGGATTCTTTCAGGAACAGCAGCTTGCCGCCTTCGTCGTCGAGTTCTACGCGCAGCCTGTCGCCAACCGAAACTTGTCCCGTGGCGATCAAGTTGGCGAGCGGCTGGACCAAGTTGCGCTCGAGCACGCGCTTCAGGTGTCGCGCGCCGTACTTCACGTCGGTGCCTTCTTTCAGCAGGTGATCCTTCACGTCATCGGCGCACGAGAAGACAAAAGGCACCGCGGTGGGCGATTGCAGGATGCGCTGCTGGATGTATCCGACTTCCAGATCGAAGATCTTGCGCATAGCGTGGTCGCCGAGCGGCTTGAAGACCACCGTCTTGTCGATGCGGTTCATGAATTCGGGCGTGAACTTGCGGCGCGCGGCTTCCAGTCCGACGGTGGACACCTTGCGCTGATGCTCTTCATCGGCGGCTTCGGAATTGTCCCGCTCGATGCCGGAGGCGAATCCAAGCTTTGGCGAAATCAGCTTCGACATTTCCGACGCACCCAGGTTGCTGGTCAGGAAAATCAGCGACCGGCTGAAGTCCACGCGGCGGTTGTCGCCGAGCGTGAGCGTAGCTTTGTCGAGGACGCCGAGCAGCAGGTTCCACAACGTGTCGGAGGCTTTCTCGATTTCGTCGAAGAGCACGAAGCTGAGCTTAACCTTGTCGGTGTGATACAGATCCAGCGACTCCTGGCTCAACACCGGGTGCGTTTCGCGATGGCCGAGGTATCCCGGAGGCGAGCCGATCAGCTTGGCGATCTCGTGACTATGCGCGAACTCCGCGCAGTCGATCTTGATCATGGCGCGAGCGTCACCGAGTAGAGCTTCCGCGGCGGATTCCACCATGCGCGTCTTGCCGGATCCGGTGGGTCCCAGGAACAGGAAGTTTCCGATGGGACGGCCCGGGCAAGCCAAGCCGGCGAGGTAGGTCTGGTACGCTTTGACCACCTGATCGACCGCATCGTCCTGGCCGACCACGCGACGAAGAAGGTTGCGCTCCAGCTTTTCGGCATCCTGGCCCGTTTGGGTCGGATCTAAAAGCCGTGCAGTCCGCGAGTTGTTTAGGAAGCTCATGACGGTCTTATCGGTTTCGTACGGAGCAACCTTAATGCCAATGCGATCTTTCCCAGAATCAACCATTTGCTGATTCTTAGATGTCGTATAACACATATTATGTCTTAGATATAGCAGAAGGATCACACCCGCTTGAAGACCCATGCTATGATCTTAGAATCCTCTTTCCAGCCTCCCTCCCATGTCCACCAAAACGTCGAGCACCGACCCCAAGACCTTAGATATCTCAAAGAGCCAAGGTATCGACATTGTCTGGGCAGACGGTCACGCCTCCAAGTTTGGTTTGAGCTTTCTGCGCGACCACTGCCCATGCGCCACGTGCAGCAATGCGCACGGGACGTCGGAGCCGCAACCCGGAACGAAATCCGCGAATCCCTTTGTGATGTATAAGGCGTTGCCGAAGATTGTGGACGTGGAAATGGTGGGGCGCTACGCCATCCGGATCGTTTGGAACGATGGCCACAACACCGGGCTGTATTCCTTCGATTTGCTACGCGGATTGTGTCAGTGCGCCGAGTGCACAAGCAACTCGGCCGGCCAAGGCGGCGTTCGCCCGCAATAGTTTGAGATTCACGGCCACGGTTTGGCCGTCGCTCAGCGCCGCAAGCCTTTTCAGCAGGACAGGCGTCCTCGCCTGCCCAGCCGGTTCGTCCTTGCCGGCCTTCTCCAACATTGATTCCACATACTCGCGGCTTAGTGGCTCCGGAGGCGGTTGCGTGATCAGGATGGTCCCACGGTAGCCGGTCGCGCGATACGCCGCGATGGCTTTCGCGGTTTCCTGTGGCGTTGTCACTTTGTGCGACAGATCTAGTCCGGTATTCGCATAGTAGAACCCCGGGAATTCATCCGTGCCGTAGCCAATCACCGGGACCCCGAGCGTTTCGAGCATCTCCAGCGTGCCGGCAGGTCGAGGATTGATTTGGCGCCGGCGCACACCAGGGTCACCGGCGAGCGCGTCATTTGATAGAGGTCGGCCGATACATCGCGTCCACCGTGATGGACGCCGCCGATCCCGCCCGTGCTCGCCACCGCAATTCCCGACTGTCCCGCGATCGCCAACGTCGCCGACACCGTGACGCCGCCGCGTCCGCCTCGCGCCACTACAATGCCGATGTCCTGCACGGCGCACTTGCGGGCCTCCATATCCTCGGCGAGCGTTCTCAATTCCTCTGAAGCAATCCCCACGCGGACCGCGCCGCCGATCACCGCGATCGTCGCGGGCTCCGCGCCTGATTCGCGCACGGCCTCCTCGCACTCGCGCGCCGATTCGAGGTTTGCCGGGCGCGGCAGTCCGTGCGTGATTACGGCGCTCTCCAACGCGACGCGTGGGGTCATTTCCCCTCCTCAAGCGCTTCCAAGTAAAGGTCGACGATGCGATCCGGATCGTGCGCGTCATTGATGTAGGCACGCGCATTCGCACCAATCGCACGTCCCAACTCCGGACGCGCCGCGATCGCCAGCAAGTACTCGAGCAGCAGCGCCTCTTCCACCTCGTTGTGCGGAATCTTCAGGCACGCGTCGTCGGGGTAGTCGCTGTTCTCCACGTTCTCGGTCACTGCGACCACCGCGCCGAGGCCCATCATGCGCACTGACACGCTGGAACTTTCCCCGGCGCTCGGATAGCGCAGATTCACGATGGCGTCGCAGGCCGCGCCCCACAACTCGAAGTCCGATTCGCTGACGTAGCCGATTTGCCGCGCGCCGGCCATTTCCAGTCCGCTAAACTCGCCCACGGCCACGCACTCCGCGCGTGGGACGCGTTGTTGCAGGGCCCGAAACATCCGCATGACCTCGGGCAGTAGTTTCGACTCGCGCGAGTATCCGAATAATCCCACGAGAAACGCGTCGGCGCGCACACCCAACGTCCGCCGGGCAGCGTCACGAAAGATTTCGCCTCTCGGACGCATGAACGGCAGCGGGATCATGCGCACTTTCGCGCCCGGCGCTTCGCGGCGCACGCGTGCCTCGGCCCCGCGATTCGTCACGATCACCGCGCGGCTTGCTTCCGCCACGCGTTTGACCAACGGATAACGAAAGAATCCTTCTTGCGATCCTGTCGCGCCGTCGCGCAGATTCGCCGCGATCTCCCGGCCGCGCTCGCCATAGGTGAAAACGAATTCGCGCTCCCAGGCGTCCCAGGATTCGCCGAGAAACATGTGTTGCAACAGCGCGTCGTGCAGAACAACCACACCCGGCCGCGCCAGCGCCCAATCGTAAATGAAGCGATGGAGTTTGTTATTGCCGAGTTGATAGAGGATCGCGCCGGCCTCATGCTTCGCGAAGTCACGCGCGCTGAAGATCGGCCATCCCGGCAACGCGTCGCGGCTTCGCAGGTCGTCAACGAAGATTTCCACCTCGCGACGTTGCCGAATGCCCGTGAGTAAATCGTCGGAATTCGGCGCGATTCCCGTGGGAGACGGTGGCAGCGGTGTGAGACAAGCGATCATGCGGCGAACCAACGAACAATTAACCACAAAGAACACAAAGAACACAAAGAACGGAAACCGTCGTTCTTCTTTGCGTCTTTTGTGTGGTTGTGGTTAGACACCCGGCTTGGTAGCCTCAATCCCGTAATCCATGTAGCGGAAGTAAGTTTCATTGAACTTTTCCGCGGCGTCGGTCCACACTTTGTCTCCGGGCAAGCTGGGCAGTTCCGGCAATCCTGCGTCGCGCGACGGCGAGAGGTAATGCACACGGATGTCGCGGAAGCCCGCTTCTTCCATCAGGAATTTCACTTGCGCCGCCGGCACCGGCCGCACGTGCGTGGGATCAAGGTAAAACGATTGACTGAAGATCGCCAGGCACTCGGGATTCTGCGTTTCGAAAATCAAGCGGCCGCCGGGGCGCAGCTTGGAAAACGCCAAAGCGATCAGCTTGCCGTATGCCGTCGCCGGCAAATGCTCGATGAATTGCGCCGAAAAAACCGCACCGAGCGAGTTTCCCGGCTGCGCTTCCAGATACGTCAGGGCGTCGGCACGCTCCACCGATAGATGCTTGGCCTTGCACCTCTCGATCATGTCGGAGTCGAGATCAACGCCACGCGCGGCGATTCCCTGCTCTCGCAGCAGCTCGAGCATTTCGCCGCGTCCGCAGGCGACGTCGAGCACCGGCGCGGCATCCTTCAAGATCGGAAGATAAAACGCCTGACGTTTTTTGATGGTTTCTTCCGGCCCGCGGAAGCGATTCTCGAAATGCGAATAGTCGAATGCCGCGGGAGCCGTGGCCGCCACCGCGCGCGGACTGCTTTCTTGAGGCGCCGCAACCGTCCCTGACGATCCAAGCGCCAGTAATCGCTGGCGAATCAAGCGAAGTTCCGCGTCGAGTTTCTGTTGGATTACCGCGAGGTCCTCCCAGAACCGTTCCTGCACCGCGCTGACGCCTTTTTCCACGCGTCCAATGTCGTGACGCACTTCCTCGAACGCCAAGTTGACGGACCGGCTGACTTCCGCGAGCGAGCCCTCCGTCGCGTGGCTCGCTTCCGCCAACGACGCGCGCACGTTGCCGCGTAGTTCTTCCATGGCCGCACTTGTCCGCGCCTCGAGTTCGTCGGCCTGCTTGCGCAACAGAGCTATCAGAAACGACATGTTCGATTCGGACTCCTCGACCTTGCGGCGCAACTCCGCGTTGGATCCTTGGAGTTCGGCTACCTTTTGCTCCAACGCCTCTTCCCTTCTCCGGCGATCCGCCAAGTTTTGTCCCAGCACCACCATGTTGCGGTTCATGTCGGCGAACATCTCTTCCACGCGCACCAACGCCGCCACGATGCCGGAGTTGAATTGCGTTTGCGGAAAGGTGAAGAATCGCAGGCCCCGCGAAACGACTTTCTTACCCGCCTGAAACACCTCGTTGACGACTCCCGGCGGACGAAAATTCACGCCGCCGAGCGAATGGGCCCACGCTTCCGCCGCGCCGCGCGCTTGCCGTAGCGGCTCGATGGGCGGCAGCGCCAATTCCGGGATTTCCGGAACGGTGCGCGACAGGCGCGCTTCGATGCGTCCACGAATTTCTTTCAGTTCCTGCGCCACGTTGATGGTTTCCGTCATAGTTTCCTGACCGTGACGGCGGCGTGCAGATTGGCCACGCCGGCCGTGTATTTTTCGTCGATCACTTGAAAAACGATCACTTCGTCGAGCCAATCGTGGCTCGATCCGTCGAGCGATTGCGTCGCCACGGTGATCGTATACTCTTGCGGCGCAAGCCAGCAGGCGAACGCGAAGGTCACTTCCACTTGCTCGCCGGCGCGGACGGCGGGCATGGCGATGTTCTCGAGTTGCGTGTTGGTGCCGAAAACGTCCATGCCGATGCGATTGCGAATCATCATGCCGAACATCGGTGCGTCGTGATCCTCGGCGAACGACGCGCGCAGTCGCACGCGGACAGATTCGCCTGATCGCACCACAGGCGCCGGTTCGCCGTTCGAGCCCAGCAATTCCACATGCACGACTTCGGCGCGGCGATCGCCGTGGCGAAAGCTCGGTTCAAGCGCTTTCGGCGGGGGCGCAACGGGCGCAACCGGCTCAGTCGCTTTCTGACGCTCCAACACCATACCGATGTAGCGATTGATCACGTCGTTGGGATCGCCGTGAGCCAGCATTTTACCTTGATAAAGGAGCAGGGTGCGATCGGAGAGAAGCTTCACGAGTCCCAAGTCGTGCGAGACGAGCAGCACCGTGACTCCGCGCGCCTTCAACTCTTGAAATTTCTGCACGCAGCGGTTCGAGAAAATCGCGTCGCCGACCGAAAGCGCTTCGTCCACCACAAGAATGTCAGGCTCCACGTGAATCGCCGCGGAAAACGCCAGACGCACCAACATTCCCGTGGAGTACGTCTTCACCGGCTGCTCCATGAAGTCGCCGATTTCGGCGAATGCGGCGATCTTCGGGAAATTGCGTTCGATCTCGGCGCGCGGCAGACCCATGATCTCGCCGTTCAGGAAGACGTTTTCGCGTCCTGTGAATTCAGGATTGAATCCCGCGCCCAATTCCAGAAGCGCGGCGATGCGTCCGTGTGTCCGGACGCGTCCCGTGGTGGGTGCGAGAATTCCGGTGACGATTTCGAGCAGCGTGCTCTTGCCCGATCCGTTGGGCCCGATGAGTCCCAGCGTCTGGCCGCGTTCGACTTCAAACGACACGTCGCGCAACGCCCAAAATTCACGATGATAGACGCGCCGCCCCATCGCCACCATCTCCTTGAGATGCGCGGCGGGCGTGGGATACATGCGATACATTTTTGAAACGCGTCGGGCGGTGATAACCATGACGTTACGCTTACAGCACGTCCGCGAAGGCCTTTCTCGACTTGTAAAACCACGCGAAGCCGAAGATGAATGCGGCGAGTGCGACGAGCGTTAGCCATGCGAGCGAGGTCCAGTTGGGCGGCGTGCCGTCGAGCAGCACAGCGCGATACGCTTTTACCATTACGTAAATGGGATTCACGCGGAAAAAGCTCTTCAGCGCTTCGGGGACGCCCGATTGCGGCTCGGGATAACAAATCGGCGTGCAGAAAAACAGCAGCGTGAGGAAGAACGCCAGAAATTGTCCGACGTCGCGCAGGAACACTCCCAGTCCCGCCAGAAACCACGAGAGACCGAGCGTCAAGAGAATCTGCGGCACAATGATCGCCGGTAAATACATCACCGACAGCGGAACCGAGTGACGCACGGCCAACAACACCGCCAGAAAAACCAGCGCGCCGAAAAACTCGCTGACCAATCCGGCGAGCGTCACGTTGACGGGGACAATCTCAATCGGAAAAAGCACGCGCTTCACCAGCGTGCGATGCTCCAGCACCGCATTGGCCGATCGCCCGAGCGCTTCGTTGAACGCCAGCCACGGCAACATGCCGGCAATGAAGTACAGCGGGAAATTCATGAATCCCGCGTGCGCCGGATCCGGTCCCCAGCGTTGTTTGAGGATCAATCCGAAGACCAGCGAGTACGTCAGCATCATCAGCAGCGGATTAATCACGGTCCAAAACAGTCCGGCGACCGAACCTCGATAACGCCCATGGATGTCGCGCCGTACCATGGAGGCGATCAGCGAGTGATGTTGCCAAAGCACGCGAAAGGGATACACGAATGCGCGGCGCAGGATCAGGCCGGT
The DNA here is from genome assembly GCA_021325275.1 of Terriglobia bacterium. GTDB lineage: Bacteria > Acidobacteriota > Terriglobia > JAJPHL01 > JAJPHL01 > JAJPHL01. The sequence goes on along the minus strand of JAJPHL010000030.1, from coordinate 89,842 downwards.
GCGTTCCATCGCGCGGGTTGAGGCGGTGGTATTGCGTAGAGAAGTCACGCGCGCCGCGCCACCGGAAACCGCTACGTCCATTTCCAGGGCGTCGCCGCCGCGATGATGGAGCCACGCGACACCTTCGTCGACAACGGCGACGAGCACACGATAGCGCCCGTCTTCTTCAGGAATCTCTACCTGAATTCTCTGGCCTGCCAGCTCCGCGCGCGCGGAATCGTCGATGGTCGCGCCCGTCGAGGGATCGTAGACAATTCCGCCGAGGCGCAACGCGGAGTTTCCGTCGATGCCGGCGACGGCCGCGCTCACGGTCACACGCAGGCCATCGGATTGCGCCGTCGCGTTGGAAAAGCTAACCGTCATACAAGCCTCGTGGCCAGCGTTCTCTCACCGGACCCGTTTTGCGCCCCACGACGCACAAGCAATCGCCGCGCAACTCGCGGGGCAATCCGCGTTGACGCAGCAATTCGTCCATCTCGTGATTCCGCCGCTCGTCCTCTGGTTGCAACGGTGTGTACCACGTGGTGTTCATCGTTTCGATCGCAAAGCCTGCCGCCGGAAACAATACATGCATATCCGCCGGCGACCACTCGCGATTGTGACGCGGATCAATCGACCCGTCGGCGGCCGGTTTTACGTACACGGTGTACAAACCGGGGTGATGCCCATGCAGTGCGGCGTGAATCGCGCGCAGGCTGGTGATATTCGGCGTGGTCAGCACCAAGTGTCCGCCGACCTTGAGAATGCGATTCGCCTCCGACATCAAGTGCATCGGATCGAAGTAAAGATGCTCGAGCAATTCGCAACACAGCACGGTATCGAAGCGGGAGTCTTCGTAGGGATACGCGTCTTTCTCGGCGTCAAAAAGATCGACGTAGCAGGAAAACTCACGGCCGGCGTTTTTTCCAGATTCGCCCGCGCGCACGGTTTTGAAATTCGTCTCTCCGGCGGGACCAAAGTAGCAGCCGCGAACGTCGTCGTATCCCAGGAAAAGTTTCAGCACGGGCGTCATTTGCATGTAACAGCCCATTTCGAGCACGCTCTTCCCCGCTCCGCCTTTCGGCGTGATGTCGAGCGTATGCAAGAAGCGATGCATGTGTGTACGCGCGTAGTTCTCGCCTTCCGGATGATGCTTGCTGAAGGCGAGAATGCATTCTTCCATCGTCTCTTGGTGCGCGATTTCGGCCGCCGGCGCCGGTCTCGCGGCGGGTTGCGCGAATTTCGCGAGAAACTCAACGTACATCGACGCTGCTTTTTCCCACGAACACTCGCGCGCAGTGTAATCGGCGGCTTTGGCGCCGAGGGCGCGCGCCAAATCCGGACGATTCACGAGCGTATTCATGTACTCGAAGAGCCACTCCGGCTCGCCCAGCGACGCCTCGGGACCCGCGGGAATCTTGATGCAAGCGTCGTCGGGCAATTCGGAAAATGCGCCGATGTCACTGACGATCACCGCGCGGCCCAGCGCCATTTCGCGAAGCAAACTGCCGGAGCTTTCGCCCGCCGTGGGATAGCGCAAGTTCAAGCAGACGTCGCACGCCGCCATGTATTCCACAAATTCGTCGAGCGGCACGTGGCCGAGGATTCGGATGCGATCGGCTTGCCCGAGATCTCGAATCAACGCACGCAGCGGATAGTGCGGATGCTCTTCACCGGCGAGAATCAAGCGGGCTTCCGGGCGATAACGCGCGAGCCGAGCGAAGGCCTGAATCACGCTGGTGATCCTCTTGTAATGCTTCAAAAATCCGAAGACGCCGAAGAGCGGCTCACCGTCCATTTCCAAGCGCCGCCGCGCGATGGCCGGATCGACAGGCGGCGCTTCGACTCCGTGGGGAATGACGCCAATCGGCAGCGTGTGGCCCTCGCGGCGCACTTGTCTTTCAACGTAATGGCTGTGCACGATCAAGCCCTGGCTCGCTTCGATCATCGACCGATTCATGGCATAGCGGTCGAATTCCAGCGTAACTTCGCCGCGTTGCGCGCGCCGCGCGTGTTCGAGCGCGGCGGGTCCGCCTTCGCGTTCGAGCTCGCGCGTGTAAGAGTCCCAATCGTTGCGCAACACCGTGGCATCGGCAGCGAGGTAATGCATGTTGTATTCGTGGAGCACGATCACGCCGGGAATGCGCAACGCCAGGTCGCGCACATATACGTGATACGGATTGTTGCCCATTTGATACAACACGCCGTCGAAGCGGCCCGCCGCGTGTTCTGCTTCAAACTCCCGCCAATGGCGAACGGGAAGGAGTTTTTCGATGTCGTGATTTTCCGGACGGTAATCTTCCACGAAAACTTCGATGTCGGCGAGTCGCGCGAGATGCGGCAACAATGCTTCCGAATAATCGGAAATGCCGGAACGGCGCGGATTCAATGGGGAAAAGTACGCCAGCCTCATGCGCTCATCAACATCATACTATGCGCGGCACGATCGTATTCGAGTGCGGCGTCAAGCGGTCGCGCTCGATATGGGTATCGATGGCGAGGTGACGCCTCCGGCCGCGACCGATAGAAAGTGTTCTCCCGGAGCCAACGGCTCGGGAAGCAGGGCGTTCAATTGCATGCTGGCGGCGTCAAATGGCTTCACGGCGTCCACGGACAGTTCCATGCTTCCCAGAAATACGCGCACATTGCTGCGATCGGCGTTCGCTGGCAGGCCTTCCACCCAGAGGGATACGCCGGCGGGGCGTCCCGCGGATTGCTCGATCGCGTTGGGCGCCCAGGAAAAAGCGTCGCACGCGCTGCGGATCGCCAGGGCGGCGACGGTGAACGGTACGTCCACGGCGATCAAGCGGCTTTCGCTCGGAGCACTGTCGCCAACTCGCAGCGATACCGGATGCCAGCCGGGTGAAAGTCCCGGAGGCAAGCGGAAATTGCATTGCCAAACGTTCTCCGATCGCCGCGAGACGTGCAGACATGGCGCGCCATAGCCGCCCGCTTCCGGCATGACGTCGCCTCGCGCGATTTCCGTTCGATCCGACTCGAACCAGCAGGCAATGTACTCCTCTTGTCCCGTAGATCGAAAGTTGATGCCGGAGCTTCGCGCGTTCAAGGCGTTCAATAAGCGAACGGGCGCCGAGGCGTCCGGGGGCGGCGGCGGCCACTTGCGGTGGCAGGCCACCGTGGCGCTGGCGCCCGCAATTTCGATCAATTCCACGCGCGGAAATCCGGCGGCGCGGCAAAGCGCCAGGAGACAAGCCACGTTCGGGCCAAACCAATTGTCGAACTGACCGCCCAATTCGTCCGTCTCAAAAAAATCGAGGCGCGGAATTTCGTTCAACAACTCTGCCACGGGCTTTGTGCCACCGTCGCTGGTGAAGGAGCTCAGCACCACCAGATCCGTCGACAGCGAACAGACCCGCTCCAAGGCGAGCAGCGGATGCTTCAAGTGATAAAGCACGCTGAGAAATAGCACGATGTCGAAACGGCCAATCTCCGCTGGTGCAATGTCGTGAATGTCGCCGACGCGGTAATCGACTTTCGAGTGCAGGGCGGAGTGAATCTTGCGGAAATTCGGAACGGCTACGCAGTCGAGCGCCACAACCTCCGCGCCGCGGCGCTCCATTTCAAAGCTATACCAACCATCCCACGCACCGATGTCGAGGACGCGGCGGCCGGACAGATTTTCCTCAATGGGCATCAGCGAGACGCGGCGTTGTAATTCTTCCACGCTGAGATGGCCGTCGTAAAACGTGCCGTCGGGCAGGCGAAAGCTGTGGAACCAACCTTTGCGAGCCAGGTCTTCGCTGAAATCCTGTTGGCGACGGAGTTCGTGCCAAGCTTCCTTCTCGGCGTTCATCGCTTTTCCATTTAGCAATCACCCGGGCATGCGGACGCAAAACTCCGGCGACCAATGGCGGTAATAGCGGGGATTCTCGACGGGCCGCGCGCGCATCGCGGCGATCATTTGGCACGGCTTCACCAAGCCTTGATCGACCGCCTCTTCGTCGCGGGCTCCTAACCGCTCGATGAACGCGACATCGTCGGGATTCTTGGGATCGAAGTTGTGGCCGAATCCGCGATCGACAAAAATGTCCACCAGATTGCCGTACGCCACGAACGCTTCGAAGTAAAACGTCTTGAGCAGCAGCGGCAAAATGTCCTGCGCGCGGATTCCTTCGAAACCTTCCTTCGAGCAGTCCCAGTTTTCGTAGAGCGATTCGAAGCGCTTCAGTTGGTGATTGTATTTGTAGCGATCGGGCATTTCGCGCCACACCTCGTGAACCAACGCCAATGCTTCGGGCCAGCGCTGATGTCCGTTGCGGCCGATCATGTCGTTGGTAAGGAAATATCCGCGATCGCCGATGGCCGCTTTGACGTTGGCGAAAATCGCCTCGAGTTCCACAAAGTGATGCAGTGCCTGATGCGCCATCACCACCGCGAGCGGTTTCGCGGGATGCCAGCGCGCTGCGTCCGCTTCCTCGAATGAAAAATGATCGGCCAGTCCGGCGTTCTCGGCGAGCACGCGTCCCCGCTCGAGCATGTTGGGATTCACATCCATGCAGTGGAATCGAAATGCGGTGAATCCTTTGTCGCGCAGAACTTTCCCCAGACCTACTTCCATGTCGCCGTTGCCCGCGCCCAAACTCGCGATTTCGACCCGTTCGCCGGGATTCTCCTGGGCGAAGCGCAGCATGTACTTCGTGTAGAAGTCGTTGAAACTGGAAACTTCGAACACCGCTTCCATCTTCGTGCGCACGTAGCGGTTCGACCACAGGTGGAAAATCTCCGGCAAGTTGTGAACGTTTTCCACCATGCGGTACGCTTCGATTTCCTGGCGCATGCGCGCCTGATACGCCTCATCCTCGGAGGAACCGAGCTTGGCTCGAAAAGCGTTGGCAGCGCGCTCGAACAGATTGCTCATGGTTTGTTTCAGGCTATCACACCAACTTAATCACACCAGCTTAGTGGTCGATAATGCGCAAACGGCTCCACGCGAGCCAGTCACCGATGGTGTTTCCCTTGGGACCGGAGCCCGCTTCGATGGTCAGCGATCCCCCGCCCGCCGAGCTTGGCGGCAGCGGAATGATCGCGTCGTCCCAGTCGTGCATCGACGGGGCGACCAGGCGTTGATAAATCTCGCGCCTGCCGTCAGTATCTTGCCAGAAAACGCGCGCTTCCACGCCATCACCGACACCGGTGCCATGCGCGACGCCAAGCGACAAGTAGGAATGCGGCGGCAGCGCGGAAAAATCGTAGCGGACGCGGGCGCCCGCGATGGTCACGAGCGCGAAGCGCGAGGGGCGCGCCGGAGAATCGCACCACAGAAACGCAGGAGCGCCCGAGGGCGTGTCGAATTTGTCGTAGCTCGGGTATCTCTCGCGGCGGTCGAAGGAGATTTTTTGTGGATCCAGAAGGGCGATCAGTGAAATGGGGCGTGGATTTCCCGGCTTGGGAGCTTGCTCCGCGCTCGGCGAAAGCAATTCAATATCACTCCATGCAGCCATCCGGCACGAGCGCGGTGAGTCGTTGCGAAAAACGAGTTCGCCCGATTGTGCCGCCGACTTGCCAAGGAGTGCGGCTAGATCGACGTCGGCCTGCCACCAATCGTCGGCGTCGGAATCGCTATCGAGGACATCGTGTAGCAACGGAGCGAGGCCGGCCGCGGTCGCCAGCGACACGGAAGTTTCCGCAGCGCCGCCATGACCCGGCCCCAGGGCGAACTTGAAGCGCAAACGGCCGTTCGCCGGAATCGTCACCGGGAATCGCACCGTTGTCGAGGGCGAGACGAGCATAGCTTCGCGCGATTCGCCGCCGCGACTGAGCAGTTGTAGCCCGGCGGCTTCGCCGTGCTGAAGGTCGGCTTGATCCCATGCGACGGTTGTCGCAACACGCGCCTCGGCAAAGTTGGCGAGCGGCATAAATTTGGCGACGGGCGTGAGGCCTGACTTTGAGACGATGTGCAATCCGTTCCAAGCAATCCAGTCGGATCCGCGGCCGCCGAGATTCTCGAGCACCAGCGTGCCGGTTTGTCCCGCCACGGCGCTGAGATCTTGCGTGGCGAACCAATCTTCGCCGGGATCGAGAAGTATCCGGGCTAATTCCTGTCGCTGGCCGGGACCTTCCCACGCAATCCTGCCAAGCGCCGCAGCGCGTTGTTTTCCGACCGTGCGGGCATAGGTCCCTAATAATGAACCGGGTGGAATCGGCGTGGTCACCGGGATGCGCACCGTCGTCGACGGCAACACTTCAATGGAGTCATTTCGGAGGCTCGCCGCGCGGCCATCCGGCAATTCCGCGGCGGTCCATGGGATGCTGCTCGAAACTTCGGCTTGGGGGAAACTCGACAACAGCGAATTGGACACTTCAATCCATGGATGCGACCTGTCTTCCACGGCGACTTCTTGCGCCGACTTCGGGACAATGCGCAGACGATTCCAGGCGATCCATCCGCCGTCCCGCGCACCAGCGTTCTCGAGGACGAGCGTACCGGTTTGTCCCGCGAAGCGTGACAAGTCCTGTGCGTCGTCGAACCAGGCCGCGCCGTCGCGCTCTTCGATGAAGACGCGCGTCAATTCGTGACGCTGTCCGCCGCTTTCCCACGCGATCGCGCCGATTGACGCGCTTGGCTGCTGGCCCGCGTGCGCCGAACCCACGAGAAGCTCAGCGCCGGCGGGCAGCGGCGTGTCGACCGGGATTCGCACCGTCGTCTGCGGCAGCATCACAACCGATTCGCGCAACGAATCGCCGATCGCTTGCGGAACGGCCGCCGCCGCGTGACCATCGATCAATTCGTCGGCGGGCCACTGCAATTTCGACTCGACTTGGGCGCGCGAATACGCCGGAGAATCAGGCCCCGACGGCCCGGGCAGCAAATCCTGACCAGACCTGAGCAGCGCGCGTTTGTAATCCGCCGTGACGTCATAGAGCCGCCCGGAATAATATGCAAACACCAGGACGCGCGATCCACGCTCGAAACCGGCGGGCGGCAGGCGATTCAGGCCGGCGTAGTAAACGCGCAGGCGCGGCTCGTTGTAGGCGCGGCGAAAGAGCGATTCGTCGTCGAAATACCACGCGATCCCGCCGGGGATCCGAGCGGGCAAAATGTAAAACTGCGCGCCGCGCGACAGCACCGGATACGCACGCTTCACCGCCGCGAGCGACGCTTCGGTAATGTCGGACCCTTCCGCGACCCAGGACGATCGCAAATCTTGGCGCACGTGAAACGCCGTCGCGGCTACGAAGCACACCGCCAGCAACCACCGCGACGCCTTGATCTGCGCGTGCGACACACAACGCGCGATCGCCACCGCCGCGGCCACCAGGGGCATGTACAAATTGTGCTTCATCGGCACCTGCGCCACGGGAATCGCGGGCGCCAGCGCCGCAAACGCCCACACGCCGCACGCAACCAGCGTCACGGCCTCGCGATTTCGCGTCCGCCACACGCGGATTGCCAACCAAATGAGCGGCGGCAGCATCAGCACCGTCGCGGGGATCATTCCGGCGCGTTGCCGGAACCAGTCCGACGGCACGTTGAGCAGCCAAGGCAAGTATTTGGCTTTCAAGTAGAGATTGTCCGGTCCAAAGCTGAACCTGTAAGCGCTTTTATCCGAAGGATATACCCACCCATTATGCAAGTAACACTGGAATACTAAATAGAACACGGTCGAAACGGCGGCCGGGATCACTTTGCGGAGCGCGGAGATCTCTTCGCCGCCTTCATCCGCAGCTTGTATCAGCGCGATCGCCGCAAAACCCACAGGAATCGCCACGGCACTCTCCTTGCAGAACAGCGCCAACACCATCGGCACGAGACTCGCCGTGCGGCGTCCGTAAGCGAACAACAAAAACGCCGTGACTGAAAGGAGTCCCGCAGTGGAATCGGGCAAAAAGGTCGCGTCGTAGCTCAAGTAAAAGCCCGTCGACTGCGCTCCGAAGAAGACCAGGCCCACGAGCGCTGCGGCATCCGATCGCGTGAGTCGTCGCACCAGGAAAAACACCAGCAGGCTCGTGGCGAGGTGCATTCCTAACTCGAAGACGTGATACGGCAGCGGGTGGAATCCAAACTCCGGCTCGAGGACGAAGCTGAAAAGTACGGTGGGCAGCGGCCGGTACGTGGAGAGGTCGTCGAGCGTGGTGAAGAGTCGCGCAACTTCCGACGCGCTGGTGATCGCGTGCGAGAAAAAGTACAGACTGTCGCCGCAGAAAAACTTTCCGAATGACGCGCAGAACAAAGCGGCCACAGCCGCGAGGATCAGCGCGACGGCGGCGCGGGTCTGGCCCTTGCTCATGCTCGGGCTATTGTATCAATCACACCGCGGGTGTGCGGTATTTCGCTTCCATCTCTTTGTTCACGGCGTCGGATTGCCCTGGCGGAATGCTCAAGTATTTCCACTCGCTGCCGCGCAAAGCTTTGGCGAGGTACACGATTTGGCCCACGTGATACGCCACGTGCGCCAGCGATCGATGCAGCGCCTCGTGGACGTGATGCGGCATGTGGCGGATCGTCACGACCGTGGCCAGTTGTGCTTCGGTCAGTGGATCGATGGCGGCGAACAACGTCTCCCAGCCCTTGTTCCACTTGGTCACGAGTTCGTCGCGGGTAACGGTGCGCGCCTGAAACTCCTCTTCCCTGTGGCGCCACGGTTTCTCGCCGTCGGTGGTGAGGAAATCGGTGAAGCGCGACTGTAAATTGCCCGAGATATGCCAGGTCACGACGGCGATGGAGTTTGTGCCATTTGGTCCCGGCGTGGAAAGATCGGTGTCCTTCAATTGCGCGATGGCGCCCTCGCCGAGTTGGCGGTAGCGCGCGAATTCACTGCGGATCGATTCAAGAATGCTGCTCATGTGCCTGAATGTAGCGCGAGTGATCGCGTGCGGCAACTGCCGGCGTGGCTGATTTGTGCAGGGTCGAAACGGTCGACTTGCCGGAATCGACCGACTGCGATATACTCCTAAGTGCGGGGTGGAGCAGTCTGGTAGCTCGTTGGGCTCATAACCCAAAGGTCATTGGTTCAAATCCAATCCCCGCAACCATTCAGGAGTCACCAAGGGCCGCGACCAGACGCGGCCTCTTTTTTTGGCACTTGGGTCCAACTTGGGTCCAAAACACTCCCCGACTGACTCGCAAAACGCCGCCCATGGGAGGACGTTCAGGACATGCTGGGACATGGTGGATACCCAAGCAGTTTCATTTCGCGTTTGCGTCCTGTGCACGGAAATACTGCCTGCGCGGATCAAGCGGACCAGTCCCGATCTCAATAAGGATCCCCTGCCCGACTAGCTTTGCAAGCCGCGTCCTCGCGGCACGCGGAGAGAGAGCGACCGCTTTCGCAATCTGCGCGGTTGCGAGGCCGCGACCCTGGCCGAGCAATTTCACGATGGCTTCGGCCTTGTCATCCAATTGACGCGGTCCGTTCGGAATAGCCGCCAACGTGACGCGAAAGTGCGTGCCTATTTCTTCCAAAGCTGGTACAGGCAACCCCGCCTCAAGACAAGCCGAGGTCATCCGTTGGATGCCGCTGCCCCAGTGTTCGATGAGTCCGAGTTCATGAAAGACACGACCAATGACGCGGTTCCTAAGCTTCGACACGCCACTGCGAATGTCCTCGATTGTTAGCCCTAGCGGCAGCAAGCCTGGACTCTCGACTTCAACGCGGTCATCGAATATAGCGATACGGATTGGAGATCCTCGTTCGCGGTAGTCAGCGTGCACGATCGCGTTAATGATTGCCTCCCGAAGAGCGACGGGCGGCACGGTCCAGCGATCCACACGACGCGCGCGACCGATGACAGCCTCCTTGTTGAGGTGCTTTTGAACGAACTCGACGGCTTGATCTGCGGCCTGCGGGAGGAGGCTGCGAATCTCCGACGAGTCGAGGATGTGCGTCCGGTCCTTGCCGGCGAAGCGCCCGGCCTGAATCCAGGCGTCGGGAAAACGCTCAAATCGACTTTTGCCGAAGAGCAGGTAGCCGCCGATTGTTGGAACGTCACGGCCTTGGTGCTTCGTGGTGACTTTGAGCGTGGCGAGGGCAGACGGAGTAAGCTTCCGAATCTGCGCGAATAACTCTGAAGCAGCTCTGAAGTCGAGTGCTTCAGGGTTCAATTCAGAGATGGCTTGCTCGTCGAAAGAATCCAACCCGGCGAAGCGTCGCATTTCTTCGATCTGACTCGCGTCGGCGCGCCGATTCGTAGAGCCAACTCTTACGAAGGCGCCCGCCTCGGGGCCGATCCTCCCGATGCAGTGCGGGCGCAAAGCGCTCGGGTAGACCTGCACCATCAGGACATGAGTTTTCCTCCACGGAGCGATCTCGATGTCCGGCACCAGCCGCGGCTGAATGGAATCTGCAATGATGCTGGCGAGCCGCTCCTCGGTTTTCAAGACATCGGGAACACCGACCACACGCCGCGTTTTGTCCTCAACTCCGACGATGATCACGCCACCAGCAGTGTTGGCAAAAGCGACGAGGGTCTTAAGCAATCCCCCCGGGGAGGAGAGGTCGCGCTTGTACTCCAGGGTCTTGCCCTCTGGCCGTTGGAGCAGTTGCAGTAGATCCATAGCTCTGCATTATACTCTGAAGTGCTATTCACCAGGCGGCTTCCGAGCTTGTCACGCCATGCTCGGTTCGGGTCCATGAGCCGAGTTTACGGAGACGGACATCCGTTGATTGGCTACACCGCTTTCAACAGGACCAGCCAGACGTGGACGGCCGAGGGAGCGTTCCGCATAAATCCTGAATCCTTTTCCTCGTCCAGGATATCAGATGTATTGAAGTCGATATAATTGACATAGATGCATTGATGTCAAGATACGTCGATAGCAGGTGAACACTCTCTAGTTCCTGGTGTACTACCGCGTTTGCCGGCTTATATCGAGCGAGCCAGGAGAGCTGAGATCTGCAAAGGAGAAGGACTATGAGCGACAGATTGAAAGGCAAGATTGCACTCGTGACCGGCGGCAGTAGCGGCATCGGTTTGGCCACCGCGAAGCGGTTCGCACAGGAAGGTGCGACCGTCTACGTGACCGGACGCCGCCCGGCTGAGCTTGATGAAGCCGTACGTTCGATTGGTTCCGGTGCAACGGGCATACAAGGCGACATTTCGAACCTCAAAGATCTTGACCGCCTCTACGCCCAGATCGAGCGGGAGCAAGGCCGGCTGGATGTTTTGTTCGCGAACGCCGGCGGCGGAGGTTTTGCGCGGCTTGGTCAGATCACCGAGGAACAGTTTCACCGGGAGTTCGATACGAATGTGAAGGGCACGCTCTTCACCGTCCAGAAAGCCTTGCCACTGATGAAGCAAGGTGGCTCGATCGTATTGAACGCCTCTTCCAGTTCGATCAAGGGCATGGAGAACTTCAGCGTGTACAGCGCGACCAAGGCGGCGATCCGGTCTTTCGCCCGCACCTGGACGAGCGATCTCAAAGGACGCGGCATCCGCGTCAACGCCATTAGCCCGGGCGTCGTTGTCACGCCCGCATACGGCGCACTCTTGGGCCAAGATGGCGTTCAAGCTTTCACGGAATTCATGAAAGGTCAGATTCCGATGGGACGCGTTGGAGAGGACCAAGAGATCGCTCGCGCCGTCGTGTTTCTGGCATCGGATGAATCGAGCTACATTACAGGTATCGAGCTCTTCGTTGACGGTGGTATGACCCAAGTGTGACGTTTTCGGGAGGCAACAAGCCATGTCCTACAGCACATCGACGTTGCTGAAACGCAATCTGCACGACGTTTTCGGGGAAAGCGATCCCGCGCGCCGCCGCGCGGTGATGGAGGAGATATACGCCGAAGACGTCGTCTTCTACGATCCCAACAAGGGCGTCTATCGTGGTCGCGACGAGATCGATCGCATCGCCAGCGCGATCAAGGCTACTCATCCCGACTTTCGATATCAGCTCATCGCGGAGCCTGAAGAATTGGGGAATAGCGCGCGGGGCAAGTGGGTATCAGGACGCCCGGGAGAGGCGCCGGCCTACGCCGGAACCGATTTCGTTCTTGCCCGCGAAGGGCGGATCACCGCCATTTATCTTTTCTTTGACGAGCTGCCGTAGTCGCTCAGGTTTTCGAGGAGCAACGCCTTCGCAGTCGCCACGGCTCCTGGCGACTCAACTGGATCTCCGCCCCAGTCAGGTCTCAGCCCTGCCGGTCCGTTTGAGAAGGGTCGAGCTGTCCCTGCAAAGCGGCAAGAATCTCAGGATTGGCGCGCACGCTCGCCGATTCCATCAGTTCGGGATCGACGTTCGCTCCGGCGGCGATCAGGATCATAACCACTTCTCGGTGCCTACCGCACGTCCCTGCAGGCGTGTCCGACCACCCGTGGATCGCCCATCCCAGTGGCGGAGAATTGTATTTCTCATCCTTGAGGTTCACATCCGAGCCTTCGATGAGCCTTGCAGTGAGCCGATCCTCCCCAAGCATCGCGGCCCAATGGAGCGCGCTCTCGCCGAAGAGACCGCGCAGTTCCGGTCTGGCGCCCGCATCTAAGAGCCGGAGTCCTACATCCTCCGCGCCAAGGCTGGCAGCTCCGATCAGCGGGGTCTCGCCTTTCTTCCCATCCGCACGAGTGCCCTCGAAGTTCAAGTCTGCTCCGGCCTGAATGAGCGCGTCGACTAGTGGGAGCTCCTTGCCCTTGGCGAGCGTCCCCGCGAAAAACATGTCCGATACAAAATGGAGGGGATGGGTCGAGCAGTTCCTTCCCCACATGATGAGTTCATTGGCGCGTGATGGGTCTTCGCCCAGGAGTCGCTTCAAGGCGTCGGCGTCACCGTTCTCGATGGCAGTTTTCAGATTCATGTCATCCTCTTTCCTTCTCGGCGGCTTCGCGAATTGCCAAACGAATCAGCGTACTCGAGGGCAACCCCTCTCGCTGTTCGGCATTCGCATAAGTGCGGCAGGTGATCCCAAAGTCTCGGGAGCATCGGGCGTCGGGCTCCACGTCGATGCCATCAACACGGACCGACGGCGAACCGAGAAAGGCCAGAGCCATCGCCGCGCTCTGGTCGGCGATCCTGATCTGGCTAACTTCCGGCTGGAAGCCTTCCTCTTGGAGCACACTCTTCACGCGCTCTACTGTTGAAAGATGATGCGGGCAGCCGTCAAAGTACAGAACTTCGATTTTCATGCTTTGCTCCTGGCATTTACTCCCGCAATGCGCGCGTCTTTTTTAAGTCTCAACAGGACGGGACAATGTTCGTGTCGCACCCGAAGACCGCTTCGCAATTCCCGCTCGCATCTTGAGAGGCTGGCTCGCAATCCTTTTTCGAGCCGCCTCAGTTCGGCTATCTTGCCGCGCACAGTGGCCAATTTTTTCTGGAGCAAGTCCTGGACGTGGGAGCAAGCATCGGTCCGTCCGCTTTGGAGCACAAGCAATTCCCGGATCTCCGCCAGTGAGAATCCGAGTTCCTGCGACTTTCGGATGAACCGAAGGTCTTCCAAGGATTCGGGCCCCAAAAGACGGAACCCGCCCTCAGTTCGCTCCGGCGGTCTGAGCAAGCCGCTTCGTTGGTAGAACCGAATCGCGTCGATGCTCAAATCTGCGAGCCGCGCGGCCTCTCCGATCTTCACGGCTTTAGTCAGCAACATCTTTTTCTGAGCCATGCTCAGAGTACAATCTGGACTCCACTCCAGAGTCAAGCGGGAAGTTTTTACTTAAGTGGGGGACTGTTGAAAGAATGGGCTTGACTCTGGACCTTGGACCAGAGTGTACACTGGAAGCGAGAGAAGGATGAAGCGAGTAATCGGAGTATCGGCGTCGTTGACCGCGATGGCATGCGCGTTTGCCGCCCTGTCGTGTTGTCTACCGTTGGGGTTCCTGGCGGCCATGGGAGCCGCCGGCGCCAGCGGATTTGTTAGCACGATGAGACCCTGGTTTTTGTTAATGTCGGTGGCGCTCATTGCTTTCGGATTCTGGCAGCAGCGCCGCGCCAAGCAATGCGACGTGAGGGGCCGGCTTCTGAGCCAGGTCCTGTTATGGTTTTCCGTCGCCGTGGTGGCCGGCATGATTTTCTTCCCGCAAGAAATCGCGGGCTTTTTGGCCGATCGGCTTTCTTGGATATGGTAACGAAAGGAACGATTCTGGTTGGCGTCGTGGCCGCAGCATTGCTGCTGCTGGCAGGTGTGTATTTCTGGGGTCCTTCGACTCCGCCCGAAGGGCAAGCGCCGCTCTTGACACTCTCATCTTCGAACTTCAGAGAGTTTGAAGCCACGTTCGACGCCGCGACCGACGCTCCTCGATTGGTGCTGTTGCTTTCGCCCACTTGACCAGTCTGTCTGCGGGGGTCCTCCGCAGTCGATGATTTGCTCAAGCAGTACCCCAGTCCGATGCAAGTTTTGGTCGTTTGGGAGCCAATCCTGCCAAGCGACTGGCGTCCGCCCAGCGGCAGTACCTTGCGGCGCGTCTCCGATCGGCGAGCGCGTCAGTTTTGGGATCCCGACCACCTGGTCTCGGCGGAGCTGGACCGCCATCAGGCAAGCAAACCGGGGCAATCACAACCGCAGTGCTGCACCCGCAAGGGCTTCCAATGGGATCAGGCAATTCTATATGCGCCGGGCTCGCGTTGGCACGATGCGACCATGCCAGTTTTTTGGAATGGCCCCGTAGCGAAGAAGATGGTCGGGCTTGAAAAGGCTGTTCGCGATCTGAAGGGAACGAGTTCAGGGATGCGGACACAGGTCAGCGGAACCCTAGTTCCCTCTGGAGCTTCCCGCCGCAATTGATCGAAATCAGTTGGCGACTACGCTTGAGGCAGGACACGAGGATATCCAACTAAGTACGTTATGGGTACAGGGGACGGACCAGAGTTATCCTCGCCGATTTCCCAAACATAGCCGCAATCCCCAAGTGTCTCGACCATGGCTCGAAGGTCCGCCGGCGAATAGGTTCGAAGACAGGAGACAATGCCGTCGAAGGGCGCTACCGTTACGCAGGCAATCAGCCCCCAGTATAGGCGCGACCACCGGAAGGGCCGAAGGAACGGAATCGCAAACACTGCTAGCGGTGAAAGCAACATGAATAGAACGGCTAGTAGATGCCGCCGCGTGAATTCAAAAACCGCGATCCCCTGCCTCTTGCTCACGGCGTCGGCCAGGATCGCTCTGGCGGCGTTGGGCTCAAAGTGATGGAACGAAGAGAAAAGCGTGCGAAAGCCCACTAACGCCGCCGGCAGATCGGTTGCATCCACCGAACCTGATTCAAATTGCAGGCAGTTCCTATAAGCTGCGGGGACGTTTTCGAGAGCTTTCAGGTTCGGGTATTTATCGGTGAGGCGCACCTTGACCTGGTATCCCTGCTCGTCAAACTGGCGCAGCAGACGAAACCAAGGCCCGCCACCGCCTGAGCACAAGTCAACGATCTGACGAGTCTGGACGGTTTCTAAAGCATGGTGGAGACGGGGGACCGCACACCGGTAGTGATTTCCGAAGTTCAGCGCAAATTGCAGGAGATCGGTCAGGGCGTCGCGCAGGCCAAGCGGACACCATACCAAGTCGTGAATTTCGAAGAGATGTCTGCGCGTCATGTTCTGGTGACCGCCGGTGCCGCAATTACTTCGAAACTGCTACCCAGCCGTGATGCTGTTGCATCGGTGCAGCGTCATTTTTCGGACAAACCGACCTTCTTTAGCAAATCCTTGAAGCGCGGATCCGCCCGCAGCGGATCCATTTCCGGATCCATCGGCAGGAAAGTTATGAGCGTCGAGCGCTCTTCATATGCCTTTTCGAGGTTCGCCATGGCCTGATCGCGATTCCCCAGGCCCAGATAAACCTGCGCCATGTGATAGGTCGTGATGTAGGTGCGTTTGCGCCACGCGAGCAGTTCCTGGAGCGCCTTCTCCGCCTCGACTTTTTTCCCGCTGACCGCGTAGGCGTGTCCGAGTTCCGCCAGCGGCCAGGGCGCGTCCGGCTCGATCTTGCGCGCTTGCTGAAACTGTTCGATCGCCCGCGGCAGCTCGCGTTTCGCGGCGTACGCCTGGCCTATCGTCATGATCGACGGCCAAAAATTCGGAGACATCTCGATACCCTTGTCGAGGAGTTGGATCGTCTCGTCGTCTTGATGCGCCAAGTGTAGATTCAAACCCACCTGCCAATTTGTTTCCGCATTCAGCGGATCCAATTGCACGGCTTTTCGGCTCTCCTCAGCGCCTTCATTCACGCGTCCGACTGAGATCAGATACCAACCGTAGAGTTCATGGCCTCGAGCGTAGTCCGGCTTCAGCTCCAAGGCCCGTTGAAGCTCCTTTCCGGCGCGCGGCCAATCGTAGTCGTACATGAAAAGAATGCAACCCATGTCGAGGTGCGCTTCCGCCAGGGTGTCGTCCAACTCCAGGGCTTTGGCGGCGGCGACTTTCGCCTTTGGCATGCCTTCTTGTGGCGCAGTGAACAAATCGACGGGCATCCAGTAGCCGTAAGAGAGTCCCTCGTAGGCCGGTGCGAAGGTCGGATCTTTGTCAATGGCTTGCCGCATCAACTCGAGTCCCTTGGAGATGCCTTCCGGCGTGATTTTCTCCAGGAGGTAGTGACCTTCCAGATATTGCCGGTACGCTTCGGAGTTCGTCGAGTAGCGCTTGGCGATCTGCTGCCGCTCCACTCCGCCCAGTTTGCGATCGAGCTTGTCGGCGACGTCGCTGGTGATCTGTTGCTGAATCGCGGCCAGATCGGCGGTCTTGCGATCGTAGCGTTGGCCCCAAATGTGGCGATTGTCCGCGGCGTCGATCAATTCCACGCTGATGGCTAACGCGTCGCCTTGTTGTCGCACGCTGCCGGTGAGCAATGCGCGCACGCCCAGTTCGGCCGCCGCGCGTTTTGGATCGGCGTCCTTGAAATGCAACGATGACATGCGCGGGGCCACGCGCAAATTGGGCAATTGCGCCAGCGAATTGGTGAGATTCTCCGTGACGCCGTCGCTCAGATACTCCGTGTTGGGATCGTTGGCGGCGTTCAGAAACGGAAGCACGGCGAGCGAATCGATGGGACGCGCGCTTTGTCCTCGCCACATGTAGAATCCGATGCCGGCTATTACCAACACCGCGGCCGCGATCATCCATGGCAAGAAGGGGCGCCGCACCACCGGTGCGGTGGTCTGCGAGACGGCGACGGTTGCCGCGGAGTGCGGCGCGCTCGAACTTCCCTCGCGGATTTCTTCCAACTGGATCTTCACATCGGACATGTTTTGTGCGCGCCGCCCGAGATCCTTGCGCAAGCAGCGATCGATCACACGCACCAGATCCACCGGCGCATCCGGGACGCTTTGGCTCACGGGCGCGGGCTCTTCGCGCATCACCGCCGTGAGCGTGGCCATTCGCGTGGCGCCGGAAAACGCGCGTTTCCCCGTCAACGTTTCGTACAGCACCGCGCCGAACGAAAAAATGTCGGAGCGTGCGTCGACTTTCTTCCCCTCCGCTTGCTCCGGCGACATGTACGGCGCCGTTCCGATCACCGTGCCTTCCTGCGTGCGCGGCGCGACTTTGCGCATGCTGCGCGTTTCCTCCGTCTGCGAGACTTCCTCCTCGGCGGGCGCTTCCACGAGCTTCGCCAGGCCGAAATCGACCAACTTGGCCAAACCCGTTTGCGAGATCATGATGTTCGAGGGCTTCAGGTCGCGATGCACGATGCCGGAAGCGTGCGCCGTCGCCAGTGCGTCGGCGATCTGCACGGAAATACGGAGGATGAGCGGGAGCGCCAGCGGCTCTTTTCCGAGGATCAAATCGTTGAGCGAATAACCGTCGACGTATTCCATGGCGATGAAGAGCGATCCTTCATGCTCGCCGATTTCGTAGATGTGAACGATGTTGGGATGATTCAGAGCGGAGGCCGATTTTGCCTCTTGCACAAAGCGGCGGCGGCGTTCGGGATCGGCGACAGCGTAGGGTTGCAAAACTTTCAGCGCCACAAAGCGATCCAGCGACGTATCGCGCGCCTTGTAGACCACGCCCATGCCGCCTTCACCGAGTCGTGCGACAACTTCGAAATGAGAGATCAGGCGGCCAATCATGTGCCCGTCATGCAATGGGATGAGCCGCTAGAATAACACAGTCGCCGACGGCCTATTCCCCGCGCAGCACGATGGCCGGATCCACGCGCGACGCCCGGCGCGCCGGCAGATACGTTGACCCGATTACCAACGTCGCTAGGCCAGCGAGCACCGCGGCCATTGTCAGCGGATCGCCGGGCGTCACTTGGAACAGCAGCGAGGCGTAAACGCGCGCCAGCACGAATGCCGCAGGCCAGCCGACGGCCAGACCGATCGCGGCCAAGCGCGCGCTGTCGCCGAGGACGGCGAGCAACACTTTCACCGGCGTGGCGCCCAACGCCATCCGGATGCCGATTTCCCGCGACCGTTGCGCCACCGAGTACGCTTGCAAGCCGTAAATTCCCAGCGCCGCCAGCAGCAGTGCGGTTGCGGCGAAGGCACCGAGCGCGGTCAGCGTGTTTTGCGGACGCGCGAAACGATGATCGATCATCCAATTAAGTGTGCGCGAGTCGTGCACGGCTTGTTCGGGATCGATTTTCTGAAGTTCCGAGCGAATTTCGGGCGTCAACGCGTAAGGATCGCCCGCGGCACGCACCACGAGGTACGCGCCGAGCAACGGACGCTGCTCAAGCGGCAAGTAGATTTCCTCGTTGACGTCGGTGCTGGCCACGGCGACGCGCACGTCGCGCACCACGCCGACAATCTGGCAGGTCACGGCGTCGGTCGAGTAAGTCACCAGTTTGCCCAAGGCGTTCTGCGCGGAATTCGCGCCGGGAAAATATTCCCGCGCGAACTTTTCGTTCACCAACATGACGCGCTGTGAATTCGCGGTATCGTGCGCGTTGAAATTCCGTCCGGCGACGATCGGGACGCCGAGCATGTCGAAGTACTCGGCGCTCACCGAGCGTGCACGCGCCGTATCCGCGTGCCCCGGCGCTTCCGGCCGCCCGGCGACGTGAATTTCGTAGCCGAGTCCCGAATGAACCAGCGTCACGCGCGAGGAAATCGCCGCGCTCTCCACACCCGGCAGACTCTGAATACGCCGCAGCGCTTCGTTGTAAAACGCATTGCGCGCTTCGTTTTTGTCGTAGCGTTCCTCCATCAACGTGAGCGGCTGGACGATGACGCGATCCGGACGCAATCCGGTGGGCGCGGCCCGCATCGCGTAAAAGCTGCGCACCAATAATCCCGCGCCGGCCAGCAACACGATGGAAAGCGCGATCTGAACCGTGACAAACGCGCTGCGGGATGCTTTGGCCGCGCGCGATTCGGTAACGGATCGCTCTTTGCCGATGAGTCCGCCAGAGATTCCCCGCGTGAGCAGCGCGACCGGCGCCAGACCAAAGAGCACGCCGACCATGGCGCACACCGCCAGCGCCAGAAACATTACGCTCGGATTCAAATGGACGTCGGGCACCTGCGGCGTTGTCTCGCGAACCAATCCGACGAGCCAGACGAGCAACGATCGCGCCACGGGCAACGCGATGAGCCCGCCCAGCATGGTAAGCACCAAGCTTTCCGCCAGCAATTGTTGCGTGATCCGTCCGTAGCTCGCGCCCAAAGCAACGCGCGCCGCGATTTCGGAACGGCGCGTCCAGGCGCGAGACATCATCAAGTTCGCCACGTTGGCGCAGGCGATCAGCAGAACGCAGATCACCGCGCCCCACAGCACCCATAAGCCCGATCGCACATTGTTGAATACCTGATGTTCGAGCAAATCGATTTGGATGGCATCGCGGGCGTCGCTTTTGCGCGGACGCTCGCGCTGGTCGGCGGCGTCGATCACCGCGACCTCGGCGCGCGCTTCTTCCAGCGACACGCCGGGCTTGAGCCGCGCGATCAGCGTGAGATATGTCTCGCCAAGCCGTACCGCGCCGGCCGCGTAGCTGCGCGTTTCAAACGTCCGGGGACGCCACACTTCAACGTTCTCGCCCAGGAAATCGAAATCCTTTGCGGCCACGCCGATGATCGTGAATGGCAATCGGTCGATCGAAATGGGTTTCCCAACGACGGCGGGATCGCGGTGGTAGCGATTCACCCACGCGCTGTAGCTGATCATCGCCACGGGCGGACCACCGGGAGAATCCTCCTCCGCCGAGAAGTTGCGTCCCAGCGCCGGTTGCGCACCCAACAGCGGAAAATACTCGCGCGACACGCGGCCACCCTCGATTCGTTCGGGATCGCCGCCACTGCTCCATGTCACCGATTCGTCGTCGTAGGCGGCAACGTCAAGGCTCTTGGCGCGCTCACGGAACAATTCGAATTGCGGATACGACATCGAGTAAAGCTGCCCATGCGCGGGATCGCCGGTCCACAGCAGGACCACCCGCTCGGGATGCGGATAGTGCAACGGGTGCAGCATCACGCCGTCAATCAGCGAAAACAGGGCGGTGTTCGCGCCCACGGCGAGTCCCACGGTGAGAACAATGGTGGTCGCGAATCCCGGCGAGCGCCGGATTTGCCGGAACACGTAGCGAACGTCCTGCAAGAGCGATGCGATGCGGACAATCATGCGATCCTCCCGCCTGGAAAAGATTGTAGATGAGTATGACGTTTCTCCCCCTTCCTTTCTTCCCGAAGCCCTTAGTGGTAAGATTCGGTGCCAGAACATTCCCTGGAGGAGTTTCCAATGAAAAAAGCGATTCTTGTCGTCGCGGCGATCGCCGCTGTGGTTTTGCTTGTTGCAGCACAAGCACCGAAGACCGAAAGCACCGGACCGTACAAGGTGTTGAAGATGGCGAAGGTCGGCGGCGAAGGCGGCTGGGACTACATCTACGCCGATTCGGCGGGACGTCGTTTGTACATTCCGCGGCGCGGGTCGCCTGCGCGCGAGGCGACCGATACACAACCGGCGGTCGCGGCCGTTCCTACGCGATTGTCCGTCTACAACCTTGACACGATCGAACTGGTCGGCGAGATCGACGGCGTCGGCGGAAACGGCGCGGCGGTGGATCCGAAATCCGGCCATGGATTTACCAGCAGCCGTCCCGTTTCGATGTTCGACACCAAGACGATGAAGCTGATCAAGACCATCGATGCCGCCGAAGCGGCGCGGCCCGACGGCATCTATTTCGATTCCTTCAACGATCGCGTCTACGTTTTCAGCCATCCCACCAAGGACGCCACAGTGATCGACGCGAAAGATGGCGCGGTCCTTGGCACCGTCGATTTGGGCGGCGTGCCGGAGCAAGGCGTGGGCGATGGCAAAGGCATGTTGTACGTAGTCATGCAGGACGCGCAAGGCAGCGTGACCGCCGTCGACGCGAAAACCATGAAAGCTGTGGCACATTATCCGCTCGGCGACAAGGGTCGCTGCAACGGATTGGCGATCGACGTGAAGAATCAAGTGCTGTTCGCGGCGTGCGCGAGTTCGGGCAATCCACCGGCAACGCCTCCGCAACCGATGATGGTGATTCTGAGCGCCAAGGACGGCAAGATTCTCGCGAATCTTCCGCTCGCGGGCGGCTCTGACGGCGCGGTCTTCAATCCGTCGACGATGGAAGCGTTCAGCACGCACGGCAACGGCACCTTGACCGTGATCAAAGAAACGAGTCCCACCACTTTCGAAGTGGAGCAGAACCTGAACACGATGAACGGAGCACGCACGTGCACCTTGGACTCGAAGA
This sequence comes from Terriglobia bacterium, assembly GCA_021325275.1. Classification (GTDB taxonomy): domain Bacteria; phylum Acidobacteriota; class Terriglobia; order JAJPHL01; family JAJPHL01; genus JAJPHL01. The sequence goes on along the minus strand of JAJPHL010000030.1, from coordinate 68,312 downwards.
CCGGCCACATTTTGGCGATGAGTCAGGAACGCGGCCCGGCCCCGCCTCCTCCGCCCGCCGGGGCTGATGGCGGTCGCGGTGGTCGCGGCGGATTTGCGCCGCCGATCCCTGGGTCGTTCACGATTGTTGTGGTTGGGAAATAGTTCGGGCCATGCTCGAGCAGACCGGACGCGCAACGATCTGTCTGGCGTTGCTGGTCATCGTATTGTTCGCTCCGGCGTTGGGCGGTGGATTCATCTATGACGATCAGGTGCTCCTGGTCGACAACCCACGCTTGATCCATGGCACGGTCTCCTCCGCGTTCACGTCTGACTATTGGGGATTCCTAGGTCGCGGTCCCTGGAACTATCTTGTCTACCGGCCGCTGGCGATTCTCTCCTTCACCGCGCTACAGCGGACCTTCGGACTCTCGCCGTTCGCCCTACACTCGACCGGGATTTTGTTTCACGCCGCGGCGACCGTCAGCCTCTATTTGCTGCTGCTGGGAATTGGGCAGAGCGCGGCGGTCTCCATGGCGGCCGCGCTACTGTTCGCCGTGCATCCTCTCCATGTGGAGGCGGTCGCGTGGATGGTCGGCTTAACGGAAACACAGTCGGACGCGCTGACATTGGCCTCGCTGGCCTGCTTCGTGCATCGAAAACCCCGCTGGAGTTGGGCCCTGGCGGCGCTGGCCGTGTTCACCAAGGAGGGCGCCGCGCTGATGCCGGTACTGGTCTTCGCGCTCGCCTGGCTCTGCATCAAGCCGCACAACTGGCGATCGGCCATGGGAGCTGCATGGCCGTTTGCGGCGATCGATGCAGCGTACTTCGGCGCCCGCCTCGCAGTACTCGGCGGTCCCCCAGCAGGAGCGCTGCGAACGCCGTTTGCGGCACTTCGGATCTACCCAGCCATCACCGCGCAGTACGTGAAAAACCTTTTCTGGCCGTGGCCGCTGACGATCACCTACGATCCGCCCAGCCGCGCACTCGTGATTGCGGTGTGGCTCGGCATCGCGCTGTATGTGATCCTCGCGGCCCGATGCCGCGACCACGCGCTGCGCTCCGACTTGATCCTTTGCGGTGTATTGATCGCCGTGCCGTTTTCCGTTCCGATTTTGACAGCGCCATTGCGGGAGCCGGCGCTGCTGGTGCAGGACCGCATGTGTTATGTCGCGACCACCGGAGCTTGCCTGCTGATCGCGGTTCTGCTGGCGAGGATGCCGCGACGCGTTTTGCCCGTTGGATGCTTGCTCCTCGCGACGGCCGGAGCCGTCGCGACGCACCGGCAAATCGAGTTTTGGCACGATGAAGAGCCGTTCTGGAGACACGCGCTCGACGTGACACCCGATTCCGCGCTGGCGTCGGTGTGCTTGGCCCGTGTGATGTTTCTGGAGATGCGCTTCGAGGAGGCCCGGGGTGTCCTCGAAGAGGCAGCGCGGCGCAATCCGAACGAGAAGACCGTACGGGAATACCTCGAGCATCTGCGGAACGGACAGTTCCCGGAGTCCCTGCCCGGCCCGAAAGCGCCGTAGCCGCAAAAACGCTGGAACTTTTGGCGATGCATCGCGTTCCTTGCTTTATGCGTATGTATCTAGTGCCGATCCGTCCCGCAATTCGGTTAGCCGCGCTCTTCGCCGTCGCTTGCTCTGTCTGGTCGCAAGACCCCGGAACGAATCCCGTGGAATTGTTGCATCAGCCGACAGCACCCGCGTCAGATCGCATCACCTATGGCGACAAAGAGCTGCAATTCGTCGAAGTGCGATTGCCGAAACAGCCGAGCGCATCGATTCCGGTGGTCGTGCTGGTTCACGGCGGATGCTGGTCGCAAAAGCTCGAGGGATTGCCGGAACCGGTCGTATCGTACGAGTTGCTTCGGCCGATGGCACAGGCGCTCGCCGACGCGGGCATCGCCACGTGGAGCATCGAGTATCGACGCCTCGGCAGTCCCGGCGGCGGAGGATGGCCGGAAACCTACGTCGATCTCGGCAAGGCTGCGGACAAACTGCGGGAAGCCGCACCGAAGTATCACTTCGACCTGAATCGCGCGATCGTGATGGGTCATTCGTCCGGCGGACAACTCGCTCTGTGGTTGGCGGCCCGTCCCAAATTGCCGGCGAAGCGCATGCTGTACACCGCGAATCCGCTGAAATTCCACGGCGTGTTGGTGATCGATGGACCCGCGGATCTCGAGAGCGTTCAGCCGATGGAGCGTCAGATGTGCGGAGGTTCCGTGGTCACCGACTTCATGGGCGGCCCGCCGGACAAAGTTCTCGAGCGCTATCGCGAGGGCGCGGCGGCCGCGTGGGTTCCACTCGGAGTGCGGCAAGAGTTCATCATTCGCGCCGGCGCGGATCAGCGCTGGAAGAGTCTCGTAGAACCCTACATTCGCGACGCGCAGAAGGGCGGCGACCAAGTCGCGCTGCAAACGCAGGAAGGCCGCAGCCACTTCGACGCCATCAATCCACAAAGCACGTCCTGGCCCGCCGTGCTGCGAACCGTGAAGTCGATGCTCGGGATGCCGGCCGAGAAATAGACTGATTTCTTCCTAACCGCGACCGGACCGTGCTGTCAAATCCATCATGAAGCTCGCGATTCTCTTGGTGTGCGCGCTGCTCCAAGCGCCCTCTGACAAACCAGAGCCCTCGTTTGAAGTGTCGTCGGTGAAGCCCAGCGATCCCAACTCAAATGGCGGCTTTTACGGTTTCCAATTGTCGGGAGTCGAGATCAAGAACGGCACGCTCAAGGGGATGATCGAAACGGCGTATGACGCGCGTCAGTTTCAAATCATCGGCGGACCGGGCTGGATCGAGACCGATCGCTATGACGTTTTGACGAAGCTTTCTCCCGAAGACGAAAAGACCCTGCCGCCCGCCGGTCCCGAACGCAACACGCAACTGCGCCTGCGCATGCGCGCGGTTCTGGCGGAGCGTTTCCAATTGAAAATCCATATGGAGACGCGGGAGCAGCTCGTGTATTCGCTGGTGATCGGAAAGAACGGATCGAAGATGAAGGAAGTCGATCCGTCGCTGGGAAGCTATGGGATCAGTTCGAATTGCGGCGTGATGAAAGGGACGCGCACCAAAATCTCGAACCTCGCCATCGTTCTGTCGCGCGAGTTGCGGCATCCCGTGATCGATCACACCAACCTCACAGGACTCTACGATTTCGAAATGGCCTATGCGCCGGAAACTGGCTGCGGATCGCCTCAGGCCAATGCCGGAAGCACCACGACCGAGGCCGCGCCGCTCGAGCGCGCCTCGGTGTTCACCGCGATCCAGGAACAGTTGGGCCTGAAACTCGAATCGACCAAAGGCCCAGTGCAAGTGATCGTGATCGATCGCGTCGAGAAGCCGGACCCGAATTAATTTGGAGTGCGGCGACTTGTCGCCGCTTTCACCGGTGCGAGGTTTGACTCGCACGGCACCACGGAGTGCGCAAGCGTCGGTAGCGCGAAGTGAGTCTCGGACGTCCAAAGCGGCGACAAGTCGCCGCACTCCAAATTATGGCAACAGTGTCGGCTTCCGCTGTGGATACGGCGGAGCGGAACCTTCCCAGAACCTCGTGGAATTCCAGCGCGGGACAAATACGTGTCCCTTTTTGTTGGTGATTTCGACCACGGGCGCGCCGTTGGCCTCAATCCCGAAGACTCCGCGCGGCGTTCCATCCGCTTCCACGAGCACGAACTTTTGCGCGCGGATTTCCGGCTGCGGCGGAGCCGTTTGCGACGCTTGTGCATGGACCGTCGGTGGAATCACGTAATGGGCCGCGAGGCCGCCAAAAAATCCCGCGAGTACGGCGAGGGCGATGGTGAGTTTCGAGTTCATGCCCAGATTCTACGCGCCCCGCCGAAGTCGCGCGATAATCTTACGGCGAGTTTTTCGATTGATTCGCTGAGCGGGGCGGATTTGCCTGCCGAATCGAATACAACTTCGTTTCTGTCCGCAGCAATAAGCGGTCGCCGACGATCGCCGGCGTCGCCAGGGCCATTTCGTCCTGATCGTTCACGTGGTCGAGCTTGAATTCCGCGCCCGCCACAACCACGTACGTCTTCCCTTCCTCGTCGAGACAAAAGACTTTCCCGTTATACGCCCACGGCGACGACGTGAAGTTGCCCGACCCGCCCGCGACCAATCGCGATTTGTAATTCTGCTCTCCGGTTTTCAGGTCGAAGCGTGTCAACATGCCGGCTTCGTTCAGCACGTATAATCCGCCGTCGTACGCCACCGGCGTTGGCAAATAAACGCCGCCGCGATTGTCCGACCACACCACGGAGTCGTTCGATTTTTCCCCCGTCTTCAGCGAAATGTCGCCGGACGCGCCCGGCTTGACCACGAACATCGGCTTGCCGCGACCGCCGTTCACGTACAGCCATCCGTCGTACGCGAAAGGACTCGGGATCGGCGCGGGCGACATGCCCGCAAGCCGCCACAATTCTTTTCCCGCGAGATCGTAGCTCACCGCAATGCCCGGTCCCACGGTGACAATTTCGGTGCGCGCGGAGTTTTTCCAGACGTACGGAGTGGTCCAGCCGCTACGGAACCCAGCCGCTTCCTTCGATGCTTGAAGATCCCGCGGCGTGCGCCACAATTCCTTGCCGGTTTGCTTGTCGAACGCCGCGATGTATTGCTGCTTCTGATTGTCGTTGACGATCACCACTTGATTGCCGGCGAGCACCGGCGACGCTCCTGTGCCGAAGTCGAGATAGATCGGGTAAGGGTCGAGTTTCACGCTCCACAATTGCTTGCCTTTCAAGTCGTACGCCCACACTCCGAGATTCGCCACGTAGACAAAGATCGATTGCCCATCGGTGACCGGCGTTTCCGACGCGAAACTGTTCTTGCGATGACGCCCTCCGGGCGGGCGTCCGCCGAAAAATTCTTTTTTCCACTCGACCGCGCCCGTTTTCAGATCGATACAAGTGAGCCAGTAGTGCAGCACCACTTCGCTTGGCATTTCGATGTCGCGCTCGCTGACTTTCGCCATCACCTCGGACATCTTCAGGCCTTGCTTCATCAACTCGGCAGCGTATTCGTTCGAGTATTCAGTGCCGATTTGTGGCGCCTTCGACTTCCCTTCCGTCACCGCGGCGGTCAGAAAAACTTTGCCTCCGGTGACCACCGGCGACGACCATCCGCGGCCGGGAATCTCGGTGGTCCACTCGATGTTTTGGGTTCTCGACCAAGTGTCGGGCAGCGCCGCGCTCGCGCCCACGGGATTGAGATTCGGTCCGCGAAATTGCGGCCAGTCGGGATCGGCAAGTGTCAGCGCGAGAACAAGAGCGAGAAATGCGGGCATGCATTCCAGCTTAGCACTCCATTCGCGCTTCCTAGCAGTCTGCTATAATCCAGCGCGATCGTCTCTCGCGAACATGGAACCAGGGAGTACCATCAGTCATTTTCGATTGCTCCGCAAGCTTGGCGCCGGCGGTATGGGTGAAGTCTATCTGGCGGAGGACGATACCCTGAAGCGGACCGCGGCATTGAAGTTGATGGCCAATCAAATCGCCGGCGACAGCGGCTGGCGCAAGCGCTTTCTGGAAGAGGCGCGGAACGCGTCGGCGCTAAATCATGCGTCTATCGCCACGATTTACGAGGCGGGACTGGAAGGCGATACCGCCTATATCGCCATGGAGTACGTGGAAGGCGTGACATTGCGCAACCGCTTGCGCAAACCGCTTCCCATGAACGACGCGATTCACATCGCGCGGCAGATGGCGGAGGCGCTGGCGGCCGCCCATCGCTCGGGCATCGTTCACCACGACATCAAGCCCGCCAACATCATGCTGCGCGCGGACGGCGTCGCAAAGGTTCTCGACTTTGGATTGGCGCGCAAGCAGTCGCCCCACGCGGTCGCCGCGGGATCGGAGGATGCGGAGCCAACGCTCGCCGGCGCCACCGCCACGGCTACGGGCGGATTCTCCGGCACACCCGGCTACGCCGCACCGGAGCAACTTCAACTGGCCCAAACCGACGCGCGCACCGATCTGTTCGCACTCGGCGCCGTGATCTACGAGATGCTCGCGGGAAAGCCGCCGTTTCAGGGAAAAAATGTCTACGAGCTCTGCAACGCGGTCCTAAGCGAGACGCCCACACCCGTCGAAACCATCCGGAAAGATACGCCGCCGATGATCGCTCGTGTGGTCGGACGCTGCCTGGAAAAGGACCGCGCGCGGCGCTACCAATGCGCCGCGGACGTCGCGCTCGACTTGATCTCATCGCCGCAACGATCGTTGGAAGCGCCGGCTGGGCGTGCACGGCCTTCGTGGTACGCTCTCGCGGGCGTGGCCATCGGCGCGTTCGCGCTCGGCGCGAGTCTGCTTTTCTTCCACCAGCCAGGAAGAGGATACTGGAAACTTCCGGCGTCGCCGCCGAAGCAACTTCTTCGCCGCGCTGGGTACGTCACGGACGCGGCGTTATCGCCGGATGGCAAGCAGTTCGTTTATGTCTCGCGCCCCAACGCCGATCCCAAGGGCTGGGATCTCTATCTGCAGAGCTTGAGCGGGGGCGATCCGCATCCGTTAACCAACGACGGTGTTGCCAAGACAGAGCCGCACTTCTCTCCCGACGGCAATCGCGTGCTTTTCAACCGCGGCTCGAGTCTCTACGCGCTGGATCTGCCCGCGGGCCTTCCCCGCGTGTTGATGGACGATGCGACGATGGGCGAATGGTCGCCAGATGGCTCGCAACTGGCGTTCATCCGTTCGTCGACACACCAAGTGATGGTCGCCGGCGCTGACGGACAAAATCCGCGCGCCGTGGAAGTCGCGGCAGGAGTGCGCCCGCGCCGTGTTTCCTGGTCTCCGGACGGTAAGACCTTGGCTTTCGTCGACACCAGCGACGACACGCTCTACACCGTGCACCCGTCGGGAGGACGCGCCAGACAGGTTTCGGCGCTCACGAATGTTCAAAGCGCGATTTTCACACCCGATGGACAATTCTTTCTCATGATCAAGGGGCTCGGGCTCTCCGCCAGCCTCTATCAGGCGCCCGTCTCCGGGGGAGAAGCGATGCCATTCGCCGTCGGTACGTCCCTGCCGTCGATGATCTCTCTGAGCCGCGACGGTCAGAGGTTTCTGGCGACGCTGTTTCGCCTCCAACTTCACATCATGTCCACAGAGCCCGGTCCGGAGATGGCGGAGAACAAGTTCCGTCAAGTGGTCTCCGGCGACAGCCCGGCGATGTCGGTCGCACTTTCTCCCGACGAGAAACAAATCGCCTACGAAGTTCTCCGCGGAGCGACGACGGATATCTGGATCGCCGATGCGAGCGGATCCAATGCCCGGCAGCTCACCACGGATGTATTCCGCGCCTCCTCGCCCGCGTGGTCGCCCGATGGCAAGGCAATCGCATTCTTTGGGACCCGGCACGGACCAGCCAGCCCGAGTGACGTGCAGCTTTGGACGGTTCGCCTGGACGAAGGAGTGTCTCGGTCGCTGCCCGCAATGGACGGGGAGACGGGGTTCATTTCTTATGGCGCAGACGGGAAACATCTGATCTTCCAACGGAAAAAGGACAACAACCGAAACATTTGGTGGGTGCCGCTTGACGGCGGCGCGCCTGCGGCCTTGACGACAGATGGTGTTTCCAAGATGCCGCGCGCGGCTCCCGTCGACGCTTCCGTCGCCTTCGTCCGGGAATCGGAGCCGAAGCGATACGAGATTTGTATCCTCGATCCGGCGACGGGCCGGTCCCGCGTGGTGGTCGCGTCGGACGTGCTCGCGAAACTGGGATTTGAGGGTGGAACGTTTCGCTACAGCCGCGATGGGAAGGAATTGTTCTTCAACTCGCGGGATGGTCTATTCGAGGTCGGCGTAAACGGAGGCGTTCCCCGGAAGTTTTCTTTTGCGTTCCCGGTGAGCGGGACGGATTTCGAAGTTTTCGCCGACCGGCGCACGATCATATTCCAAACGATGTGGAATACCCGAACCGCTGAGCCATGGCTTTACGACGATCTTCGTTAATGTGCGCTCTTTGAACAATCAATTCGCGCTCGGACGTTCGACGTGATCGACGACCAGCACTTCCACCGGACCCTTAGCGGACGAAAGCTTCAGGCCGAGCTGTTCCTGCAGCGCCGCGAAGATCGACGGGCGATCGGAATCGCTCGGAGGCATGCTGCCGGGCGCGACTCCCGGAGGAGTCGCCATGCCGACTGGCATCGCCATTCCCTCCGTTGCTTGATCGGGCGAGAAGCTCAACTTCAGATCGAACTCGTCGGTAAATCCAGTGTGATCTACAACCGGCCGTCCCATAATGTTGGCGAGGGTCCGGACGAGATCGGCCATTTTCAGTTTTCCACCTGCCACCGTTCCCGAGAATCCGATCAATGCGTTACCGCAGCGCAGTGCCGGTGGCTGCCCGGGCCCGGGCGGAGGCATCGGTCCGCCGTTGGCGGGAGCCGCGATGCAACTTCCCTCCTTCGATGGCGGAAGTTTCGGTCCTCCCTTGGCGATGGTCAATTCATAGACGGGCAACTCTTTGGTCTCGCGGTGGACCTTCAAGGCGAAACGTTCGGCCAGCAGCACTTGCAGCATCTGGAGCGCCGTCGCGCGGTCGATGGCGGTGTCGGATTTTGCCGTGATGTCATAACCGTCCGCCTCCATCCACGCCGGGCCGCCGATCAACTGAAATGATTGAAGGCTGTAAGCATTCGTGATGAGCATCTTCAGCGAGGCGTTCTCCGCCGTGTATCCGGCGGGCAAAGGACGCGCGATGCGGCGCGGAGGATGCTCGTTGTTTGCCTTGATGGAGGCGACTTGAAATGACGGCGGCGCGGATTGTGCGGAGACACTAACGGCCAGAGCGAGAAGTGCGAGGCACATGCGGTTCCTCATACATCCGTATAGACGCCGCAGGCCGCGAAATCGTCCTGGGGAAGTCGAAAAAAGACTGGGAGGATAGTGAACGAATCGGACGGTTGCTGGTCCTCCCTCCAGCAGCCGTCCGTTCGTTGGCAACTGGCGATCTCGTTTCGCTACCGGTTTCCTTTACCGGTTAGCGTTTTTTACGTTAGCCTTACCTACCAGCTAACGGTGCCAGCGCCCATGGCGGCCGTAGTAGCCGTGATGGTAGTAGTGGGGTCCGTGGCCATAGTAAAAGCCGCCGTAGACCGGCGCTCTCCAATAGCCATTCACCCAGACGCCATTATCCCAGTACGGGTCGACCCAGACGTAGCCGGGTCCCGGGCTAGGGGTAGCGTACACTACCGGCGGCGGGCCGCCGATGCCGACTCCGATCGAAAGTCGATGACGTTGCGCGTTCAACGCGCCGCCGTCAAGGAGCAATCCGCCGAAGACCAGCATGGGAAGTAACGTTTTGCTGAGCTTCATATGTCACCTCCTACCGGATGAGACGCAGTTCGGCAGGCAATGGGTACAGCGCGCGGGAAGCCGTCAGTTTTCAAGCGTTAGCGGACATCGATGATGGCGCGCTAGCGGACTTCGATGGCGCGCTAACGCGCGACCAGACTTTTCTCGCTGGGCAGTTGTGAGGCGTCCCAACCCCCGCCGAGTGCTTCGATCAAAAGGACATCGGTGGTCATGCGCTGCCCAAGAAGATCGAGTGCAGCGCGATGCGCGGCGAGTGACGCGGCTTGCGCGGTGATCACCATCAAGTAGTCGGCGGTGCCGTTTTTGTATTGATCCATCACGATGGCGAGCGCTTTGTCGGCGGCGGCGACGGAGTTGGCTTGCATTTTCGCTTCGTTCTCCAGAACGCGCAGCGCCGCCATGTGATCTTCCACCTGTTGAAACGCGGTTAGTACGGTCTGCCGGTACGCGGCGATTTCCGCGTTGTACAAATCGCGCGCTTGCGCCACCTGCGCGCGTCGCTTTCCGGCGTCGAAGAGCGTTTCCGCCGCCGACGTGCCCACGCTCCAGAAACGGCTGGGCCAGGTGAACCATTGCGTGAAGCTATTGCTCGTGAGTCCCGCGGACGCGCTGATGTTCACGGCGGGATAATACGCCACCATCGCGATTCCGATTTGTTCGTTGGCAGCGGCCATCTGCCGTTCCGCCGCGGCGATGTCGGGACGCCGCTCGAGTAGCGCCGAGGGCACGGCGACGGGCACCTGCGGCGGCTCTTTTACAACCAGAGGAGCGCTCGGAATATCGGTGGGCGGTTTGCCGATCAAAATGGAAATGGCGTGCTCGAATTGCGTTCGCGCGATTTCCAAGTCGATCAACTGCGTTTTGGCGTTGTAAAGCAGCGTTTCCGCCGAAGCAACGTCGGCGCCCGAAGCGACTCCGTATTTGAAACGATTGTTCGTCAGATCGACAAAGTCCTGATATGCCGTGACGGTTTTTTCGAGCAGTTCCTGATCCGAGCGCGACTCGCGCAGCAGGAAATAATCTTCGGCGAGCGCGGCTTGATACGTCAGTTTGGCGTTTTCCAACTGCGCGTTGCTCGCCTGCGCGACGTCGGCGGCCGTGTGGACGCTCCGGCGGATCGATCCCCAAACGTCGGCTTGATACGACAACTCAAACGGCAATGAATACGTTGTGCTGGTGCGCGCGCCGCCGGCCGACCCGCCGGTGGCCGTTGTGGTGTGACCCGACCCCGTATTGGTGATCGAAGGAGTCGTGTTGATCGCAGGAAACAGGTTCGCTCGCGCGATGCGCACGGCGTCGCGCGCGGCGCGATATTGCGCTTCGGCCGCGAGCACATTCTGATTCGAGATGCTGACTTGTTCTTCGAGCGCGTTCAAGCCGGCGTCGTCGAACATCTCCCACCATTTCCCACGGATTTTTCCGTCGTCCGGCTGCGACTCTTTCCAACCTTCCGGCGGCGGCTCGCGGTATGCCGCCGGCGCGGGCGCGGCGGGCCGCGAATACTTCGGTCCCACCATGCAGCCGGTCGCTGCGGCGACGAAACTCACGAGAAGTGCCATCCTTACTTTCATGACTATGCCGGGGACTCCGCAGGTGCCGGACCTTCTCCGCTCGCCGCACGCCGCCGCTCGCGCCACGTTTGCAGGCGGTCGAAGTACAGATAAACCACCGGTGTGGTGTAGAGCGTTTGCACTTGGCTCATGATCAAGCCTCCGATAATCGCGATGCCGAGCGGGCGGCGCAACTCCGATCCTGTGCCGGAGCCCATCGCCAACGGAAGCGCGCCGAGCAGCGCCGCCATCGTGGTCATCAGAATCGGACGGAAGCGCAGCATCGACGCTTCGAAAATGGCGTCGCGCGAACTCTTGTGCTCGTTTCGCTCGGCGGCGAGCGCGAAATCGATCATCATGATGGCGTTCTTCTTCACGATGACAATCAGCAGGATGATTCCGATCAGCGCGATGATGCTGAGATCCGTCTTCGTGATCAGCAACGCCAGCAGCGCACCGACGCTCGCCGAAGGCAGGCTCAACAAAATCGTGATGGGATGCACGTAGCTCTCGTACAAGACGCCAAGAACGATGTACACCGTGGCCAGCGCCGCCGCCACCAAATACTTTTCATTCCCGAGCGCCTCCTCATATGCCTGCGCTGTTCCGGCAAACTCCGTGTGGATCGTGTTCGGCTGGCCGAGTTGCACGCTTGCGGCGTTGATGGCGTTGACGGCGTCGCCCAGCGCGATACCGGGAACCAAGTTGAAGGAAACGGTCACGGCCGGAAATAATCCGTCGTGATTCACGGTCAAGGGCGCGGTGACCGGCTCCCAACGCGAGAACGCCGCCAGCGGAACACTCTTTCCCGCCGGCGAACGCACGTAGATTTGCCGCAGGAAAAGTGGATTGTTCCAATACTGCGGCGCGGCTTCCATGACCACGTGGTATTGATTCAGCGTCGAGTACATCGTGGAGACGGGGCGCTGCCCGAACGCGTCGTAGAGCGTGGCGTCGATCAATTGCGGCGTGATTCCGAAGCGCGACGCTGTGCGACGATCGTAAGTGATCATCTGCTGCAAGCCGCGATCCTGTTGATCGCTGTTCACGTCCACGATCATCCGCAGCCCTTTCAGCTTTTGCAGCATTTTTGGCGCAAACGTCATCAGGTCGGGAACGTTGTCGCCGCGCATCGTGTACTGATATTGCGCGTTGCTCTGCCGTCCGCCAACGCGCAAGTCCTGCGCCGCTTGCAGGTACAGCGTGGCGCCCGGGACGCGCGCCAATTTCGGGCGCAGCCGTTGGATTACCAGATCCGCCGCAATCTTGCGCTCCTCCAGCGGCTTGAGCGAAATGAACATGCGCGCGGTATTGGTGTTCGATCCGCCCGTGAATCCATTCACAGTGTCCACGGCGGGATCTTTGTCGATCACCGCCATCATTTCTTGCAGGATTTTGTCCATCGCCTGAAACGAGGTGTCTTGATCCGCTTGGATCGATCCTTGCAAGCGGCCGTTATCCTGCTGCGGGAAAAACCCCTTGGGAACGTAGATGAACAGATAAACGTTCAGCGCGATGGTGGCGATCAAAATCCCTAGCGTCACGGGAGCGAAGCGGAGTGCGACGCGCAACGTACGCGCGTACTGATCCACAATCCACTGAAATGCGCGCTCGCTCCATTGGTAGATCTTGCCGTGCTCTTTGTGTTCGCTTAGCAAGTGCGCGCACATCATTGGCGTCGCGGTCAGCGAAACCACCATCGACACGAGAATCGCCACGGAAAGCGTCACGGCGAATTCGCGGAATAAGCGCCCGATGATTCCGCCCATCAGCAACAGCGGAATGAACACGGCCACAAGCGACACGCTGATCGTGAACACGGTCGACCCGATTTCGTGCGCGCCCTTCAGCGCCGCCTCGAACGGCTGCAGTCCCATCTCCAGATAGCGGCTGATGTTTTCGATCACCACGATCGCGTCGTCGACCACGAATCCGGTGGAGATGGTCAACGCCATCAGCGACAGATTGTCGAGGCTATAACCCAGCAGGTACATCACGCCAAAGGTCCCGATGAGCGACACGGGCACGGCGACGCTGGGAATAAACGTGGTCCAAAGATTTCGCAGGAAGGCGAAGACCACCAGGATCACAAGAATCACCGCGATAATCAGCGTGCGTTCCGTATCCAGCAGCGACGCGCGGATCGTCACGGTTTGATTCATGGCCACGCGCACGTCGATGTTCGAGGAAATCGCGGCCTTCAGTTGCGGCAGCACTTGGTTGATGTGATCCACCGTTTCGATGATGTTGGCGCCCGGTTGACGGAAGATGATCACCAACACCGACGGTCTGCCGTTGGCGTATCCTGCGTTGCGCAAATCTTCCACGGCGTCTTGCGCCACTCCCACGTCGGACACGTGCACCGCCGCGCCTTTCTGATACGCAACTACCAGCGGCGCGTAGTCGGCGGCCTTGAAGAGCTGATCGTTCGCGCCCACCTGCCACGTTTGGCGCGCGTCGTACATATATCCTTTGGGCGTATTGGCGTTGGCGCTGTTCAATACCGCGCGAACTTGCTCCAGTCCGATGCCGTACTTTTCCAGACTCTGCGGATTCAGTTCGATTCGCACGCTGGGTAGCGAACTTCCGCCGACGGTGACTTGTCCCACACCGGGCGTTTGCGCGAGCTTCTGCGCCAGCACCGTCGACGCCGCGTCGTACATCTGACCGCGCGAAAGCACCGAAGAGGTCAGCGCGAGCAACATGATGGGACTGTCGGCGGGATTCACCTTGCGATACGTGGGATTGTTCGGCAGATTCGCCGGCAAGTTGCCGCGCGCCGCGTTGATCGCCGCCAAAACGTCGCGCGCCGCCGCGTCGATATTGCGATTCAGGTCGAATTGCAGCGTGATGCCGGTGGATCCGAGCGAACTGGTCGAGGACATTTCCGTGACGGCCGCAATGTGCGAAAACTGGCGTTCCAGCGGCGTGGCCATCGACGACGCGGTGATATCGGGACTCGCACCGGGCAGTCCCGCATTCACCGAAATGGTCGGAAAATCCACTTGCGGAAGCGGCGACACCGGCAACAAACGATACGCAACCGCGCCGGCCAAAATGATCGCGACCACAAGCAGCGTTGTGGCTGTCGGGCGGCGAATGAATGGATCCGATACGTTCATTGCTTATTGTGCCGGCAACAATTTCGGCGGCTCGCCGCCTGGAGGCAACTGGGGATGCTCCGGTCCCGAATCATTCTTGCGGCGACCGAAGCGGATCGCCAGGCGATCGAACCACAAGTAGATCACCGGCGTCGTGTAAAGCGTCAACAACTGGCTGATCAGCAATCCGCCGATGATGGAAATGCCCAGGGGACGCCGCAATTCCGATCCCGTGCCTGTGCCCAACGCCAGCGGCACCGCGCCGAACAGGGCGGCCATGGTGGTCATCATGATCGGACGGAAGCGCAGCAACGACGCCTGATAAATCGCTTCGCGCGGTTCCATCCCTTGATTCCGTTCGGCGTCGAGCGCGAAGTCGATCATCATGATGGCGTTCTTTTTCACGATGCCGATCAACAGCACGATTCCAATGAGCGCAATCACGCTGAAGGCGTTTCCCGTGACGATCAGCGCGAGCAGCGCGCCCACACCCGCCGACGGCAGCGTCGAGAGAATCGTCACCGGATGGATGTAGCTTTCGTACAAAACGCCGAGCACGAGATAAACCGTGATCACCGCCGCGGCAATCAGGACCGGTTCATTCGCCAGCGATGCTTGAAACGCCTCCGCCGTGCCCTGAAATGCCGCTTGGATGCTCTCGGGCAGTTTCAGGTCTTGCTTTACCTTGTCGACGGCGGTGATCGCTTCACCCAGCGCGGCGTTCGGAGCAAGATTGAACGACAGCGTGACGACGGGAAACTGTCCTTGGTGATTCACGGTGATCGGCACGTTGGCCGTTTCCACGTGCGAGAACACGTGCAGCGGAATTTGGTTGCCGTTGGGACCGAGCAACGCCGAGCCAATCGCCGCACCCGATCCCGGACCGGACCCAGCGGCTGACGACGCGGTCGACGCGCTGCCGCTCGCCGCATTCGCCACCGGCATCGTCGCGGCCGCGGGACCCGCCGATGCGGACGCCGTCGTGCCGGTGCGAATGAATAGATCGCGCAGGTCGAGCGGATTCTTGCGGAAGTCCGGCATCGTTTCGAGCACTACGTGGTATTGGTTCAACTGCGTGAAGATCGTCGACACTTGGCGTTGTCCGTACGCGTCGTACAGCGTCTGATCGATCGTCGACATGTTGATGCCGAAGCGCGCCGCCGTGTTGCGGTCCACCACCAGCGTGGAGCGAATGCCGCGCGTTTGCTGGTCGCTGGCCACGTCGCTCAGTTCCGGCATCTGTTTCAGACGCGCCAGCATTTTGGGCGCGTACTCGTTCAGCTCATCGGTGTTGGGATCCTCCAGCGTGTACTGAAATTGCGTCCGGCTGACGCGATCTTCCACCGAAATGTCCTGCACCGGCTGCATGAACAGCGTGATTCCCTGCACCTTGTCGAGTTCCGGCTGCAAGCGGCGGATCACGTCGCTGGCCGTCACGCTGCGGTTGCTGCGATCCTTCAGGTTAATCAAAATGCGGCCGCTGTTGAGCGTGGTATTCGTTCCGTCGATTCCGATGAACGACGAGAGGCTCTCCACCGCCGGATCTTTCAGAATCACGCTCGCCAAAGCCTGCTGACGCTCGGCCATCTCCGGAAACGAAACGGATTCCGCGGCTTCCGACACGCCTTGAATCACGCCGGTGTCTTGAATCGGAAAAAACCCCTTGGGAATCCAGATGAAGAGAAGCACGGTGAGCACCAGGGTGCCAAGCGCGACGAAGAGCGTCATGGTCTGCCACCCGAGAACCCAATTCAGCGTGCGCCCATAGAACTCGATAATCTGGTTGAAGGCATTCTCGGACCACCGGTAGAAGCGGCCTTCCTCCCCTTTTTTGTGCGCCTTCAAAAGTTTCGCGCACATCATCGGTGTGAGCGTCAGCGAGACGAAAGCTGAAATCAAAATGGTGGCGCTGAGCGTGACGGCAAATTCGCGGAAGAGCCGGCCGACAATATCGCCCATGAAAAGCAGCGGAATCAGCACCGCGATCAACGAAATAGTCAGCGACACGATCGTAAATCCGATCTGTCCCGCGCCTTTCAAAGCCGCCTCGAGCGGCGCTTCGCCTTCCTCGATGTAGCGCACGATGTTTTCGATCATCACGATGGCGTCGTCCACCACGAATCCGGCGGAAATCGTAAGGGCCATCAGCGAAAGGTTGTTCAAACTGAATCCCAAGAGGTACATCACGCCGAACGTTCCGACGAGCGAGAGCGGCACGGCGACGCTCGGGATGATCGTCGCGGAAACGTTACGCAGGAAAACGAAAATCACCGCGACCACCAGCACGACCGTCAGCATCAACTCGAATTCCACGTCGCTGACCGAAGCGCGGATCGTGTTGGTTCGATCGGTGAGGGTTTCCACGTGTACGCTGGGCGGTAAGGTCGAGGTGAGCTGCGGCAACAGCGACTTGATTTGATCCACCACCGCGATGATGTTGGCGCCGGGCTGGCGCTGGATGTTCATGATCACGGCCGACGTTTCGTTCATCCACGCCGCTTGCTTTAAGTTTTCGATTCCGTCCACAACGTTGGCCACGTCGGTGAGTTTGATCGGCGCGCCGTTGCGATAGGCGACGATTAGCGGCGCGTAATCGGCGCTGGAGAGCAACTGATCGTTGGCGCCGATTTGGTACGCTTGATGCGCGCCGTCGAAGTTGCCCTTGGCTTGATTCACGTTCGCGGCGATTAACGCGCTGCGCAAATCTTCGAAGTTCATCCCGTACGACGCCAGCGCCGTGGGATTCGCTTGAATCCGCACCGCGGGCTTCTGTCCGCCGCTGATGCTGACCAATCCCACGCCGGGAAGCTGCGAGATCTTCGGAGCGAGACGCGTATCGGCCAGATCCTCCACTCTCGAGAGAGGAATGTCTTTCGAACTAAGCGCCAACGTCAGGATTGGAGTGTCGGCGGGATTGGTTTTCGCGTAAAGCGGAGGGGTCGGCAAATCGGCCGGCAGGTACGATCCCGACGCGTTGATCGATTGCTGCACTTCCTGCTCCGCCACGTCGATGTTCAAGCTCAACTGAAATTCCAAGGTGATGACGGAACTTCCCTCGGAGCTCGTCGAGGTCATTTGCTTGAGCCCCGGCACCTGTCCGAACTGGCGCTCGAGCGGCGCGGTCACTGAAGACGCCATGACGTCCGGACTGGCGCCGGGATAAAACGTGATGACCTGGATGATCGGGTAATCGACTTGTGGCAACGCGGAAACGGGCAGTTGTTTGTACGCCACCGCACCCGCCAGCAGCACGCCGACCATCAACAACGTGGTGGCGATGGGCCGCAGGATGAAAGTGCGGGAAGGATTCACTTGTGGCCTTTTCCTTTTTTCGCGCCGCTGTTCCCGGTGCCGCCGGCGGCGCCTGTTCCACCTGTGGCGCCCGGTTCGCCCTTTTCACCCTGGAAATGCACCGCGACTTTGGTTCCTTCTTGCAGTTTGTCGACGCCGGTCATCACCACGACATCACCCTCCTCGAGGCCTTCGGTGACTTCCGACTGATCGCCTTCCTGCGTGCCGAGCTTGATTTGCCGTTGGTCGAGCGTGGCATCCGGCTTCACCACGTAGACGTACGTCGATGACGAACTGCGCTGCACCGCCGCGGTGGGAATCAGGATTACGTTTTTCTTTTCCTGCACCAGCAGGCGCGCGTTCACAAACTGATTCGGAAAGAGCGCCTCGTTGTTGTTGTCGAAATTCGCGCGCAGCTTGAGCGTGCCGGTGCTTTGGTCGATTTGATTGTCGACCGCGATCAGGCGGCCCGCGGCAATCTTGTTTTTCATCTCGCGGTCGTAGGCGTCCACCGGCAGCGCTTGCCCGGCGTGCAGCTTGTGCACCACTTCCGGCAGTTGATCCTCGGCCAGAGTGAAAATCACACTGATCGGCTGCACTTGCGTGATCACGAGCAGCCCCGTTGAGTCGCCGGTCTGCACGATGTTGCCGGGATCGACCAGGCGCAGGCCGACGCGTCCATCCATCGGCGACGTGATCTTGCAATAGACCAGATTCACCTTGGCGCTCTCGACTGTTCCTTCGTCGGTCTTGACTTGTCCTTCGTCTTGCTTCACAACCGCCCGCTGCGTAGCGAGTTGCTGCTCGGGAGCGGCGTTGGTTTTCACCAGGTTTTCATAGCGCGTCAGGTCGACGCGCGCGTTCTCGAGGTTCGCTTGATCCTTGAGCAGGTCGCCTTGCGCCTGCATCAGCGTCGCTTGAAACGGACGCTCGTCGATTTCCGCGAGCACGTCCCCGCGATGCACCATGTCGCCTTCTTTGTAATTGACCTTCATCAACTGACCATCCACGCGGCTCTTGACGGTGACGGTGTAGAGCGGCGTGACCGCGCCGAGTCCCGTAAAATACACGCCGATGTTGCCGCGCACTGCTTTCGCGGCGACCACCGGCGTTGGCGGTGGAGTCGAGGGCTTTTTTTCCGACGCAGCTTCGGCTCGCCGGTGATGGATGAAGAGATATCCGCCGGCGACGAGCAAGAGGATCACAACCCAAGTAAGGAAATGGTTGCGGCGGCGTACTGCGTGCGGCGGACGTTCGGACACGTGGTGGGCCTGAGGCTCGGTGTTCGGCTGCTGATCCATACGTGGCTCGGGTACGAATCCGGCTTTGCGAAATCGTGCTTGGGGATCGACGGCAACGAAGATTGCCGCCTTGCGAACAGAGTAAACCGTTGCACGGTCGCGGTCTGCCCCGAACAAGGCGCGATTCTGAGCAAAAATGCACACCGATGCACGCACCATGCAAGGCCGAGTGCAAGGCAAACACTTGCGTACACGCGCAAGCTCGTGCGCGAAAGGGCGGAAATCGTGCAAGCGCGTGTCGACGTGTGATGAAAACACGGCGATTGGCGGAGAGCCCCAAGCGGGAAATGTTTGGCCCGTCAGGTGCGAGTAAATCTATAGGAGGGCAACAACATGTTGATGACAATTTTTATCATCCTGCTCGTCCTGTGGGCCCTAGGGATGGTGACGTCATACACGTTGTACGGCTACATCCATCTTCTGCTGATCATCGCGCTGGCAGTCTTGCTCATCCGCGTGATCCAGGGGCGAAGGCCCATTTGAGGGATGCGAATCGTCGACACAACGCATTCCCACTATGAGCACCCCGGCTTCGGCCAGAGGCTGAAGACGGTGGCCACAGCGCTCGCCGCCCTGTGTCTGGCGGCGAGCGTGGCGGTGGTGGGACTAGCCCTCGGATTCGTGGCGGCGGGGCTCGTGTTGGTTGGGATTCTCGCCGCGACCGGCGCGTGGCTGACGATCAGCCGGAGTGTTCGTAGGCTTCCATAGGAGGACCGCAGCGTGGGAAAGTTGCTGGAGCTCCCCAACACGCAAGGTTTGCTCAGTTTTCCAGAGCGTATCTACACGTGGCTGCTCACCGACGCGTTGAACCTGGTGAAGGTCGCGTTCGTGGCGCTGGTGCTGATCAAGATTCTGCACTGGGCCACCGGCAAGATGGCCGGCTTGCGGCAGAGTGGATTCTTAGACATTCGCCGCGAGCAAATGCTGCGCACCGTTACGACCGTGATCAACGACGTGGGCACGGTCACCATCGTGGTGCTCTCGGGAATGATGGCGTTGAAGGATGTGAACCTCGATGTGCGCCCACTGCTCGCCGGCGCGGGCGTGGTGGGCCTCGCCGTGGGATTCGGCGCGCAGAGTTTGGTGAAGGATTTATTTCACGGAATTTTCATCGTGCTCGAGGATCAGTACGGAATCGGCGACGTGATCAAGGTCGGCGCAATCACCGGGCAAGTCGAGCGCATGACACTGCGCCGCACGGTTGTCCGGGATGGCGATGGCACGCTGTACACGATTCCGAACAGCAATATCGACGTGCTCGGCAATCTCACCCGCGATTGGTCGCAGGTAACGCTGACGATCACGGTGGGTAATCGCCAGAAACTCGATCGCGTGCTGGAACTGCTGCGCGGAACCATCGCCGATCTCAAGGCCAGCGAAATTGCGAAGGCCAACCTGATTGGCGATCCGCAATTGCTCGGTCTCGAGAAATTCAACGGCGGACTCATGGAGATTCTGTTGACCGCACGCACGCGTCCCGGAGTGCAAGCTGATGTCGCGCGCGAGTGGCGTCGCTTGATCAAGGTGTCGTTCGAAAATGCGGGCGTTCCGTGGACCGATCCACAGGAAATGCGCTTTCTGGAAGGCGGTCCGAATTTGCAGCAAGGTCCCCAGCGCGCCGCCGCGTAAAGAAGTGCGCAAGACGAAAGAATTTGCAGCGGAAACCGTCGCGAAATGACGGCGTCCCATAAGCAGAGAGCTTCTCAAACCACGCAGGCTGTGCCTGCTTCGATCGCCACATCGCCAAATTTCGATCACGGAGGGTTTTCTATGCAATCGACCAAGAACAGTCTGGTGCGGAGCTTCTCGATTCTGACGTTAGCGGTCGCGCTGATTGGATTCACCGGATTCCTGGCTGGCCAAAACAACCAGCAGAACCAGCCACCGGCGTCTCCCAATCAAACGCAGCCGAATCAAACTCAACCGGCGCAGCCGGCGCCGTCGCCGAACAACAGCGCGACGCCGAATGCGCAGCCGACCAACGCGCCGGCGCAGCCGGGCCCGGATCCGCTGCAGCCGACGAGTCAACCTTCGGCTCAACCGTCGCAGCCGGACCAGAGTCAGCCCGCGGCTACCACGCCGCCCGCGACAACGCCGGATCAAAGCAAGCCGGCGACGAGCGATACGTCGACTGACACCAAGAAGCCGGATACCGATGACGACAAGAACCTACCGAAGACGGCCAGCGAAACTCCGCTTGTCGCCCTGCTCGGCGGACTTGCTCTCGGCGCCGGATTATTGCTGCATGCCAGCCGCCGCATCTCGTCGTAATGACTTAGGCCGCGCCGGCGGCTAGTACACGCGCCGGCGGCTAGTACAGAGGAATGGCGCGGCGGGAATCCGCCGCGCCCCTACTCAGGTATTTTCCGCAGGCACAAAGCCATGTTTCACCCGATTGTTTCGCGTGCCCAGAGACGCTATTTTTACATGCGGAGCAAATTCAAAGGAGATTTGGGAATGCCAGTTTTACGCAAGACCGGTTCCATACAAGGACCGAGGAAGAGTCCCCAGACGGCCAGCCGCCAGGCGGAAGCATTTGGCAGCGTGGACGTTCCGAGCGATCCGAACCAGCTTGATCCAGCGCAAGTGGCGCGCCTAGCGCACTCCTATTGGGAAGCGCGGCGCGGACAGGGCGGATCGCCGGAAGACGATTGGTATCGCGCCGAGCAGGAATTGCGCGGCCGATCCATGGCGTCGACGGCGGCCGCGGCGGACTAGCAGCGAAGAAAGGTCGATTCCTATGCGCAGATTGTTCGCGGCAAAGCTTGCTCTGGCAGTTGGCGGCGTCTTGCTGTTGGTGACAACGGCGTGTCAGGAGAACGTCACCAGCGCGAAGGATCGCGAGGCCGCCGCCGCGGCGGGTACTCGCGCGCACGCCGCCGAAGTGCAGGCCGCCGAGGACGCCCGCAAGGCCATGAACCTCCGCTTGGATCAATTGCAGCATCGTCTTGACGCCATCAAGACCGACGCCAAACCGGCAACGGCCAAGGCCAAGCACGAGTTGGACGAGCAAACCAAGGTTCTGCAGGATCAAGTGGCGGAACTGCGCACCAAACTGGCGAACGACCAGTGGCGCAGCGACGAATGGAACAAAGTGAAAGCAAATGTTGAAGAAGGCGCTAAGAGAATTGACGACAAGATCAATGACTTAACGCATTCGCACAAGTAAGACCGGGAGATCGTGGCGGGAGTTTTTCGCCAGGGGTGATTGTAGGACGGCATAAGACCAGGAGCCAGGGGTCGGGTGGCGGGATTGGGAACGTAGCGCGGACGGACCATTTCCGGCAATCGACTTCTGACTTCTGGTTTTCTGCTCCCGCCATTTCCCTCGCGAGATCAGAAACGAGACAAGGAAAGCAAAGAAGGAAGGCTGTATGTCGACCGTAATTGCCGTGCTGCCGGATTCCACCGACGCCCACATGATCAGCGACAGTTTGAACCGCGAAGGGATCGCGGTGAATGTGGTGCGTTCTCCCGAAGACGCGCTGCGCATGATGGCCGGCGAAAAAACGTCCGTGGTGCTCTATGACGCCGACACGGGCCAACCGTGGCCCGATGCTCTGCCTCGCTTCACCGCCATGCAGCCCGGCGTGCGGGTGGTGCTGCTCACGCAGTGCGCCGATCAGCGCACCTGGCTCGATTTATTCGATCGCGGCGGCTTCGACTTGTTGCCGCGGCCGTTCCAGGCGGCAAATCTGCGATCGGTGGTGCGCTGCGCCCTCGACCCGCCAAAGTTCTTCTGTAGCGCCGCGTGATCCTATGCCCTTGATCCTCGGAATCATCGCACTGGCGACACCGCGGCTCGTGATCCTATTGGTGTGGTTCTTTTCGCCGTGGTTCGACCACTTGTTTCGCGGTCCGCTAATTCCGATTGTCGGATTTATTTTTCTTCCCACGACGTTTCTCTGGTACACCGCGGTTCTGCACTGGTGGCACGGCCAATGGTCGCTGTGGCCCGTGGTGGGATTGGTTGTCGCGCTTTGCGTCGATCTCTCTCCGGGGCACCGCTTGCGCCGCCGCTGGGACGATTAGTAGGACAAGCGTTCTCGCCCGTCCATCTGTCCTAGTCACAAGACTTTCCCCCAGAAACCCCTCTCTGCCCGCTGTCATCTCTCAAATAGGAGGGCATGACGGTGAGAACCTTCAACAGATCGCTCGCTTTGTGTCTCCTGGCGCTTCTAGCGGTCGCCTGCGCGGCGCAAGAACAGCAATCGTCGCCGGCACAATTGGAGAATCGTGTCCGCGACCAAATCCCCGAGATTCCCAATCTCTCGGTGTTCGACAATTTGACGTTTCAACTTTACGGTCACACGGTCGTGCTGGCGGGGCAAGTGACGAACCCCGCACTCAAGGCCGACGCCGAACGCACCATCCGTGAGATCAACGGCGTGACGGGCGTGACGAATCACATCGACGTGTTGCCGACGTCGCCCAGCGACGATCACATCCGGCAAGCCGTGCTCGGCTTGATGGAAAGCGACTACTTGCTGGCGCCGTTTGTGAAAGGCACCGACCCGCTGGTGCACATCATCGTGCGCAACGGCACAGTGAACCTGATGGGACGCGTCGACATGGAAGTGGAACGCACGTCGGCGTACTCCTGGGCGAAGAGCGTCCCGGGCGTGGAATCGGTGACGAACCAGATTCAGGTTGTGCCGCAGAAGTAGGCCAATTAACACTTCGATGGGCGACGAAGTGTTCGGCGTAACGCGCGTTAGAATGGCGGGATGCGGAAACCTGCCGTTCTCGTTTTGCTCGCAACCGCGATGGTTCACGCGCAGTGGAAGACGCCGTGGGCCTACAACGGCCCGACGGGGCCCGAACACTGGGGCGATCTCGATCCCGAATATGCCGCGTGCAAAGGACGAGCGCAATCGCCCGTGGATATCCGCGCAACGGTGAAGGAAAACCTGCCGTTGCTCGCATTTCAATACAAGAGCGCGCCGCTGAAGTACCTCATCAACAACGGCAAAACGATCCGCGTGAACTATCACGACGCTTCCGGCGGCGATCTCTTCGCGCTTGGCGTGCGTTATCACCTAACGCAATTTCATTTTCATCGCCCCGCCGAGGATTTGGTCAACGGCAAGCAGTACGAAATGGTGGCGCATCTCATGCATGAATCGGACGACAAGAAAGCAGCGGGCGTCGCGGTGTTGATCCGCGCGGGTCACGCCAACGAAACGGTCCGCAAGCTTTGGGACCATATGTCACCGGCGGAAGGTCCGGAGCGCGAAATTCCCGGCGTGGAGGTGACCGCCGCGGGACTCTTGCCGCCTGAATTCGCGTACTACACCTACCGGGGATCGCTCTCCGCGCCTCCCTGCACCGAAGACGTCGTATGGTTCGTGCTGAAAACGCCGATCGAACTTTCGCGCCAGCAGATCGCGGCGTTCGCCAAGCTTTATCCCGACGACATTCGTCCGGTGCAGCCGTTGAACGGCCGGATTATCAGAGAAAGCAAATGAACGACGTTCGTTACGCCCTGCGATTGATGCGCCGGAGTCCCGGCTTCACCGCCGTGGCCGTGATTTCTCTCGCGCTCGGCATCGGCGCGAACACGGCGATCTACAGTTTGTTCTACACCATCATGCTACGGCCGCTGGCGGTGGCGCATCCCGAACAATTGGTCGAGTTCATGCGCAAAGCGCCTGGGGAGCCCCGCAGCAGCACGTATTGGCGATGGGAACAGTACGAATACGTCCGCGAAACGAACAAGAGTTTTTCAGCGTTGATCGGAACGGCGTTCGACAATGTGGCCGCGATTCGTCCCGACGGCGCGGAGCCCGAGCGCGTGATTCTCGAGCGTGTGACGGGAAATTATTTTTCCGTGCTCGGAGTCGCACCGGCGCTGGGACGGTTCATTGGTCCGGACGATGTTGCGGCGGGAACGTCCGTCGTCGTGAGCTGGACGTATTGGGACACGCATTTCCATCGCGATCCTTCGGTGATCGGCAAGCGGATTTGGTACGAGGACGCGCCGAAAACGATCGTGGGCGTCGCGCCGGCGAGCTATGTAGGTCCGCGGGTCGGATCGCGCACCGACGTTTGGTTGCCCGGCGAAAAAAGCGACACCGCGATCATGGGGCGCTTGAAGCCAGGCGTCTCGATGGAGCAAGCGCAAGCGGAAATCGGTGTGCGCTACCGGACGTGGCTCGATCAGCGCAGCACCGCGCCAAAATCGCGTCAGGCGCAAATGGAACTGGAATCGGCCGCCGCGGGATTCGCGCACATTCGCGATCAATACGGAAAGCCGTTGACCGCGCTGATCGCGGTGGTGGGATTGCTCCTGTTGCTCACGTGCGCGAACATGGCGAGCTTGTTGCTCGCACGATCCGCGAGCCGCCGGCGTGAAATGGCCGTGCGGATCAGCTTAGGCGCGAGCGGTTGGCGTCTCGTGAAGGCGTCGCTCACCGAATCGCTGCTGCTTTCCGGCGCGGGTACGCTCGGCGGTGTGGTCTGCGCGTATTTCGGCACCGGAGTGCTGGTGCGCATCATGGCGACATCGCGCGTCTTCGAGCGCATCGAAGTGGTGGTGCAACCGGACGCGCATTTGCTGCTGGCGACGGCAGCGTTCGCGATTTTCACGGGAGTCCTCTTCGGTCTGGCGCCGGCGGCCTACGCCTTTCACACCGCGCCCGCCGACGCGTTGAGGCAATCGGGCGCGGGCGGCGACTCTCGCGCGTGGCGGGCGGCCGGTCGCGCCCTGGTCACGGCGCAGGTGGCGTTGTCGATCCTGCTGGTCACCGCGGCGGTCGCGTCATTGGCGCATTTAGACCGCTTGCGTCACGTCGATTTCGGTTTCGATCCCGGCCACGTGCTGCTGATCACGTTTGATCCATCGCATACGCCGTACAAGCGCGCGGAGTTGGCTGGGCCGTATCGCGATTTGCTCACGCGCATCTCTTCCCTGCCGCAGGTCCGCTCCGCATCGATCACGGGATGCACGCCGCTCGAAGGTTGCGGCTCGGGCAGCCGCTATCTGATTGCCGAGGGACAGCCCGCGATGCCGGAAGAGCGCATGCGCACGTCTGTCGTCTTCGTCGCACCACGATACTTCGAGACCATGGGCATTCCGCTGGTTGCCGGGCGCGATTTCGCGCCGTCGGATTTGGGGACTACGCACGTGGCCATCTTGAGCCGCGCGGCGGCGCGCCATTATTTTCCCGGCGACAATCCCATTGGGAAGCACGTGACGATCGACCGCAATCCCGCGCAAGGCGGATGGTTCACCGAACAGCCCTACGAAATCATCGGTCTCGCCGGCGACACGCGGGCCATCGAACTGCGCGATCCGTTTTACCCGACGATTTACTTCGACATGTTTCAAGACGGCCGCATTATGAATCAATTCGAAGTGCGGACGTCCGGTGATCCCGACGCACTCGCGGCGGCCATCTTGCGAATGTCGCGCGACGTTCTCCATAACGTTCCGGCCACAAAAGTTTCCACGATGGAGCGGCAAGTGGATTCGAACATCGTCCCGGAGCGCTTGATGGCCGTACTCTCGGAGTTTTTCGGCGCGCTCGGCGCGCTGCTCGCCGGCGTGGGACTCTACGGATTGCTGGCCTACACCGTGGCGCGACGCACCGGCGAAATCGGAATTCGCATGGCGTTGGGCGCGACGGCCGGACGTGTGCGGCGTCTCGTACTCGTTGATGTCGCCGGCATGGTCGCAGCGGGAATCTCCGCGGGCATGCTCGCGATGCTTTGGGCGAAGCCGTTTGTCGCGCGCCTTTTGCCTGACCTTCAGATGAGTTTCGCGCCGCTTGTGGCCGGCGCGATGGCGCTTGTGGCCGTGGCGTGCATGGCGGCGTTTCTGCCGGTGCGACGGGCGACGAACGTCGATCCGATAGCAGCGCTGCGCTCCGAGTGATACAATGCTTTTGGCATGATTCTATCGCGAGATTACATCGCCTACCTCTGTCAGCAATTGGTCAACGGTTTGGCCAAAAACAATTTCATAAAACTGGGCAGCCCTGAGGTGGTCCTTCAAAAGGTCAAGGAAGCGTTCATGAATGAAATGACCGCCGAAGACCGCTTGAACGACGAAGTGAAGGTGTTGCTCGAACGTCACGCGGAAGAAATGCGTGAAGCCGGCGCGACGTATCAGGAAGCGTTCAAGCACGTGAAGCGGCAGTTGGCGAAGGAAAAAGGCGTGGTCTCGGCGTCGGGGCGCGACACCGATGGCACGAAAGTGGCGCGCGACAAGGTCAACAAGCTTTCGCACGTGGTGGTGGATCTGCTGGCCGGCATGAAAAAGGAAAACGAACTGCTGAAGCCGAAAAACGATGTGCGCCTGGAAGCGCTGCGCATTCTCCACGAGCATCTGCGCGCCGAGGAAAAACTGGAATCGCGCGTTCGCGATAAAATCACGTCGCAAAAACGCCAAATCGTGGAAGGCAGCCAGGAATGGGATCTGCTCTTCCGCCGCTACTACGGCGAGGAAATGAAGAAATTGGGCGTCGGTTAACGCAAATCTACTTCTCCACCAATCGGTCCGGCATATCGGCGATCACATAGGTCGCCACGGCGAGTGCCGCGATGTTCAGCCGGAAATCCTGCTTATCGATCTTGTCGAGCGTATCGGCCGGTGAGTGGTGCCAGTCGAAGTAGTGCGTGCCCACGCTGCGATGGCCGATGCCCGGCACGCCGTCGCGCATCAACGGCTGAATATCCGCACCGCCACCGCCCGCGGTAATCTCGTTCGCGTCCACCGGTGCCAAAAGCTTGCCGATCGCCCTCATGCGCTCCATCGCTTTTTCCTGCGCCGCGTGCGCAACGTTGGTCCCCGCGGAAAACCCGAAGCCGCGCGGATGCTCCGCCCCGCCGTCCATCTCGATCGCCGCCACGTGATCGCCGATTTTGTCGCCGACCCAATCGCGATACGCTTGCGCGCCGCGTCCCTTGGTCTCTTCGTTGGTCCACAGCACCACGCGAATGGTCCGGCGCGGTTGCAAGCCCAACTTCTTTAGCAGCGCAACCGCTTGCAGCGCGGCCATCGCACCCGACGCGTCGTCCTGTGCGCCCGATCCCACGTCCCAGGAATCGATGTGCCCGCCGACGACCACGATTTCCTTGGGCTTCTCGCGGCCGGTGAGGTCGCCGATGGCGTCGCCTGAATCAGCGTCGGGCAGGGTTTGCGCTTCCATCTTCAAACGCACGACCACCTTGTTGCCGGCGTCAACGAGGCGTTGAATCATCATCGCGCCTTCGATGGTCACGGCGGCCGTGGGGATTTTTGGCGCGCCTTCTTCGTAGTCCATGGTGCCGGTGTGCGGATTTTGCAGACTTGTGGGAGTGACCGATCGCAAAAGTGTCGCGACCGCCCCTAATTTCGCCGCGCGCGATGCGCCGGCGGTGCGGTAAATCACGGTGCGTCCGTAAACGGTGTATGGAACGTTGTACAAAACGATTTTTCCGGCGATTTTTTCGCGCCCAAGCTTTTCCATTTCCTCGAAACTAGCGACCGGCACCACTTCCGCGGTGATTCCGGCCGGCGGCGTCGCGACACTGCCGCCGAGACCGAGCACGACGAGCGGTCGCGTGACCGGCTCGACGAATTCCAGGCTTTCCGTGCCGCGCACCCAGTGCGGAATCTTCGCGGCGATTCGCCGTGTGTTGTCGAGACCATCTTTGTGCATCGTATCGATCGCCCAATCGATGGCTTGCTCGAGCGCCGCGGAGCCGTTGGGGCGCGCGCCAATGCGATCGCAAAGGTAACTAATCTTGCGCCAGCCGTCTTCATCGACTTTGGCGGCGTCAATGATGCGAGTCGCGACGGCGCGATATTGGTCGACAAGATCTTGGGAAAATGCCAGCGGAGCCGCAATGAGGAAGAAGGCGAGGCAACGTTTCATGAGAACGCAAGTTTAGCACCCCTCGCAGTCCTGGGTCTTGATGTATAATCCTCCGCTGACATGGCCGACGGAACTCCCGTGGTCGACCAGGCGGCAAGTCACGCGCTTGAGACGCAAGACTCCTACGACCCGGTCGCTTCCGGGGCGTCTGCCCAGTTCTTTGCCGATCTTCCCCCCGAGATCTCCGCGCGCTACGAAGTTCTCCGCGCGTTGGGGCGCGGCGCCAGCGGTATCGTCTACCAAGGACGGGATCGCGAAACCGGCGACATCGTCGCCATCAAGCTGCTGCGGCCCGATCTGGCCACCAGTCCCGGCGTCATGGAGCGATTCAAGAACGAGCTGCGCTTGGCGCGCCAGATTACCCACCAAAACGTTTGCCGCATCCACGAATTTCAGCGCGCCGGCACGACCGCGTTCATCACGATGGAATCGGTGGACGGGGAGAGTTTACGATCGCTCCTCGGGCGACGCCGCAAGCTTCCGTGGCGGGAAGCGTTGCGCATCATCGACGGCATTTGCGCGGGACTTGAAGCCGCGCATCGCCGCGGAATCATCCACCGCGACCTGAAGCCCGCGAATGTTATGGTGCAGGCCGACGGCCAAGTGAAGGTGATGGACTTCGGGATCGCGCAAACCGTGCGCGACGACGATACGCTCACGCACGCCATCGTGGGCACGCCGCTGTACATGTCGCCCGAACAAGCGGCAGGGCGGCCGGCGGGTTTGCAGTCCGACATCTACTCGGCCGGCTTGATCCTCTACGAATCCTTGACCGGCGAGCATCCTTTGTTTGCGGAAAGCCGCTCCGCGGTCTTGCTCCGTCAAATGCGTGACACTCCCCTGCCGATCTGCGAGGTTGATCCGTCGATTCCGGCGAGCATCGAGGAAATTGTCGAGCGGTGTCTCGAGAAAAAAACCGAGCTGCGCTACGCGTCGATTGAAGAACTGCGCGCCGCGCTGGCGCAAGCCGCGGCCGCGCCCACGCAGTCGGCGTGGCCGTTCAAACGAATCGCGATGGTGGCGGCCCTGGTGATCTTCAATATTGCGGCGCTGTGGGTGCCGCTGCGCGGGCGCATCGCACATGCCACGTCGCGGCCGAACCTTGCGGTGCTGCCTTGCGCCGAGAGCCCGGTGCATCCGGAGGATCGAGCGTACTGCGACGGCGTCGCGGAAATGCTGGCGTCGCGCTTGGCCAAGAGCGCGGACTTGAATGTGGTTCCGCTGCGAGAAGTGTTGGACCGTCGCGTGAAAACGGCGCGTGCCGCGCGCGAGGAACTGGGAGCGAAGCTCGTGCTCACTGCGGCGTTCGAGCGATCGAACGGACAAGCGCGCGTGCAGTTGAGCGTAGTGAGTACCGGTGATGCGGAGCCGCCGCGCAGCGAGACAATCATCGCGAGTCTCGCGGATTCCAACGCGCTCCAGAACGAAATCGTCGCCGCCGCGGCGCGAATCCTGAACGTGAGTTTGCCGTCTCCTCCACAAGGCGCCACGAAGCAAAATCCAGCGAAGCCGCCCTCTCCGGCCTTGGACCTTTACACGCAAGGACGCGGCTACTTGCAGGAATCAGACAAGGCCGAGAACCTGGCGTCGGCGATTTTGCTCTTTGAAGACGCCGTGAGGCAAGACCCAAAGTTCGCGCTCGCCTACGCCGCGATCGCCGACGCCGACCAACGGAAGTTCAGGGTCACGCGTGACAAGAAATGGCTCGACGACGCGCTGAAAGCGTGCCAACGAGCGGTGGACTTGGACGGATCCCTTCCCGAAGGACAAACGTGCCTCGGTCAAGCGCTCGCCGCACAGGGACAATATGAGGAAGCGGTGGCGCACTACCGGCTGGCCTTGTCGAAAGCTCCCGCCAACGACTTGGCGGCGCGCGGATTGGCCGAAGCGTACGGCAAATTGAATCGCCTGAACGACGCGGAAGCCGCCTTTCGCGCGGCGACCGTCGAGCGTCCACAGTATTACGCGGCGTACAGTTGGCTCGGCGCCTTCTACATGCAGCAGACATGCTATCCGCAGGCGGCCGATGCGTTCCGTAAGGTCGTCACATTGGCTCCGGATGGCTTTCGCGGATATTCGAATTTGGGCGGGGCTCTGATCACCGAAGGCGATTACGCGGAGGCCGTGCGTGTCCTCGAAAAGTCGCTGGCCATTCGCGTGACCGATTCCGGATTGAACAATTTGGGCGTCGCCGATCTCTCTTTGCACCGCTACGCGGAAGCGGCGAGCGTCTTCCAGCAGGCCATCAGTTTCGGACCGAAGCGTTACCCGATTTGGGGCAATCTGGCGCAAGCGCGCTATTTTGCGAATCAGCGCGCCGCCGCCGCTACCGCCTACCGCCGGGCGCGCGAATTAGCGCAGGACGAATTGCGAGTGAATCCGCGCGAAGCAAAAGTTGCCGCGGATCTCGCGCGTTTTTCGGCGCGGCTCGGTGACGGCGATGCGGCGCGGTCGTACTTGAGCCAGGCACTGTCGCTGGCACCGGACAATGGCGGCGTTTTGCTGACCGCCGCTTTCACCAGAGCACAACTGGGCGATCGCGACGGCACGCTCGAACTGATCGCGCGCGCCTTTGCCGCGGGCGAACCGCTCTCTGAAGTCGACGACGCGCCCGATTTCGATCTGCTACACAACGATCCGCGGTATCGGGAGATTCTACGCAAGCAATCCAAACTTCCGCTCGGAGGACAATCATGCCGTTTGACACAAACGGCCAAGCGGTAGTTTGAGATAGAGAACGTACCCAACAATGGAAGCAACAAGGGAGGCAACAAGAATGGCTAAAAAGAAAACAACGAAACCGAAGAGTAAATCCAAAGGTAGCAGGGGACCCAAAAAGCCGCCGACACGGTCGGGCCAGAAGAAATCCGGCGGCGGCGACGTGATCATCGACCCAAGCGCGAACCAATAGGAGGAGGCGAAAATGAGAAAAAAACCAAAACCCAAGAAGCCGAAGCGTCCGATCAAGAAACCAATCAAGAAGCCGATTAAGGGTCAGGCGCAGACCAAAGGCATTTTTTTCGCGAACTGCAATCCCAGCGATCCGCAGCCTCACGAAAAGCATGGCGACAAGATGATCTTCGGCACGAATGAAACCGGAGTCACGTACACCGTGACATGGCCCATCGGCAGCCCGTTCACCGGTTTTCTGAACCCCGGCGACCAGTTTGACGTGTCAGGCGGCAGCCCGGTAACGCAGAAAGTGGACAAGACCGCGAGGAACAATGGCTTCGCCTATCCGTATACGCTCGCCAAGAACGGCGTGGCGTGCAACCTGGGGGGCGGCGGTCCAGGTGGCGGCGGTGGAGATGTGATTATCGATCCGTAATGCGCTTGCGCCGGACGCGGATCTTTACTGGAGCGCGGGCCGCGCGACTTAGCGCGGTCCCCGCGCCGGGACGGCGGCCAGTGGTGCAAGTTTCAGGAAAACCTCGGCGGCCGGACGCGTCTCGCCGGACTTGAAACCGTACTGATCCGACGTGGCCGTCAACTGAAATCCTTGGGCCGTGCACCCAAGGTAAAAAAGATTTGCGGCGGCAACGGAAACGCCGAAATACTGCGCGCATCTCTGGCCGATCGCCTGCGCGATCGCTTTCGCCAGGCCTGATTCGCCGAACGCGGCGACGTGCCAGCCATCGGTGCGTCTGGTGAGCCGGATCATCGAACGCACCTGATCGCCGCGCACCTGATCGTGGACGTAAACCGGAAAGATCACCGAACTCGGCGTTTGGTCCAGAACGCCGAACGTGTCGCTGCCGGCGTGGAAGATTTTGAGTTTCTCGGTGACCACGGCGAAGATCACGATCGGCGTTCCGAGCGTGGCGCGATCGATTTCCTGCGTATTCTCGAATCCAAGCTTGTTCGGACGCTGCGGATCGGCCGCCAGCCGCTTCAACACCGGCAGCGCGCTCTGCGCGGGCGCCTGCACGGATTCCAGCGTGACTTTGATATTTACGCCCAGCCAATCGGGAGCCGGCGGCGCGCTCTGGGCTCGCAAAAACACGCCTACCATCACGATCAGGAACACGGATTTCGCGCCAGCAAATCTCTTCATGGTCTTCATTTCTTCGTGATGTTGTAATAGTCGCGCCACGGCGCGGAGTTCGTCGCCGGGCCGCGTGCGTACTCATCGTAGGGGATCGCCGGCGCTTGTTGCCAGTCGGGATCGTATACCTCGATAAAGGTTATGTGCTGCACGGGATCCCACGAATATCCGTAAGCGACCACCATGTGGCCGTCCCACACGCCCTGCGCGTAAACGTAGGCGTGCGCGATCGGTTTTCGGGAGCAATGAATCTGGGCCTTGATTTGCGCTTCGGTCAAGACCTTCCCCGCCATCATGTCGTAGGAAAATCCATATTCCTCGAAGAGCGGCCAACTGCCGGCGTCGCAGCCCACGGGAAACGGCATACCGCAGCAAGCCAAGCCGGTTTGATCCGCCGCTTGCTGGCATTGCTGAACGCTCTTCCCAAGAAACTGCATCACCATCTGGCCGGTGGCGGCCCAGCACCAACTGCTCTGAAGCTGAGCGAAATACGGGAAGTTCGCCAGATAATCCGACGCAGGCGGCCGGCAGACGGGGAACAGCGGAACGGCGGGC
The DNA here is from genome assembly GCA_021325275.1 of Terriglobia bacterium. Classification (GTDB taxonomy): domain Bacteria; phylum Acidobacteriota; class Terriglobia; order JAJPHL01; family JAJPHL01; genus JAJPHL01. The sequence goes on along the minus strand of JAJPHL010000030.1, from coordinate 35,303 downwards.
TGGGTCCATAAGATCAGAAACCCCAGCGTTGTCAGAAGGAAGAAGGCCCCGCTCCTCATAGCAGGCCATTGTACACGCCGCGACGCCGGGATCAGAACGAAATCCAACCATGCCAAATTGGCTGTTGACGTCCGGCGCGGCTGCGTTAGATTGGATGGGTGGAGACAGCCAATTCCATTCCGCTGGACGCCGCGAGCCATGTGCCGTTATACATCCAGCTCCGCGACCGTCTCGAACGCATGATCGAGACCGGCGGCTTGCGCTCGGGCGAACGTTTGCTTCCGACCCGCGGACTCGCTCTCGAACTAGGCGTGAACCGCGCCACCGTGGAAGCCGCGTACGCGGAACTCGAGTCGAAAGGATTGATTGCCGGCCACGTCGGCCGCGGGACGTTTGTGGCCCCGCGCGCGACTGCTCGCGCGCTGACTCCCCCTCCGGCGATGGAGACCGACGACGGCGAGTTTCCCTGGCAAGGTTTTTTTTCCGACACCGTCCCTCCCGATGACCCACTCGACGCGCTGGTTCGTTCCACCGCCGAGCCCGGCGTGATTTCGTTTGCCGCCGCGCATCCCCCCAGCGGCGTCGTGCCGGCTGGGGAGTTTCGCCGCGCCTGCGACCGCGTGCTCCGCGCGCATTCCAATGTCGCGCTGAAGCCGGGACCCACGGGCGGTTATCCGCCGCTTCAGGAAATGCTCGCCGCGCGTCTGCGGCGTCAAGGGATCGCCGCGGAACCCGAGGAAATCACCATCACGAACGGTTGCCAGCAATCGCTTGATCTTCTGGCCAAAGCTTTTTTGAGTCCCGGGCAAGCGGTGGTGATCGAAAATCCTGTGTATCCCGGCGCGCTGCTGCCGTTTCGTCAAGCGGGCGCGCGCGTGCTCGCGTTGCCGGTCGGTGCGGACGGCGCGGATTTGGCGGCGCTCGAAAATACTCTTGAAGGTCAGCGCGTTCGACTGATTTTGGTCACGCCCAATTTCCAAAATCCCACGGGTGCGTCGATGTCGCTGGAAAACCGGCGACGTCTTTTGCGGATTGCGCAACGATTCCAAACGCCGGTCGTCGAGAACGACACCTACGGCGCCTTGAGTTTCTCTGGCAAAACGGCGCCCAGTTTGAAAGCGCTCGATCGCCGCGGCAGCGTGATCTATCTCGGCAGTTTTTCCAAGGCCGGCTTCCCCGGCTTGCGCCTGGGATGGTGCGTCGCTCCGCCCGAAGCCACCGCCCGGCTGCGACGCGCTAAGCAAGCCACCGATTTGCACACCGATCAATTTGTGCAAGCGGTAATGGTGGAGTTCGCGCGACATCACGCGCTCGATCGCGCCGTGGACGCGGTGCGAGAGGCGTGCCGCGTGAATGCCGCGCATCTTGCGAAAGAAGTGGCGCGGAATTTTCCAGGCGACGTCGCGTGGCGCGTGCCGCAAGGCGGAATGTCCGCGTGGTTTCGCTTGCCAGACGGCGTGAACGCGTCGGCGGTGCTCGAACGGGCGCGTCAGCATCGCGTGGTCTTCACACCGGGCGCGTATTTCTATTTCCAAGCCGCGCGACCCGAGACGTTCCGGCTGAGCTTCGGCAATGTGCGCGCCGCAGAGATCGCGCGTGGAGTAAAAACCTTGGGCGAAGCGATTCGTGTGGAGATGCGCGCCTCGCGCTCGCGCCGAACCGTTAATCGGCAAGGCGCAGGATGGTCTTTCGTATAGCAGAAGAATCCCAGAGGAGGACGTATGAGCGAAACGTGGCAAATGAACGAAAGCTTCCGCCTGAAAGTGGGCTTGGCGGAAATGTTGAAGGGCGGCGTCATCATGGACGTCACCAACGTGGAACAGGCCAGGATCGCCGAAGACGCCGGCGCGGTGGCCGTGATGGCGCTCGAACGCGTGCCGTCCGACATCCGCAAAGAAGGCGGCGTGGCGCGCATGGCGAATATCGCCATCATCAAAGCGATCCAAGAGCAAGTGACGATTCCGGTGATGGCCAAGGTGCGCATCGGTCATTTTGTGGAAGCGCAAGTGCTCGAAGCGCTGGCTGTCGATTTCATCGATGAGAGCGAAGTGCTCACGCCCGCCGACGAAGAGCATCACGTGATGAAGTCCGACTTCAAAGTGCCGTTCGTGTGCGGCGCGCGCAACCTGGGCGAGGCGCTGCGGCGCATTTCCGAGGGCGCGGCGATGATCCGCACCAAGGGCGAAGCAGGATCGGGCAACGTGGTGGAAGCGGTGCGCCACATTCGCGCCATCGTCGGCGAGATGCGCGCGCTCACGGTGATGCGTCCCGAGGAAGCGGCGGTGGAAGCAAAGCGCTTGAACGCTCCGCTCGACTTGGTGCGCTGGGTCGCGGAGCATGGTCACTTACCGGTGCCGAACTTCTCCGCGGGCGGAATCGCCACGCCCGCCGACGCCGCGCTGGTGATGCAGTTGGGCGCGGAAGCGGTCTTCGTGGGCTCGGGCATCTTCAAGTCCGCCGATCCGGCCGAGCGCGCGCGTGCGATTGTCCGCGCCGCGACGCATTACAACGAGCCCGAAGTGCTGCTGGAATGCTCGCAGGGTCTCGGCGAAGCGATGCCGGGTCTCGACATCGCGAAGATGAAGGATGAGGAGAAGATGGCCGCGCGCGGTTGGTAGTTCGTTTGATATCGAAGGCGAATGCAATTCCGCGAGTGTGCACTCTTATGAACGTTGGCATTCTGGCACTTCAAGGCGACTACGAGGCACACGCCCAGGCGCTGACGCGTTTGGGCGCGACGCCTGCGCTCGTGAAACACGCGCGGCAGCTTGACGAAATCGACGGGCTCGTGATCCCCGGGGGCGAATCGACCACGTTTCTGAAGTTTCTCGAACGCGACGGTTTCTCCGCGGCCATTACAAGAGCCGTTCAGAGCGGGCTGCCAGTGCTCGGCACCTGCGCCGGCGCGATTCTCCTGGCGAAACGCGTGGAGAATCCCGCACAGGCAAGTCTTGGCTTGCTCGACGCGACGGTGCGTCGCAACGCGTACGGCCGGCAGGTCGATAGTTTCATCGACACGGGCGATTTTCAAGGTCAGCCGATGGAAATGGTGTTCATACGCGCGCCGCAGTTCGGGTCGTTGGGTGATGGCGTCGAGGTTTTAGGCACGTGCCGCGAGCGTCCGGTGTTTGTGCGCCAGAAAAACGTGATGGCCGGTGCGTTTCACCCGGAACTGGGCCGCGACGGTCGCGTGCATCAGTTGTTGCTGGATGCGATTCGCGAGCGCCGAAAAAACGGGTAACGCCCCGCGCTACCCTTGCGTCTTACGTCCCGATTGGTACATAATCGAGCAGGCCAGAAACAACTGCGGTCAATTGATGAGACGTCATTCTTCCATACTCTTAGCGTTGGTTTTGTGCGCCTGCGCGCCCATCTGGTCGCAGCAGTTCGTATCCTCTACATTTGCGGGAAATCCGGCGGCCACGAAAACGGTGTTGGCGGCGCTCGCCAGCGGCGCCGTTCCCACGTCTGCCACCCTTAACGGCACGCAAGGCACGCTCTCGATCGGCGACGGCGGACCCGGACCGGCCGCCTCACTGCAATCGCCAACGTGCGTGGTGGCGTACAACGGGTACATCTACATCCTGGAATCCGCGGGCAGCCGCGTGCGCCAAGTCGACGGCTCGGGCGTGATCACCACCGTCGCGGGCACCGGATATTCCGGATATGCCGGCGACGGCGGCGCGGCCAACACGGCGAATTTCAGTTTTCCCGAAGGAATGGCCATCGATTCGGTGGGCAATTTCTACGTCGCCGACACAACCAATTTTGTGGTGCGCGAATTTCAGTTGGGCGGCGGCATCCTGACGATCGCGGGGGTGGCAAACTTCTCCGGCTATACCGGTGACGGCGGATCGGCCACGTCGGCGTATCTGCAACTGCCGCGCGCCGTGATCGTCGACGCCAAGAACAACATCTACATCATCGATAGCAACGCGATTCGCGTTGTGAAGGGCAACAACGACGGCTCGAACGGCATCATCACCACGTTCGCAGGCGGCGCCGCCGCGGGATTCGCCGGCGACGGCGGCCCGGCGTCGGGCGCTTTGTTCAATAATCCGCAAGCCTTGGCGATCGATGCGGCGGGCAATCTTTATGTCGCCGACACATTCAATTTCCGCATTCGCAAAATTTCCACCACGGGCGTGATCACAACCGTCGCCGGCAACGGATCTTACGGATTTTCGGGCGACGGCGGCGCGGCCACCAAAGCACAACTGCTCTCGCCCACGGGCGTAGCGGTGGACAAGAACGGAAATATTTTTATCGCCGACGTGAATCGCATCCGCAAAGTTTCCGCCACCGATGGAACCATCTCGACGATCGCGGGCAACGGAACCGCCGGCTATATCGGCGACGGCGGAATCGCCACGAACTCGGAGCTCAATACGGCCTATGGACTCGCCACCGATGACGCCGGCAACGTCTACGTCGCCGACACGGGAAACAACGTCGTGCGCGAGGAATCGCTGGGCGCGCTCTCGGTGATCACCAACGCCGCCAGCAATCTCCCCGCCGGCATCGCGCCGGGCGAGTTGGTGACGATCTACGGCCCGAGCCTCTCCATCGACACCACGATCGTCCAGCAACTGCTCGACTTTCAGACGTACACGCAAGGCCAAGTCGATCCCAACGTGAATGGCTTGCAAGTTTTCTTCAACTCGGTGGCCGCGCCGATCCTCTACGAGTCGGCGACGCAGGTCGCGGCGATCGTTCCCTACTTTCCGCCGGGATTCTCCGGAACGGCCACGGTTCAGGTGGTGGACAACACCAACGTCACCGCGGTGATCCTCGCGCCGGTTGTGGCGGCGGAACCGGAGATTTTCACGGCGAAATCAACGGGCACGGGTCAAGCGGCGGCGCTCAATCAAAATGGAAGCGCCAATAGCGCATCGAATCCCACGACGGCGGGACAAGTGGTCGTGCTGTACGCCACCGGCGAAGGTCTGATCACGACGCCGGGTCCTGACGGAATCATTAACGGAACGTCGCTGCCGCTGCCCAAGCCGATCCTGCCGGTGACCGCGACGATCGGCGGCGTGAACGCCACAGTGCAGTACGCGGGCGAAGCGCCCGGCGCGGTGCAAGGCGTGATGCAAGTGAACCTTCTTGTGCCTTCCGGTATTACCACAGGCAGTTCGGTGCCGGTGAAACTCACGGTCGGAACGGCGACCAGCAAAGCCAACGTCACGATCGCAGTGAAATAGCAAGTGGCCCGTTGCCCGCAGCCGGTTATGATGACGGCATGCATCGCCGGCAATTCCTAACGCTCCTCAGCGCATCGCTCCTGCGCGCCGCCACTCGATTACCAGCCAACAAGAACGTCAAGTGGGCGCTCGGCGCGAACCTCTGGAACTCTTTTCCTCGAGTTCCCTTCACCGACATTCTCGACGTGATGCACGACACCGGCTTCATCGGTCTGCGCGTCACGCAATTTCCGCAGATTCTCGAAACGTACAAAATCACCGCCGACGAAATGGCGCGCGAGGCGGCGAAGCGCGGCGTGGAAATCATCACGATCTCCTTCAACGGGCCCGTCGACGACGCGTCGCAACACGCCGCGGTGGTCGATCGTGCCAAGCAAGCGATGAAGTTTCTGCAAACTTTTGGCGCGAAGCACCTGGTTGTTTTCTCGCCGCGCCGCGGCGCCGACAGGGCGGCGATCGGCGGCAAGGGTCCAGCGGCATTTCAAGCCATGTGCGAAGGGTTCAATCGCATTGGTGAAGCGGCCGCGGCGATGGGATTCCGCGCCGGTCTGCACAATCATCTTGGTCAAATGGTTCAAGACCCTTCCGAGATCGATCTTTGCATGGAGAAGACGGATCCGAAACTGTTCTACTTTTCGCCCGATACCGCGCACGTTCATCTCGCGGGCGGCGACGTTGCGGCCGTCATGAACAAGCATCGCAATCGCCTGATGCTCGCCGATTACAAGGACGCCAAGCGAGCGGGCCTCGATCCGGCAAAATTTCCGCCGAACATTTACGATTTGGGCGACGGTGAAATCGATTTTCCGGCGTGTCATCGCGTGTTGAAGTCGATTCAGTTCAAAGGATGGCTCTGCGTGGACCTTGATATCGCGCGCAACGGACCACGCGCCAGCTACGAACGCTGCGGCGAGTACGTGGTGAAGACCCTGGAGCCGATATATGTCTGACGTCACACGCCGCGAAATGCTCGCCATGTCCGGTGCGGCTCTGCTGCCGGCTTTCGATTACAGGATCATCGATCCGCACGTCCACGTTTGGAAGCACGATCCGCAGTTTCCCTTTGCTGACGGCCAGCGCGTCCCGGATCGCGATGCCACGCCGGAAACGTTGCTCGGTTTGATGCGCGCGAACGGCGTGGACCGCACCGTGATCATTCAGGTGATCCACTACCGCTACGACAATAGCTACCTGGCGTCGGTGTTGAAGCAGTATCGAGGCATTTTTCAAGGAGTGTGTCGCGTCGACCCGCTCGATCCGGCCGCGCCTGATCATCTTTCTAAACTCACCGAACAAGGATTCCGCGGCGTGCGCTTGAGTCCCGGCGCGGACGCGTCCGGCGATTGGATCAATGGTCCTCTGATGCCGCCGCTATGGAAACGCTGCGAGAAACTCGGCGTGCCGATGACGCTGCTCGCGCCGATCACGCGCATTCCTGAGATCGGCAAGTTGATTGAACGCTTCCCCGACCTGACGGTGGTGATCGATCACATGGCTGATTGCCCTGTGGATCGCCCCGCGGAACTCGACAAACTACTGGCGCTCGAGCGCTATCCGAAAGTCTTCGTGAAGGTGTCGCACTGTTGGTCGCTATCGAAGCAGGCATATCCGTGGCGCGACGCGCAGGAGTTGGTGAAACGTCTTCACGCAAAATTTGGTCCGCAGCGCTTGATGTGGGCGACCGACTGGCCGATTCTTGAAAACTCCCACGCCGAATATGCGCAAGCGTTGACGTTGGTGCGCGACGACATGCCGTTTCTCAACGTGGAAGACAAACGCTGGATGCTGAGTAAAACAACCGAGCGCGTGTGGCAGTTTGCGGCTTGAGGAGGGCGCCCACTTAGGTGCGCCGAAAGACGGGATCGTTAGCGCCGCTACGTGACTTCCACCAGCACCAGCGACATGTCGTCGGTCACTGGACCATAGCGCCACGCCGCGACCTCGTCGACCACCGCTTGTTTCATTTCCGCGAGCGGTTTCGCGGAGTGCGCAATGATAATCCGCGCCAACCCATCGTAGTCGAGCATTTCACGACGCTCGTTGAACACTTCGGTGACGCCGTCGGTGCACAAGATCAGGCGATCGCCCGCCGCCATCTCCACTTCTTCGATCGGATTTTCCACCACTGCGTCGTCGACAATTCCCAAAGCGCCCGAACGCGAATTCAGCGTGCGGCAGGTGGCTTCCCCTTTTGCGTTTCGACTCACCCAAAAGGCCGGCGGGTGCCCCGCCCCGGCGAAACTCAACCGCCGGTTGCGATCGAGCCGCGCCGCCGCCATGGTGAAGAAAAATCCGTTGAGCTGAATGTGGTCCAGCACCATGCGATTCAACTTGTGCAGCATCAATCCCAAGTCGTGCTGGCGTTCCAATAGCGAAACCGTTTCTGTGTAGATACGATTGGCAATCAACGCCGACCCGATGCCGTGGCCGGACACGTCGCATACCAGTAAATTCAAGTGCGGTTCGCTGGCCGGACCTGTGCCGCGGCCGGCCGCCGCTTCGGCCAAGCCGAAATCGCCGCCGATGGTGTGGACCGGCGCGTAAAACGTTTCGACGTTCGCGCCATCCCACGACGCCGAGCGCGGCGCCAGGCTTTGTTGCACGCGCGCGGCCAGCGCCAACTCCGTGTCCAGTTGGCGCTGGTTCTCCTCCAGGCGCTTGTTGGCCTTGTGCAGCGCGGTTTGCGCGTCTTTTTGCTCGGTAATATCGGTGTAGGTGACCACGGTGAAGAGATCGCCGTCCGGGGAGCTGATCCGCCGCGCGGCAATCACCACCGGAATCGAGTGGCCTTCCACGCGCGGCAGGAAAAACTCGAACTGTTGCGCCGTCACGCCCGAAGCGCGCTTCGCCATGATGTACTCAAGATCCGCTCCGCAGTAGAAGTCGGCGGCGCCGCGGCCCAGAAAATCGTCTTGCGGCATGCCGACCATTTCCGAGAGCGTGGCGTTGGCGTACAAGATTTCCGCGTCAGGCGAAACGAGCATCGCGCCTTGGTTGAGCGTCTCGAGCATCGTTTCCAGGTGCTGCATCCAGCGTGGAACGTGCTTGACGTTACTGCCGGCAGGAGAATCGGCCATTAGGGATATGTTACTTCAACCTCGGCGCCGATCCGGATGGTCATGCCGTCCGCACCGAGCACGGTTCGGCCGTCGTAGAACTTTTTTACCTCCGGCAGCACGTCGCTCTCGGTGACCGACGAAGGAACAATGTGCGAGAACACCGCGAGCCTCGGACGAACGCGCGCGAACAAGCGGCCGGCGTCCTCGGGCGTGGTGTGATGCGCGATCACCGCCGGAATCGCCGAGGCGGGAATGGCGGCGGTGCGCCGCAGCAGTTCCGGTGAGAGGACTTCGTGCACCAACAGGTCGACGCCTTGCGCGTGCTTCACAAGATTTTCCGACGGCTTTGTATCGCCTGAAAAAACCGCTGAGTGTCCGGCAAAATCGACGCGATATCCGAACGCCGGCTTCACGAGGCCGTGGTCGACCGCGAACGCCGTGATTTTCATGCCTTTGAACCCGGCGATTTCTCCTTCCGCGATGTCGTGCGCTTCGATGCGCGCGCCCGATGCCGGTAGTCGCTCGTCTTTCTGGCGGATGCGCACGTCGAACGCGTAGGCGCGCTCGAGATTGCGAATCATCGACACGGTTCCGCGCGGTCCCCAAACGCGCAACGGCTCGGTGCGGCCCTGCAGCCATCCGGTGAGCCAAAGATCCGGAAATCCCGTCACGTGATCGGAGTGTAGATGGGTGAATAACACGCCCTCGGGCTTATGCATCACGCCGCGAGTGAACAGCCTCTGCATAGCGCCGCGTCCGCAATCGAGTAGCAACGAATGCGCGCCCGCTTCGATCAGAATACTCGGGCCGAAGCGCACGAGGTCGGGCCGCGGTGTACCGGTGCCAAGGAGCGTAATGCGAAATTCCGTGGATGTTTCGTTGGATTGTTCCGCGGCGCGCACGGCGCCTGCCGCGAGGAGCGATATCAGATGCCGTCGCGAGATCACCGCGTCATTCCCGTCACCGGCACCACCATCACGATCGCGCCGGTGCGTTCCTGCACTCCGCCGGGAGGTTCGTCGCTGACGGCCAGCGCGGCGATGTCGTTGACATTGATGTTGCGCGCCAGCACATGCATCGCGCCGCCGCTGGCATCGGGATCGAACACGCCGGCCGGTTCGGCGCCCTTGGTGCTCTTCCGGAGCAACCACAATTCGTAGGTGCGTCCCTTGGGCGGCGCGGGGAAATTAGACGCGATCATCACCAGACCCTTGGGATTCAGGTAGACGCGGCCGTCCGGCTGCTTGTTTGGTTTTAAACCGGGTCCAAAGCGTACTTCACGCGATTCGCGCGCCGACATCAGCGCCAGCGCGGCGCGATATGCGTTGGCGCGCGACACCAACACCTGCTCGCGCTTGCGGCTATCGGCAGCGGACTTTTGCAGCGTCTTCAGTTCCAGATTCAGCGAACCAATCTCGCGCCCCAAACCGAAAACCACCAACAGCAGCGTGAGCGCGGCGGCGGCGCTCACCGGAAATGCCATGCGCCAAAAGATCGACTCCCAGAACGAATGCATGCGCGGCGTGGCTTGCACCACGGCGCGCATGATGTGCGCACGCAAGTGACCCGGCGCGTCCACGGGCGGCGCAATCGATCCCAAGTTCGTGGCCAGCACACGCGCGCGGTTTACGCCTGCGCTGCACTCCGGACAAGCCCGCTGTAGATGCGCGGCAATCTCCTCGCGTTCGGGACCCTCGAGGGTGCCGAAGACGAACAGCTCGTAGGAGTCGCGCAATGATTCGCAGTTCATTTCTAAGTTCCGAGTCCTGAGTGCTGAGTGCTGAGTGCTGAGTTCATCATCTACACGCGTCACGCAAGGCCGCTAGCGCGCTCCGTGTCCATGTCTTCACCGTGCCAAGCGGCAAGTTCAGCAACTCGGCGATTTCCGATTGCGAATATCCCGCGTAGTACGACAGTTCGATAATCTTGCGCTGCTGCTCCGCCAGCGACGCCATCATCTTGCCGACGCGTTCCGCCGCTTCGATCCCTGTGGCCGCGGGCGCCGTCGCCAGCCATCCGGCGGTGTCGAGCGATTCCGGCATCGGCGTCCACGCGCTCGACTCGCGATGCTGGCGGCTGCGTAGCGTGTCGATGGCGCGATTGCGTGTGACCGTTACGAGCCAGCCCATAAGGTCGCCGCGCGACGCGTCGAAGTCGCCGGCGCGATGCCACAAGCGCAGGAAAACGTCCTGGGACACTTCTTCCGCCGCGCTTCGATCGCCCAGCACACGCATGGCCAGCGAAAAAACCAGCCTATGGAACCGGTCGTATACACGTCCAAGAGCCGCTTGATCGCCATCGGCGATGGCCGCCACCTCCTTGCGATCAAGCTCGCGACGGGCCTGCGAGTCGCCGGCGGAGGAGCCGTAAGCTTGCGCGACAGCAAACGCCACAACTATAAAAACGAGGAGAACACCCGTCATGGATTTGCCAATCCTATCACCGGTGCCGGAAAATCACGATCCCGTTGTCGCTGGCAAAAGGCACGCGCTCCCAGTGCGGGTCGGCGCGAACGCGGTCGAGCACCGGCCGAGTGACAAGATTGAGGAAGTTCGGTGGATGGGTTTGTGCCGCGTCGTCCAGGCTGATGTAGTACATCGGCTGGAAGGCCTTGACTCGCGTCCATTCCGCCGCTGTATCGGTCGCGCCGTAACGCAACCCTGTAAAGAAGCTGCGGACGCCGCTGTCGAGGCGATGCGTCGAGGCGAAAAAACTGGCCGTGTTCGCGTTAATCCACGGCTCCGCTACGCCGACGATGTTATACCTCCCCGACATCGTCGAGGTGAGCGCAACCATTCTTTCCATCTCGCGGTACCGTCCTGCGTCGGGGTTGGGGGGCCGCAGGAGGGGATACTCGCCCGCGCGTGGTTGGGTCATTCCCAGGTCGACGGCGTGAATCGCCACAAACTGGGCCACGCATAGCGCAAAAGCCGCAGCCCACACCACGCGCCAATCGGCCTCGGCCATGAAACTCATGGCGATCACAGCCAACATCACGCCCATGGCGTAGAGGAAGCGCCTGTCCTCCGCGTCATTCATCGCCAGGATCAGCAGAAATAGCGCGGCTTGTCCCGCGCAGATAGCAGCGATCGGACTGCGGCCCGGCCGTTGACGGCGAACGAAAAAGCCCGCGATCCCCGCAACGATCGCCAGCAGGAAGAGCCATCCGAGATACGGTGCGAGGAAGGAATCGAAGGCCCAGTTCGACCAGCTGGCGAGTTTGCTCGCTACCGAGGCTCGCGATCCGTACTGCAATGCAACGTCTCCGCTGGACGCCGCGCGCGCGTGTTTCCAGACTTCACGAAAGTTGAACCGATACCAAACGGCCGTTGCCGGACCCGCGATCATTATGCCGATGGCGAGCCAGCGGCCCGAGAGTGTGCGCGACTCCTCAGCGCACGACTCTCGCCAGTTCTCGTCGCGCACTTTGCGAATCGCCATCACCGCGGCGTATAGGCACGGCAATAGCGTATAGACCGGCGTCGTGGCCTTGGCCAAAGCTCCTAAGATCGTCGCCGCCGCCAGATGCAACAGAGTTCGCGGCACACGCCATTCCTCGGCGCGCGCGGCGATTAGGATGGTCCAGGCCACCACGAGCGCCTGCAGCGGCTCGACAAAAAACTGATGCGAGAGCCCCACGAAAAGCCTTCCCGACGCAACGATCGCCACGCCCAACGCGGGTACGGCATCGGAGTCCGGCGCGATGGCGCGGCCGATTCGGAGGACCACAAGCAATAACGCGGCATGCGTCAGAAGGATCGACAGCAGTAGGGCCGTTTCTACCGAACCGCAAATTCCTCGCAGCGCCACGAAGAATTGGCCGAGCCACACGGTGCCGGGCGGCTTCATGTACATGGCCTTCAGCATGCCTCGCGCCCAAGATCGCAACGCGAAATGGCTGAGGTAATACCAGAGGTCGACGGAAACTTGGCCGTACCACGACGGATCCCACGGCCAGGGCGAGCGGTCACGCGCGATCCACCACGCGTTGGGAGCTAGTACCGCGGCGATGAGCGCCGGGAGCATCGCGCGGCGTTTCATGGATTGCTAATCTATCACGCTCCGCGGTCTCGAGACGAAGCCCAACGATGCATTACTCAGGCCTCGGGACTTCTTATTCGTAGCGCAGTGCTTTCATCGGGTCGATTCGCGACGCTCTCCGCGCCGGACCATACGCCGCGAGCGCGGTCAACGCGAACAACAACGCGGGTGCCGCGAGAAACACCAGCCAATCGGTGCCGCTGGAGTAGAACACCGCTTTCACGCCGCGATCCGCCACAAACGCGAGGACCGCGCCGATGCCCACGCCCAAAAATCCCAGCGTCATGCCCTGCCCCAGCACCATGCGCGACACATTGCCGCTGCTCGCGCCGATCGCCATGCGAATTCCGAACTCGCGGGTGCGGCGGCTCACCGAATACGCGACAAGTCCATACAGTCCGAACATGGCGAGCAGCAACGCGCTCAGTCCCATCGCGCCGATCGTGTTCAGGATCATTTCGGAAAGGCTGATGGCGCGCATTTCGAAGAATTCCTCGATCGTACGCACGTCATAGATCGGCAAATTCGGATCGAGACCGCGCACGGCTTCCCGGAGGGGTTGCGCAATGCTCGACGATCCGCCTTCCGATTGCGCGATCAAGCTCAAGCTGCTCGGTTGCGTCTGGCGATACGGCAAGTAGATGTATTCAAGCGGCGGTTCCGCGATCCAAAGATACTTGACCGTTTTCACCACGCCCACAACTTCCGCCCAAGGACCGTCGGGCGAGTTCAGACGCATGCGTTTACCCAGCGCGTCCTGATTCGGCCAATATTTTTTCGCCAGCGTATCGTTTACCATCACCACGCGCGGCGCGTCGGCGTTGTCGCCGGCGCGGAATGTGCGGCCGGCGATCATGGTCATGCCGATGGTGGAGATATAGTTTTCGTCGATGCTATCGGAAAAGCATTGCAATGTTTTCAGGCCCCCCGGAATTTGATAGCCTTCGGGGACGAAAGTCGTTTGCTGGCGATTCGACGGCTGCATTGGAATCGACGTCGTCAGCGCCGCCGATTTCACTCCCGGTGTTTGCGCGGCGCGTTCGATCAGCCGGCGGTAAAAATCCTGTGTTTGCACCGGCGTATAGCGAACCAGCGTCGGATCAAAACTCATCGTCATCATGTGATCGGTGCGCCAGCCGACGCCGGAATTCAACAATCGATTGAAGCCATGATAAAGCACCGCCGTGATCACCAGCAGCACGAGCGAAATCGCCACCTGCGCCACAACCAGCGCGTTGCGTCCCCATACGCGGCGTTTGCCGGAACTATCGGCGTCGGCGGATTTCAGCGCCGGCACGAGATCGGGCCGCGAGATTTGCAGCGCGGGCGCCAGGCCAAACAGCAGCACGGCGACCATCGACGCCGCGAGCGTCACCCCGAGCACGCGGTAATCGAGCACCACATGGAACGCAAACGGCAGATCGGACGGTATGCGGAAGGTGCGAAACGCGCTCATGGCGAAGTTGCCGAAGAGCAAGCCGCATACGCCGCCGCATAGCGCAATCAGCAAACTCTCGGTGAGCAATTGACGAATCAAGCGGAAGCGGCTCGCGCCCATGGCGAGTCGCACGGCCACTTCGCGGGAGCGCGCCCGCGCCCGGCTCAGCAGCAGGTTCGCCACGTTCAGGCAGGCCACAAACAGCACGGCGATCGCCAGCACCATCAACATGGCCGCGATCGCGGCGTCGGGCGGCGAGCGGTCCATGCGCACTTGCAACTCGGTGCGGACGTTGAAGCGCTGATCCTTGTCGATGGCCGGATACGCCGCCGCGAGATTCTTCCCAAGCGCCGCGATCTCGACGTCGGCTTGTTGCGTGTCGGTGCCGGGCGCCAGACGCCCTTTCACCTGAAACTGGCGGTCCTCGCGATGCTCGAGAATATTCAGATCGCCCTTCGCATTTAGGCGGCCGAGCATCATGATCGGCACGAACATCGGGCATTTCATGTACTGGTCGAGACCGGTGAATTCTTCGGGCGCCACGCCAATCACGGTGAAGTCGATGCCATTCAGCCGAATCGTGCGGCCCAGCACTCCCTTGTCACCGGCGAATTCGTTTTTCCAGAAGTCGTATCCCAACACCACGACCGCGTCGCGCCCCGGCACTTGATCTTCGTCGGGACGAAAGGTGCGTCCGAGTTCCGGCCGCACGCCCATGGCGTCAAAGAGATTTCCGGTGGTGACCATGCCGTACTTCACTTTTGCTTGCGCTTCCGGCGTGGATGCGTAGGCGAACGCGTACAGGGTCGCCGCCACCATGTCGCGCAGCGTCTTCGAATGATCTCGCAGATCGCGATAATCGGCGTAGGAGAGGGGGCTTCCGGTAAAGGGTCCGGTTTGGCTGACAATCGTGACCACTTGGCTTGGCCTCTTCACGGGTAGCGGGCGAAGGATCAATGCGTCGGCCAGGCTGAACATCGCGGAGTTGGCTCCCGCGCCGAGCGCGAGTGAAAGCACGGCGACGATGGTGAATCCGGGATTTTTCGCGAGCATCCGGAAGGCGAAGCGAATGTCTTGGATCATGAATCGATCCCCCCTTGGTGAAGTTGTACGAACGCCGGAGCAGTTTGTTCCAGGATTGTGGGCTAGACCGGCGGCTGCGTTACACTGGGAACGGATGCCCTCCGTCGCCGAATTCGCCGCGCTGCCCGCCGTGCGCAAGGCGCTGGCGCGCCTGGCGAGCTACGAAGATTGGATCACGGACCGCCAAGCGGAATTCTGCGCCATCCCCGCTCCGAGTTTCGAGGAGCATGCCCGCGCCGAATATTTTGTTCGCCAGTTCACGCGCTTGAAATTGGAAAACGTGAGGCAAGATTCCGAAGGCAACGTGCTCGCGGAAATACCCGGCGCGGCGGCGAAGCGCGACCGCAAGATTGTTGCTGTCACCGCGCATCTCGACACCGTTTTTCCGCGCAACACGGCCGTCGCCGTGCGCCGCGAACGCGGACGCCTGCTCGGCCCCGGCGTCACCGACAACGGCGCGGGACTCTCCGCGCTGCTCGCCGTGGCACGCGTGGTGCGCGAATGCGCGATCGAAACGCGCGACACGCTGCTGTTCGTCCCCAACGTCGGCGAGGAGGGCCAAGGGAATTTGCGCGGCATGCGGCACTTGCTGAGTCACGGGTCCCTCACTGAGAAACTGCGCGCGGTGCTGGTGGTCGATGGTCCCGGGCATGAGCATGTGGTGACGGAAGGATTGGGCAGCCGGCGGTTTGAAGTGTCGTTCGAAGGTCCGGGCGGTCACAGTTGGCGCGATTTCGGCACGGTGAATCCGGTGTATGCGCTCGGCCGCGCGGTGGGCGAGATCGCCGGCGTGCCGCTGAGCGAAGGCGCGCAAAGCACCTGCTCGGTGACGGAAATCCGCGCCGGCACAAGCGTCAACTCCATTCCCACGTCCGCCACGATGAAAGTGGACATTCGCTCAAGTTGCGAAAACGAAATGACGCGCCTGGCCGCGCGGGTAAAGGAAATTGCCGAGGCCGCGTCCGAGCACGAATCGCGGCGGGCTTCTCGCGGAGGTTTGCGCGTGGCCATCACCGACATTGGCCATCGTCCCGCTGCGGCGTTGCCCGAAAACGCGCGGATTCTCGCGGTGCTGCGCGAAGTCGACCAACATTTGGGGATCGCGACGCGGCTGGAACAGTCGTCGACGGACGCCAACGTGCCGTTTTCGCTCGGGATTGAAGCGGTTTGCATCGGCGCGGGCGGACGCGGCGGCGGAACGCACTCTACCGCCGAGTGGTTCGATCCCGAGGGTCGCGTGCTTGGATTGCAGCGCATTCTTCTAGCAACGATCGCGCTGGCGGGTGAGGCATAACAAGCCGTCGCGAGTTAACAACGTCCTGGGCTAACCACCGTACCGATCTTTCCTGCAACCTTGTTGAGACCAGGTTTCGCTGTCCAGGAATTGAACTAGTGGCTCGCAGAATCAACCGGCCGCCTCGGAGCGGCGCACTTTAGAACCGTCGTAGCTAACGAATCATTACCTTCCTAGCGCTTGCCGGCGGACGCTTTCCGCGTACGGGCTTTCGGGACGGCACGTTTCTTTAGAGGGCCTCGAATGCGATGCGCCCGAACTGCCGACTCGTATAGGGTTTCCGGCGCAATGTCCGCGCCGTTCGGCCACGCGACCGTGCCGCCATCGAGGAAGAATCGCTGAAAGTAGGCGGCGGCCTTCAGCGGCTCGAAGACAGGACCCTCCAGCCACGGGCGAAAATCTACCGTCGCCTCCAACCGGTCGCTGAAGGTTAAACGAATTCGAAATCCTCCGCGGTAGGTCGCGTTTGTTACCAACGGCAAATCCTGCATATGTTTAAGCTACTCCAGTGGTTCAATTCGATCAAGCGGCTGGCCAGTCAGCGCGCTGTTCCAGTTCTTTTCCAAGTCTTCTTTATGGGCTTTCGCCCACTCCCGAATTAAGCGCTTTGCGGTTCGTGAACGCATCCGGCCGACAATCAAGCGGCCTTCGAAATCGAACTTCGCCTGAACGCTTTGATATTCAGCGTGGAAGTGAGCGGGTTCGTGTTCGCGATAGTACATACGAATCACGATTCCGAAGAACGTCGAGACGATCGGCATGGACCACGATTGTACTCCGGCCCTGGACCGATTTCGCGCCAGCCGGTGATATCATTTCCTTTCGTCTGAAAACACTATGTCCAGCATTCCTCTGGTAAATATTCGCGAGGCGCGACTCGCTAAGATCGCGTCGCTACGTTCGCTTGGCCTAAATCCATTTCGCGCCACCAGCGCGCGCACGCATTACATCGCGCCGCTGCTTTCCGATTACGAAAAGCATGAGAACACGCGCGTCACCGTCGCGGGACGCTTGATGTCCTGGCGCAAACAAGGCTCTGTTTCCTTCGGACATATTCAGGATCAAACTGGGACGATCCAACTATTGCTGAAGCGCCAATCGGTCGCGGCCACCGATCCGGCGCGGGGCACGCTCGGCTACGACTCGGTGAACTTGCTCGACGTCGGCGACATTGTCGAAGGCACGGGCACCGTCGGAAAATCGCAGCGCGGCGAGATTTCGGTGATGATCGAGGATTTCCGCGTCCTCACGAAGTCGCTGCGTCCGATGCCCGATCAGTGGTCGGGCATGAAGGATCGCGAGTTGATCCTCCGCAAGCGTTATCTCGACACGATTCTCGAGCCGGATTCCAAGAACCGCTTCGCCGCCGTCGCCGGAATCATTCAGGCGGTGCGCGTTTTCCTGATCGATCGCGGATTTCTGGAATTTCCCACGCCCAACATTCAGCCGCAGTACGGCGGCGGAACGGCCAAGCCGTTTCTCACGCATGTCAACGCGCTCGGATGCGACATGTATCTCTCGATCGCGCACGAACTGTACTTGAAGCGCTTGATCGTGGCGGGATACGACAAGGTCTACACGATCGGCCGCTGCTTCCGCAACGAAGGCATCGACCGCAGCCATCATCCGGAGTTCTCGCTCGTCGAGACGATGACCGCGTACGAGAACTATGAATACAACATGAACCTGATCGAAGACATGTTCCGCTTCGTGGCCACATCCGTCTTCGGCCGCACAAAATTCCAAGTGCAAGGAAAAGAAGTGGACTTCGCGGCGGCGTGGCGGCGCGTCAGCATGTGCGACGCCGTGTTGCAGGAAACGGGCCACGACTTTCGCACGTGCGCCTCGCTCGACGAAGCGCATGCGTGGATGAAAGAATTTGGGATTCGCGAACCCGCGCCGTCGATCGGCGAGGCGCTTGTGGCCGTCTTCGCGCACAAAGTGGAACCAACGCTGATTCAGCCGACCCTCGTCTTCGGACACCCCATCGAAATCTCGCCGCTCGCCAAGCCGATGCCGGAAGATCCGCGTTACGTGGAACGCTTCGAAATCTTTATCTCCGGCATGGAGTGCGGGGACAACTGGTCGGAACAAAACGATCCCGTGCAGTTGCTTGAAACGTGGCGCAAGGCGTATCGCCCCGAGGATCGCGATTCCGGCGAGTTCCATCCGCTGGACTACGACTTCGTCGAGGCGATGGAGTACGGCATGCCGCCGACCACCGGCATCGGCCCCGGGATCGAGCGCATGGCCATGATTTTCACCGAGCACGAAAATATCGACGACGTGATCTTCTCGCCGCTGATGCGGCCCACGATCACGCCCGTGAATCGCGCCATTTACGCCGTGCCCGAAGCATCCGCGGAGGAAACGCACGCCGCGCGGCCGGATGTGGTGTTGTCGGTCGAGGACTTTCAATCGCTGATGAGCGAAGGCAACTTGAAGCCGGCGGCGGAAGGCGTTCACATCAAGCCGTCGGTGAAGATTTGGGCTCCGGCGGCCGAAGGAGATCCGTGGAAGGCAACGGGATCGGTGGAAATCACTGGACTCCTAAACGGCGAAAAGGTGATTGTCTCCGGCTATCGCAAAACGTCGTCGGAGAAAATGGAACTGGGTCCCGAAACCAAAAAGTTGATCGCCGCGGCGCGTCAGAGCATTCGTTCGCGCTATCCGGATTGCGCGATTGCCGTGCCCGCGGCGGACACTCCCGAAAAAGCCGCCGAAAATGCCGCGCCGGCTACAAGCTGACAGTCTGCTCCTCGCCATGTGCGTGGTGTGGGGAGCAACATTCGTCCTCGAACAAGCCGCCCTGCGCCACGTCGCGACACTGGTGTTCATCGTATTGCGATTCGCGGTCGCCGCGGTCGCGTTGCTCGCCGTCGGCGGAAATCCACTGAAGGCGCGCGCCGCCGGAGTGCTCACCGGCATCTTCCTCTACGTGGGATGCTTCACGCAGGCCGAAGGACTGCGCTTCACGACGCCCTCGAAATCCGCGTTCATCACGGGACTCTGCGTGATCATCGTGCCGCTCGCGGCGTGCGCGGTGGAACGCGTGCGCCCGCATTGGGGCGTGATCGCGGGTGCGGTGATCGCGCTCCTGGGACTCGCCCTGCTGACGGGCGCTGCTCACCAAAATACTTTCGGCGCGTCTATGAATCGCGGAGACCTGTGGACCCTCGCGTGCGCATTCTTTTTCGCCGTACACATTTTGCTGATGGGACACTACAGTCCTCGCGTGCGTCCGCGCGACCTCGCGGCGGGTCAGGCGGTCACCGCCGCAATTCTCGCACTGCTGACGTTCGCCGCGTCACCCATGCCGTTGAGCAATGCTCCGGTCGTCTGGTGGGCCGTCGCGATCACGGGACTCGTCGGCACGGCCGCGGCGTTTTTGATCCAAGCGTGGGCCCAGCAATTCACCACGTCGTCGCACACCGCGCTGATTTTCTCAAGCGAGCCGGTTTTCGCGTGGATCACGTCAGGAATCGTGCTGCACGAACGTCTTGGAGTAAGCGCTACCAGCGGTGCGCTCCTGATTCTCGGCGGAATTCTGTTGGCCGAGCTTCTCGGGCGGCGGACGGCGATCGAAGTCTAGGATGTACCAAGACTTCACAGCGATTTACACATGGTAACGTCCGCGCCACGAATCTCGTCAAATCCATAGTGCTATACTTGAATTATCCTTTGGGAGGATTTCTCCAATGAGTGTCAACAACATGTTCACCAACCTGCGCACACGCAAACTGCTTTCCACCAGCGTCATTCTGTTCACGCTGGCCATGGGTGTCGTCATCGGCACCGTGATCACGAGCGCGGTCGGCGCGGCGCACGAGCAAGTCGCTCCGGGCGCGACGCCGCTTTCGATCCCCGCCCCGGCGCAACTTTCTTCGGCGTTCGTGCAAGTGGCCAAGATGGTCGGGCCGACAGTGGTGAACATTAACGTGGAATCCACGATCAAGCATCCGCAAGTGCGGCAGCGCGTCGGCCCCGGCCAACGCGGCACACAGCCGCAGACGCGCCCGCAGAATCCCGACGACTTTCAGGATTTCTTCGACCGCTTCTTCGGCGGACAAGGCGGCGGTGAAGGCGGACCCGGCGCTGATATGAAGCAGCGCAGCCTCGGTTCCGGTATTGTGGTCGATCCCAAGGGTTATATTTTGACGAATCGCCACGTGGTGTACGGCGAAAGCGACAAGGCAGGCGATCGTGTGCGCGTGAAACTCGCCGGCGATCCCACACAGTACGTCGCGAAGATTATCGGCGTGGATGAAGACACCGATCTCGCGGTGATCAAGATCGAGCCGAAGAAACCGCTTCTGGCCGCGAAGATGGGAAATTCGGAAGGCATGAACGTAGGCGATTGGGTGCTCGCGATTGGCAGCCCGTTCGGCCTCGACGCCACGGTAACCGCGGGCATCATCAGCGCGAAAGGGCGCGACAGCCGCGACATACCGTCGCTCTCCAGCTTCCAACATTTCCTGCAAACCGACGCCGCGATCAATCCCGGTAACTCCGGTGGACCGCTGGTGAATATGGCCGGCGAAGTGATCGGCGTGAACACCGCGATCATCACCAATCACGGATCGTATGAAGGCGTGGGCTTCGCGCTGCCTTCCTCGACCGCGGTGCAGGTTTACAACCAGCTCATCAAGAACGGCCGCGTGATGCGCGGATCCATCGGGATAGAATTTGCCGTGGAGAACAACGCGTCGGCCTTGCGCGTGTACGCGGGCAATCGCGAAGGCGTGCTGGTGAATCGTGTGCTGCCCGATCGTCCCGCGGAGAAGGCCGGCGTGCAGGTGGGCGACGTGATCCTCACGGTCGACGGTACGCCGACGCCAACGGGCAACGACCTGGTGGCGAAGATCAGCGAAACGCCCATTGGACAATCCGTGAAGTTGCACATACTGCGTGACGGCAAGGAACTCGACATCAAGTGCGCGGTTGGCGATCGCCTGGAAGTGCTCGACGAATCGGGCAGCAACAAGAAGGACAAGCCCGAGAACGAGCCGCAGGATGCCGCCGCGGTGAAGTTCGGCGTCCAGATTCAAAACATGAATTCCGAACTGGCCAGCCGCATGGGGATCTCCGGAACCGACGGCGTGGCGGTGATGGACGTGGACGGCGACAGTTTCGCCGAAGACATCGGACTTCAGCGCGGCGACGTGATCCTGGAGATCAACCGCAAAATGATCAAGAACACCGACGACGTGCGCAACATCCAGAAGACGCTGAAGTCGGGCGACGACGTGGCGTTCAAGGTGATGCGCCGCGGTCCGGGCAACCGGACCTCGACGTACTTCTTGGCCGGACAATTGCCATAACCGTGCGACGGGTTCTTCTCGCCGCGATTTTGATCGCGTCCGTGTGGGGGATTTCGCAAACGAAATCCCCCGCGGCTGCTACCGGCTCGAAAACGGCCGCCAAGAAGACGGCCGCCAAGAAGAGTTCCTCGTCCAAGAAGAAATCCACTTCCTCCAGCAAGTCCAGCTCGAAGTCTGCGTCGAGCGGCAAGCGAGTTCCCCAGCGCCAAACCCAACCCGACGGCGAACGTTCCCGCCAGATTCAAGAAGCGCTCAAGTCGCAGGGCTATTTGAGCGGCGAACCCAGCGGTAAATGGGACGCCACAACCCAGGCGGCGCTGGCGAAGTATCAGCAGGATCACGGATCGAAACCCACAGGCAAGCCCGACGCGCATTCGCTCACCGGTTTGGGTTTAGGCCCAAAATACGATAACCAGATTCAGCCGCCGGCAAAACCATAGAGCCTGGTCGCTGGAATGGGGTGCCCGTTTTCTCTTTTCCTGAACACTAATCGTGCCTCAGAGTTATGATTCGGGGATGCGGCGCCTTTCTCAAAGCTGTCTGCGCAGGTTTTCCTTGTGGATTTCACTTTCGCTCCTTTCCTACGCCCTAGCGCAATCTTCACCCGCGCCCCTGACCTCGGAGCAGATTGCCGAAAGATCGACGCCCTCGGTGGCGATGGTCTTAACAGGATCGGCGCCGGAGAATACCCGCGTTGGAGTCGGATCGGCCATTGTTGTTCGCGAGAACGGTGTCCTGCTAACGGCTTACCACGTGGTAAAAGGCGCGTACTCGATTCAGGTGCGCTTCAAGAACGGGGAGGTTTTCGATCAGGTGCAATTGTTGGGCGTCGATGAGCGCCGCGATGTAGCGGCGATCAAAGTGGGAGCCGTGGGACTGCCCACGGTGAGCCTGGGCAGCGCCGCGAACGCCAAGCCGGGTGATCCCGTCACGGTCATAGCGCACGCGGCTGCGCTACCCTGGTCCGTCTCTTCGGGAGTCGTCTCGGCGTATCGGCTAGCGGACGAGGTTCAAGGGGCCGGCAGCGGCTATAAATTGATTCAACACACAGCGCCGATTTCTCCGGGATCGAGCGGCGGCGTGCTTTTAGACTCGCACGGACGAGCGCTCGGGATCGTCGTGGCATCACTCATTGCCGGGCAGAATCTGAACTTCGCCGTGCCGATCGAGAGCGTCGCAGGTTTGGCAGACGCGCCTCCTACAAAGAGTTTCGCCAGCGGAACCGCGCTTGTACCTCCAGCGTCCATCGTCCCGCGACCCGCGCCGATCCCCGAACCGCCGTCGGTCCCGGTCGACAAGCTCGATACCCACGCAAGCCCGGACGATCATGAACGTTCCGACCTTCTGAGTAAGTCCCGAGACTCCGACTTCATCTTGCGGAATTTCCGTACGATGTTCGTCGATGCACGCGAGGCCCAATTCTTCGCCAGCGATCAGGTTAAGGCGCAATTGAATCGGAACAAGGAGTTTGCGCCTCTGCACATCCAGATCGTGGACGACCCTAAACTGGCGGACACCGTCTTGCATGTTGGCTACACGTTTGCCTTCGATTTTCCGTTCGAACTGAAGCACCAAAACAGCTCGATGGTGCTTGTGGCCAGCAAGGGAATCGGAGTGTTTTCCGGTCCTGCCGGGGCTGCGGACGTCGCCCGCCAGTTCTGCAAGGTGCTGAAACCTTATCGCGTGGCGGCGGCTCCCAAGCCGAAGGACACGCCGAAGAAGTAGGTCGAGCCATCTAAGTTCGGCAATTGGTGAGGGGACAACACGTATAAAGGTGTGCCGACTAAAGGTGTGCCGACCTCTTCCGCGGTGGGCCCAGCACCTCGCCTGACGATCCAGAAAGCCACCAAGCCTATGTAAAAAAGCGACTTACCGAATTATTGGGGTTCGATGAGTCGACGATTAAAGTTCTCTCACTGACCGCCGATGTATGTCTGTGAGGAGGAACTAACAACATGAGCAAATCAGCGGTAAGAATGCAGAAGAGCTTCACGGCGGTGATGTTGGATGAATTCGAGAAACAGTCTTCGGACGTTTACGGTGTTCGCCAGGATTTGGTGGACCGTTTCCGCTTCCTGATCGACACCAACCGCTACCATGTTTCGGCCGCGCAAATCGCGCAGGCGATGATGGACGACGGCATGTTCCCCGACGACGTGGTGGAAGTGGATCTGTAGGAGTGTGGGACAGGCGTCCTCGCCTGTCCGTTGGGAGTCTGTGTCACAACGCAACTCCGAGCCTGCGGAAGCAGGCGGCGCAACGTTAGCCCCTGGCGAGGCGTTTTTTGCCGAGCCTGGGGTAATCCTTAGCGGGCAGAGCCTGCGGAGCTGGCGACACAGACAACCGTGCCATCCGATTCGCCTGTGCCGCCTGCGCTGCAGGCTCGTACTCGAAACAACAGTGTCCCCAGGCTCGGCAAAAACCGCCTCGCCATGGGCTAACATTGTTCCGCCTGCTGCCGCAGGCTCGGGGCTGAATTGTCCCGCAGACTCCTTCGGGGCGAGTTTTTCACACAGGCTCTTTGGGGCGGCCGGCGAGGACGCCTGTCCTACTGAATCTTCGCGACCCTCCCTTTGGTCGGGAACTTTTCAAACTGCGCGGGATCGTGACCCGGCACGACGCGGTCGGCCGATCCCGCCAGTTGAACCATCCGCTCCTGCGCCGCGATGTTCCCCGGCTGATCGGCGGTCTCAAACGTGGCGCTGGCGCGATGCGACCTTAGGTTTTCGTACGTGTAGCAATTGTCCGACGCCAGTACGTACGGTTTTTCGCCAGCCACGCGCAAGTATTGCGACGAAAATGTGTGTCGCGCGCCGGTGTAGACCGTGATCCCTGGGAAAATCTCCACGTTGTCGCCGTTCACGAGTCGAACTCTGCCCGCAAGATTCCGCTTCACAAGCTCGGTGATATCGTCGGCGTCGATGCCGCCTTTCTTGCCGCCCGGCTGCCACGCGGCGCCGGTGTAGTATTCGTACTCGGCCTTCTGGATCCAAATGGTCGCGTTGGGAAATAGGTCGATGCCGCCCATGTGATCCCAGTGCGCGTGGCTAATCACGATGTCGGTGATTGACGCGGCGTCGACGCCCGCTTCCTGCACCGCTTTGTCGGGCGAGAGAAAATCGCTGACGTTGAATTGATCGATCCACTTCTGGCGATGGAATCCGCTGTCGAACAGAATGGTCTTGCCGCCGCCGCGAACCAGCCACACGACCATGGCGATATCCGTTTTCTGGTCGCGCGGCGCGCCCATGATCAGGCCCGCCGTGGGAAAGTCTTTCACAGTGGCGTAGCGGATCGCTTCAATCGAGTAGTCGGTTGTCGCGAGTCCACGGATGGATGCGAGACTCAATAGAGCGCCAAGCAAGAAAGTCATCGTGGCGTTAGAATACCATCCACAGATTCAAGAACGATCCACAGATTACACAGATTGCACAGATTACGACGCTGAGGATCTGGCTAAACCCCAACCTTGTCGCGATCCCGAGTTCTTAATCTGTGCAATCTGTGTAATCTGTGGATGGTTTTGTGTTATCTGTGGATAGTCATGAAAACGAAACTCTTCCTTCCCGCCGCGGCCCTCGCCACGGTTTCGCTTCTCGCGCAACACGGTGCGGTCTCCCCGCCGCCGACCTTTCACAAAGTCGATCCGCGCTTCGACAAGCTGATCCCGCCCGGAACTGTCGCTGAAAAACTCGATGACGGCCACGTGTGGTCGGAAGGTCCGGTGTGGAACAAGAAGGAAGGCTACTTGCTCTGGTCGGACATTCCGAAAAACTCCATCTTCAAGTGGTCGCCCAAGGACGGCGTGTCGCTGTTCATGAATCCCAGCGGTTACACCGGCACCGCGCCGTTTACGGGTCCCGAGCCGGGATCAAATGGACTCACTTACGACGCGAAAGGCCGCCTGACGCTTTGCGAGCACGGCGATCGCCGCGTGTCGCGCGTGGAGGCGAACGGCAAGAAAATCACGCTGGCCGACAAGTACGAAGGCAAACGCTTGAATAGTCCTAACGATCTTTGCTATCGGAAGAACGGCGATCTTTATTTCACCGATCCGCCGTACGGATTGCCGAAGCGCTGGGACGATCCCGCGAAGGAACTTCCCTTCCAAGGTGTTTATCGCATCGCCAAGCCCGGCAGCAAAGACAGCAAGCTCACGCTGATCATCAAGGACTTGAAAGCGCCGAACGGAATCGCGTTCTCACCGGACGAAAAAATCCTCTACATCTCGGTGTCCGATCCCCAAAATGCCGTGTGGATGGCGTACAACGTGAAGAGCGACGGCACCGTCGATGGCGGACGCGTTTTCTTCGACTCCACGCCGTGGGTCAAGGGACACACCGGCTCGCCCGACGGTATCAAGGTCGACAAGGATGGCAACTTGTGGGCCGCCTGTCCTGGAGGAATCTGCTTGTTCGCGCCCGACGGTACGCATTTGGGCACGATCGAATTTAAAGCCGCCAGCGCGAATCTGAACTGGGGCGGCGACGGATCGTGGCTCTACATCGCGTCGTCGAGCGCGTTGTATCGCCTCAAGACGGGAACGAAGGGCGCTGGATGGTGAAGCCCGCATGGCTGGCGCTTGCCGCCGTGCTGGCGATCGGAACGGCGCTGCGCTTCGCTCATCATCTCGATGTTGATTCGCGCAGTCCGGACGAACAAACTTACACCGATTACGCCACGCAAATCGCCGACTACGGAATCGGCGCATTTCCCGTGGTGTTCGCCGACTACGCCTCGGCCGGCGACCTCTGGACATATCCCGCGCCAACGCGCGTAGGGCAGATTCTCCTGATGGCCGCCGCTATGCGTTTGGAAAAGGCGCGGGACGCGCGAACCGGCGCCGACATCTCGCTCGCAGCGAGCGTGTTGGTGATGGCGCTTGTCGCGTGGATCGGCGCGTCTTCCTTTGATCCCTGGGCCGGCGTCGCTGCCGCCGCGTTTCTCGCTGTATCCGTCACCGAACTTGGCATCGCAAGAAGAGCCTGGACCGACAGCATGGCCGGGCTGATGAGCACGCTGTTGGTCGCGATTACCTGCGTGATCGCGCGCCCGGAAAATCGCAAGCGCTCGGCGTTGTACGTGCTGTTTCTCGCCGTGGGTTGTGCCGCGATGCTGGTGAAGGAGTCGCTCGCGGTTTACTACGGCGTGTGCGGATTGTGGCTCACCGCATCGCTCGCGTTTCAGGACAAATCGTGGAAGGGCGCGGCGGCGTTGGCCATGGGCGGCGTGGCGTCGGTCGCAGCGGCGCTGGGAATCGTGCGCTTGCTCTGCGGCGACGCGGCAATCTTCGCCGCGATCGTGCCAACCCCCGGAAACTGGCTGCTTCCCCACCCCAATAGTTGGACCGCGGAAAACTACACGGGAACTTGGTACGAATTTTTCGCCGCGCTGTTCAAGATCGGCCCGATCACCGCGATCATGGCCGTGGCAGGCGCGTTTTTCTTGCCGCGCGAACGCCGCGCGATGGGAGGAATCCTTGCGGCCGTCGCCGGAGTCTGCTTATTCTTCGTGACCTTTGCGCCGGCGCTCAAATGCCTGCGCCTGCTGAGTCCCGCCGATGGTTGTTTTGCGCTGCTCGCTGGAATCGGACTCACGACGCTAGCGCGCAAGCTACCCGCGCGCGCGGGCGTGACGCTGGCGGCTGCCGCGCTGGCCGTCGAGTGCATTTGCAACTATCGGACATTCACGGCGGTTGTGGTCGACACGGGAATGGAAGACCTTGCCATGTCCGGCCTCCGCTTTTGGTTGCGCTAAGGCTTCAAGTACTTCGCGGCAGTTTCATCACCTGGAAAAAGCTGTAACGTTTCCTGCGCTGTGGCGCGCAGATTCGCGGCATCGTGACGATCCGAGTAAACCTCCATCAACAAATAGAGCGGCTCGGCGTAGGAATGATTCATACTCGACGCTTTCCGTAACAACGGGATCGCCTCATCGTCCTTGCGTTTCTCGTGCAGATAGCGTGCGTAGTAGTAGTAGGTTTGCGCGTCGTCCGGCGATAGCTCGATGGCCTCGTGGAATTTCGCTTGCGCCTCGGCGTCGTGTTCGAGCGCGCCGTGCACGATGCCCAAGTTTATTTTCAACGTCGCGTACTCCGGCGTGAACGCTTCGGCGCGCGTGAAAAGATCCAGCGCGCCTTCGAGATCGCCCTTTCCCATCAGCGTCAAACCATAGTTCATCAGCCCGCGCCCGTTGTGTGGACTCTTTTCGCTGACATCTTTCCACAACGACTCTTCGGAATGCCAAACGGCATTGCGCTCGTGCGTGCCCCACGCGCATCCCGCCAAAATCAGCGCGGCGGCGACAGCCGTCACGTTCGGAAATCGCGAAAGCAGCTTGATCCGCGAGACGCCCCACACGACGGCCAGCGTGAGTCCCACGAACGGGAAGAACATGCGATGGTCGTTGTCGACCTCGGCCAGCGGCGCGAGCGACGTCGGCGCCAGCGCGAACGCGAACCACCACAGGCCGAACGTGAACGCGCGCATGTCGCGCTTCCTCAGGAGCGGCCAAATCGCGCCCAAGATCATCGTGATCATCGCCATGCTCAACACGAAGTTTTCGCTCAGGATTCCGCTGACCAGTTCGCGATCGGTGTCGGCGGTGAGATCGGTGGGCAGGAAAAACTGTTTGATGTAATGCAGAATCACGCCGGGTTGCGTCAGCCAGTAGAGATACGCCGACGTTGCGCCGTTGCTGTACGTCTTCGGCGTCATGCGCCATTGCAGCGCGCTCATTCCGATGAAAACGATGACCGCGGGGATGGCTGCACGCGCGGCCCGCATGCCGCGTTCAACAATTGACCCTTCGCTTTCGAACAAATAGACGTAGATGAACACGATCGGCAGGAACATCAGCGCCGGCGGTTTTGAGAGCGATCCGATGATCACCGGCAGCAAGTACAGGCACGTCACGCGGCCGCGCGGCCACTCGATGTACATCACCATCGCCAACACCACGCCGAGCGTCGAGTGAATCTCGCCGCGCTGCACGATGTAATTCACGCTCTCCGCGCAAACCGGATGTAATCCGAAAAGCGCGACGGCAAGCATCGCGATGTAGGCGGCATTTGGATCAGAAGCGCCGGGATCGGGCGCGCTCGCTTCCATCACGCGCCGGAAGAGAAAAAACAGCGCGACCAGCAGCAAGACGTACCAGATGAACGTGTCGACGTGAAACCACAGCGGATTCAGTCCGTGTGCGAGGTGGTAATCAATCGCCAAGGTTGTCGAAATCAGGGGGCGATAGGATTGGTTTGTGGGAAGGCTGGAGAACGTCGTGCCGTCGGTGAAGAATCGCGGAATATTGTGCAGATCACGGATGAAGGGATTTTCTTGAACCGTATGCGAGTCGTCGAAATGAAAGTCGTTGTGAAAGTGGTTTGAGTACGCGGCGAAAACTGCGCCTAACAGCACCACGCCGCACGCGGCCCATTTCAAACGTTCCATCGGTGAGTTATGCGGGATGAATCGGATCGATCCACTTGGCTTCTTCGAGCGGCTCGGGCGACGGGATATCGAGATTCACCACGATCGGCTCTTGTCCGCTGCGCACGACCACCACTTCCACCGGAATATCCGGATTCGCGTTCATCTCCTGATGCGGCACGTACGGTGGCACGTAGATGAAATCGCCGGGACCCGCTTCTTCGACGAACTCCAGGTGATCGCCCCAGCGGAATCGCGCGCGGCCGCGGATCACGTAGAGCACGCTTTCCAGTTCCCCGTGATGATGCGCCGACGTCTTGGCGTTCGGCTGCACGACCACGGTGCCGGCCCACAGCTTGCTTGCGCCGGTTTTGGCGCGCGTGATGGCCGCGGCGCGCGTCATGCCGGGCGTCTGCGGCGTGTTGGTGTCCATGTCGCACGCGCGGACGATTTTGATGCCGTGAGTCTTCCAGTCGGTGGCCATCGGTCGGATCATACCATGGTAAAATCCGGTTATGACGATCTCGTTGACGCCTGAACAGGAACGGCTGACGCAAGAGCTAGTCGACAGCGGAAAGTTCAAGGACTCCGCTGAAGTGGTGGGTGAGGCATTGCGCCTCATCGAGGAGCGGGAGCGCGTAGCCAAGGTCTCGGATGCGGACTATCAAGAGAAGAAGAAGCGTTTCTTGGCGCGCATGGAGAAGGGATTCGACCTCGGCACCAACGGCGTGATTGCTTGGACTCGAGACGAGATCCATGAGCGTTGAGTTCGTTGACACCAACATCTTCTTTTATTCCTTGGATCTGACGGCGGGTTCGAAACGCCACAAGGCGAAGTCCTTGATAGCGCGCTTATTTGAAACTGGTGCAGGCGCGATCAGCACTCAAGTCTTGATCGAGCTTTACTCCACTGCGACGCGAAAACTACCTTTGCCTGCCGAAGAACTACGCGCGACAATCGCTGAGTTGGATCACTGGACCGTCCATCAACCTTCGCATGCCAGCATTCTCTCTGCAATCGATCTCAAAGACCGCCACCAAATTCCCTGGTTGGACGCTCTGATCCTCAACAGCGCCACCGAACTCGGATGCTCAATCCTGTGGACTGAAGATTTGTCCTCCGGCCAGCAGTGCGGCTCTGTGAGAGTCCTAAATCCCTTCCTTTAAGGTGTGCTAGATTGGGCGCACTATGATCTCATTCCGATCTTTCTTGTTCGCGCTCGTTCTGGTGGGACTCGCGCAAGCCCAGAACTCGCCTTATCCGAATATGGCGCCCGCCGATCAATACCTCATGGAGCGAAGCGCCGAGATCGCCTTGGCACGGAGCGCGGCTCCGGAGGCCGTGTCGCGCGATGCCACCGTGATGGTTCTGGGAAAACGCGGCTACGAAACGGCCGCAAAAGGAAAGAACGACTTCGTTTGCCTGGTCGAGCGATCTTGGTCCGCGCCACAAGCCGATCCGGGATTTTGGAATCCCAAAACGCGCGGACCCATCTGCCTCAACGCGCCCGCCGTGCGCACCTATCTGCCCCTGACACTCAAGAAATCCGAGCTGGCGTTGTCGGGACGCTCGAAGGCGCAAATCGCCGAAGCAATCAAGGCAGCACTCGATAAAAAGGAAATCCCGTCGATCGAAACCGGCGCGATGTCCTACATGCTTTCGAAGCAACAATACCTCGGCGACGCTGGCGTGCACTGGCATCCGCACTTGATGTTCTTCGTCCCGCTCGCCGACGCCGCTGCGTGGGGCGCCGACGTGCCGGGGTCGCCGATTATCTCAGGCAAGGTGCCGGAGGATCGGCTCACGATCTTCATGGTGCCGGTTGAAAAGTGGTCGGACGGTACCGCGGATCACGGCCCGAGTCATTGAAGATTGATTCATCGGCGGTCCGGCTCGCGAGCATGCAAGAAACTCGCCCTCTGGACAATTCCCGCCTCTTCCCCATACGATAGTCGCATCATGAAACGCACACTTCGTCTTTGTGTCCCTGCTCTTTTCGCCGCGCTGCTGCTCTCGCAAAGCGCGCCCGACACCGCGATTCGCGGATTCTCGCCGCAGCACGCTGCCGCCGAGCGCGAGCTCGAGAAGAAACTCCAAGCCGTGCCGCAAGCCGATCGCATCCGCGACGCCATGAAGTTCATGAGCGAAGAGCCGCATCACGCGGGACATCCGAACAGCAAGCGCGTCGCGGAGTACATTCTGGCGAAGTACAAATCCTGGGGACTCGATGCGCACCTCGAGGAATTTGAAGCCCTGATGCCCTATCCGAAGGAGCGCAGCGTCGAGATGACCGCGCCCACGCACTATCGCATGCAACTGAAAGAGCCGGTCATCAGCGAGGACAAAGATTCTTCCGACGCCGAGCAGCTGCCCACCTTCAACGCCTATTCCGCCGACGGCGACGTGACCGCGCAAGTGGTCTACGTGAATTATGGACGTCCCGAGGACTACGACGAACTCGCGCGCCTGCAAGTGGACGTGAAAGGAAAAATTGTCTTGGCGCGCTACGGCGCGAGTTGGCGCGGCATCAAGCCAAAGGTGGCGCATGAACACGGCGCGGTCGGCTGCATCATCTACTCCGATCCGCGCGACGACGGATACGAGCGCGGCGACGTTTACCCGGAGGGTCCGTATCGCCCCGAGCAAGGCGTGCAGCGCGGCAGCGTGATGGACATGCCCACCTATCCCGGCGATCCGCTCACGCCCGGATGGGCGGGCGAAAAAGGCGGTCGCAAGCTGACGCGCGCGGAGTCGAAAACGCTGATGAAGATTCCCGTGCTGCCGGTTTCTTACGGAGACGCGTTGCCGATCCTCAAGGAACTTCGCGGACCGGTTGTGCCTGAAGCGTGGAAGGGCGCGCTGCCCACCACGTATCACACCGGGCCCGGACCCGCCGTTGTGCACATGCATCTCGCCTTCGATTGGCAGCTGCGTCCGCTTTTCGACGTGATCGTGCGCATTCCCGGCAAGGATTTCCCCAACGATTGGGTGGTGCGCGGCAATCATCACGACGCCTGGGTGAACGGCGCCGACGATCCGTTGAGCGGTCAATCGGCGATGCTCGAAGAAGCGCACGCCTTCGCGGAATTGCTGAAGACCGGATGGCGTCCGCGCCGTACAATCATCATCGCGTCTTGGGACGGCGAAGAATGGGGCTTGCTCGGATCGACGGAATGGGCGGAGAAGCACGCCGCTGAACTCGACAAAGGCGGAGTGTTCTATCTCAACTCCGATACAACGGCAAAGGGACGTCTCGGCGCGGGTGGATCGCACATTCTTGAGCGATTCATCAACGAACTCGAACGCGACGTCAACGATCCGAACAGCGGGAAATCGCTCTTGGCGATGAATCGCGAGCGTCCAATCGGGCCGCCCGAAGGTTTGGGACCCGCCACCGGCGGCGGTGGACGTGGCGGACGCGGCGGCCAAGACGCCGCGGATCGCGATCGCAAGGACCTGCGCATTGGCGCGCTCGGTTCCGGATCGGATTACACGCCGTTCCTGCAACATCTCGGCGTGCCCTCGGCGAATTTCGGATTCGGCGGCGACGGCGGAAATTCCGCGGGCATCTATCACTCGATCTACGATTCGTTCACGTGGTACACGAAGTTTTCGGACTCCACCTTCATTTACGGACGCACTCTGGCGCAAGCGTCCGCCACCGCGGTGCTGCGCATGGCCGACGCCGACGTGATCCCTTACGAGTTCGGCGATTTCGCCGAGACCGCCGGCCGCTACGTCGACGAAGTGGAGCGTTTGCCGCGGGATTCCTCGGCGCCGGCGCTCGATTTCGCACCGCTCAAGGACGGCATCACCGCGCTGAAGAAGAGCGCCGCTGATTACGAAACCGCGCTCGGTAGCGCGGACCTTTCGCGCGCCGGTGCCTCCGCCGCGCTCGACGCGGCCTTGCTGCATGTGGAGCGCTCGCTGCTCGGCAAAGGACTTCCCCGCCGCGAATGGTATCGTCATCGGATTTACGCGCCGGGATTCTACACCGGCTACGGCGTGAAGACGCTGCCGGGCGTTCGCGAAGCGATCGAGCAAAAGAATTGGGCGGAAGCGAAGGCGCAAATCGTGGAGACGGCCGCGGCGCTCACGGCAATGGCGAAGGCGATCGACGATTCCGCTCGCTTGCTCCACTGATTCCAAGCAAGATGATCCACCGATTGCACAGATTGAGATGTACTCGGAACTCGGGCTGGGAACTCGGAACGTGTTTCGCCTAAACATCTCTTTACAGACGTTCGCGGTGTTCTTGCGTCTTAAATAAAACAATGCCTATTACTCGACGTGGATTCTTAGGAACGCCCCTCGCGGCGCTGGCTCCCGCAGCTTTGTTGGGAACCGCGCCGGAATATCATTTTCATCACGACCATGTGCTGGGAACATCGCTCGATCTCGTGCTGAGCGGTCACGCGCTTTCGCAAGACGAAGCCAGCGCCGCGGAAACCGCGATGTTTGCCGAGGTCAACCGGCTGACGAGAATTCTCAACACGCGCGATCCGCAAAGCGACATTTCGCGCGGCGTCTCATCGCGCGAGCTTACGGAAGTGCTGGCGGCGTACGAGGAGTGGCACACCCGAACCTCCGGCGCGATCTCCTCACGCCTCGGCGGCAAGCTCAACGTCGACGCCTTGGGCAAGTCGTACATCATCGATCGCGCGATTCGCGCTGCGACGTCGGCTGCGCCGCACGCGGAGGGATCCCTGCTCAATATCGGCGGCGACATTGTGGTTCGAGGGCGCTCGCCGCGGACCATCGGCGTGGCGCATCCCGCCGGCGCGGATAATTCCGAACCGCTGACACACATCCGAATTGCCGACGGCGCCGCGGCGACGAGCGGCACGTCCGAACGTGGCGCGCATATTGTCGATCCGCGCACGGGATCGCCGGTCACGGGCGCGCGAAATGTCACCGTTGTCGCGCCAGACAGCGTCACGGCGAATGCGCTCGCCACGGCTTGTTGCGTTTTATCGCACGATCAGGGAATCGCCTTGGTCGATCGCACGCCGGGCGCGGCCGCGTTAGTGATCGCTCCCAATGGGGCAACCTTGCGCAGCGCGCGTTTTGGCGCAGTGGAGAGGGCCACAATCCGGACCATCGGGTCGGCGGCGGACTGGCCCACGGGATTCGAACTCGCCGTGACCGTGACGCTGAAAGAAATCCAGGGCTTCCGCGTGCATCGCCCGTATCTGGCTGTGTGGGCCGAGGACTCCAGCGGCAGACTCGTCCGCAGCATCGCCGTGTGGGCCAGCAAGCCGCGCTGGATGGCGGAACTGCACACGTGGTGGAGTCAAGCGGGCGGACGTGAAAGCTTATTCTCGATCACCAAACCGACACGGCCTCCAGGAAAGTACCGCATTGTTTGGGATGGCCTCGACGACGCGGGCCATCCCGTGCCCGAGGGCACGTTTCACATTGCGGTAGAGACGAATCGCGAGCACGGCGACTACGCCAAGGTAACTGGAACCATCGAGTGCGGCGCGAAACCTGCCAGAATTGGGATGAAGGAAACCGGCGAGTTTGAACCTGTCGTCGTCGATTACGGCCCGCGCGCTCAAAACGCATGAACCCGAATTCGCGCTGGCATCATTTCAAACGGAAGTTGGCCTCCGTCTCGCGGTGGCTGCACATCTATCTCTCGATGTTCAGCTTCGCGGTGCTGCTGTTCTTCGCGGCCACAGGACTGACGCTGAATCACGCCGAGTTTTTTTCCGCCGCGCCACGGACCACAAAATCGCAGGGCAAATTGGATACGAACCTCGCGGGCCTCTCCGAGGACGCCGCCAAATCCGCGATCGTCGCGAGCCTTCGGAAGTCGCCGGGAATCAAGAGCGCGCTCTCCGAATTTCGCACGGACGAAACGCAAGCCGAGCTCTCCTTCAAAGGACCCGGGTACATCGCTGAAGCAACCGTCGCCCGCGGAACGGGCCAATACAACGTCACCGAAACGCGCATGGGATTGATTGCCGTGCTCAACGATCTGCACAAAGGACGCGACAGCGGTCAAGCGTGGTCCACGATTATCGACGTGTCGGCGATTGTGATGTCGCTGGTATCGGCGACGGGATTGGTCCTGGTGTTTTTCCTGCACAAGCGCCGCGTGTCCGGTCTGCTGGTGATCGCTGTCGGCGCGGTGATTTGCTACGTGGTTTACGTTCTGTACGTGCCGTAGAAACGAGTTCCCAGGCCCGCGTAAAAGCAAATACTCGGAACTTGTGGTAGTGGCTCAATGGGAATTCCGATCACAGGACTTGCGGAAATCGAACCCTTGCGGGTAGGTATATTTTGTATCAGGGCACGGCTTCAGCCGTGCCGCCAGCAAGCCTTCTTCCTGGGGCTTTAGCCCCTGCGGCTTTCCACTGGGCAAGCTTGTGGATCAGCCGTTGTTTGCCGGGGGCTAAAGCCCACGATTTCCAAACGTCTCGGTCG